>NZ_OZ244205.1:3135000-3762500 GCF_965216895.1 Nisaea sp.
AGAACGTCGTGCTGCTGCCGCATATGGGATCGGCCACGATCGAGGGCCGGATCGATATGGGCGAAAAGGTGATCGTGAACGTGAAGACCTTTGTCGACGGGCACCGACCGCCGGACCGGGTCCTCGAACTTGATTTCTAGGACGACCTATTTACCGAAGAAGGCGCTGGCGTCGCCGGAGCCGAGCATGGTGCCGATCACCAGGATCGTGGTGACCAGGGCGAGGCCGAAAAACGGAAGGGACCAGGACCCGGAGGCCTGCAGGTCCGCCTTGCTCGGCACCACTCCATTGTCGATTTTTCTGCTTGTTTCGTGATCCTTGATCATTTCCCCGTGCTCCTGGAACGGCTCCCGTCTCATCCGTAAATGGAAGCGGTCGAAGCCTTTCCTCTGGATTTGTGTCTCTAGTGGATATGGTTACGGAGCGAGTCTTTCCAAACCGTTACCGCTTTGCGCTGTGGCAAAGCACACATGCCAAGGCGGGCGGAATTGCGGCGGACTCTAGGCGATTTCGCGGATCGTCGGATCGGTGCCGCAGAGTGCGCAGCCGGGATTGCGGGCGGCCTTCATCTTCCGGAAGGTCGGGCCGAGCGCGTCGTAAATCAGAAGATGGCCGGAAAGGGAACTGCCGAGAGCGAGCAATTCCTTGATCACCTCGGTCGCCTGCAGGGTTCCGATCACTCCGGCGACGGCGCCGAGAATGCCGGCCTCCTCGCAGCGCGGGATCATGCCCGGCGGCGGCTCGCTCGGAAACAGGCAGCGGTAGCACGGCTCGCCCTCATGCCCTTTGACGCCGCCCCGGAAGGTTGCGAGCTGGCCCTCGAAACGCAAGAGCGAGCCGGAGACCAGCGGCTTGCCGGCGAAATAGGCGGCATCGTTGGCGAGGTAGCGGGTAGCGAAATTGTCGCTCCCGTCGGCGATCAGGTCATAGTCCCGGAACAGAAGAGCGGCGTTCTCCGCCGTCAGCCGCTCGGGATGTTTCTCCACCCGCACGCCCGGATTGATGCGGGCGACCGAGGCCGCGGCGGACTCCACCTTCGAGACGCCGACCGCGTCCGAGGCATGGGCGATCTGGCGCTGCAGGTTGCTGAGGTCGACCGCATCGTCATCGACGATGCCGAGCGTGCCGACTCCGGCGGCGGCGAGATAGAGCAGGAGCGGCGAGCCGAGACCGCCGGCGCCGATCACCAGCACCCTCGAGGCGAGCAGCTTCTCCTGCCCCTCGTCGCCCACCTCGTCGAGGATCAGGTGGCGGGCATAGCGGTGGAACTGCTCGTCGCTCAGTTCCATCTCGGTTATTCCCCGAGCCCCTCGAAGAGCGCGGTGGAGAGATAGCGCTCGGCGAAGCTCGGGATGATGGTGACGATGCGCTTGCCCGCCATCTCCGGCCTCCTGCCCACCTGGATCGCGGCCCAGAGCGCAGCGCCGGAGGAGATTCCGCCCGGCAGGCCCTCGCTGCGTGCCGCCTTGCGGCTGGTCTCGATCGCCGCCTCGTTGCCGACCCGGACGATCTCGTCATAGATCTTCGTGTCCAGAATGCTCGGTACGAAGCCGGCGCCGATGCCCTGGATCTTGTGCGGCGCCGGGTCGCCGCCGGACAGCACGGGGCTGGCCTCCGGCTCGACCGCCACGACATGCAGCTTCGGATTGCGCTGCTTCAGCACGCCGCCGGCGCCGGTGATCGTCCCGCCGGTGCCGATGCCGGAGACGAAGACGTCGATATCGCCGCCGGTATCCTTCCAGATCTCCTCGGCCGTCGTACGGACATGCACCTCCGGGTTCGCAGGGTTGTCGAACTGCTGCGGCATGAAGGCGCCCGGCGTGGCGGCGACCAGTTCCTCGGCCTTGGCGATCGCGCCCTTCATGCCTTTCGGCGCTTCCGTCAGCACGATCTCGGCACCGAAGAAGGCGAGCATCTTGCGCCGCTCGACCGACATGGATTCCGGCATTGTCAGGATCAGCCTGTAGCCGCGGGCGGCGGCGACGAAGGCGAGACCGATGCCGGTATTGCCGCTGGTCGGCTCGATGATGGTGGCGCCGGGCTGGAGCTTGCCGGACTTCTCGGCCGCTTCGATCATGGCGAGACCGATCCGGTCCTTCACCGAGGCCAGCGGGTTGAAGAATTCGAGCTTGGCGAGGATGTCCGCCTTCACGCCCTCCGCCGCCGCGAGCTTGGAGACGCGGACCAGCGGCGTCGCGCCGACGGTATCGAGGATGCTGTCATATATCCTGCCGCGGAATTCGGGTGCGCTCATGTCTTCCTCCCATGCCGAAGAATGCCTCCCGTTCAAGCTGGGCATCCAGCCGCGGGATTGAAGTACTGCCGCAGAACAGGTGTCTGCGCGATACGGCGCCAGCCCTAGCCGGTTCCGGTCGAGCCGAATCCGCCGCCCCCGCGTGTCGTCTCGTCCAGTTCCGCGACTTCGTTCCAGCGCGCCTGGATCACCGGCGCGACGACCATCTGCGCGATGCGCATGCCGCGGGTCACGGCGAAGGGCTCGTTCCCGTGATTGATCAGGATGACGCCGATCTCGCCGCGATAGTCCGCATCGATCGTGCCCGGCGTGTTCAGCTGGGTAATGCCGTTGCGCAGCGCAAGGCCGGAGCGTGGCCGCACCTGACCCTCGTAGCCGGGCGGCAGCGCGATGGCGAGCCCGGTCGGTATGAGCGTGCGTTCGCCCGGCGCGATCACGATTTCGCCTTCTATGGCGGCGAGCAGGTCCATCCCGGCGCTGTCGGCGGTCTGGTAGGACGGCAGGGGCAGGTCGGCCCCGTGGGGCAGACGGCGGACCCTCACGTCGACGGTGGCGCTGGTCATGCGCTGAAATGCTCCACGATGCGGGCGGCAAGCCTTTCCGCCACCTCTTTCTTCGTCAGCTTCGGCCAGTCCTCGCTGCCGGCGCCGGTGATCAGGTGAATGGTATTGGCCTCGCCGCCGAAGGTCCCGGTCGCCGGGCTGACATCGTTGGCGAGGATCCAGTCGCAGCCCTTGCGGGCGCGTTTCTCGCTCGCGTGCCGCACAACCTTCTCGGTCTCGGCGGCGAAACCGACGACCAGCGCCGGACGGCTGCCGCCGAGGCCGGAGATGGTTTTCAGGATGTCCGGATTCTCGGTCATGGCGAGCGACGGCACCTTGCCCGAACCATCCTTCTTCAGTTTCTGTCCCGCTTCCGCGGCAACGCGCCAGTCGGCGACCGCGGCGGCGAAAATCGCGATGTCCGCCGGCAGGGCCGCCTCGACCCCGGCCAGCATCTCGCGCGCGGTCTCGATATGCCTCACGGTCACGCCTGCCGGGTCCGGCTCCCGCGTCGGGCCGGTGACCAGCGTCACCTCCGCGCCCGCCGCCGCGAGCGCCGCGGCGATGGCATGGCCCTGCTTGCCGGAGGAGCGGTTGGCGATGTAGCGCACCGGGTCGATCGGCTCGTGCGTCGGTCCGCTGGTGACCACCGCGCGCTTGCCGGCGAGCGGCCGTGCGGACGGATCCAGCCTGGCCATCACCGCCTCGGCGATCGCTTCGGGCTCCGCCATGCGGCCGGGCCCGTATTCGCCGCAGGCCATGTCGCCCTCGTCCGGGCCGATGAAGGCAATGCCGCGTTCCTTCAGGACCTGCACGTTCTCCTGCGTCGCCGCATGGCTCCACATGCGGACATTCATCGCCGGCGCGGCGAGCACGTCGGTGTCGGTGGCGAGCAGCAGGGTGGAGGCAAGGTCGGTCGCCAGTCCCGCCCGCATCTTCGCCAGCAGGTCGGCGGTCGCGGGCGCGACGACGACCAGGTCGGCCGAGCGGGAGAGCTGGATATGCCCCATCTCCGCCTCGTCGGTGAGGGAGAAGAGCTCCGAATAGACCTTGTCCTCGGTCAGCGCCGAGAGGCTGAGCGGCGTCACGAACTCGGCGCCCGCCTTGGTCAGCACGGCACGCACGGCGACACCGCGTTTGCGCAGCAGGCGGACGAGCTCAAGCGATTTGTAGGCGGCAATGCCGCCGCCGACGATCAGCAGGACCCGTTTGCCGGTGGCCATGGGCCATCCCTCTCAAACACTTCGGACGCGGCGGACTCTAGGGCCGGGGAGAAGGAGGTTCAAGATGCGTTCTGGACACGGCGCCAACAACGGGTCAATCGAAAACCATGTTCGCGTGTGTATACTAATACACATGAAGAGCGCCGGTGCGATCAAGCTGCTTGAGGCCGACGGCTGGCGTGAGATCCGGGTGCCCGGAAGTCAACACCATTTCAAACACCCGACGAAGCCCGGCTAGGTGACAGTGCCGCATCCGAAACGCGATCTGCCGGTGGGGACGCTTCGGAGTATCGAGAAGCAGTCGGGCGGCAAGCTGAGGTGAGCAGATGAGATATTATGTAGGCGTGATCCATAAGAACGAAGGAAGCGAGTATGGGATCTCGTTTCCCGATTTTCCGGGATGCGTCTCTGCGGGTGCGTCCGTCGAGGAGTTGAAAGCAGGTGCGGAAGAGGCGTTGGCCGGACATCTTCGGATCCTGATGGAGGATGGCGAGGAGATCCCACAGCCGTCCACTGTGGAAGAGATCATGGGCAATCCCGATTTTGCCGACGGGATGCCTGTTCTGATTCCGGTTGCCGAAGTGGTGGACAAGACCGTCCGGGTGAACATCACCCTGAAGCAGTCGGATCTCTCGGTGATCGACCGTAATGCTGCCATGCTCGGGGTCAGTCGCTCGGCCTACATCGCCAGAAGCACCGCGGGGTTTCCGCCGCGCAATGTAACGTCGGTTAGCGATGCGGCCGGCTCTTTCAGGTCATCCAAGGCAGGTCGGAAGGCGTCCTAACCCGCCTTCCTGAGCCGCGCCTCTTCGATGCGCTGCCGGGCGATCCGGTCCGCCACCACTTCCGGGGAAAGGTCCTGGCGGGCGGATTCGGTGAACACGGCGTCGAGGGTCTGCATCAGCCGGTCGAGCTTGGCGCGGACCCAGGCCGGGTCGTAATTGCCGAGGATCTCGCCCGCGACATTGATGATCCCGCCGCCGTTGATGACATAGTCCGGCGCGTAGAGGATGCCGCGCTGTTTCAACAGCGCGCCGCTCTCCGGGACGTCGAGCTGATTGTTCGCCGCGCCCGCGACGACAGGGACCTTGAGCCGCGGGACGGTATTCGCGTTCAGGATCGCACCGGCGGCGCAAGGGGCGAAGACATCGGCATCGACGTCGTAGATCGAGTCCGGGTCGACCACGTCCGCTTCGAACTCGGCGACGGCGCTCTTCAGGGCCGCCTGGTTCACGTCGCTGACGACGAGGGAAGCGCCCGCTTCGTGCAGCAGCCGGGCGAGACCGTAGCCGACATGACCGATCCCCTGGATGGCGACGGTCAGGCCCTTCACGCTCGGACGCTGCAGCTTGTGTTTCACCGCGATCTTGAGCCCGCGGAAGATGCCCTCGGCGGTCACCGGCGAGGGATCGCCGCTCGCCGCCTTGCCTTTCGCGAGTCCGGCGACGTAGCGGGTGCGGCGCGCGACTATTGCCATATCCTCCGGGCCGATGCCCATGTCCTCGGCGATCCAGTAATCGCCGCCGAGCCGCTCGACGGCATCGCCGAGGCTCTCGAGAAGGCGGGCGGTCTTGTCTTTCGCCGGGTCGCCGACCACCACCGACTTGCCGCCGCCGAGCGGCAATTCGGCCATGGCGTTCTTGTAGGTCATGCCGCGCGAGAGCCGGAGCACGTCGGTCAGCGCCTCCTCCTCCCGCTCGTAGAGTCGCATGCGGCAGCCGCCCGCGGCCGGGCCGAGGGCGGTGGAATGGACGGCGATGATGGCTTTGAGCCCGGTTTCCGGGCAATGGCTGAAGTTGACGGCCTCGTGGTCGTCGAAGCTGGCAGAGTCGAAGACAGCACTCATGGCGTCTCTCCCGACATGATTCATGCCGTCGGGCCACCGAGCGCCGCTCTCTCGCCGACGCTCGGGCCGACGATCCGTTGCTTCTAATGTGGGGGATTCGGTCAAAAATTTCCGGTCGTATTTGTCCCGATTCCGGACTTTCCGGTGCCGGGAACGGGCGTTGACGGCAACAAAGCTGCGTCGGAATGCCGCAGACGCCGGCGTCAGTCGAAAAGCAGGGCCAGAACGGCGATCAGCAGGGCGAGCCAGACCGGCCAGAAGGAGCGCCGGCGGCGGGCATTTTCCTCGGCGAAGCGGGCGACGGTCTCGGGATGCAGCTTGACCCCGCCCTCGGTCAGCGAGCCCATCACCCGGTCCGTCGTCTCGATGATCTGCGGCAACCGTTCCGCAAGCGCAACGGCATGGGTGGCGGCTTCGCGCACCCGTGCCTGGGGACCCCGATGCTCGCGCATCCAGTCCTCGATCATGGGCCGCGGCAGCTCCCACATATTGACGTCGGGATTGAGCGTCCGCCCGACGCCCTCGGCGACCACCATGGTTTTCTGCAGCAGCAGGAGCTGGGGCTGGGTCTCCATCTCGAACTGCTCGGTGATGCGGAACAGCTGCGCCAGCAGGCGGGCGACGGAGATCTCGTTCAGCGGCCGGCCGAGCAGCGGCTCGCCGATCGAGCGGCAGGCCTGGGTGAAGGCCTCCACGCTCTTGTGCGCGGGCACGTAGCCGGCGCGGAAATGCACTTCCGCCACCTTGCGGTAATCGCCGGTCAGGAACCCGGTCAGCATGTCGGCGAGATAGTAGCGGGTCTTCTGGTCGAGCCGGCCCATGATGCCGAAATCGACCGGCACCACACGGCCCTCGGCGTCGACGAAAGCGTTCCCCGGATGCATGTCCGCATGGAAGAAGCCGTCGCGGAAGACCTGGTTGAAGAAGGCGGTGGCGGCACGGCGGAGGATCTCCGTCGGGTCCTGGCCCTGCTCGATCAGGCTCTCGAGATCGTCGATCCGCGTGCCGTGCACCCGCTCGATGGTCATCACCCGGGCGGTGGTGCGGTTCCAGTCCACCTTAGGCACGCGGAAGCCCGGATCCGCCCCGAAGTTCTGCGCCAGTTCGGAAGCGGCGGCCGCCTCCATGCGCAAATCCATCTCCATCTCCACGGTCTCGCGGAAGAGCTCGATCACCTCGACCGGCTTCAGCCGGCGGATCCACGGCCAGTGGGTCTCCAGCAGTTCGGCGATCCAGAGGAAGAGATCGAGATCGCGGGCGAAGCGCTTTTCGATGTCCGGGCGCAGGATCTTGACAGCGACCTCCTCGCCCTCCGCCGTCACGGCGAAATGCACCTGGGCGATCGAGGCGGCGGCGACGGGCTTTTCCTCGAAGGAGGCGAATACGTCCGCGATCGGCCGCGCCAGCTCTTCCTCGAGCGTTCGCCTGGCGACGGTGCTGGGGAACGGTTTCAGACGGTCCTGCAGCCGCGAGAGATCGTGCGCCTGTTCCTCGCCGATCAGGTCGGAGCGGGTCGCGAGCGACTGGCCGAACTTGATGAAGCTCGGGCCGAGCGCACTCAGCGCCGCGGCCAGCCGCTCGCCCGGGCGCAGCCGGTCATAGCGCCGGTCGCGGAACAGCAGGACGACGCGCGCCGCAAACGCGAGGGCCGGGGCCTGCGGAATATGGGCGAGCGGCGCCAGCGCGCCGTGCCGGGCGAGGATCCAGGCCGAGCCGCAGAGGCGAACGAGGTTGCGCAGAGCACGCCACATGACGGGTCAGAGTTTCCAGGCGGAATGGATCGCCGCGATCCCGCCCGAGAGGTTGCGGTAGCGGATGCGGCCGAAACCGGCCGCCTCGATGCGCTCGACGAAGCTCTCCTGATCCGGGAATCTGCGGATGCTCTCGGCGAGATACCGGTAGGCCTCGCGGTCGTCGGCGACGCGGGCGCCGATCTCCGGCAGAACCTTGAAGGAATAGAAATCATAGACCGGGTCGAGTGCCGGAATGGCAAGGCGGCTGAATTCGAGGCAGAGGAAGCGCCCGCCCGGTTTCAGCACCCGCTCCGCCTCGCGCAGCGCGGCGTCGATATCGGTGACGTTCCTGAGCCCGAAGGCGATGGTGTAGAGGTCGACGGAAGCGGTTTCGACCGGCAGCATCTCGGCATTTCCGACAGTCCAGGTGAGGCCGTCGATGCCCTTCTCCACCGCCCGCTCGCGGCCGACGGTCAGCATGGACTCGTTGATGTCGCAGACGGTGACCGGACCGCCGCCGCGTGCCCGGTAGCGGAAGGCGATGTCCCCGGTACCGCCGGCGACGTCGAGCAGCGCCAGGTCGGCCCTGGGCGCGATCCAGTCCATCAGCGCGTCCTTCCAGAGCCGGTGGATGCCGAGGCTCATCAGGTCGTTCATCAGGTCGTAGCGTCCGGCGACGGAATCGAAAACCTGGCGCACCATCCCGGCTTTTTCGCCGACCGGCACGTCCCTGAAGCCGAAATGGGTGGTGGCGCTCTCTGTCATCGAGATGTTCCCGCAATAGCGACCGGCTGCGTCGCCGTGTCCCCCGTGATCTAGCCCAGAGTGACGCGCAATCCAACCGTTGAAGCGTACCTGCCGCCCGCCCGGGCCGACTGTTGAGGCGAGCGCGCTTGCCGTGCGCCCCGCCCTCGCCTAGAGAGAAGGCGAATGTCGATGCGGGAAGGAAGCCCGAGTGCCCGAACTGCCCGAAGTGGAAACCGTGATGCGCGGCCTGCAGCCCTTCATGGAAGGCCGGCGACTCGCACGCGTGGAGCAGCGGCGCCCGGACCTGCGCTGGCCCCTGCCCGCCGATTTCGTTGCGCGGCTTGAAGGACGGCGCGTCGATCACATGACCCGCCGGGCGAAATACATCCTCGTTCATATGGAAGACGGGACGGTGCTGCTCTGGCATCTCGGGATGTCGGGAAAGGTCAATATCGACACCGTCCGCCCGGCGGAGCTGGAGAAGCACGACCATGTCGTCTTCACCATGGAGGGCGGCACGGTGATCCGCTTCAACGATCACCGCCGCTTCGGCGCCATGGACCTGATTCCCGGGGCGGACCTGGCCGGGCACAAGCTGATCGCGGCGCTGGGTCCGGAGCCGCTCTCGAACGCCTTCAACGGCCCGGCCCTCGCCGCCGCCCTGAAAGGCAAGCGCACGCCGATCAAGGCGGCGCTGCTGGATCAGAAGGTGGTCGCCGGTCTCGGCAACATCTACGTTTCGGAAGCCCTCTTCCGGTCCGGCATCTCACCGCTTCGCCAGGCGGCCAACGTCCAGGGCCGGAGGGCAGAGCGACTGGCCGCGGCGATCCGCGAGGTACTGGAGGCGGCGATCCTTGCCGGCGGTTCCACCCTGCGTGATCATCAGCGTCCCGACGGGGAGCTTGGCTATTTTCAGCATTCCTTCCTGGTCTATGACCGCGAGGGTGCGCCCTGCCCGGTGGAGGCCGGTCACGGCCCGGTGCGCCGGATCGTGCAGTCCGGCCGCTCGACTTTCTATTGTCCCCGCTGCCAGCGCTGAGGTAGAAGCAGCCGTCATGTCTATGCCACGACAGATGAGGCGCGGGATCAGGTTCCCGGCTGTCCGATCCTTTGCAAGTGTGCTCGCTCTGGCCCTTCTGCTGGCGTTCGTCCGGCCGGGATTGGCGGCGGACAGCTTCGTCGAAGGCTTTGCCGACCTGCCGCTGATGCCCGGCCTGGAGCAGATTCCGGACGCTTCGGTGGCCTTCGATGCGGCCAGCGGGCGGATCGTCGTCGCCTTTGCCCGCGGACCTGTCGCCGCGGATCAGATCCGGTCCTTCTACGCGGAAACGCTCGGCCAGCTCGGCTGGAGTGGTGCGGGGAAGGACAGCTTCCAGCGCGAGGGGGAGAGACTCACGCTGGATTTCACACCGGACGGCGGACAACTGCTGGTCCGGTTTTCCTTATTGCCAAGGTGACCGTGCGGCCCCCTCGGGCCCGTGAACGGATGAATGGGAGCAATCCGATGGCGTATGAATGTATCGAAATTGAAAAGCGCGGGCCGGTCGGTCTGATCACGCTGAACCGCCCCAAGGCGCTCAATGCATTGTCGAGCGTGCTGATGGCGGAACTGGGCAAGGCGCTCGCGTCCTTCGAGGCGGATGACGAGGTCGGGTGCATGGTTCTGACCGGCAGCGAGAAGGCTTTCGCGGCCGGTGCCGACATCAAGGAAATGCAGAGCAAGAGCTTCGCCGACGTGTTCAGCGAGGATTTCATCACCAGCGGCTGGGAGGATCTGACCCGCTGCCGCAAGCCGGTGATCGCGGCGGTCGCGGGCTATGCGCTCGGCGGCGGCTGCGAGGTGGCGATGATGTGCGACTTCATCCTCGCTGCCGACACCGCCAAGTTCGGTCAGCCGGAAATCACCATCGGCACCATTCCGGGCTCCGGCGGCACCCAGCGCCTGACCCGCTTCGTCGGCAAATCCAAGGCGATGGAAATGTGCCTGACCGGCCGCATGATGGATGCCGAGGAAGCCGAGCGCGCCGGTCTCGTCAGCCGCATTGTGCCGGCGGCCGAGCTGCTGGACGAGGCGATCAAGACGGCGGAGCGGATCGCGGGCATGTCGCGCCCTTCCGTTCTGATGACGAAGGAGGCGGTGAACCGGGCCTACGAGAGCACGCTCGCCGAAGGCGTCAAGTTCGAACGGCGGCTGTTCCATGCCACGTTCGCGACCGAAGACCAGAAGGAAGGCATGTCGGCATTCGCGGAAAAACGGCAGCCCAATTTCAAACACCGCTGATTCCTGAAATCAGTCGGATTTACGCGGTTGACGCGACGGGGGCACTCGTCTATAAGCCGCGCTCTTGATTTTCCGCGCATCGAGCTGGGATTAGAAGCAAATGGCGCAACATCTGTCTGCCAAGAAACGAATTCGCCGGAACGAACGGCGCCGGGTCACCAACCATGCCCGGATCAGCCGGATCCGCACCTTCGTGAAGAAGGTCGAGACGGCGATTGCCGGCGGGGACAAGGAAGCGGCCCAGGCCGCCTTCAAGTCCGCGCAGCCCGAAATGCAGCGTGGCGTGACCAAGGGCGTTCTGCACAAGAACACCGTGGCCCGCAAGCTGTCGCGGCTGTCCGCACGCATCAAGGCGATTTCCGCTTAGGTTCTGTCTTTCGGACAGGACTGTATTGAAAAGCCGCGGCCCGGGCCGCGGCTTTTTCATGTCTGTCCGGCCGGCGCGCTCCGTTTGTGACGATTGAATGACGCTTTTGTTGGGGATTTGTGACTGAAACCCTGGCGTTCGCGTGTGCAGGCCTCTCCGATGCAGTGCGTTTAGTTACAAAATCTGATTAAAAACAATGCGTTAATGGCTTCCTTCCGAAGGATGAAATCGTAAGGCGATGTCATCTTTTAAGGATCGAATTCAAGGCTTTGATTCAAAGCGGAGATTGATTCTGTCAAGGAAAAGATCCGCGCGCGGAACGAAAAAAAATCGTCATTTTGGACAGAGTCTAGGTTGCGCCCCGAAGGTCTCTTGGGTAGTTTGGCTGCCTGTTGCCGCGCTGGGGTGCAAACAAAATGAATAGTACTTTTGAAAAACTCAATTCCGGTGCTCGCTATATGTTGTGGTTCAAACAGGCATTCACCACGAAAGCCAAGTAAGAACTTCAGCATTTCATAGTTTTACTTTGCACAACCCGAAGAGTTCAGGGCATCGCCGGGGCGATTTCCGCTGGGGAAGGTGCGTCTGCAGGATGATGATTCTGACCGGCTGGTCATTGTATCGGATGGGGCAATTTGATGACCGAAGCCACGTTGCAGAAAGGGTCCAGAAGAGGGTTGAATGGGGTGGGTGAATTCGGGCCGGAACGGCAAGTTGGCGGGAGTGGGAAAATGACCGCCGAGATGTCCGGAGATCACGAATTGTGCTGGGCGCGCGTGCGCGGCAGGCTGCGTACCGAACTGGGTGACGCGGTCTTTCGAAACTGGCTGAAACCGTTGAGCTTTGAGGGTATCGACGAGGGCACCGCGATCATGCGGGCGCCGAGCCCCTTCGTTCGCGACCGGGTGCGCTCGCAATATTCCGACCGCCTGCGCGCGATCTGGTCTGTCGAACATCCCGGCGTGAAATCGATCGCTATCTTTGCCGCGGGCCGGGCCAGGGTCGAGCCGGTGGCCGAGGTGTCCGAGGACGAAACCCCGAGCGCCGACGCGAATGCCGATCAGCGCGGCGCGCCGATGCCTGCGCCGGCGGTCAGGGGGAGCCACGAGCCCGAGGAGCGGACCGATTTCGAGGCGCCGCTGGACCCGCGTTTCACGTTCGACAATTTCGTCGTCGGCAAGCCGAACGAACTGGCCTTCGCGGCGGCGCGCCGGGTTGCGGAAAGCGAAGCCGTGCCGTTCAATCCGCTCTTCCTCTATGGCGGGGTCGGCCTCGGCAAGACCCATCTCATGCATGCCATCGCCTGGCATGTCCGGCAGAAGGATCCGCGCCGGCGGGTGATCTATCTCTCCGCCGAGAAGTTCATGTACCAGTTCATCCGGGCGCTGCGTTTCCGCGACACGGTCGCGTTCAAGGAGCAGTTCCGCTCGGTCGACCTGCTGATGATCGACGATGTGCAATTCATCAGCGGCAAGGATTCCACCCAGGAAGAATTCTTCCACACCTTCAACGCGCTGGTGGACCAGAACCGCCAGGTGGTGATCTCCGCCGACAAGTCGCCGACCGACCTCGAGGGCATGGAGGAGCGATTGCGCTCCCGCCTCGGCTGGGGCCTTGTGGCCGACATCCATCCGACCAACTACGAGCTGCGCCTTGGCATCATGCAGTCGAAGGCCGAACGGCTTGGCGTCGAGATGCCGGAGAAGGTGCTGGAATTCCTGTCGCACAAGATCTCCTCGAATGTCCGCGAGCTCGAGGGCGCACTGAACCGGATCGTTGCGCATTCGACGCTGGTCGGGCGGGACATTTCGCTGGAGATGACCCAGGAAGTGCTGGCCGATCTGCTTCGGGCCAACGACCGCCGGGTCACCGTCGAGGAAATCCAGCGCCAGGTGGCGAACCATTTCCAGATCCGCCTCTCGGAGATGCACTCGGCCCGCCGCTCGCGTGCGATCGCGCGGCCGCGTCAGGTGGCGATGTATCTGGCAAAGCAGCTGACCTCGCAGTCTCTGCCCGATATCGGCCGGAAATTCGGCGGCCGCGACCACACCACAGTGCTGCACGCGGTGAAGAAGGTCGAGGAGCTTCGGGGGCAGGACAAGCAGTTCAACGACGATGTCGACCTGCTCCGCCGGATGCTGGAATCCTGACCCCCGGGGCGCGCCGGGAGCACGGTCCGCAATAGGTCAGAAAAGCGAACTTTTTTGCCCTTGAAACTACCGCAAGCACCATGCACTTGTGCTATAGTTTCACGGACCTGCCTCATATGGTGGCGCACGGCTGCCGGCGGGTTGGTAAATTGGGGATCAACGTTCCAGCCGATAAGTAGAAGAACATGAAAATCGTTATTGATCGCGCGGCTTTGCTGAAGCCTCTCGGACACGTCCAAAGTGTGGTGGAACGGCGGAATACGATCCCGATCCTGTCCAATGTCCTGTTGAAGGCGGCGGATGGCCGGCTCTCGCTCAGCACGACGGACATGGACATGGATATCGTCGAATCCGTGGCCTGCGAAGTGGCCGAAGCGGGCGTCGTCACGGTGCCGGCGCACACGCTCTACGATATCGTGCGCAAGCTGCCCGAAGGGTCGGATGTCGAGCTGGCCGCGACCGGCGATGTCAGCCGTGTCACGATCCGCGCCGGGCGCTCGAACTTCTCCCTGCCGGCCCTGATGCCGGAGGAATTTCCCGCGCTCAGCGGCGATGCCCTGCCGCACAGTTTCGTCATCAGCGCGGCCGATATCTGCATGCTGATCGACCGTACCCGCTTCGCGATCTCGACTGAGGAGACCCGCTATTACCTGAACGGCATCTACCTGCACGCGGCCGATGCGAACGGCGTCAAGGTACTGCGCGCGGTGGCGACCGACGGCCACCGTCTGGCGCGGGTGCAGATGCCGCTGCCGCAGGGCGCGGAGGAGATGCCGGGCGTGATCGTGCCGCGCAAGGCGGTGAACGAGATCTACAAGCTGATCGGCGAGGTCGAGGGCGATGTCACGGTCTCCCTGTCCGACACCAAGCTGCGTGTCGCCTTCGAGGAGACCGTGGTCACCACCAAGCTGATCGACGGCACCTTCCCGGACTACGAGCGGGTGATCCCGAGCGGCAACGACAAGATGCTGCATGTGGACCGCCAGCGCTTCTCCGAGGCGGTTGACCGGGTCGCGACGATCTCGACCGAGAAGTCACGTTCGGTGAAGCTCGCCGTGACCAGCGGCCAGCTGACGCTCTCTGCGAGCAGCCCGGACAACGGCACGGCGCAGGAAGAGGTCGAGGTCGATTACGGCGCGAGCGATCTCGAAATCGGTTTCAACTCGAAATATCTCCTCGACATCACCGGCCAGATCGAAGGCGAACGGGCGGTGTTCCAGCTCGCCGATCAGGCCTCGCCGACGATCATCCTCGACCAGGACGACGAGAGCGCGCTTTACGTGCTGATGCCGATGCGCGTCTGAGGACGGCCCGGATCCCGGCGGCCCGGCGGCAAAGCCAGCACGAACGGAAATGTTGAACGCATTGCGAAACACGGACATGTCCCGACCGATGCCCGGACCGGCGCAGATCAGCGCCGGACGGGTTTCGCCGTGCGTTGGCCGCCTGTCCGTGACCGGGTTCCGCAATTATGCCGCTGCCCGCATCGAGACCGACGCGCCGGCGGTGGTCCTGACCGGCCCGAACGGCGCGGGCAAGACCAATCTGCTTGAAGCGGTGTCCTTCCTGTCGCCCGGCCGCGGGCTGCGCCGGGCGCAGATTTCCGAGGTCGGACGGGCGGGGCCGGACGGCAGCCATGCACACTGGGCGGTCGCGGCCGATGTGGACGGGCTCGAAGGCGCGGTCTCTATCGGCACCGGGCGCGATCCCGGCCCCGAGGGCGACGGCCGGTCCGGCGGCGAGAAGCGTCTGGTGCGGATCGACGGCGCGCCGGCGAAGAGCCAGGCGGCACTTGCCGAGCATCTCTCCGTCTCCTGGCTGACGCCGCAGATGGACCGGCTGTTCATCGAGGGCGCCTCGAACCGGCGCCGCTTTCTCGACCGGCTGGTCTATACCTTCGATCCGGAGCATGCGGGCCGGGTGAATGCCTTTGCCCATGCGCTGCGCGAACGGGCGCGGCTGCTGAAGAACGGCACACGCGACCGGGCCTGGTTTGCGGCGCTGGAGGAGTCCATCGCCGAAAAGGCGGTCGCGATCGCCGCCGCGCGCAGCGGTTTGGTGGCGCGGCTCAACGCGGAGACGGAAACCGGCTCCGGTCCTTTCCCCGGCGCCGAGCTTTCTCTCGAAGGCGAGGTCGAGGCCGATATCGCGACGCGCCCGGCGCTCGCGGTCGAGGACGATCTGAAGGCCCGGCTGGAAGCCGCGCGGCGTCTCAACGGCAGCGAACCGGCTCCCGTGCCGGGCCCGCACCGGAGCGATCTCCTGGTCCGTCACATCCCCAAGGACATGATGGCGCCGCATTGTTCGACCGGCGAGCAGAAGGCGCTGCTGATCGCCATCGTGCTCG
This sequence comes from Nisaea sp., assembly GCF_965216895.1. GTDB lineage: Bacteria > Pseudomonadota > Alphaproteobacteria > Thalassobaculales > Thalassobaculaceae > Nisaea. The sequence goes on from NZ_OZ244205.1 coordinate 3,150,491, forward strand.
GCCATGCCCGCCTCGGCGCGCAGGAGACCGGCGCGGTGCCGGTCCTGCTGCTGGACGAGGTCGCGGCCCATCTCGACAGCGGCCGCCGGGCCGCTTTGTATGATATTCTTCTCGCGCTCGGCGGGCAGGTCTGGATGACCGGCACCGACCGGGCGCTGTTTGCGTCCCTCGAGGGCGCCGGCCAGTTCTTCGCCGTCGATGACGGCGCGGTCCGGGCCGATTGATCACCTGCGTAACTGGGAGCCGACATGGCACAAGACGATCTTCCGGAACAGACCGGCGCGAATGGCGAGCAGGCCGAATACGGCGCCGAATCGATCAAGGTCCTGCGCGGTCTTGACGCGGTCCGGAAGCGGCCGGGCATGTATATCGGGGACACCGATGACGGCTCCGGTCTGCATCACATGATCTACGAGGTCGTGGACAACGCCATCGACGAGGCGCTGGCCGGTCATTGCGACCTGGTCACGGTGACGCTCAATGCGGATGGCTCGGCGACCATCACCGACAACGGGCGTGGCATTCCGGTCGACATCCACGCCGAGGAGGGGGTCTCCGCCGCCGAGGTGATCATGACCCAGCTCCATGCGGGCGGGAAGTTCGACCAGAATTCCTACAAGGTCTCGGGTGGTCTGCACGGGGTCGGCGTCTCGGTGGTGAACGCGCTCTCCGAGATCCTCGAGCTCCGGATCTGGCGGGAGGACAAGGAGCATGTGATTCGTTTTCGGCACGGCGAAGCGGAATCGCCGCTTGAGATCGTCGGTCCCGCCAACGGCAAGAAGGGGACCGAGATCACCTTCCTGCCCTCGACCGAGACCTTCACCAAGACCGTGTTCGACTTCAAGACCCTGGAGCACCGGCTCCGGGAACTCGCCTTCCTCAATTCCGGCGTGCACGTGCTGCTGACCGATGCGCGCGAGACCGAGCCGGTGCAGGTCGACCTCTTCTATGAAGGCGGCCTGAAGGCCTTCGTCGAATATCTCGACCGCAATCACCAGGCCCTGCACGAGCCAATCGTGGTCACCGGCGAGCGCGACGGGATCACCGTCGAGGTCGCGATGGAATGGACCGACAGCTACCACGAGAACACGCTCTGCTTCACCAACAACATCCCGCAGCGCGACGGCGGCACGCACCTTGCCGGATTCCGCGGGGCGCTGACCCGGACCATCAACAACTATGCCCAGGAAAGCGGGATCGCGAAGAAGGAGAAGGCGCAGCTCAGCGGCGACGACGCCCGCGAGGGCCTGACATGTGTGCTCTCGGTGAAGGTGCCGGATCCGAAATTCTCGTCCCAGACCAAGGACAAGCTGGTCTCCTCCGAGGTCCGGCCGGTGGTCGAGTCGATCCTCGGCGAGAGGATGCAGCAATGGTTCGAGGAGCATCCCCAGGATGCCCGCCGCATCGTCTCTAAAGCCTACGAGGCGGCGGCAGCCCGCGAGGCCGCCCGGAAGGCGCGCGAGCTGACCCGGCGCAAGGGCGTGCTCGACATCGCCAACCTGCCGGGCAAGCTGGCTGATTGCCAGGAGCGCGATCCGTCGCTCTGCGAGCTATTCCTGGTCGAGGGCGACAGCGCCGGCGGCTCCGCCAAGCAGGCGCGCGACCGCAAGACCCAGGCGATCCTGCCGCTGCGCGGAAAGATCCTGAATGTGGAGCGCGCCCGCTTCGACAAGATGCTCTCCAGCCAGGAGATCGGCACCATCATTGCGGCGCTCGGCACCAGCATCGGCTCGGAAGAGTTCAATATCGAGAAGCTGCGCTACCACAAGATCATCATCATGACCGACGCCGACGTGGACGGCAGCCACATACGGACGCTCCTGCTGACCTTCTTCTTCCGGCAGATGCCGGAGCTGGTCGAGCGCGGTCATCTCTATATCGCCCAGCCGCCGCTCTACCGGGCGAAGAAGGGCAACTCGGAGACCTATCTGAAGGACGACCGGGAGCTGGAGGCCTATCTGATCGGCAACGGCATCGACGGTGTCAGCCTGAAGCTCGCCGAAGGTACCCAGATCCTCGGCCCCGACCTGGAACGGATGGCGGAACAGGCGCGTGACGCAAAGACCCTGATCGAGCCGCTTGTGCGCCGCATCGGTTCCTCCTTCGTGGTCGAGCAATGCGCTGTCGCCGGCGTGCTCAATCCGGAACTGCTGGCCGACGAGACGCGGGCGACCGAGGCCGCGGCGAGCATCGCTGCACGGCTCGACGCGCTGTCGGAGGATATCGAGCGCGGCTGGACCGGGCATTACGACGCCGACAATATCGAACTGGTCTTCGAACGGACCCTGCGCGGCGTCACCGAACGCTACCGTATCGATCAGGTCCAGGTCCGCACCCCCGAGGCGCGTCGCCTGACCGGCCTGGCCGAGGAACTCGGAGGCGCTTACGGCAAGGGTGCGACGCTGCAGATGAAGGATACCGAACGGGTGATCCACGGCCCGGTCGCCCTGATCGAGGCGATCCAGGAAACCGGCCGCAAGGGCCTGACGGTGAACCGCTACAAGGGACTTGGCGAGATGAACCCGGACCAGCTCTGGGAAACCACGCTGGATGCCAACCAACGGACCTTGCTGCAGGTCCGCGTCGACCATCTGGACGAGGCGCAGGAGATCTTCTCCACCCTGATGGGCGACGTGGTCGAACCGCGGCGCGAATTCATCCAGGACAACGCCCTGAAGGTCGCAAACCTCGATATCTGATCCCCGGCGGATCCTGGCAGCAGACTGTATTGTTGAATTTCATCAGTCCGTTGCCCGTGATTCTTGGGGTTGATAGAGTTTCCCCCGGGGAACGGAAAATCTGGGGGAAATCAGCCATGCTCCGTCGGTTAACGGCATTCTGTGCCGTCCTCACGCTTGTTGCCTGCGCGGGCCGCGAGCCGGTGATGGTCGAATCCTACCAGCGCCACGACGAGCAGATGTCCTGTGCCGAGATCGACCGGGAGATAGGCCGCAACAACGCGGCCATTCGCGCCCGCGTGGTCGAGTCCAGCGACAGGACCGGCCGCAACGCGATGGTGGGGGCCGTCGGGATCCTGCTGTTCTGGCCGGCGCTGTTCGCGCTCGACCTGAAGGACGGGGCAGGCCAGGAAATGACCGGGTTCGCCGCGCGCAACAACACTCTCGTCCAGTATGGACGCGAGAGAGGCTGCGATATCCAGATTGCGCTCGATATCGAAACGGCGAAAGCGGAATATGCCGCCCGATTCGATGAGGACGGCAACTTCAAGCCGGATGCGGGCGAGGTGAAGGCGGCCACTTCAGACCGTTCCGCGCTGCGCCCGACGGCGGTCGCCGCCAGCAGGTCGCCTGTCGATCCGGGCAGCCGGGACGCATTGCAGAACCTGATGAACGCCTTCCTCAACGGCGACATCGATCAGGCGGAGTACGAACGGCGCAGGGCAGCGCTCGGCTCCTGACCGGCCCGGCCGCGGGGCGTCAGAACTGGTCGAGCGGCAGTTTCAGGTAACGCACGCCGTTATCCTCCGGTTCCGGGAGTTTGCCGGCGCGGATATTCACCTGGATCGAGGGCAGAATCAGGTTCGGCATGCCGAGTGTCTTGTCCCGTTCCTCCCGCATGGCGACGAAGCTATCCTCGTCGCGGCCGTTCTTGAAATGGATGCTGCGCGCCTTTTCCTCGCCGACCGTCGTCTCGAAGGCGATTTCCCGTCCGCCCGGCTGATAATCGTGTCCGACGAAGATGCGATACGGGTCCGGCATCGACAGGATGCGTTGCACGGATCTGTATAGCGTGCGGGCCGAACCGCCGGGGAAATCGCAACGCGCGCTGCCGAAATCCGGCATGAAGATCGTGTCTCCGACAAAGAGCGCATCGCCGATCCGGTAGGTCAGGCAGGCCGGGGTGTGACCCGGGGTATGCAACACTTCGCACTGCAGGGCTCCGACCTCGAAGCTCTCGCCGTCCTGCCAGAGATGCTCGAACTCGTTCGGCTCCTCGCTCAGGTCCGTCAGGTTGAAGATCGGTTTGAAGACGTCGCGGACGTCCTTGATATGACAGCCGATGGCGATCCCGACATCAAGCTTGCGGCGCATGTAGGGCGCGCCGGACAGGTGGTCCGCATGGGCATGGGTCTCGAGCAGCCATGTGACCTCCAGGCCCTTTTCCGCGACATAGGCGAGCACCCGATCGGCGCTTTCCGTGAAGGTGCGGCCGGAAGGGGCGTCGAAATCCAGCACAGAATCGATGATGACCGCCTTCTTTGTCTCCGGGCAGCTCGCGACATAGGTGATCGTCGAGGTGCGCTTGTCGAAAAAGCCCTCGACCAGCGGCTTCGTCAGATTGTCCATTCCGTCCCTCCCGAGAAAGGGGTTGTCTTCGTGGCTACCCGATAATACATAAGCAATCGCTTATATAATGCAATTTGAAATTTGAGGATGTGGCGATGCCCGCGCTGCCGATCGAAACCATGGAACGGAAGGCGGCCGAAGTGGCCGATTTTCTGCTCGCGGCGGCCAACCGGAACCGACTCATGGTGCTCTGTCATCTCGCGGAGGCGGGAGAGCTGACGGTGACCGAGCTTTCCGGACTGGTGCGGCTGTCACAGCCTGCACTGTCCCAGCACCTGGCACGGATGACAGAGGAAAAGCTCATCACCGTGAGAGCGGAAGGACGGCGGCGGTACTACGCACTGAGCGAGGGGCCGGTCAGCGATCTTCTCGCGGTGCTGCAGACACATTTCTGCCCGCCGGATGGCGCGCGCAACGCTGCCGAATGATCGCGCAGGAGGAACGGAGGACAAGGAAATGCAGAGCAATCAACCGGAATTCATGGGCATCGACACCAGAGTTGTCGCGCCGGACGTCGAAGGCGGCAAGGCCGTCCTGATCGATATACGCGAAAAGGACGAGCGGGCGCGGGAATGGATTCCGGGCTCGGTCTCGATCCCGCTTTCCGAATGGCGCAGCGCCGATCTCGCGCCCTACAAGGGCAGGCGGGTGGTGCTGCATTGCCGCTCCGGCAACCGGACGGTGGTCAATGCGCCGCTCTTCGTCGAAGCCGGCTTCTCGGACGTCGCTTATCTGCAGGGCGGGATCGAGGGCTGGAAGGATGCCGGCATGCCGGTGACGCGGAACCGCAAGGCGCCGCTGGAAATCATGCGCCAGGTACAGATCGCCGCCGGCAGCATCGCGCTCGCGGGCGGTCTCGCCGGTTATCTGGTCGATCCTTTCTATGCCCTGATCGCCGCCTTCGTCGGCGCCGGCCTCCTGGTCGCGGGCACGACCGGCTGGTGCGGCATGGCGCGCCTACTCGCCCATATGCCCTGGAACCGCCAGCCCTCGACCTGAGGGTCCTGCGTTCAGCCGTGCAGCGCGACGGCGCGGGCTTCGGCCTCCGCCGCGCGGCGGTGATCGCCGAGCCCGCGATGGGCCCGTGCGGCGAAACGCCAGTTCTGCGGGCTGGTCGGTTTCAGCGCGGTCCGCTCCGAGGCCAGCGCCAGCGCGAGTTCGTGCCGTCCGTCCCGGAGCGCGGCTTCCAGCAGCGTCAGCCCGATGATGTCGCGCTGGGCATGGCTGCCGCCGAGATACCGGGTGCGGTAGCGAATCGGCAGCAGGGTTTCGACCGTCGCCCCATATTCCTCCCGCGCAAAGGCCTTGAGCCCGCGGCAGAACGGCTCGCCGACCGTCCTGGTCATGGCCGAATTCGAATCCTTCGCCGCCGCCGTATAGCGTTCGTGTGCGTTCAGCACCCGGTCGGCGATCTCCCACCTGCCGTCCGCGACGAAAGTCATCATCGCATGCACGTCGTTGAAGGCGTAGAGCGTGTCGGTCGCGCTCGGCTCCCACTTGTCCGCCAGTACCTTCCAGCGATCCCCGACGTCGACGCCGAGCAGATTGAGGCGCCACAGCAGGGCGGCGGCATCGAGTTCCTCATAGCGGTCGCCACTCTGGTCGGTGCTGCGCAGACGGGTGTCATAGACATCCAGCACGCGGTCCACCTGCCCCAGATCGAGGTGATAGAGCGCCAGGTGCCACCAGAGGTGGCTGGCAAAGTTGCCATAGGCCCAGTCTCTCTCGCGCGAGCGCATCCAGTTGATCCCGCCGGATTGCCGTCCCTGGCTCTCCATCACATGGGCGACCGCATGGACGGCATAGGCGTCAGCCGGATTGAGGGCAACGGCGCGGCGGCCACATTCCTCTGCCATGGCGAAGTCCCGGTTCTCCTCCAGCCCGAAGGCGTAGAGCCCGAGCACGTAGCCGTAGCCGGGCACACTCTCGTCCCAGGCATGCAGGATGCGGGCGACCCGGTCCCGCTGGTTCGATGTGTCGCCGAGCAGCACGTCGGAGAGATGGGCGAGCTGCAGGGCGAGCAGGTCGCGGGGATAGTGAACGAGGACGTCGTCCCAGAGATCGACGGCGCGGTGGAAGTCTCCGTCGACCCAGCACCGGATCGCCCGGATATGCATGCGCTCGCGGTCGTTGGCTTGTGCCGCCAGGCCCTCCGCCTTTTCGAGGGCGCCCACCATGTCGCGGTAGATCCGAGTCTCCATGGCCTGGGTCAGCAGGGCCGCCTTGAAGACCTGTCCCATGACGAAATCCGGCGCGCCGTCCAGCACCTCCTCGATTTCGCCGAGTGGATCTCCGGAATAGGTCAGGAACAGCTCGTGCGCCTTTTCCAGTCCGGCGACGAGGTCGGCGTCGGCCGTCGAGACAGCGAGATCGCGGCTGTCATGAATCGTCATGGCGGGTCTCCCGGCGGGATTGCGGTGCGTATCGGAATAGCTACGCGCCGGAGCGATCACGCACAATACGAGAGCGCGTGATCGGTTCTCGAGAATCGGTGGCCCGGCCCGAAACATGCTGACTTCATCATAAAATATGCATGAAATTTAATGAGTTAACAGATTAAATCAGAATCAGGATGAGCTATGTATCTTAACTATATGCAAAAATTGGAAAACATAGAAATAATCGATGCTTTTGATGTTATTTTTCAAGTTAAAGCAAGATATTAAGAAATGGAAATTTAATTGCCAGTATCAATCAGTTATGGGTTAAATTTAATTCTTGGTATGAGATGCGGAAACCGATGGCACGGACTCCGACACGAAAACCCGCGGCAGCGGGGCGAAACACGCGTTCCGGTAAGGTGAAATCCGGCACGGCGCGGGACAGTGGCGTGGCGGGCCGCTCGGCCAAGCGCCGCAGCCGTGCCGCGCCCCGGCGGCGGAAATCGGCGGTCGTGCGCAAACGGATCGGGCCGTTCGCCGCGATCCTCAAATATGGCGTCGTGGCCGCGATCTGGATCGGTGTCGCCGTGGGAGGGTTGCTCGCCTACCACGCCTACCAGCTTCCCGACATCACGGACCTCGACCGTTATGAGCGCGCGGGATCGACCCGGCTGCTCGACCGGGCGGGTGCGATGTTCGTCTCCTACGGCGGCCTTTACGGGCAGCCGGTTGCGGCGAACAGACTGCCGGAAACCCTGGTCCAGGCCCTGGTCGCAACCGAGGACCGGCGCTTCTTCTCTCATTTCGGGATCGATCCGATTTCGATCGCCCGCGCGGCTCTGGTCAATCTCCAGGCTGGCCGTACCGTGCAGGGCGGCAGCACGCTGACCCAGCAGCTTGCCAAGAACGTCTTCCTCAGCGCCGAGCGCTCCTATTCCCGAAAGATCCAGGAACTGCTGCTCTCGTTCTGGCTGGAGCACCGTTTCTCGAAACAGGAGATCCTCGCGATCTACCTGAACCGGGTCTATTTCGGCGCTGGTGCCTATGGGGTCGACGCCGCCGCACGGAAGTATTTCGGCCGGCCGGTCGAGGATCTCGACGCCTATCAGTCGGCCATGCTGGTCGGACTTCTGAAGGCGCCGTCGCGCTACAATCCGGCGGTGGACCGGGCCCTCTCCGAAGGACGGACCAGGCAGGTGCTGCTGAACATGGCCGATGCGGGATATCTGAGCGAAGCCGACGCCCTCAGGATCGCGTCCAAGCCTTCGGCGATCCGCGGCGCGGCCGGGATCAGCCGCAATCATCGTTATTTCGCCGACTGGGCGCGCGAGCGGGCGAGCGGCTATGCCGGCCCGGGCGGCGGCGACCGCACCGTTCGCACCACACTCGACCTGCGCCTGCAGCGCCTTGCCGAGCAGGCCGTCGCCGAGGCCATGAAGCGCGGTGCCAAGAAGGGCGTGCAACAAGTCGCCATGGTGGTGATGTCGCCGGACGGCGCGGTCCGGGCGATGGTCGGCGGCCGCGACTACGGTGCCTCCCAGTTCAACCGGGCGACCCAGGCGCTGCGCCAGCCGGGCTCCGCCTTCAAGCCCTTTGTCTTCCTCGCCGCGCTGGAAGCCGGATACCAGCCAGAGACGCCGGTGCGGGACGCGGCACAGGCCATCGACGGGTGGCAGCCGCGCAATTTTGACGGCCGGTTTCGCGGAGAGGTCACGCTTGAGGATGCGCTCGCGGACTCGCTCAACGCGGCGACCGTCAACCTGTCCGAAGCCATTGGCCGCCGCCGTGCGCTCTCCGTTGCACGGCGCCTCGGGCTGACGGCAACCCTGCCTGACCGGCCCAGCCTCGCGCTCGGCGCGGGCGAGGTGACGCTTCTCGAGATGACGGCGGCCTATGCCGCCTTCGCCAATCACGGCCGCTTCGTGACGCCCTATGCGATCGACACCATCGGCACTTCAGCGGGCGGGACGATCTATGCGCGGCCCGAGACCGCGGCGCCGGAAGTGGTCGATGCCCGGGCGGTTTCAGACCTCAATCGCATGCTGCAGAGCGTGGTGGAACGCGGTACCGGCAAGCGGGCCCGGATCGACCGGCCCGCCGCCGGCAAGACGGGGACCTCGCAGGGCTTCCGCGATGCCTGGTTCATCGGTTACACGGCGGATCTCGTCGCCGGGATCTGGGTCGGGCGCGACGATGCCTCGCCGATGGACGGAGTGACCGGCGGCAGCCTGCCGGCGGAAATCTGGGCCGCCTTCATGTCCGAGGCGGCGAAAGGCCCTCCGCGCCCGCTTGCGGGGCTGGGGATCTCGAAGACCAGCAGGCTCTGAGCGCCGTCTCCTAGAAGTGCGGCAAGCCGATGTCGGCGATCAGCGGCAGATGGTCGGAGCCGACATGCGGGCCCAGAGCGGCACGGGTCACGTCCAGCGTCGGCGTGACCAGAACATGATCCAGCGGCAGCGCCAGCACCGAACCGAGCCAGTTCTCGCCCCAGGTATAGGAGCGACGGAGGCCCGGAGCCACCCTGGTGCCCGAACTTCGCGCGATCGTCTGAACGGCATGGCTCCAGGGCGCGGCGTTGAAATCGCCGGTGAGGACGAGCGGCGTGCCGAGCTGGGGCCAGGCGTCCTTCAATCCCGAAACCTGGGCCGCCTGAGACCCGGGAAACGGCCATCTCAGGTGCAGCGACGCGATGGTGACGTCCTGGCCGTTCCGTTCCACGGTCGACCAGGCGAGGCGGTGATCGTTCTGGCAGCCGGTCGCGGCAAAGGGGGTGCGGGAGAGCACCGCGATCCCGGAGACGCTGCGATAGCGGCAGATCAGCTGATGGGGATACTCCTCCCGCAGCCGCCGGATCACCCCGGGCGGCTCGAGCGACAGCTCCTGCAAGGTGATGACGTCGGGTGCGGCACCGGCAATGAAGTCTGCGACCCGCTCCGCGTCCGCATAGACGTGATTCAGGTTCAGGGAGACGATGCGCAGACGCTGTGAATCATCGTTCCGGACATCCGCTGCCGCGCCGCCGCCGAACAATTGCCCGAGCAGGCCGACACTCACCACGACGGTGGCGGTAAGGGCGAGACCGTTGATCCAGGCCCCGGTCAGAAAAAGCAATGGGACGAAGGGCAGGGCCAGCACCACGAGGTGCAGGCGAACATGCGAGAAGCTGTCAGCCAGCGGATGATAGGCACCGAGCATCCCGGTGATCAGGGCGGCAGCGAGGCCCCACGAACAGAGGATCGCGAAGCGCTGAAGTGAATCCATGGAACGAGAACCCGGCACGCGGCGAAGGAAACGAAAGACAGTGCGGAGTGTCGCCGGGAAATTTGGCCGGATAATGAAGGCTTTGAGGCGGACCGGTCAGCCGTAGCGGTGCAACGTCGCGCCATGCCGTTTCAGCCAGGCGCGGGACATGTCCATATCTGCGACCAGCCGCTCGACCAGCGTCCAGAAGCGCTGCGAGTGGTTCATCTCGATCAGGTGCGCCGCCTCGTGGGCGCAGACATAGTCGAGCACGTGCTCCGGTGCCATGATCAGGCGCCAGGAGAAGGAGAGCGCGCCATTCGAGGAGCAGCTGCCCCAGCGGCTCCGGGTGTCCCGGATCGAGATCCGCGATGGGCGCCGGCCGAGCTGACCCGCGTAGAATCTGGCCCGTTGCGAGATCTCGCGCCGCGCCTCGCGCTTCAGCCAGTCGGTCAGGCGGCGGGGGAGATGATCGGCGCCGCCGGAGATTTCCAGACATGCGGATTCGGTCTCCGCGGCCTCGATCCGCCGGACCGTGCCGCGCCGCTCCGGGGTGTGTCGGATCAGGTGGTCGGCGCCGAGGAGCGGGATGGTGACGCCGTCGGCAAACGGCACCGGATCCGGCAGGCGCTTCAGCCGCTCCTCGAGCCAGACCACGTTGCGGGCGACGAAGCTTTCCGCCTGGGTCGGCGCGACGCCGCGGGGCAGAACCAGTTCCGGCCTGCCGCGTGCGGGATCGACCTTGAGCGAGAGCCGCCGGGCCCGCGCGGAAATCCTGACCGGCACTTCGATCTGCGCGCCGTCACGTCCTGTCACGATCAGCGGGCGGGCGTCTTTCATCGCGGCGGGTCACCAATCTGTCGGGGGCGGGTCGGGTCAGTCTACTACATATTCGCGTTTACGGGACGACCTTCGATCAATCGCCGGCCGTCTTCGGACGCGGAATCAGGGCCAGCGCGATGAGCGCGAGCAGACCCGAGACCGCGAACACGTCCGGCATCACGTGCGGATGCAGATTCTGCAGGCTGCTGATCACCAGCGAACCGAGAGCGCCGGTCCCCATCTGCGTGAAGCCGAGCAGCGCCGAGGCGGCGCCCGCCATGTGCGGGAAGGGCAGCATCGCCCCCGCCATAGCGCTCGGCAGGGTGAGGCCCATGGCGAACAGCAGGAGCATGCTCGGGCCGATGATGCTGAGCGCGCTGACATGGCCGAGCTGGGCCGGCACCATCATGGTGATCCCCGCGACAAAGGCGAGGACCGCGCCCGCCCGCACCATACCGTAGATGCCGATGCGGCGACCGAACCGGTTGGTGATGAGATTGCCGGAGAGGAAGCCCGCGACATTGAACAGGATCAACAGGCCATAGCTCTGCGGCGAGAAGCCGAGCTCGACCATGAGGATGTAGGGCGATCCGGTCTGGTAGGCGAAGAGGGCGCCGAATATGGCACCGATCAGGAGGGCGTAGCCCGTGAAGCGCCGATCGGTGGCGAGGCTGCGGTAATTGCGCAGCATGGATCCGAAATCGGTCGCGTCGGGCCGCTTCTCGCGGATCGTCTCCGGCAGGCGGAGGAGGCAGTAGAGGGCGAGGCCGAGAGCGATGGCGGCCATCAGCAGGAAGTTCGCCTGCCAGCCGAAATGGGCGTGCAACTGGCCGCCGACGGTCGGGGTGAGAGCCGGGGAGAGCGCCATCGCCATGCCGATATAGGAGATGATCCGCGCCGACTCGGCGCCCTCGGTCCTGTCCCGGACGATGGCGCGGCTCACGGCCTGCCCGGCGCAGGCGCCGATGGCGAGAAGCAGGCGGGCGGCGATCAGGGTCCAGATCGAGCCGGCAAGCGCGCAGGCCACGGCGCCCGACACATAGATCAGAAGTCCGGCGAGGATCACCGGCCGGCGCCCGATGCGGTCCGAAAGCGGGCCGATGAAGAGCTGGAACAGGGCGAAAGCCGCGAAATACACCGTCAGTGTGAGCTGCACGGTGCCCATGTCGGTATCGAAATGGTCGACCAGCGAGGGCAGCGACGGCACGAACAGGCCGACCGACATCTGCCCGAGCGCGACCATCAGGGTCAGCGTCGCGATGCCGCCGACCGAATCGACCCGGAAATCAGATTTTTTCATCGGTGATCTTTGAAAGAGACGGGAGCCGCCCCATCGGGCGGTTCCCACTCATAGCGCAAATTCCAGCGCAGGTAAAACCGGCGGGTTTACCCGGCGGCGGCCAGCGCATCACGGTCTGTACCCGCTTCCGCCTCAAGCAGGCGGCGTTTGCGCTCCACGCCCCAGCGGTAGCCTGTGAGACTGCCGTTTGCCCCGACCGCACGGTGGCAGGGGATGACCAGCGCCACCCGGTTGCTGCCGCAGGCACGGCCAACCGCGCGCGCGGCGCCGGGCTTGCCGATCGCCGCCGCGAGCTCTCCGTAGGTGCGGGTCTCGCCGGCGGGTATCGTCATCAGCGCCTCCCAGACCTGACGCTGGAAGGCGGTGGCCTGGATGTCCAGCGGGAGTTCCCGGTCCGGCGTCCGCCCGGCGAGCCGTGCGAGCACACCGTCGGTCAGCCGGCCCAGCGTTTCGTCCTCGCGCAGGATCTCCGCCTTCGGGAAATCCTCCCGCAGCTCGGCCTCGAGCGCGGCCGCATCCGCGCCGAGGCCGACGAAGCAGATCCCCGCCTCGGTCGCGGCGACCAGAACCTCGCCGAGCGGGGACGGTGCCGTGGTGAAGGCGATGGTGGCGCCGAGCCCGCCCCTGCCGTAGGTCGCCGGCGTCATGCCGAGCTGGCCGCGCGCCTTTTCGTAGAGCCGGCTGGAGGAGCCGTAACCGGCACCGTAGAGTGCCGGGGCGACAGCCTCGCCGGACTTCAGGTTCTGCCGCAACCGCTCAAGCCGACGCGCGTCCCAGTATTGCCGGGGCGAAACCCCGGTCACGGCCTTGAAGGTGCGCTGCAGGTGATGGGGCGAGAGGCCGGTCGCGGTCGCGAGAGCCTCCAGCGTTGGCGCCGCTTCCTCCGCCGCCTCGAGCAGGGCGCAGGCCTCCGTCACCGCCTCCCGGCGCCGGGCCTCGGCGGCGTCCTTGCCGAGGCACTTGCGGCAGGCCCGGTATCCGGCGGCCTCGGCCTCCGCCGGACTGTCATAGAAGCGGACATTCTCGTGTCTTGGCCTGCGCGACGGGCAGGTCGGGCGGCAATAGACGCCGGTGGTGACAACGGCATAGAAGAACACCCCCTCGGCCGCCGCATCACGCGCCGTCACGGCCGCCCAGCGGGCCGCGTCGTCCTGAAATTTCTTGCTCTCGATGCTCACTGGACTGTCCGGCATGGTCCCGGCCTCCGACGTTGCGAGGCCTATTCTATAGCCTCCGGCGCCATGCGCCGACTATCCGGCCCTTGCGCGGCAAACCGGCTTTTCGATCAATCGCTCCCGCGCCGGGAGACGCAAAACGAACAGTAGGGAATTTCAAATGAAAAGAAACGCTTAGCAAGACTTGCTGCAACGAAAATGTCACGGTTCCTTCACCGTTCGGACGCCCGGCGCACATAGGGTCACGCGCTCGTAATTCATCCGACGGAGCCTTCTTATGAAAGCAACCAAGACGTTTCTCGCCGCCGCGGCTGGCCTTGCCATGCTCGGTGCGGGTGCCGCCAACGCGGCGACCGAGATTACCTTCTGGCACGCCATGGGCGGGGGTCTCGGCGAGACCGTGAACGCCATCGCCAAGGACTTCAACGCGTCCCAGAGCGACTACAAGCTGACCCCGATCTACAAGGGTGGCTACGAAGAGACCATGACCGCCGGCATCGCCGCCTTCCGGGCGGATGAAGCGCCGAACATCATCCAGATCTTCGACGCCGGCGCCGCAACCATCATCAATGCCAAGGGTGCCGTCTACCCGGTCGCCAAGCTGCTGAACGAGAACGGCGTTCCGTTCCACGCCGAGGACTACATCGCCGGCGTCCGCTATTTCTACGCGGACAGCAAGGGCGACATGATCGGCATGCCGTTCAACAGCTCCACCCCGGTGCTCTATTACAACAAGGACGCGCTCGCGAAGGCCGGCGTCGAGCCGCCGAAGACCTGGGAAGAGTTCGAGGCCATCGCGCCAAAGCTGAAACAGGCAGGCTACATCGCGCTCAGCCAGTCGCACACGCCGTGGATCTTCTCCGAGAACTTCCACTCCCGGCACAACCTGCCGATGGCGAACGAGAATAACGGCTTCGACGGTGTCGCCACCGAAATCAATTACAACAACGAGCACATGCGCATGCACTTCTCGAAGGCGCGCGAATGGCAGCAGGCCGGCTATTTCGGCTATTACGGCACCAAGTGGGGCGACAACCAGAAGCCCTTCATCGACCAGGAAGTGGCCATGTGGCTCGGCTCGTCCGGTTCCTTCGGCGGCCTGAAGTCGGCGGCGAAGTTCGACTTCGGCACCACCAACCTGCCGTACTGGAACAGCATCACCAAGGGTGAGGACTACACCACCTTCATCGGCGGTGCGGCCCTCTTCGCCTTCTCCGGCAAGGACAAGGCCGAGAACGAAGGCGTCGCGCAGTTCTTCAAGTTCCTGACCAAGCCGGAAACCCAGTTCTTCTGGCACAAGGAAACCGGCTACGTGCCGATCACCAACGCGGCTTACACGCTCGCCAAGGAGAGCGGCTACTACAAGGACGAGCCGGACGCCGAGGTCGGCATCCAGCAGCTGAACCTGAAGTCCGCCGAGTGGAACAAGGGCTATCGCCTTGGCTACTACGTGCAGATCCGCGAAGTCATGAACCGCGAATACGACCAGATCTTCGCCGGCACAAAGTCCGTCGAGGACGCCTTCGCGGCGATCGAGGACGGCTCCAACAAGCTGCTCGCCCGCTTCGCCAAGACGGTCCAGTAAGCATCACCGCCCAAGAGACGGCGGGCGGCTCTCCGCCCGCCGTTTCCCGTTCCGGCTCGCTTTGGGGTTCCGCCGATGAAACGGCAGCAATTCGATCATGTCTCCCTGCCGTACCTGCTGATCGCGCCGCAGCTCGCGATCATCATGATCTTTTTCGTCTGGCCGGCGGCGCAGGCGATCTACCAGTCCTTCATGCTGGAGGACCCGTTCGGCCTCGCCAGCCAGTTCGTCGGCCTCGACAATTTCCGCGAGGTGGTCTCCAGCGACCATTACGCGACCTCGGCCGTCTTCACGCTCGTCTTCTCCGCTCTCGTCGCCTTTCTCTCGATGGCGATCGCCCTGCTCCTGGCGGTCAAGGCGGACGGCATCGTTCACGGCCAGTCGGCCTACAAGGTCATGCTGACCTGGGTCTATGCGGTGGCGCCCGCGGTCGCCGGGATGATCGGCACCTTCCTGTTCGACCGCTCGATCGGCCCGCTGAACCATCTGCTGAACGCGACCGGCTGGCCCTTCATTCCGCAGCTCGACGTTTTCGACGCTTCCTTCACCGTGATCCTGGTCTCGGTCTGGAAGCAGGTCAGCGTCAATTTCATCTATTTCCTCGCCGGCCTGCAGTCGATCCCGCGCGCGGTCCGCGAGGCCGCCCTGATCGATTGCCGCAACGGTTTCCGGCGATTCTTGACGGTGACCCTGCCGCTTCTGGCACCGACCGGTTTCTTCGTTCTGGTGATCAACATCACCTATGCCTTCTTCGATACGTTCGGCGTGATCGACACCATGACCCGCGGCGCGCCCGGCGGCGGTACCGCGACGCTGGTCTACAAGGTCTATCAGGACGGTTTCCTTGGCGCCGATCTCGGCGGCAGCTCCGCCCAGTCGGTCATCCTCATGATCCTCGTGCTCGCGCTCACCGTCGTGCAGTTCCGCGTGCTCGAGAAGCGCATCCATTACTGAGCGGGAACAAGCCGATGAAGAACGTCAAACCGCTCGACCATCTGATCCTTATCCTCGGCGTGCTTTTCCTGCTGCTGCCGATCTGGATCGCCTTCGCCTCCTCGACGCACCGGCCCGAGACGCTGCTCGGCGACGGGCTGCAGTTCTGGTTCGGGGATTACTTCCGGGAGACCTACAGCGCGGTTCTCTTCGACAATACCGGCTTCACCGAGCAGGTGAACGCGCTGCTCATGCTGGAGAACTCGCTGGTGCTCGGGCTCGGCTTCTCGGTCGGCAAGATCGCGATCTCGACACTGGCGGCCTATGCAATCGTCTATTTCCGCTTCCCGGCCGGCAGCTTCTTTTTCTGGATCATCTTCTCCTCGCTGCTGTTGCCGCTGGAGGTGCGCATCATCCCCTCCTACAAGGTGGTCTCCGATCTCGGCATGCTGAACAGCTATACCGGGCTGATCCTGCCGCTGATCGCCAGCGCGACCGCGACTTTCTTCTTCCGCCAGTTCTACAAGTCGGTGCCGGAGGAGATCCTGGAGGCGGCACGGATCGACGGCGCCGGCCCGTTTCGTTTCTTCGTCGATATCCTGCTGCCGCTCTCGAAGACCATGATCGCGGCGATCTTCATCATCATGTTCGTGGTCGGCTGGAACCAGTACCTCTGGCCCATCCTGATGACCACGGACGAGAGCTATTTCACGGTCGTGATGGGAATCAAGCAGATCCTGAACGACCTCGAAGGCAATCGTATCCCGCAATACAACAAGGCCCTCGCGCTTTCGATCCTCGCGCTGCTGCCGCCGGTCCTGGTGGTGGTCGTCTTCCAGCGCTGGTTCGTGAAGGGTCTCGTCGAATCCGAGAAGTGAGGAACCAAGGATGGCCGAGGTCACCCTGAACAGCATCGAGAAGGTCTATCCCAACGGCTTCAAGGCCATTCACGGGATCGATGTCGATATTCGCGACGGCGAGTTCATCGCCCTGGTCGGACCCTCCGGCTGCGGCAAGTCCACGCTGTTGCGGATGGTGGCGGGCCTCGAAAGCATCACCGGCGGCGCGGTTTCCATCGCCGGACGCGAGGTCAACACGCTGGAGCCGGCGGATCGCGACATCGCCATGGTGTTCCAGAACTATGCGCTCTATCCGCACATGACGGTCGAGGGCAACATGGCCTACGGGCTGAAGAACCGGGGCATGGCGAAGGATGAGATCGCCCGCCGGGTGCGCGAGGCGGCAGACATTCTGGAGCTGTCGGAACTTCTGGAACGGCGGCCGCAGCAGCTCTCCGGCGGCCAGCGCCAGCGCGTCGCCATGGGCCGGGCCATCGTGCGCGAACCGGCCGTGTTCCTGTTCGACGAGCCGCTCTCGAATCTCGACGCCAAGCTCCGGGTGCAGATGCGGGTCGAGGTGAAGAAGCTGCAGCGCCAGCTCGGCACGACCAGCCTCTATGTCACCCACGACCAGGTCGAGGCGATGACCATGGCCGACCGGCTGGTGGTGATGAACGGCGGCCGGGCCGAGCAGATCGGCACCCCGATCGAGGTTTATGACCGGCCGGCGAGCAGGTTCGTCGCCGCCTTCATTGGCTCGCCCTCGATGAATTTCATGGAGGCGCGGATCGAGAACGGAGAGGCGGTGCTGAATGATGGCGTCAGGTTCCCGCTGAACGGCAGTGCCGGCAATGTCAGCGAGGGTCAGACAGTCACCGTCGGCATCCGGCCGGAGCATTTCGAGCCGGTCGGCGATGCGCTCGGTCTCGGTCTGAAGATCGACCTGGTCGAACATCTCGGCGCCGAAACCCTGGTCCACGGCCATTCCGGGGACAGGAGCGCGCTGACCACGGTCCGGCTCTCGGGTCACCATCACCTGGGTTCCGGAGAGACCCTGTATCTCGGCGCCGCGCCGGAGAACCTGCACCTGTTCGATCCGGAGAGCGGCCGCAGGCTCTAGGCGCCGACCTTCGCGAGCAGGCGCATCAGCTCCTCGCGCTCCGTGAGGCTGAGCGGCGCCAGCAGCTCTTCCTCGACGGCGAGGTGACCGACCACCAGGTCGTCCGCCAGCGCAAACCCCTCCTCCGTCAGCGCGACCTTGAGGCTGCGGCGGTCCTTCGGATCGGCCCGGCGCGCAATCAGGCCGCGCTTTTCCAGCCGGTCGAGCCGGTTGGTCATGGCCGAGGTCGAGAGCATCATCTCGCCGGCCAGGTCCGACGGCGTTAGGGTCTCGCCCCTGCCCTGGCGGCGCAGGGTCAGCAGCACGTCGAAACCGGCGCCGTCGAGCCCTGCCGAGGTCACGTTGCCCTCGATCGCCGTACGCACCCGGTCGTTGGCCCGGCGCAGCGCGCCGCAGACCGCCATCGGCGCCGGGTCGAGATCCGGCCGTTCCCGTTTCCATTGTTCGAGAATGCTGTCCAGCGGCGCGCCCTGGTCCAGCGGCGCGCGAGATTTCCAACCCGGCTCTTGACTCATCGATCGTCCGATATCAAATAATTCGACATCAAAATATTCGATCTCGGAATATGTTGGATCGAATAAAATTACCCTAGGACAATGACCGCTTGATGTGAAGGACAATACGATGACCCATCCCCGAACCGCCGATCATCCGATCGAGCCGCTTTTTCTCGACCGCTGGTCGCCGCGCAGTTTCCTGCCCGAAAGCATGCCGCAGGCCGATCTAGAGACCGTTCTGGAGGCGGCACGCTGGGCGCCCTCCGCATTCAACATCCAGCCCTGGCACTTCCTCTATGCGCAGCGGGACTCCGCGCAGTGGGAGCTGTTCGTCTCCGTGCTGGATGCGTTCAACCGGCGCTGGGCGGCCGACGCGGCGGTTCTCGTCCTCCTGCTCTCGGACACCCTGATGCCGGGTGAGGGCGGGCGCCCGGACCGGCCGTCGACGCTGAACAGTTTCGATGCCGGCGCCGCCTGGGCGCAGCTCGCTCTTCAGGCGACGGCGCTCGGCTACCAGGCCCATGCAATGGCCGGAATAGATCGAGATCATGCCCGCGGCGCGCTTGCCGTTCCGGCCCGGTTCAAGATTGAAATCGCCATCGCGCTTGGCCTCCGCGGGCCGGCGGAGCGGCTGCCGGAGCCGCTTCGGGTCCGCGAAAAGCCGAGCGGACGCAAGCCGCTGGCAGAGATCGCAACCGCGGGTGGCTTCCGGGCCGAACGTGCTGCCTGAAAGGAGAGGTTCCGTGACACAATCGCTTGACCGACCGCAAGAAGGCGCGCACTCAGATTCGATGCTTGCCAACCCTTCTCTCCTTCTGATCGCCACCGGCGCCCTCGTCGGGCTGAACTTTCCGCTCGGCAAACTCGCGGGTGATGCCGGTATCTCGCCGATTCTCTGGGCAATGATCCCCTCGCTCGGCGTTGCCGCGATCCTCTTCCCGCCGCTCGCCATGAGCCGCAAGCTGCGGAAACCGGAGCCGGGCGTGGTCAGATTCGCGGTCTTCGGCGGGCTGGTCTCCTTTGTCATCCCGAACGTGATCCTGTTCGCCGTCATCCCCCATGCGGGCGCCGGCTATATGGGGCTGATGTTCGCCCAGTCGCCGGTCTTCACGCTCGCCTTCTCGGCCCTGCTCGGGCTCAAGACGGCCAACCGGCTCGGACTTGCGGGAATTGCCGTCGGACTGATCGGCGCCGCCATCGTCAGCCTGACCCGCGGGTCAGGGGCGGATGCGCCGGAGCCGTTCTGGATCATGGCCGGTTTCGCGGTTCCGATCGCGCTCGCCGTCGGAAATGTCTATCGCAGCATTGCCTGGCCCGAGAACGTTTCCCCCGATGTGCTGGCCTTTTGGAGCCACGGCGCGGCGATCTTCGGCTTTCTCGCCCTGCTGCTGGTGGTCGAAGGCACCGTGCCGGCGGCTTCGCTGGCGGCAATTCCCGGTGTGGCACTGGCGCAGGCAGTCGCGGCGGCCGCGGCATTTCCACTTTTCTTTCGCCTGCAGCAGCTCGGCGGGGCGGTATTGCTGAGCCAGATCGGCTATGTCGCGGCCTCCGTCGGGCTCGTCGTTGCCACCATTCTGCTCGGTGAACGCTACAGCTGGGAGACCTGGGGAGGGGCCGTCGTCATCGCTGCGGGGATCGCGCTCACGGTGCTGGCCCAGCGCCGGAGCTGACCGTGTCGCGGCTCCGGTCCTCCCCCGATTCCCCTTCCGTACCGGGCGCCGGAGGGTTATAGCTCGGCCATGACCTACGAGCAGACAGCGATCCTCGCGATCATCCTCGGCGCCCTCTCGGCGTTCATCTGGGGCCGCTACCGGATCGACCTCGTCGCCCTGCTGGCCCTGTTGCTGGCGGTGGCGGCCGGGGTCGTGGATCCGCTGAAGGCTTTCGAGGGGTTCGGCCATCCGGCGGTGATCACCGTGGTCGCCGTGCTCGGCATGTCGGCGGCACTGACGCGCTCCGGCGCCGTCGGCATGATCGCCGAGCGGCTTGCCCAGAGCACCAAGTCGGGAACCGCGAAGACCTTCTCCCTGGTCGGGCTGGCGGGCTTTCTCTCCAGCTTCATGAACAATGTCGGCGCCCTCGCCCTGCTGATGCCGGTTGCGCTTTCGGTTGCCCGGCGCGGCGGCCTCTCGCCGTCGCGGCTGCTGATGCCGCTCTCCTTCGCCTCGCTGCTCGGCGGCATGATCACCCTCATCGGCACGCCGCCGAACCTGATCATCGCCGACTATCGCCGCACCGCCATGGGCGAGGAGTTCCACATGTTCGACTTCGCGCCGGTCGGTCTGGCCGTGGCGCTTGTCGGGATCGTCTATCTGGTCGTCGTCGGCGTGCGCCTCGTGCCGAACCGGCGCGGCAACGACGAGGGGCGGCGGCTGTTCGAGCTGTCGAGCTACGTCACCGAGTTCCGGGTGCCGGAGGGATCGCGGCTGATCGGCCAGACCATCCGCGCCCTCGGCGACCGGCACGAGGATACCGGCCGCCCGACCGTTCTGGCGCTGCTGCGCGGCAATGAGCGCGTGGTCCGGCGCCTGACCCGCGAGCCGCTGGCCGAGGGCGACCTTCTGCTGGCGCACGGTACGGCGGAGCAGATCGAGGCCGCGGTCCAGAAGGGCCTGGAGCTGGTCGACGCCAAGGAACTGAATGCGAGCAAGTCGGATGCCAGCGAGGATGCGCAGCTCTCGGTGGTCGAGGCGGTGATGCCGCCCCGGGCCTGGATCGAGGGACGCAGCGCCGCGATGCTCCGGCTCCGTTCACGCTACGGCCTCAACCTGCTGGGCGTCGCGCGCGGCGGTGCGCCGATCAATACGCGGCTTCGCGACGTGCGGTTCCGGGCCGGCGACGTGCTGATGCTGCAGGGCGACGCGGACCATATCTACGGCACTATATCGGCTCTCGGCTGCCTGCCGCTGGCGCAGCGCCGGATGAGCCTCGAGCGGCCGAAGATCCTCGTGCCGGCCCTGGTCTTCCTCTCCGCGATCGCCGCCGCCAGCGCCGGGATCGTTCCGGCCGCGGTCTGCCTTGTTGCCGGGCTCGCCGTCATGGTGCTGTTCGACCTGATCCCGATGAGCGAGGTCTACGAGGCGATCGACTGGCAGGTCGTCATCCTGCTCGGCGCGATGATCCCCGTCGGCACCGCGATGCATGAGACCGGGGCCGCCGGCCTGATCGCCGGCGTGGTGGCGGATGCGGCCTCCGGCTATTCGCTCTATCTCGTGCTCGCGCTGCTCATCATGCTGACCATGTTGCTCACAGACATGATGAACAATGCGGCGACGGCCCTGGTCATGGCGCCGGTCGCGCTCGGTATTGCCGAACGGCTCTCGGTCAGCCCCGACCCGTTCCTGATGGCCGTCGCCATCGGCGCCTCCAGCGCCTTCCTGACCCCGATCGGGCACCAGAACAACCTGCTGGTCATGGGACCGGCGGGCTACCGGTTCAGCGACTACTGGCGCGTCGGGCTGCCGCTCGACCTGATCATCCTCGCGGTGGCGGTGCCCCTGCTGCCGATCGTC
Source organism: Nisaea sp. (assembly GCF_965216895.1). GTDB lineage: Bacteria > Pseudomonadota > Alphaproteobacteria > Thalassobaculales > Thalassobaculaceae > Nisaea. The sequence continues at coordinate 3,172,202 of NZ_OZ244205.1, forward strand.
TGGCCGTTTTGAGCGGAACATGGCCGAAGATCTGAAGCGCGATGGGCTGATCGACCCGAAGCTCCTGCTCCCCCTCGCCATGCTGACCCTGCTCGGCTGCCTCTGGGGGCTCTCCTTCTCGCTCTCGAAAATTGCCGCCATGGGCGGGGTGCATCCCTTCGCCTATGCCTGGATGCAGTCCACCGGCGCGGCCGTGTTTCTCACGCTGGTCTGCTGGAAGAAAGGCATTCCCTTCGAGGTCGACCGGCCGCATCTTCTCTTCTTTCTCGGCGCCGCCTTCATCGGCCTGGTGCTGCCCAACATCAACATCCTCACCACGGCGAAATACATACCCGCCGGAGTGATGAGTACGGTGATCTCCACGGTACCGGTGCTGGGTTACGTGCTCGCCGTCGCCTTCCGCATCGAGGGCTTTCGCTGGAACAGCGCCATCGGTATCTGCCTCGGTCTGGTCGGCGCGCTCATGATGGTGCTGCCGGAGACCAGCCTGCCCTCGCGCGACATGGTGCCCTGGGTGCTGATGGCCTTTCTCACTCCGGCGCTCTATGCCTGCAGCGGGATCTACAGCGACCGCATGCGGCCCGAGAGCACGCATTCGCTGGCGGCGGCGCGCGGCATGCTGATCGTCGCCTCGCTCGGCACCCTGCCGCTGATGCTGGCGGTGGACGGCTTCTACCCGCTGATGGCGGATCCGGGGCCGACCGACTACGCCATGCTCGGCCAGATCGCGATCTCCTCGGTCGCCTACATGCTCTATTTCGAGGTGCTGAAGCGGGCCGGGCCGGTCTTCCTCAGCCTGGTCTCCTACATGGTGAACCTGTTCGGCCTGTTCTGGGGCTGGGTCGTGTTCGGCGAGATCCACTCGCTCTGGATCTGGGGCGCGGTCGGCTGCGTCTTCACCTCGATGATCCTGGTCAATCTCGGCCGCAAGGCGCGCTGAAACGATCCATCAGAGCGACGGTCTGGTCAGCATCAACCACACGATGGCGAGCACCGCTCCGAAGGCGGGAAAGCCGAACAGGAACCACCAGCGATAGAGCCTGTGATATTGCGCGGGTAAAGCTGTTCCGGCGTCGCGCGCGGCAATCGCAATATCCCGCATCCGGATCTGCATCCAGACGACCGGAAGCCAGAACGCGCCGACGATAATGTAGAGCAGCAGCGACCACCCGACCCAGCCTTCAAGGATTGGCCAGCCGACCTCGCGCGCCAGTAGGTAGCCGGAAATGGGTTGGAAGATTACCGCGGTGGCCGTAAACAGCGCATCTGCGAGAACTACGATCCCGGCCACATGCGCAATCAGCCTCGGATCTTGACTTCGGTTCGAGACGACCATGAAGAAGGCGATCCCGGCTCCGGTACCAAGCAGCACCGTTGCCCCGATGACATGGATGAAGCGGAGGATATCGTAGGTCATCTCTCTTCCATCAGCAGCCAGACCATGACAGCCAGAGTCATGCCCGGAAGAACCTTAACCATCGGCCCCAAGGGGTCGGACCAAAGATCGGGTGCGGCGACGAGGCTACCGAGAAGGTAGGCGCCGGATAGGATCAGCATTCCCATTGCGGCGTGCTTTGTCCAAGGCCGCCAGAGTATTGCAAGGCCCAGCAAAATGTCAGCCACGGCTCCGCCAAAAACTGAGAGAACGGCGATCCAGGACGGCACGGCGCGATCCGTCAAGACCGACATGGCGCGCGAGGGGTCAATGAGCGTGACGAGGCCCGAAATGCACCAGAAGGGTGCCAAGGTTCCAATAGCGAGAGGCAATGCGAGATAGGCACGCGCAAAAAGCCTATCCTGCCGTGTGGCCGGCAACAGCGCGAGTGTCTCCTCAAGCGACCGGCACGCTTTCCCTCCCGCATTCTCCCAAGTTGACGGATCGCCCCGGATGCCGTCTCTGAGAGCTTTCAGAGCGGTTGTCCTGAGCGGCGAGCGCCAACCGAGATGTCCGAGGAGATCCGCGATCCGTCCCAGCGCCGAGACGCAGCCAGCCGGAATGCTCACGCCAAGGGCAGGTGACGCCCAACCTTGCCACCGCCGCAGTCCTGCGACCAGATCGGGGAAGGAGCGTGTTGCGCTTTCCGTAAGATCCGCAATCGTTCCCGCAGGCACATCGCCCCGCGCCGCAGAGACCACGGCTGAGGTGACGTCGCCGATAAACACGGTCTGGATCTCTGCCTCGGGAAACACTCTTGGCTGAACGAAAGGCAGCGCTGCCGTCGCCCGCAAAAGCGCGGTCCCGCCGTATGCCTCGTGAGACAGCACGAGCGTAGGACGCAGAATCACGCAGTTGTCCGACTTGGACAAAAGAATCTCGTCCCCTCGCGCCTTCGTGCGGAAGAATGCCGTGGAAGCGTAGGACAAGGCACCTGCAGCCGAGATTTGGACGATCCTCGTCGGTTCGCCGGCTATGGCCTCGACAAGGCGCGAGACGGCCGCAACATGGATGGCTTCCAGGTCGTCGCGTGCGCCATCCTGGAGCGCTCCAGATGCGTTGACGACAACGTCCACACCTGCGAGCAAGCTCCGCAATTCACTCACGGTAATTGTCGGTATGTCGCGGATGATCCAGTTGGCATCCGGATCCGAAGCCATTGCTGCTCGATGCGATCTGCCGACACCGACCACCTCGAAGTCGGCATCGGCCAGAGCCCGCATGCATGCGGATCCGATGAGACCATAACCGCCAAGAACAACCGCCTTCGGCATTCGCACCTGCTATCTGATCTTCTTGCAAGCGTGCCTGCTCGCCGGACCTGTTTACACGGCGGAGCCGAAAACGAAAACGCCCCGGCCGGGGCCGGGGCGCTCTCTCGAAATACTGTTTCCGGTACTTACGCAGCCAGGGCGAAGTTCACCGCGTCGAGCTCGCTGACCAGAGAGGTCGCCTTTTCCGCCGGCAGCGGCATGAAGGGCGCGCGGACATTGCGCCAGCTCGCCTTGCCGCTGTCGCGGGCGAGCAGTTCCTTCAGGGCCGCGGCGGCCGGGTAGTTCTGCAGCGTCAGGCGCTCGCGGGTGAGCTGCTCCTGCAAAGCTTCCGCGTCGGCCGAGCCGGCCTTCCAGGCGCCGTAGACCTTCGCGCAGCCGCCGACCGTGACGTTGCCGGTCGCGGTGATGGTGCCGACGCCGCCGGCCTTCAGCACGTCGAGCAGGTAGCGCTCGGTGCCGGCGAAGACGTCGAAGCCCGGGAATTTCTCGGCCATCGCCTTCATGTTCTCGAAATCGCCGGAGCTGTCCTTAACGCCGCAGATCGTGTCCGGGAATTCCTTCAGCAGGCGGCCGATCAGGTCATGGCTGAACGGCACCGCGGACATCTGCGGGAAGTGGTAGAGATAGACCTTCATGGCGTCGCTACCGACGGCCTCGAAGGTGCGGGCGAAATGGGTGAAGAGGCCCTCGTCGCTCGGATTCTTGTAGTAGAACGGCGGCAGCATCAGGACCGACTCGATGCCGATCTCGAGGCTCTTCTTGGTCAGCGCGACGGTGTCCGGCAGGGCGCAGCAGCCGGTGCCGATCATCAGCTTGTCCTTCGGCAGGCTCGAGGCGGCGAGCTTGTCGAGGAAGCTGAGCCGTTCGTCTACCGACAGGGAATTGGCCTCGCCGGTGGTGCCGAACAGCAGCACGCCGTCGCAGCCCTTTTCCAGCAGCCATGCGGTATGCTCGAGGGTGAGGTCGGTATCGACCGAAAGATCGTCGTTGAAGGCGGTGAGGCCGGCGGCCATCACACCCTTGATGCGCGGGCTGGAGCTCATGCGCGCTCTCCTTGGTTTGAAGGGCGGAAAGAGCCGGAGATTAGTCCCGCGCGGCTTTTCCGGCAAGCGGAGCCACGCCCGCAATGTGGAAGAGGTTTCGTGCCGGAGGGACTGAAATCGGCGGATCTTACCCGGTGATGCGCTTGGTCAGGTCTTGCGCGATCTCGTCCGGCTCCGCGTTGAAGCCGTAATGACTGACATAGCGGCCGTCCGGGCCCATCAGATAGGTCACCGTCGAGTGGTCCATCAGGTAGTCGCTGAATTCCTCGCTCTCGACCTTTTGGTAGAACACCCGGTAGGCCTTCGCGACCTCGGCGATCTGTTCCGGCGTGCCGGTCAGATAATGGATCTTGTCGTGGAAATGCTGGGAATAGGCGGCGAGCGCGTCCGCGGTGTCGCGTGCCGGGTCGATGGTGATGAAGACCGGCTCGACCTTGTCACGGACCGCGGGTTCCAGCTGGTCGAGCGCCTGAGTGACGACGGTCAGGGTCGTCGGGCAGACGTCGGGACAGTAGGTGTAGCCGAAGAAGACCATCATGTAGCGGCCCTTCAGATCCTCGTTCGAGAGCGCGGCGCCGCTCTCGTCGGTCAGGCGGAAGGGGCCGCCGACAAGGTCCGCGGTCTCGGTGCCGCCGATGCGTCCGCCGCTGACCAGCCAGTAGCCGGCGGCGATCGAGCCGATCAGCGCGAGGCCGAGGAAGGAGACGAGGAAGAGAAAGGTCTTTTTCGACATGAAACGATCCGGATGTCTCTGCCGGCCCCGAGGCGGGCCGGACGTTCACCGCGCAATATGGTCGCGGCGCGTCAATATTTCGAGAGCACGCTGCGCAATCCGTCCGCCTCCGCCGCGGTGAAGCGCCGTTCGATCAGGATTTGCTTGGGAGAGGCCGCGGTGCGGTAAAATGCCTCATTCAGCTCCGGCTGGGTCTTGATGATCGCGCCGTCGAGCGCGCCGCCGCCGAACAGGCCCTTGGACTTGGCGAAGGCGATGAAGTCCGCGCCGAGGGATCCGGCGCTTGAGGCGCCGACCCCGCCGCCGACGGTCCCGGCCGCGACGCTGGCATCGGCGCCGAACTTCAGCTGGTCGCTCATCAGCGAGTTCAGGCCCTTCTCGGTCATCACCACGAGCAGGATCTGCTTCGCTTCGACGCCGATCTGAAATCCGATGCTGCCGGCCGCGAGTGAATAGAAGGCGGGATCGCTCCAGTCGCCGGGCCCCGTGCGGGCCACGAGGACGCCTTCACCGTACTCGCCGCCGAGCACGAGCCCGGCCTTGACGAGCTGCGGGATGATCAGGACCCCCTTGGCCTTCTTCAGATAATCCGCGACCGGACCGACCGCATTCGGGTCGCTGGTGAGATCCTGCAGCGTGAGCCGCGCGCGATCGACGGTGAGGGCGGGGCTGTCGTCGGCCCGCGCCGGACCGGCCGCCAGAACGGTTGCGAGGAGCAGTGCGGCGAGAATGGTGAAGCGCATGGTCGGATCCCTTTTGAGCCCATCCGTCTGATCTGACGGGAAAATACTAGAAGAACCATGTGGCGGGAATGTGAAGTTCAGGATCCGGCGGGAAGATTCACGCCGCGCAGCCTCCAGGAAGGCTCCGCGGCCGCGCCCGGAAAATGATCGGCGAGACTGAGGGAGAGCGGCGCGATCTCGAGCGAGAGCGCGACCTCGGGTTTCAGTTTCAGCACTACCGCGAGTATGGCCCGGATCGATCCGCCATGGCCGACGAGGACGATATCGCGTCCTCCGAACCGCCCGTTGAGGTCGGCGACGGCAGGGGAGACGCGCTCCACGAGGTCGGCGAAACTCTCTCCGCCGGGCGGGCGGTTGCGGGCCGGGTCGTCCCAGAAGCTCCTGTAATCCGCCGCACCGGCTTCCGCCAGGGCCGCATGGCTCAAGCCTTCCCACGCGCCGAAATCCTGCTCGCGGAACGCGTCCTCGACGATCTCCACGTCCGGGGCCCATCCCGTGTCGCGCAGCATTCGCGCAGTGTCGGCCGTCCGCCGCAGCGGTGTGGTGACCAGCACCGCATTCTCCGGCAGCCTGTCTGCGATCCCGCGCAGCAGCGCCGGGTCCTGCTCTTTCGCCGGAACGTCCGTCCGTCCGTAGATCGTGCCCTGCACCACGACGGCCGGGGCATGCCGCAGCAGATGCCAGCGGGTCGCCGTGTTCATAGCGGCCAGAGGAACCCGGCGGCGGCGGCCGGCAGGGCGGAAAGGGCAAGCAGGACGAGACATTCGACCACCTGTTCGCTGCCGCCGAGCACGTCGCCGGTATAGCCGCCGATCTGGCGCCGGGCGAGCAGGGCAGTGGCGACAGCGGCGAGCGCCGCCGCAGGAAGAGCGGCGACGAAGCCGATGCCTGGAAGCAGCGAGAAGGCGAGCAGCGTGCCGAGGGCGATGCAGAGCCCGGTGGTCACCGCTTTGGGCCGCCCGGCGCCGGTGCCGAGACCGTCTGCGGTCGCGGGGGCAAGGAAATAGGCGATCGGCAGGATCGCGGTCCGGCCGAGGATCTGCGCCGCCGTGAAGGCGACAGCGGCGAGCCAGGGCGCGGCGACGGCGATACTGGCGAGCGCGGCGGCCTTGAGGCCGGTCGCGAGGATGAGCGCGAGCACGCCGTAGCTGCCGACCCTGCTGTCCCGCATGATCTCGACCTTGCGCGCCTTCGTGCCTGCGCCGCCGAAGCCGTCGGCGAGATCTGCAAGGCCGTCTTCATGCAGTGCGCCGGTAATGAGGGCGGTCACGGCGAGCGCGCAGAGCGCGGCCGCGAGCAGCGGCAGTCCGGCCCAGGCAGCGATCCAGAGCGCGGCGCCGCCGAGCGCGCCGGTCACGAGGCCGATCAGCGGGAACGCCCATCCGGCATGCATCAGCGGACGGTCGGCGCGCACGGGGGACGGGACGGGCAGGCGGGTCAGGAACATCGCGGCATGGGCAAGATCGTCGGCCCACCAGGGGCGCCGCACGGGCGCCGGTCTCTCGCTCGCCATCTTTCCCCGCCCTTGTCGTGCCGGACTGCCCTCGCGGCGGCGCGGGCCGTCGCCCGCGGACTATGCATTGGCCGTCCGGACCTGTATAGGGGGCGGCATTCCGAAAGACACTTCCTGGCTGGCAGTCATGAGCGACGAACGTTTTTCCCCCGAGAGCGCGACCTTCGACGAGATCCGCGGCCTGTTCCGCGCTTTACCGCCGGCCGATCTCGAAGCCGGCACCCAGGCCGCCAGCCGCGAGGCGGAACTGACCAAGCCGGCGGGTTCCCTCGGCAAGCTGGAGGAGCTGACGCGCTGGGTCGCCGCCTGGCAGGGCAAGCACCCGCCGAGCGTCGCACATCCGAGGATCTGCGTCTTCGCCGCCAATCACGGCGTGACCGCCAAGGGCGTCTCGGCCTATCCGGCGGACGTTACGGCGCAAATGGTGCAGAACTTCGTTTCCGGCGGCGCCGCGGTGAATCAGCTCGCCGAGCTGCATGACGCGGACCTTCGGGTCTACGAAATGGCTCTGGAGCAGCCGACCGCCGATTTCACAGACGCGCCGGCCATGTCGGAGGACGAATGTGCCAAGGCGATCGCCTACGGCATGATGGCGGTGGAGCCGGGAATCGACCTGCTCTGCCTCGGCGAGATGGGGATCGGCAACTCGACCTCCGCGGCGGCGATCTGCCATGCGCTCCACGGCGGTGCGGCCGAAGACTGGACCGGTCCAGGCACCGGGGTCACCGGCGCCGCCTATGCGGCCAAGGTCAAGGCGGTGGCGGACGGTGTCGCCCTGCACCGGGCACGAACCGAGGACCCGCTGGAACTCTTCGCCGCTGTCGGCGGGCTCGAACTGGCGGCGATCGCCGGCGCTGTCCTCGCCGCGCGCATGGCCCGGGTCCCGGTGCTGCTCGACGGCTTTGCCTGCACCGCCGCGGCCGCGGTCCTGCATGCCGCCGATCCGCGCAGCATCGAGCATTGCCAGGTTGCGCACTGTTCGGCCGAACCGGGCCACCGGCTGCTGCTGGAGAAGATCGGCAAGGCGCCGGTGCTGGATCTCGGCATGCGCCTCGGCGAGGCGTCGGGCGCGGCACTCGCGATCGGCATCGTCAAGGCGGCCGTCGCCTGTCACAACGGCATGGCGACCTTCGCCGATGCCGGCGTCAGCGGCCCCGCCTGAGGTCCGGAGACCGTTCCATGCCGAGACCCTGGCGCGTGCTCGACAGCCGGATCAATTTCCGCGACCGGTTCCTCGCCCACCGCATGGACCGCTGCGAGACGCCGCACGGCGTCATCGTCGAGCCCTATCATGTGATCGAGGTGCCGGACTGGGTGAACATGGTCGCGGTGACCGACGACGCCCGTGTCCTGATGATCAACGAGTATCGTCACGGTATCGGCGAGGTCGTGTTCGGATTGCCGAGCGGAACCGTCGACCCTGGCGAGACCGATCCGCTCGGCACGGCGCAGCGGGAGCTTGCGGAAGAGACCGGCGCGGAGGCGCCCTACTGGGTGCAGACCGGCCGGATGTTCCCGAATGCCGCGACGATGAACAATACCTGCTTCGGTTTTCTCGCGGTCGGTGCGGAAGTGACCGGCGAGACCGCGTTCGACGCGGCAGAGGATATCGAGACCGTGCCGGTGCCGCTGGAAGACCTCTATCGCCGCCTGCTGGCGCGCGAACTCCGGATGACGGCGATGCATCTGGTCGGACTGCACGAGGCCGGGCTCTATATCCTGACCTCGGGCGATCCTAAGGTGGCGGGCCTGAAGGACCTGCTGGCGCCGCTCTATTCGCCGACCTGAAGCAGTCGCCCCTCCCGGCGGGCGCTGCGGTAGGCGAGCCAGAAGATACCGGCGCCGATCGCGAAATAGACGACGTTCATCGCCATTGCGCCGGCCAGCAGATCGAGACGGAAATCGCCGTCGAAGAGCACCGCCCGCATGCCTTCGAAGACATAGGCGGACGGCGTGCACCAGGCCACGAGCTGCAGCCAGTCCGGCATGATCTCGACCGGGTAGTAGACCGCCGAGATCGGCGCAAAGGCGAAGACCAGCACCCACGCCAGAGACTCTGCGCCGAGGCCGAAACGCAGGATGATTCCGATCACCAGCAGGCCGATGCCCCAGCCCATGAAGAAGAGGCAGCTCATGAAGGCGACCAGCGGCAGGCCGAGGGAGAAGATCGAGAACTGATAGAAGACGATGGCGAGCAGGGCCGGAGGCAGCGCGCCGATCAGGGTGCGTACCAGGCTCATCGCCATCAGCGCGACGACGAATTCGTGCGGCCGGAGCGGGCTGACGAAGAGATGTCCGAGATTGCGCGACCACATCTCCTCGAGGAAACAGATGGCGAAACCCATCTGACCGCGGAACAGAATGTCCCAGAGCAGCACCCCGGCCAGCAGCACCCCGGCGGCGCCGGCGATCCAGCTCGACTCGCCGATGAAGAACTGGGTCACGAAACCCCAGAGAATCATCTGCATGGTCGGCCAGTAGGCCATCTCGATCAGCCGTGGCCAGGAACTGCGCAGCAGGTAGATATAGCGCAGCGCCATGGCCTGGATCCGGCCGGTGGAAAACAGCGAGGCCGGCGGCGGCGTGAAGTCCGTACGGGTACTCATGCCGCCCCCTGTTCGTCCTGGTTTCCGTTCGCGGCCCCGGTTCGCCGGGCGACGTCGAGGAAGACCTCGTCCATGGTCTTGCGGCCGTACTTTGCCAGAAGCTCTGCCGGGCCGCCTCGGTCGACGATAGTGCCCTGGCGCATCATCAGAACCTCGCGGCAGAGGCGTTCCACCTCCTGCATGTTGTGCGAGGCGAGCAGGATCGTGGCTCCGGTAATCTGCTGGTAGTTCTCGAGATAGGTCCGGATCCAGTCGCCGGTATCCGGGTCGAGCGAGGCTGTGGGCTCGTCCAGCAGCAGCACCTTCGGGGTGTTGATCAGCGCCTTGGCGAGGGCGACGCGGGTTTTCTGGCCGGCGGAAAGCTTGCCGGAGGGCCGGTTCATGAAGTCTTCCATGTGAAGCTGTTCGGCGAGCTCGGCGATACGGTCCTTCGGACCGGGCACCGAATAGAGCCCGGCATAGATGCGGAGATTCTCGCGGACGGTCAGGCGGTGCGGCAGATCCACATAGGGCGACGAGAAATTCATGAAAGGCAGGGCGCGGTAGCGCTCCGTCGCCATGTCGCAGCCGAGGATCGAGACGCCGCCGCCGGTGGGCTCCAGCAGGCCCAGCATCATCGCGATCGTCGTCGTCTTGCCGGCGCCGTTGCCGCCGAGCAGGCCCATGGTGGTACCGGCCTCGACCGAGAAAGTGACGCCGCGCACGGCATGGACCGTGCCATAGCGTTTTTCCAGGTTCCGGACGTCGATGACCGCCTTGCTCATGGGTTCAGACTCGATGGGTGTGCAGTTCTGGATGTGCCGAAAAGGGCGTCGCGACCTTAGCCCGTGCCGTGCTAGTGGACAATGACGGAAACCGCGGAGACGGAGCGCGTGGCCAGCGAGCGCAGCAATCTCGAGAATCTGGAGGTCCGGTCGGGCCTTGCCGACGGCCTCGGCCCGGCGGGCGCGCGCACGCTGGTGATGATCCGCTGGGTCGCGCTGATGGGGCAGCTCATCAGCCTGCTTGTCGTGCATTACGGGCTGGGCTTTGCCGTTCCGCTGGAAATCACGCTCGGCATCATCGCCTTCGGTGCCTTCTACAACGTGGTCTGCCAGACCCTCAGGCAGAGCGGGCTGGTGCCCAGCAGCCGCGTCGCCGCCTTCGGGCTGGCCTTCGACATCGCCCAGCTCGGCTCCCTGCTCTACTGGACCGGCGGTCTCGAGAACCCGTTCGCACTGATGCTGATCGCGCCGGTCACGGTTTCGGCGACCATCCTCTCCGGGCGGGCGACGATCTGGCTGAGTTTCCTCGCCCTTGTCTCGGCCTCCGCCCTCGCCGTGGTGCACCGGCCGCTGCCCTGGTCCGGCGACGGGCTCGAGCTGCCCGACATCTATGTCTTCGGCCTCTGGGCCGCGATCGTGATCGCGACCCTCTTCATCGCCGGCTACACCTACAGGGTGAGCCGGGACGCGCGGCGCATGTCGGACGCCTTCGCCGCCACGCGACTGGCGCTCTCCCGGGAACAGCAGCTCTCGGCCCTCGGCGGGCTCGCGGCCGCTGCCGCGCACGAGCTCGGGACCCCGCTCAGCACCATCGCCGTCGTTGCCCGCGAGCTGCGCAAGGACATCCCGGAGAACAGCGAGTGGCGCGAGGATCTGGATCTGCTGCTGAGCGAAACGGCGCGCTGCCGCGACATTTTGACGGAGTTCTCCCGCCGGCCGGACCAGGACACGCCGGGGCCGTTCAAGACCGTTCCCTTCAGTGCCGCGGTCGAGACCGCCGCCGCGCCGCATCAGCGCGACGATATCGTGGTGATCGTGGAGCAGCACGGACCGGGCGGCGCCCTCGATCTCGGTCTCGAACCCGGCGACGATGCGGTCGCGGTGGCCCAGCCGCGCGTGGTCCTGACGCCGGAGATGAACCAGGGGATCGGCACGCTGGTGCAGAACGCGGTGCAGTTCGCCGCGGAGACGGTCGAGATCACGGTCTATTGGGACGACAGCATGGCGTCGGTGATCATCGAGGATGACGGCCCGGGCTTCTCGCCTCTGGTGCTCGATCGCCTCGGCGAGCCCTATGTTTCGAGCCGGTCCGGAAAGAACGGGCATATGGGGCTCGGCATCTTCATCGCGAAGACCCTGCTGGAACGCGGCGGCGCCACGCTTGCCTTCTCCAACCGGGCCGAAGGAGGGGCCCGCGTGGCGGTTCGCTGGCTCCGCGCGGACCTTGAAACCGGGGCGACGGATTCTTGACCCGGCGCAGTTTTCCTTTATTAACCGGAACGGGTCCGGATCGGCCCGAATGGCGGAGACGCTAGGTGACAGACGAACAGACCGGGGTCGCTGAGACCCGGAAATTGCTGGTGCTCGACGATGACGAGCCGTTCCGCAACCGGCTGGTCCGGGCGATGGAGAAGCGCGGCTTCACCGTGACCGGAGCAGGCTCGGTGGCCGAAGGACTGGAGGCGGTCGAGAGCGATCCGCCATCCTATGCGGTGCTCGACATGCGGCTGACCGACGGCAGCGGGCTCGATGTGGTGAGCGCGTTGCGCGAGGCCAATCCGGACGCCCGCATCATCATGCTGACCGGCTATGGCAATATCGCGACGGCGGTGGCGGCGGTAAAGGCGGGTGCGGTGGATTACCTGCCGAAGCCGGCCGACGCGGATGCGGTCGCGGCGGCGCTGCTGGATCACGAGGAGGCCCTGCCGCCGCCGCCGGACAATCCGATGTCCGCCGACCGGGTGCGCTGGGAGCATATCCAGCGCGTGTTCGAGCAATGCGGCCGCAACGTTTCCGAAACCGCCCGCCGCCTGCGCATGCACCGCCGAACCCTGCAGCGCATTCTGAACAAGCACGCACCGAGGGGCTAGGCCGCCCGGCTCTCGAGCGGTGGCCTCTATCCCGGACGCGATCCGGGATTCACTGGTGAAGTCGCGGAGAGTGGATCCCGTCTTGCGTCTGGATGACGGTGAGAACGGGCGGGGATGGCCCTAGCCCACCCGGCCTTCCGAGGTCAGCAGCTTGTCGATATAGCGGCCCTGGAACATCGTGATGCCGAGGGACTGGCCGAAGCGCACGGCCTCGTCGCTGTCGCAGCGGGTCAGGATGATGCGGGCGCGGCCGCAACGGTCGACATGTTCCTTCAGCTCCGTGGTCCGGGCGCCCGACATGTCGTCGGCCATGTCCGGGGTCCAGATCAGTTTCAGCAGGTCGAGGCCGAGCCGTTCGCGGTCGATGAACTGAAGGGTCAGGTGGTTCAGGCCGTCGAGGCAGATCCGGTAGCCGCGCTCGCGCATGAAGTCGCGGGCGAACATGTAGGCGCCCATGTCGCCGAAGATGTCGATCTTCTGCAGTTCGATTACGACGGTGCCGCGGGCGACCGCCTTCAGGCTCGAATCGAAATTCAGGAACGGTGGCGAAAGGATCGTCTGAACGTTCAGATTGACGCTGAAGGAACTGGCGATCGAGCTGTCGTCGTTGCGGATCAGCAGCGACAGCATCCGCGCGTCCAATGTCTGGGTCAGGTGCTGGAACAGCCAGAGATTGGAGGCGAGGTCGAATTCCGGCAGAACCGTCTGCTGCAGGTCGTGGATCGAGATGAAGAGCTCGCGGAAGACCGGCTGAGGGGTCGGGTTGTTCGGCGTCAGCGCGCAGACCGGCTGGCGGCGCATCAGGTTCGAAAGGTCGGCGCGCTGCAGGAAGGACTCGAGCTTGCCGAGCTGCTCCGGATCGAGCGGCTTGCGCGAGCCTTTGGCCCGCGGATCGACCTTCTGGTCCGAGCTGACGGCGAGCCGCGATTTGCGCTCGCGCTCGCGGTGCATCTGTTTGACCAGCTCCAGCAGGTCCTCGTACTGGGTCGCGACGTTGAACCAGGAGCAGAAGCGGGCGAGATCCTCTTCCTCGTCGCCCTGGGAGAGAGGGTCCTCGGAGAAGAGGTAGCGGACCTTCATGATGGCCGCGTCGATATCCTCGATCGTGGCGTCCTTGCAGACGAAGAACAGGTCCGAGTTGCTCAGGATGAAGATCTGGCCCTCGTAGTTCTGGACCATGCCCTCGAAGGTCGCCGCCGCGATCCGGATATGGTGGTCCTGACGGTTCTGCGGACGCAGGCGCGACAAGTGGATATGCACGGCCATGCGGCCGTCCACGTTCCGTCCAAGGCGCTGGAGGTAGTCGAGCAGCAGGTATTCCTGGCTCGGGCCCCGATTTCGGTTCTGGACTTGGCTGAGCGCCATGCGGTCCTCCGCTCAAAACTCAGTAGGGCCGTTTCCCAAGCCCATTCTTACCATGCCACCGATTGTGCAGGCACCCGGTATTTCACCGGAGACCGCAGGACGTGGTCTTCGCGCAGTCGAGACGGCTCAGGATGACCGGACCTGTCTCTCTACCTCGAAAAAACGCATATTCACATAAAAAGCCACCAAATTTTTACCTCCATGCGGCCACACTGAGGTACGTCACCCAACTATGCTCATAAAAATGTTTTGTTTCAATGGATAATTCGACTACTTTAAAGCGTCGCTTAAGCGCGGTGCAACCGAGTTCGGGATTGAATCAGCTGGCCGGTCACATGGACTCTCTTCGATGGTGGCTCGTGCGCGGGCATTGCCGCGCAACCCGGTCGGTCTGTCTCGGGCCGGTCGGGCTGGGGCTTGTCATGCTTGCGCTCTCGGCCGTTTCGGGCCCCGCCGCGGCGCAGCTCGCCGGCAAGGAGTCGGTGCAGGGACGGCCGCGGCTGGATTTCCAGAGTTACGGCCTTTCCCTCGACATGCTGACCCGGCCCGGGGACACCTCCGACACGGCCCGGCTCGGCGGCAGTTTCGACCTGTTCCCGCGTGTGACGGTGGATGCGGGCCATGACAGTAATATCTTACGTACCACTGACGACGAGATCGGTTCCGGTTTCGCCGAGGTGAAGGGCCTGGCCGCGCTCAGGTCGAACTGGAGCAACCACGAGGCGCTGCTGATCGTCGGCGTCGATGACCGGCGGGTGGCGGAAAAAAGCCGCGAGAACACCACGGATTTCAGTCTCGGCGCGGCGGGCCGGTTCGATCTTGACGAGGATTTGTTCGCCCGCGGCTTCGCCCAGGCCAGGCGTGGCCATATCCCGCGCGGCGACGATGCCGATCCCGGCGCCGCCTTCGAGCCGCTGACCTACAACCAGTATCTCGCCGGTGCGGTGTACGACGACCGTCGGAACGACCGGTTGTTCTCGCGCCTGGTCGGCGAGGTGCTGCACCGGGATTACAATGCGACCGACGGCGTCAGTCGGGATTCCCTCGACCGCACGTCGCTCAACCTGCGCGGCCTGGTGGGGGTTTCGACCGGCGGCGAATACGACCTCTTCGTCTCCCCCAGCCTGCTGCGCGAGATATTCGTTGAAGAAGTCTCGGAAGACCAGGACTCGACCCGCTTCACTCTGAGTGTCGGGGCCGCACGGGACGTGACCGGAATCAGTGCCTTCACCGGGCGGGTCGGGGTGTCGCACCGCATCTTCGACGAGGATTCGCGGTCCTCGCAGACCGACTTTGTCGCTTCCGGCGCGCTGCTCTGGAATCTCACGCCGGTGATGACCTTCACGGCGGGCGCCGAGATCGAGAACCAGCAGTCGGACGATCCGACAGCGGGAACCAAGCTTACCAATGCCTTCAATGCCGGGCTCGATTACGATCCGTTCGAGCAGCTGATCTTCAATGCCTATGTCTCCTACGCCAACGAGGACTACCAGCAGATCGAGCGCCAGGACGACGACTACGTGGTGGGGCTCCGGGCGACCTACCTGTTCAACGAATTTCTCTTTGCCGGTCTCAGTTTCGAGCACGAAGTGTCGGACTCGACGGTGGCGAGCCGGGATTTCGAGGCCAGCACGGTCGCGTTCCGGCTCGGGATGAAGCTGTGTTGCAGGATTGACGAGGGTGTCGTCAATCCGTTCAATCTCGGGCGGCTCTAGGAGAGAGCGATGTGGTCTAACCTCATATTCGCATCGAACAGGCTCGCGGTATTTGCCGTGCTCGGTCTGTGCCTTGCGCTGGCCGCATGTGCCTCGTCCGAAGTCGACGAACTGCCGCCGCCCTCGACGCCGACGATTGCCGAGTACCGGCTGGTCGCGGGCGACCGGGTCGCGGTGAAAGTGTTCGGCCACGAGGAACTGTCCGCCATTGTCGATATCGCCGAGGACGGCATGCTGGAACTGCCTCTGGTCGGCAAGGTCGAGGCCCGCGGCAAGACCGCGCTCGAACTGCGCGCGCTGGTGACCGAGATCGTCGACCGGAAGTTCGTCATCGATCCGAAGGTCGATATCGCGATCGCGCGTTACCAGCCGTTCTATGTGCTCGGCGAGGTGAATACGCCGGGAAGCTACGATTTCGTG
This sequence comes from Nisaea sp., assembly GCF_965216895.1. Classification (GTDB taxonomy): domain Bacteria; phylum Pseudomonadota; class Alphaproteobacteria; order Thalassobaculales; family Thalassobaculaceae; genus Nisaea. The sequence continues at coordinate 3,187,903 of NZ_OZ244205.1, forward strand.
CTCGGTCTGAACATGCGCAAGGCGGTGGCCGAAGCTGGCGGCTTCACCCGCCGCGCGGCGAAATCCCAGGTGCTGCTGACCCGGCGGACGGAGCATGGGCAGACAGTGCGTGACGTCAGTCTGGATACTTCGGTCTATCCCGGAGACGTCATCGAGATCAAACGGCGCTGGTTCTAGGGGGGCGGATGGCCAACATCACGGCATTCCCGAGAAACCGCCGCGGCTCCGAAGCGCCGGCGGCGCTGTTCGCCGATCCGCTGGAGACCGGCGAGACCTTCGATCTCTGGCGTCTCGTCTCGGTCATGCGCCGGCGGTTTCTGCTGATCCTGACGGTGATGATCCTGGTGCCGTTGGCGACAGGCCTCGTGGTGTTTTCCCTGAAACCGGTCTTTTCCGGGAGCACCAAGCTCCTGGTGAACGAGTCCGGGGGGAACTTCAACATTCCGGGCCTCACCCTGCCGCAGGGGCTCGGAAGCTCCAACACCAACCTTCCGACCGAGACCGCCTATCTGAGGTCGCGGGCCTTCGCCTCGAAAGTCATCGACAAGCTCGAACTGGATCAGCTCGCCGAGTTCAATCCGGCCCTGCGGTCGGAAGAGGATTCCGCCTGGGCTTCTTTCAAGCGCGGGGTCGGAGAGCTTGCCGCCATCCTGCATCTCGACAAGACGATTTCGCGCTGGAGCGAGGCCGCCGACGCCTGGCTGGAGGCGAATCTCGGTCTCGATCTCGGAAAGCTCTCCGCCTCCGGCTCCGACACGCCCGAGAAGCTGTCCCACGAAGCCCTGTATGCCGAGGTCACCAACAATTTCCTCGATCGGCTGACGGTTGATGGCGAGCAGCTCTCGCGGGTCATCACCATCGAGTTCCAGAGCAACGATGCGACCCTCGCGGCCCTGGTTCCGAACACGGTCGCCGACCTTTTCCTCGAGCAGAAGCGCGATCAGCGCGACGAGGCGGTCCGGCAGTCCAGCCAATGGCTGACCGATCAGGTCGCCGCGCTGCAGGAACGGGTGCTGCTCTCGGAGGAGAAACTGGAGCGGTTCCGCCGCGAGGAAGGCCTGCTCGACGTCCGCGGCACGGAACTGATGCGCCAGCAGCTCATCAAGCTGAACGACCAGCTTATCCAGGCCAGCACCGAGCGGGCGGAGCGCGAGGCGCGGCTGCGTCAGGTTCAGCTGCTGATCGACCAGCCGGACGGAACGAACAGTCTGGCGCCGGTGCTCGCGTCCCAGCTCATCAACAATCTGAGGCTCCAGGAATCGCAGATACAGCAGCGTCTTGCCGAGCAGCTGACGACGCTGCGCGACGGTCATCCCGACGTCATCAAGACACGCCGGGAGCTGGAGGATGTGCGCGCGACGATCGCCGGCGAAGTGCGCAAGATCGTGCAGTCCATGCGCAACGAAACCGAGATCGCGCGGGTGCGCGAGGCGAATGTCCAGAATGCCGTCTCCGAGCTGAAGGCGACAATGGAGGGCCAGACGGAGTCGGAAATTGCGCTCCGGGCGATCCAGGCCGAAGTGGCGGCAAACCAGAATCTCTACGAGATCATGCTCAACCGGCTGGCGGCGGTGGATATCGAGGAGCGCGAGCCTGAACAGGCAGGTGCCGAGGTCATTTCCCGCGCCGTGGCGCCCCGGGTGCCGATCGCGCCGAAGAAGAAGCTGGCGGTTCTGGCCTCGGTCCTGGCGGCGATGATCCTTGCCGCGCTGCTGGCGCTGCTGATGGATTACCTGATCCGGGGCTTCAAGAACGCCAAGCAGGTGGAGCAGGCCACGGGCCTGCCGGTGATCGCAAGCATCCCGCTGTCGCAACAGGTGCAGGATTCCAAGACACCGCTGTTCGAACTGGTGCGCCGCCGCCCCGGCTCCGCCGTCGGCCAGGGCATCCGCAAGCTGCGCACCGCGCTCAACCTGCTCGGCGAAGGCAAACCGACCCGTACGGTGCTGATCACCTCCTCGATCGCCGGCGAGGGCAAATCCTCGATCGCGCTCGCTCTGGTGGTCAATGCGGTTTCAGCCGGTTTGCGGGTTCTGGTAATCGATTGCGACACGGTCAACGGGTCGGTCACCAAGCATCTGAACGGGGATGCCAGCCGCGGTCTCAAGCAGTTTCTCGAAGGCGATGCCGAGATCGAGGACGCGATCGAGTTCGATCTCGGTCTCGGGATTCATTTCGTCGCCACCGGCGGCGTGATGTCGAACTCGGACGACCATTTCGCCTCGCGCCGCATGGCCGAGCTTCTGCGCTACGCGGAGAAGAACTTCGATTTCACGGTAATCGATTCGGGCCCGGCGTCGGTCGTGTCCGACACGCTGGTTCTGGTGCCGCAGGTGGACGCCACGGTCTTTGTCATCGAGTGGGAGCGGACCCGGCGTGAGACCGCCGAGCAGAGTATCAGGGAGATCTTCGAAATCGGCGAGAATCTCTCCGGAATCGTGATGTCGAAGAACAACCTCCGGATCCAGTCGATCGATGGCGGTGCGGAAGCCTATGACGGCCAGTATTACGGCGCCGATGCAAACGTGCCCCTCGACCGCGAGGAGCGCGACTGGGCCCGTGCGCGATGAATCCGCTCCGGACCGGAACAGCCTAGCCGATGCGAAACAGATCCCTGATCTGGCTGGCCGTCTGGCTTGCGGTGCTTGAGAGTCTGACGCTCTTCGCCATAAACGTGGTCGGTTACGCGGTCAGAAACGGAAGCTTCGTCCTGCCGGAACGCTATGTTTTTGCCGGGCTGTTTCTCTGCGCTCTCTATCTGATCTGCGGCAGCAACCAGGGCAGTTACGCGTTCCGCCGCAGCGGCATCGAACGCATCCACGCGATGCAGTCGCTACGCTGCTGGCTGGTCACGATGGTGATCTTCATCGTCGCGCTGTTTGCCTTCAAGATTTCGGAGGATTTCTCCCGCTTCTGGCTCGCCGAGATGGTCGTCGGCGGCAGCCTCGGTCTCGTCGCGGTGCGAACCCTTGCCCTCGCCTGGGTCCGGAAGGCCCGGCGCAGTGGCTGGTTCTCCGCCAGCGTCGCCGTTCTCGGTTCGCCGCGTCTGGTCAGGCAGGAGACCCGCGAACTGGTGGCGGGACGGGGCGGCGCGACGCGTCTGGTCGGCGGATTCGTCGGCGACGGTCTCGGCAACGAGTATCTTCAGGGAGTGCCGCTTTTCGGCACCGAGGAGAGCCTCCATCGCATCGTCGCGGCGGGGAAAGTCGACGATGTGCTGCTCTGCTACGAGCCGGAGGACGAGAAGGCGTTCCGGGCCGCGCTCGCGCGGCTTCGCGAACAGCCGGTCAATATCCGGCTGCGGCTGCCCGACTATCTCTCCGGCATCCCTGTGCTCGGGATCGACCGGGTCGCGGGCGAGGCCGGCATCGTGCTTGCGGATGTGCCGATCGGTGGCTGGTCGAGCGTGCAGAAGCGCTGTGTCGACCTGGCGCTCGGGAGCGTGATGATCGTAACGCTGGCACCGGTGATGCTGCTCATTGCCCTCGCCATCCTGGTCACGATGGGGCGGCCCGTTCTCTTCCGCCAGCGTCGCTTCGGTTTCAATAACGACGAATTCACCATGCTGAAGTTCCGCACCATGCGGACCGTCGAGTCCGGGTCCGGAGACGCCGGGTCGCTGAAGCAGGCGACACGGGACGATCCCCGGGTCACCGCGCTTGGCCGTATCCTGCGCCGCACCAGCCTCGACGAATTGCCGCAGTTGCTGAACGTGCTCGGCGGCAGCATGACGTTGGTCGGACCGCGCCCTCACGCCGTGGCGCACAACCGGCAATATGCCGGTATCATCGACGGTTATCTCGGCCGTCACCGGGTCAAGCCGGGGATCACCGGCTGGGCCCAGGTCAACGGTCTGCGGGGCGAGACCGACACGGTCGAGAAGATGCGCCGGCGCGTCGAGCTTGACCTGTACTACATCGAGAACTGGTCCCTCGGGTTCGACCTGAAGATTCTTGCCCTGACCGTCATCGAGGTCGGGACCGGCCGGGCCGCTTACTGAACCACCGGGCGCTGCCAGCCTACTGTTTCCGCAAGCCCGTCGCCGAGCCGGGTTTCGGCCCGGAAACCCAGCAGGTCAAATGCGCGCTGCGGATCGCCGCAGGAATGGAGGATGTCGGCGGCGCGGGCCGGCCCGTGTCGCAGGTCGAGGCCCGTACCGCAAGTGTCTGCGACCGCCCGCGCCAGAGACAGGATGCTGATCGCCTGCCCCGTGCAGCCGTTCATCGTGAACGGTGCCGCCGGCTCGCGGCTCAAGGCGGCGACGAAGAGACGGACGATATCGCTTACATAGATGAAATCGCGGCTCTGCAGCCCCTCGCCGTTGATAGTAATCGTCTCTCCGGCAAGGCAGGCGGAAATAAACCGTGCGATCACCCCGCTATAAGGCGAGTTCGGATGCTGGCGCGGTCCGTAGACGTTGAAGGGCCGGATGATCGTGGCGCGCGGGCCGAGCGTCAAAACCGTACTCTCGCCCTTCAGCTTGTGCTGGCCATAGACGGAGTGCGGCGTGCAATCTGCGGTTTCGGCTATCGGGCGGGAGCCGGCATCGCCGTAGACGGCGGCGGAGGAGGCATAGACCAGAGGGATCTTTTCCGCCTCTGCCGCGGCGACGGCGTTCCGGGCGCCGCCGAGATTGACCGCTTCGGCCCGGCGCGGGTTTGCCGCCGCCGCCTCGACCGAGGCGATCGCGGCGAGGTGGACGATCCCGTTGCACTGTCCTGCAAGCGAAGCGAGATGTGTGCCGTCGGTCACGCAGCCCCGTTCGAGATCGGCCTCAGGTGGCAGATTGTCTTCGCGCCCGCTGGAGAGATCGTCGAACGCGATGACGCGGTGACCTGCCCGGACGAGGGCGTGCGTCAAATGCCCGCCGATGAAGCCGCATCCTCCTGTCACGAGATAGCGCGCCATCAGCCGCGATCCCGGCGGCACCAATGGGTGCAGAGATCGAGCAGTGCAAACCAGAGGAAGCGCGCATTGTGGACAAGATAGCGCCGGCCGAGGCGGCGCGGTTCGGCGAGCAGGCGGTGCAGCCATTCGAGGCCGAGTGCGCGGACCCATCCGGGCGCCCTCTCGAGTCGCCCGGACATGAAGTTGAAGGCGGCGCCGATCCCGATCAGCGTCGCGTCGATCCCGGCGCTGTGCCGCGCCATCCACCATTCCTGGCGCGGGCAGCCAAGTCCGACGAAGACCAGCTTCGCGCCGCTCGCATTGATGCGCTCGACCGCCTCCGGGTCGCGTTCCGGTCGTTCGGGGAGTTTCGGCGGGGACTCCCAGCCGACGACCTCGAGGTCCGGATGCCGCGCCGCGAGCACCGTCTTCAGATCGGCAAGCTCGTCCGGCAGGCCGCCGAAGAAATAGACCGCAAGCCCCTCCGCCTCCGCCTGCGCGATCAGCCAGGGGGCGATGTCCGGCCCGGCGACCTGCTCGGCCTCCGCATGGCCTTTCAGCCGCTGGACCCAGCTTACCGGCCTGCCGTCCGGCAGCACCAGAGTGGCGCCGTCGAGGACGGCGGCGAAGTCCGGATCGCTTCGCGCCAGCGACAGAGGGTGGGTTGCGGCGACGCAGATATAAGCCCGCCTTCCCGCGCGGGCGAGCGCGAGGATGGCCTCGCCGATGGTGGCAAGGGACCCGGCGGCGACCGGGCGACAGAGGACCGGGACCCTGTTGATCTCAATGGTCATGCCGCCGCCCTGCCTGCGATCAGGTCTTCGTAGAGCGCAAGCTTCGCCGCGAGGGTGCGCTCCCGGGTGAGACGGGTCTCGTACTCTTGCCGCGCCGCCGCGCCCCAGTCCCGGAGGCGCACCGGATCGGAGAGCGCGTCCGCGATGCCGCGCTCCATCTCTGCGGGGTCGAAGGGATCGAACACCCGTCCGGTCCGGCCGTCCTCGACGAGTTCCCCGAGGGCGCCGATCCGCGAGGCGGCGACGGGCAGGCCGGAGGCAAAGGCTTCGGCCAGCGTCATCGGGAAATTCTCGTAGCAGCGCGACGGCAGGACGCAGAGTGCGGCGCGCCGCATCTCGGCGGCGATCTCTTCCGCCCCGAGCATGCCGAGCGCGACCGCGCGGCCGTCCCGGACAGCGGCATCGAGCGCCGGCCGGTCCGGTCCGTCGCCGACCACCCGGAGCGGCGGCCAGTCCTTGCGCCAGATCTTCAGCAGGGCGGCGATACCCTTTTCCTCCGAGAGCCGTCCGACATAGAGCGCGCCCTCGCGGTGACCGGAGCCCGGCGCGGGAGCGAACGCGATGCCGGGGCTGTTGCCGATCACCGCGATCCGGTCCGCCGGAAAACCGCCGGCGATGAAGCGACCGCGGGAGAATTCGGTCAGCGCGATGAAGCGGCCGGCGGCGCGGTCCCAGGTCCCGCTACGGCGATGCTGGTCGATCATCCGGGCAAGTGCGAGGGAGCCGGCGAGCGAGTTCCGGTAGCAGCGGTGCAGCACGGCCTGGTAGGGGCTCGCGCCGATGCAGTCCTCGCAGATCCGCCCGTCCCGCATCAGCAGGGCCGAGGCACAGATATTGCGGTAGTTGTGCAGGGTCTGGACCACCGGAACGCCGAGGTCGCCGGCTGCGTCGTAGAGCGACGGGGTGATCAGCGGAAAGAGGTTGTGGGCATGCACGATATCCGGCGCCGCGGCCGCGATTTCGTCGCGCAGCGTGCGCCGGAGGGCTTCCGTTCCGGGAAGGCACCATGCAGCGCGCACCGCATCCCAGGTGGAACGGATGGCCGCATTGTCGCGTTCGAGCAGGGCGACTTCGTGCCCGGCGGCGCGCAGCACCGCCATTTCGGTGTCGACGACACGGTCCTCCCCGCCGGACTGCTGATAGCGGCAATGGGCGAAAAGAATCCTCATGGGCCCCACACCGCGTCGAGCGCCGCCCGCATTCGCCGGAGGGTATTGCGGTGAGAAAAGCGCTCCGCCGTGTGTCGCGCCTCCACCGCCATGGATTTGCGTTGCCGCGGCGACGAGTCGAACGCGCGGGCAAGCGCCGCGTCGGTTTCTCCCGGGTCCAGCGGATCGAACAGCCAGCCGTTTTCGCCCTCTGAGATCATTTCCTCCGCAGCCTGTGCGCGGCGGCTTCCGAGCACCGGAAGGCCGGCCGCCATGCCTTCGTTGACGACGAGTCCCCATTCGTCCGCAAGGGTCGGAAAGACCAGAAGGTCGCGGCCGGAGAGCAGACCGGGGATCTCCTCGTAGGAGCGGTTGCCGAGCAGTTCGATTTCGAGATTGGTGGGTCTGTCAGCGGCTTCGAGTCCGGCCCGCTCGCGACCGTCGCCGACGAGGCGCCAGTGCAGCCTCCGCTCCGGATTCGACCTGCACCAGATGGCGAGCCGCTCGAGAAAGGGCAGCAGGCCCTTGCGCGGGATCAGGGCGCCGACAGAGACCAGGCGGAGCACGCCGTCGGGATCGGGCCCCGCCGCCGGGAGGCCCGCGAAGCGGTCGAGATCGGTCGACTGATGGATCGCGAATATGCGGTCGGGCGCAAACCCGATGCGCTCCAGATACCGCGCCCCGGAGGCCCCGTTCGTCAGCGCGCCGTCTGCCAGTCCGGCGATCAGCCGCCGCAGCGCCGTGCGCAGCATCCCGCGCCCGCGTTCGGTCTGCTCCGACACCGTGGCCCAGACCAGCAGCCGGGTGCGGTGGCCGAATAGCGGCGCGAGCCGGCGATAGAGCCCGGCCTGCAGGCTGCGCAGTCCGAACTCGCCGCTGACCACCACGTCCGGGGCAAGGCATACGAGGCGCGGCAGCAGATCACACGAGAGATGGATCGTCAGATCCTCCGAGAATCCGTCCGGATGGCGCCGCCGGTAGGGCAGGGCGATGGAGCCGGTGCGCCGGACGTCGAGTCCGCCGGCCTTTGCTTTCCACGGCCGGTCCGGCTCCATGTCGGTCGAGACGAGGACGGTCAGCCGGCGGACCTCCCGCTCGAGCGCCCGGAGGAGGGCCACCCGGTAGGGCGGTACGAAATTAACGAGCAGAGCGACGGAGCAGCGGGGCATAGGGCAGTGATCCGAGCACCAGGCCCGAGAGAATGAAGATGGGAACCATGTTGTAGAAATAGATCAGCACATTGTCGGTCAGCATCAGCGCGAGCAGGGTGATCTGCGCCAGGCCGGTGGCGGCGCCGAGCGACGTCTCGCGCGCGCCCCACTGCTGGAACCGCCTGTACTGGCGACGGCAGGCGAGCATCATGGTGCCGAAGGCGCCGAACCAGAGCAGCAGGCCGATTACCCCGTAATCGTGCCAGATTCTCAGATAGTCGTTGTGTGGCTGTTCGATACCGGCATGCAATGTCTCCAGTGCCTCTGAACTCGAGGCCGGACCCTTCCCGATGATCGGTGCCTCCAATGCCGAATTGATGACCGTTGTCCAGGCCGCGATCCGGCCCATCGTGTTGATCTTGACGCCGCCGACCGCCGCCGAGAGATCGCCCGAGAAAAAGCGCTGCTTCAGCGGCTCGAAATTGAGCAGGAGGAACGCGGCGAGGCCGATTGCGGCGGCAAGGATCGCGATCAGCCGGATCCAGCCGGCAAAGCTGTTCAGCCGCATCTGCGCCAGTATGAAGACGCCCAGCCCCATTCCCATCGCCGCGCGCGAGAGCGAGAGCACCACGACGGTGTAGAGGAAGAGCGCGAGCCAGAGATCGCCCCGCGAGCCGTGGCGCCAGTAGCCGCAATGGATGGCGATGCCGATCAGGAGGAAACCGGCGAGCGAGCGCGGCGCGAAGATCTCGGTATGCCCGAAGCCGAAGACCGGGATCGCGAGCACGTAGATCACCGCCGGAATCCAGATCGCGATCAGAACCGCGCGGACGATGGCCCGGCTCGGCGAGCGGATGCTCATCGCCACCTGGGCGGCGACGATGAAGGCGAGAATGCTGGAGATGATGACGACGGTGTTCTGAATTCCCTGAACGGTCACCCGATAGAAGATGAAACCGTAGGCGATCCAGGCGGTGAAGAGCAGGAATACGAAGACAGGCCATCGCGCCTCGCGCACCACGTAGGGCCGCATCAGGAAATGCATCACCAGCAGCAGCACGAAGAGCAGGGAGAGAAAGCCGCCGAGCGAGATCGCCGGAATGACCCGGAACTGGGCCGGGATGGTGACCAGCGCCTGGGCGAAGATGATCGTCATCAGCAGCGACACGCTGAGTGGTGCGGCCTGCCCGAGCCGCCGCGTCTCCAATGCGGTCCGGTACATGGAACGCTGGATCCGGGACGAGGGTGCTTCCCGCGTGTCGGCGTCGTTCGGAGGCCGGCGGTTCCCCATGGCTCAGGCCGCTCCCAGCCGGGGGCGAACCTGATGCGCCAGCGCTTCCGCACCCAGCTTGGCCGACCGGGCCGCCGCCGCAAGCTGCGCCCAGAGCGGGATCGCCATTTCGGCACGGGCCTCGGCGCGGATACGGGCGAGGGCCTCCGTATAGGCCCGATGGCTCTTCACCGCGAAATAGCTGTCGGCGCGGCGCTGCCGCAGGCAGGTAACGGCACTGCTCTGCCGGATGCCGCCGGCGCGAAGCAGGCGGAAATAGAACGCATAATCGACGCAGATATCGAGGCTTTCGTCGTAGCCGCCGGCCGCCTGCCATGCCGTGCGCCGGAACAGAGCGGTTGAATGTACCAGCCGGTTGGAGACATAGAGCGCCGCCGGGGTGATCTCGGTCTCGATTGCCGGCGCCGGGTCAGCCGGGGGCGGTGCGGGCGGCGTGCCCTCGAATACGAGCGCCTCGGTGCAGGCCATGGCGAGGCCCGGATCCGCCTCCATCATCGGCAGGGTGACTGTCAGCCGGTTCCGGAGCGCGATATCGTCCGCGTCGAGGATGGCGATGTAGCGTCCGCGCGCCGCACCGATCGCCCGGTTGAGCGCGGCCGCCCGGCCGGCGCGCTCCTGGCGGATGACGACGAGGTTCGGGATCTCCATTTTCAGCGCTTCGGCGGCGGCGGCGGTCTCGTCGGTGGAGCCGTCGTCGAACAGCAGGATCTCGACCGACCGGTTTCCCTCCATCGCCGCCGCCGAGCGCAGCGCGCGGGCGACGAAGCGCTCGGCCTGGAAGGCGGTGGTCACAACGGAGACGGTCGGGGTTTCGTCCGCCGGCATGGATCCTCTGAAGACAGCGCGAATCGGAAGCGTTTAACCTATCAGATCGGCCCCGCCTCGTATATCGTGCGAGACGGTGACTTATCGTGATTTCTGAACCGCTTGCACCACATTTTTGTGCGTACCGGTTAAAAGAACGTGAGCAGGATGGGCCTCAGGCAAAAGATCTCGGAGCTTTTTCTCCGTCCTCTTCGGGACAGGGCAGCGGAACGCAAGCTGCGCGCGGCGGCCGAAGCGGGCGAGCCGCTCCGCATCGTGCTTGGCGGTGCGGCACCGGAAACCGGTTGGCTCGGCTCCGATATTGGCTTCTTCGATGCCACCGACCCGGCCGCCTGGGCGGACCTCGTCGGCGCCGAGGGAAAGGTCGAACGGCTGCTGGCGGAGCACGTGTTCGAGCATATTCCGCCCGAGCGGATACCGGCAGTGCTGGAGAACGCCCACCGCTACCTCGAACCCGGCGGCACGATCCGGATCGCGGTGCCCGACGGGCACAATCCGGATCCGGACTATATCCGACATGTGGAACCCGGCGGCATCGGCCCCGGTGCCGACGATCACAAGCAGCTCTTTACCGTCGAAAGCCTGGGCGCGGCCCTCGCGGCGGCCGGTTTCAGGGTGGAACCGCGGGAATGGTTCGATGCAGAGGGCCGGTTCCACGAGGAGCCCTGGATCGAAGAGCGCGGCCATATCCATCGCTGCCGGCGCTTCGGCACCCCCGACAAGAGCTTTCCCTCCTCGCATCTCTCGCTGCTGGTGGACGGGATCAAGGCGTAAGAAGGATCCGGCAGACCGCCCGTGCGATCTTCCCTTTCGGCGGGGGAGGGATTGTGCGGGACCAGACCCGCAGTCTGCCCGACATGCCGTATTGCGCACCGGCAGCGGGAACCGGGGCGAGAGGGGCTTCAGCGATCAGGCGGCCACCTTCGAGGGAGAATTCTGCGCCGTGCGCTCCGGTATCGGTCGCGTCGGCAAGCGGGAGCCACGGCAGATGCAGCAGATCGCCGTCCTTCCACACGTTCACGGTCAGGGCATCCTCGATCGTCACCGCGTCGGCCGCGAAGCCGAAAGTGCGCTCAAATCGCAGGGTTCCGGTCTCGCCGACGATGCGGTTCGGTCCGGCCCAGCGAAACAGGGCGCCATCGAGAAGAGGGCGGAAACTGCCTGAAGCGTCTTCGAAGACCGGGAGGGGCAGGGCGAGCGGGCCATAGATGCTCCCGGGCAGTTTCTCTCCGCCATAGGATGGCAGGGGGCGTTGGCCGGAGGCCGTCACGATATAGGGCTGCGGCTGGGCCGCTGCCAGCTCCGCATGGGGCAGGGTGACGATGGCGGCATAGGCCGGGTTGCGGAAGATCCGGATGCCGTCCCCCAGGCTGTCTTCGTCGGGCAGCGGGTCTGTCGCCGGCGGCCGCGCCACTCCGTCGAGCTGCTCCGCCGCGAGTTTCAATATCGCCCCCGAGAAGGCGAGATAGTCCGGCCCGTTGTTATAGGAATGCCAGCCGATCCGGTTCTGATGCGGATGCACCGGTGCCGGGTCGGTTTCGGTCCGCGCATCGTTTCCGTCGATCATGAGCGGCAGGGCGCCGTCCGGGCCGGTGGCGCGTTCGAGGCGCTGGACGATCGCCTGCAACAGCGTCTCGGCGCCGGGCGCGGCAAGCCCGAGCCGGATGCCGAATGCAAGTGCCAGTGCCGCCGCCGCATAGCCGAAACTCTGGAACCGTCCGCGCCCGACGGCGTTGACCTCTCCGCCGTGCAGTGCCGTGCGTTGCAGGGCCTCGAGCGCCGCCGCGAAACGGTTGCGCAAGAACGTGGAGCCTTCACCCAGCACAGCGATCTGGTAGCCGAGCAGCGCCGCCATGAAGGCATGGTATTGCTGTGTCGGCGCGCCCCGCTGGTCCTCGATGAATCCGTCCGGCTGCTGATGGAGCGCGAGGACGAACCGGCGCTCCAGGCGCCCGAACCAGGGCCCGGCCCCGTGCCCTTCCAGGATCCTGACCGTGCTCCGCAGCAGCATCCAGTTGGCGACGCGGGTGCCGACGAAGCGCGGCCTGCCCAGAATCTCGATGCTGTCCGCGAAGCCGGCCGCCGGCCCGGGCCGGAACAGGTCGGCGAGCGCGAAGCGGACGAACTCCCAATGATACGGGTTCTGCCAGGCGCCAATGCGCGCGCGCTTGTCCTGCACCCGGAGCCGCTCGAGGCCAGCCGTCAGATCCTCCCCGAACCGCTCCGGCCAGCGGCGCCAGAGCATGCAGGCGAAGGCGGTGCCGTAGAATTCGGTCTCCCGGAAACCGTGGCGCCGGTCGCACCGGTCGGCCAGCGCGCCGGCGATGCCGTGCGCGAGGGCGTCGAGGCGGTCGGCGGGAGAGGCCTCAGACGTGGTCAAAATCCAGCTCCATCGCCAATGTCAGGGTCTCGCCTTCGGGCACGCCGGCAAGCCCGCTTGCCTGCAGCTGCAGCGCACCGGCGCCGCCGCGCTCCGCGGCGTACCAGAGCGCCCGCCCCACTCCCGGCAGGGCAAGCAGTGCGTGGCTCGCAGCGTCGGGCAGGGAGAGCCGGAAAAACCGGTTGAACCAGCGGATCCAGAGCTGTGCATAGGGCGCTTTCGGCAGCAGCCGGGCGTGCACGACCCAGCCCTCCGGCGAGTCGCGGACATAGAGCACCTGCTCGAACCAGGGCCCGGTCGCCGCCTCCGTCACGCGGACCGTCAGAGTTCCGTGCTGGCCGGACAGCCTTGCCGACCGCACCGGATGCTGATGGTAGATGTCGCGGCCCTCGTGGCCGAACCGTTCGCCGCCGATCTCGGCCTCGGCGAAGGAACCGGCGGAAAAAACAGCGCGCAGGACAAAATCCTGGAAGAGCGAGGGCGAAAGCGTGGTAAGCGAGGCCCTGAAGGCAAGCCGCCGCGGGCTGACGGCAGAGCCAACCGTCGCGTTCCAGGCGCCCTCGGCCATTTCGACGGAGATCCTCCGCTCGCCGGTTTCGGGGCCGATCAGGGGCGCGTGATCGTCTATAATGCGGGCGCCGTATCTTTCGGGCGCAAAGGTGAAGAACGAGTGACGGTCGGCAGTTTCAATTCCAAACGCGGTGCCTTCGATGGCGCCGATCCGAACCGCGGCCGGTATTCCCTCAACCCAGTCGCACTCCATCCGATCCGCCTCATGCCTGTCCGCCCGGCCGGCGCAAAGTCAACCGGCGGTTTTCCGGGAGCCAGCATATGACGAGCGGCCACGATCCGCAAAGCACCGAGCCGCCGACCTTGCCGACCGCGACCGGAACTCTTGCCCGTTTCCTCGAGAGCCCGCGCAGCTATGCGCTCGTCGTTCCCACGGTCAATGTCTGCGTCGCCGCGACCGGGCTGTTCATTCCCTGGTTCATGGAGCCGGTCTCGTTCGGCCAGTTCATCCTGATCTCGACCTTCGTGCAGTATCTCTGGCTGCTCGATCTCGGCACCTCGCAGCTGATCACCCGGACCGCGGCGCGGATGAAGCAGGCGGGGATGGGAAAACCCGCAGGCGTCCGGATACAGGGTATGCTCTGGACCCGGTTCTATCTTGCGGCGATCGCCATAACGTCGGCGCTTCTGCTCGCCTATTTCTTCCGCAATTCCTTCAAGGTGCCGCTGCCGATGCCGGCGACGCTGCTCGCGATCACCGCCGGCGGCGTGCTCTTCATCCTGATGGGACATCTCGCGCTCTATCGCGGGCTCTCGAACTATGTCCAGTTCACCGCGAACAACGCGATCGCCCAGGTCGGCCTCACGGTGCCGCGGGTGCTGGGGCTGTTCTTCGGCGGTCTGTCCGGCTGTTTCTCGGTTCTGATTCTCTGGTTCGGCGGCATCGCCGTGAACATGCTGCGGCGCGACCCGCTCGATATCCGCTATCGCCCGAGCGTCCCACGGGTCCGTCGCACCATCGTCGTGGCCTTTCCGCTCTTTGTTTCCGTCTCGCTCTGGAGTTTCTTCATGATGGCGAACCGCTGGTTCGTCGCCCAGCTTGCCGATCCGGAAACCTACGGTCAGTTCTCCTTCGCCGCGGCCGTGCTCGGCCTCTACGCCGGAACCTTCGGTACCATCGCCCAAGCCTATTATCCCAAACTCTCCGCCGAAGCCTATGCGGCCGAACCCTTCGCGCTCTCGCCGCGCGTCGTCAATGACGCGCTCAAGCTCGCGCTGGTGATCTCGGTGCTCTCCAGCATCGGCGTGCTGACCGCCAAGCTGATCGTGCCGCTGGTCTACAGTGCCTATGCCGAAGCGGTCCCGGCGCTGAAGATCTTCCTGGTCGCGGGCATCCCGATGATCATGGCCTCCTGGCTGATGCCGATCGCGATGTCGGCGCGCACCCGTCCGAGCCGCGAGATCGTCACCGTCTATCTGCTGGCGATCGGCACGCTCTGGGCCGGCACCGTCATTGGCTACCGGATGGCCGAACTCGAAGGCGTCGGCGTCGGGGTGATCGTCGCCTCCTATGTCATGCTGGGCGGGCAGGCGATCCTGCTGCGCCGGAGCCGCGTTCTGTCAATCCGGGACGCGGCCCGGCTGGTCGCCACGGTGGTGTTGTTGAGCGGCAGCGTGGCCCTGCTCAGCGTCTATGTCGCACCCTGATAGCGGTCGGGCGATCAGACCAGATCAGCCCAGAGATTGCCGGTGAGCCCGGCGACGACCACGTCGGCGCCGTCCATCTCCCAGATCGAGACCTGGCCGGTCTCGGTGTTCTGGAGCTGAATATCGGCGGTGCCGTCGCCGTTGAAGTCGGCGATCTTGCCGAGCTCCCAGCCTTCCTGCAGCTGACCGACATAGGCCTTCTCCGAGGTCCCGCCGGCATCCATTTCCCAGAGCGAGACCACGCCGTCGCTGTTGGCGGTCAGGAGGTCGTTCGAGCCGTCGCCGTTGAAGTCGGCGATCTGCTCGATCTCCCAGCCGGCGCCGAGCTTGCCGACATAGGTCTTGGCGGAGGCGGTGCCGCCGTCCATCTCCCAGACCGAGACCGCGCCGTCGGCATTCTGTGTCAGGATATCGGCCTTGCCGTCGCCGGTGAAGTCCTTCACCGACGTGATCTCCCAGCCGGCGCCGAGTTTGCCGGCGTAGGATTTGCCGGAGGCGGTGCCGCCATCCATCTCCCAGACCGAGACCGCGCCGTCGCTGCCGACCGCCAGGATGTCCTGTTTGCCGTCGCCGTTGAAGTCGGCCGTGGTTTCGATTTCCCAGCCGGCGCCGAGCTTGCCGGCGTAGGACTTGTTGGAAGCGGTGCCGCCGTCCATTTCCCAGACCGAGACGGTGCCGTCATTGCTGTTGCGGACCAGGAGGTCTGACTTGCCGTCGCCGCCGAAATCGGCGATCTGCTCGACCGTCCAGTCGGAACTGAGCTGGCCGGCATATGACCGGTTCTCCGTGGTGCCGCCGTCCATCTGCCAGACCGAGACCGCGCCGTCCTGGTGACGCAGCAGGATGTCATGGCCGCCGTCACCGTCGAAATCGGCGGTTCCGGTAATCTCCCAGCCACTCTGGATCCGGCCGGAATAGGCTTTCTCCGTTGCCGTGGCGCCGTCCATTTCCCAGACCGAGACCGCGCCGTCGCTGCTCTTCAGCAGGACGTCGTCGTCGCCGTCGCCGTCGAAATCTGCCACGGTCTGGATCGAGAAGTCGCCGCTGGTGAGCGACCCGGTCGCGGCCTTCTCGAGAGGCGTCGCGCCGTCGAGGGTCCAGACCGAAACACCGCCCTGGTTCGAGGTCAGCAGCATATCCTGCTTGCCGTCGCCGTTGAAATCGCCCGTGCTGTGCACCGACCAGATCAGCTTGTCGGAAAGATCCGGCTCGGTGGAGAAGGACAGGGTCGTGTCGCCGTCGGTCGCCGCCGCCGCCACGGAGCGGAACTCGCCCTCGATGGTGAAGCTCGCATCCGCCTGGCCGTCGCCATCGGCGTCGATCGCGACCGTGGTGACACCGTTCGAAACCGTCAGCGTGACATTGTCGGAACTGAACTCGGCACCCCGGATCAACACCGCATCGCCGTCGCTGAGGTCGCTGATCGTGTCGCCGGAAACCTCGGCCGCGCTGCCCGCGAAAGTATCGTTTCCGGCCCCGCCGGTCAGGGCGTCGGCGCCCGCGCCGCCGGAGAGGAGATCCGCGCCGCCGCCGCCGGACAGGGCATCGGCCCCGGCACCGCCCTGCAGCGTATCGTTGCCGGAACCGCCGTCGAGCAGATCGTTGCCTCCCGCGCCCTGGAGCAGGTCGTCGCCCGCGAGACCGGTGATGGTGTCGGCCTCCGCGGTGCCGGAGAGCGTGTCCGCGCCTTCGGTTGCCGTAACCTCTGCGGAAAAGGCGAGAGCGGTGCTGCTGCCGGACGCCGTCGCGGCCACCGAATGGAAGGTGCCGTCCAGAATGAAGGTCGCGTCCGCGTTGCCATCGCCATTGGCGTCGATGGTCACCGTGGTCTTGCCGCCGGCGACGCTGAGGGAGACGGCGTCGCTGTCGAAGCTTGCATCGGCGATCACGAGGTCGCCGCTGTCGGGATCGAAATCGCCGATCGAGTCTCCGTCGAGCTCGCTGAGCGAACCGACGAAGCTGTCCGCGCCGTCGCCGCCGACAAGGGTGTCCGCCCCCGAACCTCCCTGGATCCGGTCATTGCCGGCACCGCCGCTGATCAGGTCGTCGCCGGCGCCGCCGTCGAGCGTCTCGGCATTGTCGCCGCCGGTGATCCGGTCGTTGCCCTCGCCACCGGCGATGCTGTCGGTGCCGCCGCCGCCGGAGATCGTGTCGTCGCCCGCGCCGCCGTCGAGCGTCTCGGCGGTCGAGCTGCCGGTGATCAGGTCGTCGCCGTCGCCGCCGCTGACATTGTCGGCGCCGCCCAGATTGACGATGGTGTCGTTGCCGCCGCCGCCGAGCACGGTGTCGACATCGCTGCCGGCTGTGATCTCGTCATTGCCCGCGCCGCCGTCGAGCACGTCGTTGCCGCCGCCGCCGGACAGAACGTCGTCTCCGTCGCCACCCGAAAGGGTCTCCGCGTCGGTTTCGCCCGTGAGGGTGTCGTTTCCGGTCCCGCCATCGAGCATGTCCGCGCCCGCGCCGGCCGAGAGCATGTCGTTGCCGGCGCCGCCGGACAGCGTATCGTTGCCGGAACCGCCGGACAGGTTGTCGTCCCCGTCGCTGCCGTCGATCGTGTCGTCGCCGTCGCCGCCGTCGAGCACATCGTTCCCGGCGCCGCCGTCAATCACGTCGTTGTCCGCGCCGCCATTCACCAGGTCGTCGTCCGCGCCGCCGCTGAGCGTATCCGCGCCGTCACCGCCGTCGAGATTGTCGTTTCCGGCACCGCCATCGACAGAATCGGCACCGTCCCCGGCAAGGACCGTGTCGGCGCCGTCGCCGCCGCTGATCGTATCGGTGCCGCCGTTTGCGGTGATCGAATCGTCGCCCGCGCCGCCATCCAGCAGGTCGTCGCCATGCCCCGCGCCCACTTCGTCGTTCCCGGCGCCGCCATAGATCGTGTTGTCGCCGTTGTCGCTGAGCACGGTGTCGTCGCCGTCGCCGCCCTCGAGCACGTCGTTGCCTTCGCCGCCGTCGAGCAGGTCGTCGCCGTCACCGCCGCTCAGCGTGTCGTCGCCCTCCTCTCCGCTCAGCGTATCGCCGTCGAGGCCGCCATCGAGCAGGTCGTTGCCGGACCCGCCCGAGAGGCTGTCGCCGTCGGCGCCGCCGGAGAGGGTGTCTTCGCCGGTCCCGCCGGTCAGGGAGTCGTTGCCGTCCCCGCCGGTGATTTCGTCGTTCCCATCGCCGCCGTCGAGCGTGTCGTCGCCGCCTAGCCCGTCGAGCGTGTCGTCGCCCGCGAGGCCGGAAAGCGTATCCGCGCCGTCGAAGCCGGAGATCGCATTGTCGCCGCCGGTCGCCTGCTCGTCGGCGATGACGATGTCCTCGACATTCGAGACGGTGAGGCCGTCGAGGTCGGAGCGGGTGTCGACATAGAGCGTGTCGTTGCCGGCGCCGCCGTCGACCACGCCGCTGTCGCCGGCGTAGATGGCGTCGTCGCCGGCGCCGCCGGAGAGCGTGTCCGTGCCGTCGGTGCCATAGAGCGTGTCGTTCCCGGCGCCGCCGTCGAGGATATCGTTCCCCTCGCCACCTTCCAGCGCGTCATTGTCGGCTCCGCCGGAGAGCGCGTCGTTGCCTGCGCCGCCCGATAGGGTGTCGTCCCCGGAGCCGCCGTCCAGCGTGTCGTCGCCGTTGCCGCCTTCGAGCACGTCGTTGCCCGCGCCGGCGGACAGCGTGTCATTGCCTACGCCACCCGAAAGGGTGTCGTCACCAAGGTCGCCGGTCAGGGCATCATTGCCGTCTCCGCCGGTGATCTGGTCATTACCCGCACCGCCGTCGAGCACGTCGTCGCCCGCGAGACCGTCGATCGTATCGTCGCCTGCGAGGCCGGAAAGGGTATCCGCATCGGCAAAGCCGGAGATCGCATCGTCGCCTTCGGTCGCCTGCTCGTCGGCGATGACGATGTCTTCGACATTGCTGACGGAGAGACCGTCCAGGTCGCTGCGCGTGTCGACATAGAGCGTGTCGTTGCCGGCGCCGCCGTCGATGACCGTGCTGTCGCCGGCATAGAACACGTCGTCGCCGTCGCCGCCAGAGAGGGTATCGCTGCCGGCGCCGCCCGAAAGCGTGTCGTTGCCGGCACCGCCGTCGAGCAGGTCGTCGCCGTTGCCGCCAACGAGCAGGTCCGCGTCCGCGCCGCCGGACAGGGTATCGTCGTCGGCGCCGCCGTAGAGCGTGTCGTCGCCATTGCCGCCGCTCAGTGCGTCGTTCCCGGCACCGCCGGTGATCTCGTCGTTGCCGTAGGCACCGTCGAGCACATCGTCGCCCGCGAGGCCATCGAGCGTGTCGTTGCCTTCATAACCCGTAAGCGTGTCGTTGCGGTCAAAGCCGCTGATCGCGTCGTCGCCGCGGGTCGGCACCTCGTCCGCAATCACGGTGTCCTCGACATTGCTGACCGTGAGCCCGTCGAGATCGGAGCGGGTGTCGACATAGAGCGTGTCGTTGCCGTCGCCGCCGTCGATGACAGCGCTGTCGCCGCCATAGATCGCGTCGTCGCCGGCGCCGGCATAGACCGTGTCCGCGCCGTCCTTCGCGGAAAGGTAATCGTCGCCTTCGCCGCCATAGAGCAGGTCGTTGCCCGCACCGCCCTCAAGCAGATCGTTACCCGCGCCGCCGGAGAGCGTGTCCGCGCCGTCCTGGCCGGAGAGACGGTCGTTTCCGTCTCCGCCGGACAGCAGATCATTGCCCGCGCCGCCATAGATGGTATCGCTGCCGTCGCCGCCGGTCGCGCTGTCCTCGCCCTCCTCACCCAGGAGGAGGTCGTTTCCGGTGCCGCCATTCAGCTGATCGTTGCCCGTCCCGGCGACCAGGGTGTCGTTGCCGGCCCCGCCATGGAGGGAATCGTCCCCGACATAGGCGAACAGGGTGTCGTCGCCCTCCTCCCCGTAGAGGAGATCGTTGCCGCCGCCGCCATTGAGATCGTCCGCGCCCTCGCCGCCCGAGAGGGTGTCGTTTCCTTCGTTGCCGAGGATGTCGTCGTTCCCGGCGCCGCCCCGGATCAGGTCGTCACCTTCGCCGGCCTGGATATCGTCGTTCCCGGCACCGCCGTCGACCGTGTCGTCGCCAGAACCGCCGCGGAGCGCATCCGCGCCGTCGCCGCCGTCGAGCAGGTCGTTGCCGGAACCGCCCTCAAGGGAATCGTCGCCGTCGCCGCCGACCGCGGTATCGTCGCCGCTGCCGGAATAGACGGTGTCGTTGCCCGAACCGCCCTCCGCGGAATCCGCGCCGTCACCGCCCCCGAGCGTGTCGTCGCCGGCCTCGCCGTAGATCGTATCGTTGCCGCCGCCACCGCTGAGGAAGTCGTTGCCCGCGCCGCCATAGACCAGGTCGTCATTGCCTTCGCCCATCACCCGGTCCGCGCCGTCGCCGCCGGAAACCGTGTCGGAACCATCTCCGCCGATGATCTGATCGTCGCCCGCACCGCCGTCGAGCAGGTCGCTCCCGGCGCCGCCGGACAGGGTATCCGTTCCATCCTCGCCGGAGAGCGTGTCGTTCCCGGTCCCGCCACTCAGGGCGTCGCTTCCGGCACCGCCATAGAGCTGGTCTGCATCCTCGCCGCCATAGAGCGCGTCATTGCCGGCTCCGCCGTCCAGTAGGTCGTTCCCGGCTGCGCCGTAGAGCGTGTCGTCCCCGCCGAGGCCGCTGACGGTATCGTCTCCGCCGAGTGCGTAGATCGTGTCCGAATCCTCGTAGCCGTCGAGACTGTCATCTCCCTCGGTCGCCACGTCCTCCGCGACGACCACCTGCTCGACGTCGCCATAGCTCCACTTCGCCAGATCTTCGCGGGTCTCGACATAGAGCGTGTCGTTGCCGGCACCACCGAAGATCGCACCGCCTTCGGCCCCGGCATAGAACACGTCGTCGCCGTCGCCGCCGGAGAGGGTGTCGTTGCCGGCACCCGCCGAGAGAACGTCGTCGCCGGCACCGCCGTCGAGCACATCATCGCCGTCGCCGCCGTCTAGGACGTCGGCATCCGCGCCGCCGGAAAGCGTATCGTTGCCCGCACCGCCGTACAGGACATCGGCATCGTCGCCACCGTCGAGAGTATCGCTGTCGGCGCCGCCGCTCAGCGTGTCGTCGCCGGTTCCACCGGTGAGTGCGTCATTACCGGCACCGCCCGAGAGCGCGTCATTGCCGGCGCCGCCATCCAGGACATCGTCGCCCGCGAGACCGTCGAGTGTGTCGTCGCCGCCAAGGCCGGAGAGGTTATCTGCATTGGCGAAGCCGGAGATCGCGTCGTCGCCTTCGCTTGCCTGTTCGTCGGCGATGACGATGTCTTCGACATTGCTGACGGAGAGGCCGTCGAGGTCGGAGCGGGTGTCGACATAAAGTGTATCGTTGCCGGCACCGCCATCCACGACACCGGAGTCGCCGGCATAGAGCGCGTCATTGCCCGCGCCGCCGGAAAGCGTGTCGGCTCCGTCGGTCGCGTAGATCGTGTCGGACCCTTCGCCACCGTCGAGGAGGTCGTTGCCGGCACCACCGTCCAGGACATCGGCATCTGAACCGCCCGAGAGCGTGTCCGCACCAGTTCCACCGGACAGCGTGTCTTCGCCGGATCCGCCATAGAGCGCATCGTTGCCCTCGCCGCCGCTGATCTGGTCGTTGCCCGCACCGCCGTCGAGGACGTCGTCGCCGGCCAGGCCGTCGAGCGTGTCTCCGCCGCCAAGGCCGGAGAGGGTATCTGCATCGGCGAAGCCGCTGATGGCGTCGTCGCCTTCACTCGCCTGCTCGTCGGCGATGACGATGTCTTCGACATTGGAGACGGAGAGACCGTCGAGATCGGAGCGGGTGTCGACATAAAGGGTATCGTCGCCGGTGCCGCCATCCACGACACCGCTGTCGCCGGCATGGAGCGCGTCATTGCCCGCACCGCCGGAAAGCGTGTCGCTGCCGTCGGTGCCATAAAGGACGTCGCTGCCCTCACCACCGTCGAGGAGATCGTTCCCGGCACCGCCGTCCAGGACATCGGCATCCGCGCCGCCATCAAGCGAATCGTCGCCAGTTCCACCGCTCAGGGTATCCGTACCGGTTCCACCGGTCAGCGCGTCGTTGCCGGCACCGCCGGTGATCTCGTCGTTGCCCGCGCCGCCGTCGAGCACGTCGTCGCCGGCGAGGCCGTCGAGCGTGTCGTTACCGCCGAGGCCGGAGAGGGTGTCCGCATCCGCGAAGCCGGAGATCGCGTCGTCGCCCTCGCTCGCCTGCTCGTCCGCGATGACGATGTCTTCGACATTGCTGACGGAGAGGCCGTCGAGGTCGCTGCGGGTGTCGACATAAAGCGTGTCGTCGCCGGCACCGCCGTCGACAACGCCAGAGTCGCCGGCATAGAGCGCATCGTCGCCCGCGCCGCCGCTCAGCGTGTCCGTACCGTCGGTGCCATGGAGCGTATCGGAACCGTCGCCGCCATAGAGCGCGTCATTGCCGGCGCCGCCGGTGATCTCGTCATTGCCCGCGCCGCCATCCAGGACATCGTCGCCCGCCAGGCCGTCGAGCGTGTCGTCTCCGCCGAGGCCGGAGAGGGTGTCCGCATCGGCGAAGCCGCTGATCGCGTCGTCGCCCTCGCTCGCCTGCTCGTCCGCGATGACGATGTCTTCGACATTGCTGACGGAGAGGCCGTCGAGGTCGGAGCGGGTGTCGACATAAAGCGTGTCGTCGCCGTCGCCGCCATCCACGACACCGCTGTCGCCGGCATGGAGCGCATCGTCGCCGGCGCCGCCGGAAAGCGTATCCGTACCGTCCGTGCCATAAAGGACATCACTGCCCTCACCACCGTCGAGGAGATCGTTCCCGGCACCGCCGTCCAGGATGTCGGCATCCGCGCCGCCATGGAGGGCGTCCGCGCCGTCACCGCCCGAGAGAGTGTCTTCGCCGGTTCCACCGGTCAGCGCATCGTTGCCGGCACCGCCGGTGATCTCGTCATTGCCCGCGCCGCCGTCGAGGACGTCGTCGCCCGCGAGGCCGTCAAGCGTGTCGTTGCCGCCGAGGCCGGAGAGGGTATCTGCATCGGCAAAGCCGGAGATCGCGTCGTCGCCTTCACTCGCCTGTTCGTCGGCGATGACGATATCTTCGACGTTCGAGACACTGAGCCCGTCGAGGTCGCTGCGGGTGTCGACATAAAGCGTGTCGTCGCCGTCGCCGCCATCCACGACACCGCTGTCGCCGGCATGGAGCGCGTCATTGCCCGCACCGCCCGAGAGCGTATCCGTACCGTCGGTGCCATAAAGGACATCGCTGCCTTCACCACCGTCGAGGAGATCGTTCCCGGCACCGCCGTCCAGGACATCGGCATCCGCGCCGCCATCAAGCGAATCGTCGCCAGTTCCACCGCTCAGGGTATCCGTACCGGTTCCACCGGTCAGCGCATCGTTGCCGGCACCGCCGGTGATCTCGTCGTTGCCCGCGCCGCCGTCGAGCACGTCGTCGCCCGCCAGGCCGTCGAGCGTGTCGTTACCGCCGAGGCCGGAGAGGGTGTCCGCATCCGCGAAGCCGCTGATCGCGTCGTCGCCTTCGCTCGCCTGCTCGTCGGCGATGACGATGTCTTCGACGTTCGAGACACTGAGGCCGTCGAGGTCGGAGCGGGTGTCGACATAAAGCGTGTCGTCGCCGTCGCCGCCGTCGACAACGCCAGAGTCGCCGGCATGGAGCGCATCGTCGCCGGCGCCGCCGGAAAGCGTATCCGTACCGTCCGTGCCATAAAGGACATCACTGCCCTCACCACCGTCGAGGAGATCGTTCCCGGCACCGCCGTCCAGGATGTCGGCATCCGCGCCGCCATGGAGGGCGTCCGCGCCGTCACCGCCCGAGAGAGTGTCTTCGCCGGTTCCACCGGTCAGCGCATCGTTGCCGGCACCGCCGGTGATCTCGTCGTTGCCCGCGCCGCCGTCGAGGACGTCGTCGCCCGCGAGGCCGTCAAGCGTGTCGTTGCCGCCGAGGCCGGAGAGGGTATCTGCATCGGCAAAGCCGCTGATGGCGTCGTCGCCTTCACTCGCCTGTTCGTCGGCGATGACGATATCTTCGACGTTCGAGACACTGAGCCCGTCGAGGTCGCTGCGGGTGTCGACATAAAGCGTGTCGTCGCCGTCGCCGCCATCCACGACACCGCTGTCGCCGGCATGGAGCGCGTCATTGCCCGCACCGCCCGAGAGCGTATCCGTACCGTCGGTGCCATAAAGGACATCGCTGCCTTCACCACCGTCGAGGAGATCGTTCCCGGCACCGCCGTCCAGGACATCGGCATCCGCGCCGCCATCAAGCGAATCGTCGCCAGTTCCACCGCTCAGGGTATCCGTACCGGTTCCACCGGTCAGCGCATCGTTGCCGGCACCGCCGGTGATCTCGTCGTTGCCCGCGCCGCCGTCGAGCACGTCGTCGCCCGCCAGGCCGTCGAGCGTGTCGTTACCGCCGAGGCCGGAGAGGGTGTCCGCATCCGCGAAGCCGCTGATCGCGTCGTCGCCTTCGCTCGCCTGCTCGTCGGCGATGACGATGTCTTCGACGTTCGAGACACTGAGGCCGTCGAGGTCGGAGCGGGTGTCGACATAAAGCGTGTCGTCGCCGTCGCCGCCGTCGACAACGCCAGAGTCGCCGGCATGGAGCGCATCGTCGCCGGCGCCGCCGGAAAGCGTATCCGTACCGTCCGTGCCATAAAGGACATCACTGCCCTCACCACCGTCGAGGAGATCGTTCCCGGCACCGCCGTCCAGGATGTCGGCATCCGCGCCGCCATGGAGGGCGTCCGCGCCGTCACCGCCCGAGAGAGTGTCTTCGCCGGTTCCACCGGTCAGCGCATCGTTGCCGGCACCGCCGGTGATCTCGTCGTTGCCCGCGCCGCCGTCGAGGACGTCGTCGCCCGCGAGGCCGTCGAGCGTGTCGTTGCCGCCAAGGCCGGAGAGGGTATCTGCATCGGCAAAGCCGGAGATCGCCTCGTCGCCTTCACTCGCCTGTTCGTCGGCGATGACGATATCTTCGACGTTCGAGACACTGAGCCCGTCGAGGTCGCTGCGGGTGTCGACATAAAGCGTGTCGTCGCCGTCGCCGCCATCCACGACACCGCTGTCGCCGGCATGGAGCGCGTCATTGCCCGCACCGCCCGAGAGCGTATCCGTACCGTCGGTGCCATAAAGGACATCGCTGCCTTCACCACCGTCGAGGAGATCGTTCCCGGCACCGCCGTCCAGGACATCGGCATCCGCGCCGCCATCAAGCGAATCGTCGCCAGTTCCACCGCTCAGGGTATCCGTACCGGTTCCACCGGTCAGCGCATCGTTGCCGGCACCGCCGGTGATCTCGTCGTTGCCCGCGCCGCCGTCGAGCACGTCGTCGCCCGCCAGGCCGTCGAGCGTGTCGTTACCGCCAAGGCCGGAGAGCGTGTCCGCATCGGCAAAGCCGCTGATCGCATCGTCGCCCTCGCTCGCCTGTTCGTCGGCGATGACGATGTCTTCGACATTGCTGACGGAGAGGCCGTCGAGGTCGGAGCGGGTGTCGACATAAAGCGTGTCGTCGCCGTCGCCGCCATCCACGACACCGCTGTCGCCGGCATGGAGCGCGTCATTGCCCGCACCGCCCGAGAGCGTATCCGTACCGTCCGTGCCATAAAGGACATCACTGCCCTCACCACCGTCGAGGAGATCGTTCCCGGCACCGCCGTCCAGGATGTCGGCATCCGCGCCGCCATGGAGGGCGTCCGCGCCGTCACCGCCCGAGAGAGTGTCTTCGCCGGTTCCACCGGTCAGCGCATCGTTGCCGGCACCGCCGGTGATCTCGTCGTTGCCCGCGCCGCCGTCGAGGACGTCGTCGCCCGCGAGGCCGTCAAGCGTGTCGTTGCCGCCGAGGCCGGAGAGGGTATCTGCATCGGCAAAGCCGCTGATGGCGTCGTCGCCTTCACTCGCCTGTTCGTCGGCGATGACGATATCTTCGACGTTCGAGACACTGAGCCCGTCGAGGTCGCTGCGGGTGTCGACATAAAGCGTGTCGTCGCCGTCGCCGCCATCCACGACACCGCTGTCGCCGGCATGGAGCGCGTCATTGCCCGCACCGCCCGAGAGCGTATCCGTACCGTCGGTGCCATAAAGGACATCGCTGCCTTCACCACCGTCGAGGAGATCGTTCCCGGCACCGCCGTCCAGGACATCGGCATCCGCGCCGCCATCAAGCGAATCGTCGCCAGTTCCACCGCTCAGGGTATCCGTACCGGTTCCACCGGTCAGCGCATCGTTGCCGGCACCGCCGGTGATCTCGTCGTTGCCCGCGCCGCCGTCGAGCACGTCGTCGCCCGCCAGGCCGTCGAGCGTGTCGTTACCGCCGAGGCCGGAGAGGGTGTCCGCATCCGCGAAGCCGCTGATCGCGTCGTCGCCTTCGCTCGCCTGCTCGTCGGCGATGACGATGTCTTCGACGTTCGAGACACTGAGGCCGTCGAGGTCGGAGCGGGTGTCGACATAAAGCGTGTCGTCGCCGTCGCCGCCGTCGACAACGCCAGAGTCGCCGGCATGGAGCGCATCGTCGCCGGCGCCGCCGGAAAGCGTATCCGTACCGTCCGTGCCATAAAGGACATCACTGCCCTCACCACCGTCGAGGAGATCGTTCCCGGCACCGCCGTCCAGGATGTCGGCATCCGCGCCGCCATGGAGGGCGTCCGCGCCGTCACCGCCCGAGAGAGTGTCTTCGCCGGTTCCACCGGTCAGCGCATCGTTGCCGGCACCGCCGGTGATCTCGTCGTTGCCCGCGCCGCCGTCGAGGACGTCGTCGCCCGCGAGGCCGTCGAGCGTGTCGTTGCCGCCAAGGCCGGAGAGGGTATCTGCATCGGCAAAGCCGGAGATCGCCTCGTCGCCTTCACTCGCCTGTTCGTCGGCGATGACGATATCTTCGACGTTCGAGACACTGAGCCCGTCGAGGTCGCTGCGGGTGTCGACATAAAGCGTGTCGTCGCCGTCGCCGCCATCCACGACACCGCTGTCGCCGGCATGGAGCGCGTCATTGCCCGCACCGCCCGAGAGTGTATCCGTACCGTCGGCGCCGTAGAGAACGTCGTCGCCGTCGCCGCCATAAAGCGCGTCATTGCCGGCACCGCCGTCCAGGACGTCGGCGTCCGCGCCGCCCGAGAGCGTGTCTGTGCCGGCGCCACCTTCGAGGGTGTCGGAACCTTCACCGCCATAGAGCGCGTCATTGCCGGCACCGCCGGTGATCTCGTCATTGCCCGCGCCGCCGTCGAGCACGTCGTCGCCCGCCAGGCCGTCGAGCGTGTCGTTGCCGCCGAGGCCGCTGAGCGTGTCCGCATCCGCGAAGCCGGAGATGGCATCGTCGCCTTCGGTTGCCTGCTCGTCGGCGATGACGATGTCTTCGACATTGCTGACGGAGAGGCCGTCGAGGTCGCTGCGGGTGTCGACATAAAGCGTGTCGTCGCCGGCACCGCCGTCGACAACGCCAGAGTCGCCGGCATGGAGCGCGTCATTGCCCGCACCGCCCGAGAGTGTATCCGTACCGTCGGCGCCGTAGAGAACGTCGTCGCCGTCGCCGCCATAAAGCGCGTCATTGCCGGCACCGCCGTCCAGGACGTCGGCGTCCGCGCCGCCCGAGAGCGTGTCTGTGCCGGCGCCACCTTCGAGGGTGTCGGAACCTTCACCGCCATAGAGCGCGTCATTGCCGGCGCCGCCGGTGATCTCGTCATTGCCCGCGCCGCCGTCGAGCACGTCGTCGCCCGCCAGGCCGTCGAGCGTGTCGTTACCGCCGAGGCCGCTGAGGGTGTCGGAGTCCGCGAAGCCGGAGATGGCATCGTCGCCCTCGCTCGCCTGCTCGTCGGCGATGACGATGTCTTCGACATTGCTGACGGAGAGGCCGTCGAGGTCAGAGCGGGTGTCGACATAAAGCGTGTCGTCGCCGGCACCGCCATCCACGACACCGCTGTCGCCGGCGTAGAGCGCATCGTCGCCGGCACCGCCCGAGAGCGTATCCGTACCGTCGGTGCCATAAAGGACATCACTGCCCTCACCACCGTCGAGGAGATCGTTCCCGGCACCGCCGTCCAGGACATCGGCATCTGCGCCGCCGGAGAGCGTGTCGCTGTCCGCTCCGCCGTCGAGCTGGTCGTTGCCGGCCCCGCCCTCGACGATATCCTCGCCGGCGCCCGCGGAAACGGTGTCGTTTCCGGCAAGAGCGGAAATGGTGTCCGCATCGCTGGTGCCGTCGATGCTGTCGTCGCCGCCGGTCCCGGTGACCGGTCCGGTGACGAAGGTGAGGCTGGTGCCGTTTTCGTCTGCCGTGACGTTGATGGACTGGAAATTGCCGTCGACGGAGAAATAGTAATCCGGCCAGCCGTTGCCATTCTTGTCGATGACGACATAGGTGGTGCCGGAATAGGTCTGCAGCGAGACGTCGTCGGCATCGAGGGCAAGGTCGGTCAGCAGCAGGGTATCGCCACTGTCCAGGCCCTGCAGGTGATCGCCCTGGAAATGGGTGGCACGGCCTGCGATCAGGTCGTTGCCCGCGCCGCCGTCGATCGTGTCACGGCCCTCGCCCGCAACGATGGTGTCGTCTCCGGCCCCGCCCGAGAGCACGTCGTTGCCCGAGCCGCCGTCGATGCTGTCGGCTCCGTCGCCGCCGAGAATCGTGTCCTTGCCATAGCTCGCGCTGAGACTGTCGTCGCCCTCTCCGCCGGAAATGGCGTCGTTGCCGCCGCCGCCGGAGATCGTGTCGTCCCCGGTGCCGCCGACAAGGGATTCGCTGCCGTAATCGCCGCGCACATGATCGTTGCCCGCACCGCCGTCGATCGTGTCGTTCCCGCCGCGGCCCGAAATCGTGTCGTCGCCCGCACCGCCATCGATGCTGTCGTTGCCGGAGTCGCCGGAGACCAGATCGTTGCCGCCGCCGGCAAGGATGGTGTCGTTGCCGCCGCGCCCGCGAACGGTGTCGTCGCCGTCGCCGGCGTCGATGTGGTCACTGCCGTAGTCGCCGGAGACCAGATCATTGCCGCCGCCGGCATGGACGGTGTCGTTGCCGCCGCGCCCGTAGATCCGGTCGTCGCCTTCGCCGCCGTAAATCTGGTCATTGCCGGAATCACCGGAAACGGTATCGTCGCCGGCCCCGCCGTCGAGGCTGTCGTTACCGCCGCGGCCGCGGATCAGGTCATTGCCGGCACCGCCGAGAAGCGTGTCGTTCTGGTAGTCGCCGGAGACGGTATCGTCACCCGCGCCCGCGTCGATCAGGTCGTTGCCCGCGCCGCCCGCGATCCGGTCGTTGTCGTCGCCGCCATAGATGGTGTCTGCATCCTGGCCGCCGGTGATGGAATCCTCTCCCGCGCCGCCGGAGAAGAGATTGGAACCGCTGTTGTCGCGCAGGTAATCGTCGCCGCCGTTGCCGATCAGCGTGTCGTTGCCGGCGCCGCCCGACAGGGTTTCGTTGCCGTCGCCACCATAGAGAAAGTCGTCGCCATTGTTGCCGAACAGGCTGTTCTTGTCGTCGCTTCCGTAGACGTAGTCGTCGCCATCGCCGCCGGAGATCCTGTCCTTGCCGTCGTCACCGTAGATGGTGTCATTGCCGTCGCCGCCGGACAGCGTGTCCTTGCCGTCGCCGCCATGAATCAGGTCGTCGCCGTCGCCGCCGTCGATGTAGTCATTGCCGTCGTTGCCGAAGAGCTGGTCGTTGCCATCGCGCCCGTAGAGGGTGTCGCGATCGCCCAGACCGGAGATGGTGTCGTCTTCGTCGGACCCGGTGATGGTGTCCCGGCCGTCGGTGCCTGTCATGATGCCGCCGCGAGCCTCGGACTCATCGCCGTCACGGTCATCATCGTCATCGTCATCGCGATCATCATCGTCCCGGTCGTCCTCGTCTTCGCGATCCTCGTCTTCGCGATCGTCGTCTTCGCGATCGTCGTCGTCATCACCTCTGTTCCACCTTCTTGCCATTCTTCGCTCCAAAGCGTGGCTCTTGGGCCGACCGGGTTCTCCAGCCGGAATCGGGACCGACCATACAATCCACCATATAGACGCAACATGTAGATAATTTCAATAAAAGTTTATTTAATTCCATCCTATTCGATGGTGCGCCTACGGGACTTGATAGACCGTAACCCCTAAAATTTAGTTAGCTTTTTGACGAAGTTGAACCTGTTGAGGCGGTAAACCAGGAATTAATTTCCGGTCTTCCCACCGACCGTTCCGCTGGGTGGAAACCTTTGCAACGTTGGAGCAATGGACGCTGGCAAACCGGCCGGATAGCGCGAATATCCGGGAAGGAAAGCACTTCAGGCCGGACTGGGCGGCACGTGAGGTAGGGCACAAGCATGGCGAAATACGAATGACGATCGAACTCTGGGGCAGGCCGACCTCGGCGCGGACGCAGAAAGTCCTGCTTGCTCTGGCGGAACTGGGTCTTCCCTACAACCTGACGCTGGCAAGCGCGACCATGGGCGCCGCCGGGCATGTCGCCAAGGGAAACGTGGCCTTCGGTGTCGTCGATACGCCGGAATACCGCGCGATGAACCCGAACGGAACCGTGCCGACGATCCGGGATGGCGGTTTCACGCTCTGGGAATCGAACGCGATCCTGCAGTATCTCGCCATGACCTACGATCCCGCCGGATTCTACGGCAACGACATCCGCCGATTCGCGTCGGCGGCGCGTTGGGTCATGTGGGAGAACAACGAGCTGATTCCGCCGATGCACAATCTGGTGAAACACACGATTCGCCTGCCGGAAGGCGAGCGCGACCCCGAAATCGCCCGGCAATCGCTGGAGCGGCTGGAAAAGGCCTGGCTTATCGTCGAGGCACAGCTCGGACGGACCAGGCATATCGCGGACGACGCCTGGAGCTACGGCGATATTCCGATGACGATCCGGGTGCATCGCTGGGTCCTGCTGCGCGGCACGGAGGCGCTGACGCCGAACGTCGTGCGCTATTACGCAGACGTATCGGCGCGTCCGAGTTTCGACGCGGTCCGCGATCCGTCCATGCATCTCGCGGGATAGGCGTTCAGGAGGCAGGGCGGGATCGCAGAATCCCGCCTGTTCCGACAATCAGAGGAACTGTGTGTCGACGTAGTAGTGGCCGCCATAGACGCCGCGCTTGAGTTCGCCGTCATCCATCTCCCAGAAGGCAACGCCGTTCGTCGCCGTCGAGGTCACCTGAATGTCCGCCTGGCCGTCGCCGTTGACGTCGGTGATGGCGGTGATCGACTCACCCGCTCCGAGGCTCTTCACATAATTCTTCGAGATGGCCTCGGACCCGTCCATCTCCCAGACCGAGACCGCGCCGCTCGAGGAGTTCTCGGCCAGGATGTCGGCCTTGCCGTCACCGTTGAAGTCGGCGAGGCCGCGCACCGTCCAGTCGGCGGACAGGTCGCCCGCATATCCGGCATTCAGAAGGGTGGCGCCGTCCATCTCCCAGACCGTCACGGCGTTGCTGGACCCGTTGCGCGCCAGCATGTCGTCCTTGCCGTCGCCGTTGAAGTCGGCGAAGCCCTCGATCGACCAGTCGGAGGACAGCGAGCCGACGAAACCCTTGTTGGAGGCGACGCCGCCATTCATTTCCCAGACCGAGACGCTGCCGTCCGTACCGTTGCGCAGGAACAGATCGTCGGTGCCGTCGCCGTTCATGTCGGAGACATGCTCAACCTTCCAGTCGGCACCGAGAGCGCCGGCGAAATTCTTCGCGGACGCCATGCCGCCGTTCATCTCCCAGACCGAGACGGAATTGTCGGACCCGTTGCGTAGCAGCAGGTCGTCCTTGCCGTCGCCGTTGAAGTCGGCCACGGCTTCCAGCGTCTCGTCGGCGCCGATCGTACCGGCGAAGCTCTTCTCGACCGGTGTCGCGCCGTCCATGCGCCAGACCGAGGCGGCGTCGTTGGCGGTGTTGCGGGCGATGAAATCCATCTTGCCGTTGCCGTCGAAATCGCCGGTGCTGAGGACTTCCCAGTCATTGCCGAGGAAGCCCGAGAAGCCCTTGGCCGGCTGCGAGATACCGTCCATCTCCCAGACCGAGACAGCGTCGTTGGCGCTGTTGCGGATCAGCAGGTCGTCGGTCCCGTCGCCGTTGAAGTCCTCGACCGCCTCGACCGTCCAGTTCTCGTCCAGATTGCCGAGGAAGCTGCGCTCGACGCTGACCGAGCCTTCCATCTCCCAGGCCATGACACGGCCGGTATCGGCATTGTGCCAGAGCATGTCGTCGTCGCCGTCGCCGTCGAGATCGGTCGCGGCGAGCAGCTTGTGGCCCGATTCCCAGCCGGCATTCGCGGTCAGCTCGATCTGCTCGACATTCTGGAAGTCGGCGCCGCTGCGAGCCTCGCGGATATTGATGAAGGCCCGGTCGAAGCCGGCGCCGCCGTCGATCACGGCGTCGTCGCCATCGGCATAGAGGCTGTCGCTGCCGTCGCCGCCATGGAGGCTGTCCGCGCCATCGCCGCCGCTGATGCGGTCGTCGCCGTCGCCGCCATAGATCACGTCGCCGCCGCCGAGCCCGTCGATCGTGTCGTTGCCGGCGAGGCCGTCGAGCACGTCGTCCCCTTCCGTCGCCGTCAGGACGTCGTCGCCCGCGGTACCGGTGATCGCCTCGTCCTCCGGCTCCTCCTCGACCGCTTCGGCG
Organism: Nisaea sp.; assembly: GCF_965216895.1. Classification (GTDB taxonomy): domain Bacteria; phylum Pseudomonadota; class Alphaproteobacteria; order Thalassobaculales; family Thalassobaculaceae; genus Nisaea. The sequence continues at coordinate 3,220,138 of NZ_OZ244205.1, forward strand.
GAGAAGGTGAGGGTGGTGTCGCCGCTGCCGGAGACCGTGACGCTCTCGAAGCTGCCGGCGAGCAGGAAGGAGGTGTCCGGCACACCGTCTTTGTCGGTGTCGAGCCAGACGCGCGTGTTCGCGCCGTCCGCCATCAGGCTGACATCGCCGTCGCCCAGTTCGATCCCGGTCAGGACGACCGAGTCGCCGTCCGAATAATCCTCGATTCGGTCGCCTTCGAGTTCGGCGGCCGTGCCGCGGAAGATGTCGCTGCCGCTGCCGCCTTCGAGGACGTCCGCGCCGGTGCCGCCGGACAACAGGTCGTCGCCGTCGCCGCCGACGAGCGTGTCGTTCGGCTCCGGATCCATGATCCGGCGCAGCGAGACATTGTCGATCAGCGCGCCGTACTGGTCGGAGGTGCCGTCGGCATCGCCGCCGCTGAAAGCGATGACATGCGCGCCCGCGGTCAGGCTGACGGTCAGCGTCTGATGCGTCCATTCCTTGGCCGCGTCGTCGATCTCCAGCACCTTCTGCCCGTCGACCCAGACCGTCAGCTCGCTGGTTTCCGAAATCTGGTTGCCGCGCTGCCGTGCCGCGAAATCGAAGCTGAAGCGGAACTCGCCGTCGTCGGCAACCTGGACGGTCTGCGCCATCAGGACATTGGTGTCACCGTGGGTACCGCTGTTTTCCGGATGACTGTCCAGTTCGGCGACATGATTGTCGCTGGCCCAGTCTTCCGGCTGCTGCGGCGCGCCGCCGACCACACCGCGCTGGATCTCGATCGGCGCCACGCCGCCTTCGCCCGGGGTCAGGTCCTCGGCGGTCCAGCCGTCGACCGCGGTGAAAGTGCCCCAGTTGCCATGTTGCAGGGCGCCCGGGAGGTCCTCGAAATCGCCGTTGACGATCAGCTCCGGACCGAGCTCCTCGGTCGTATCCGCATCGCCGCCGATCAGGGTGTCCTCCCCGTCGCCGCCCTCGAGAAGGTCGTTGCCTGCGCCGCCGTCGAGCACATCGTTGCCCTGCTGGCCGGCAGCGTAATCGTCGCCTTCGCCGCCGATCAGGGTGTCGTCGGCCGTGGCCGAAGCGCTCGGGTCGGTGGTGACCTGGATGCTCCTGATCAGGTAATCGCTGCTGTCATGCGCGTTGCCGTCGTCGCCGCCGGCATAGTCGGTCGCGGAGAAGACCAGCCTGTCGAAGCCGCCATCGATGTTGATCGAGACGGTGGTCTCGTGGCCGCTCGCGGCAGTGAAGTCGGCTTCGCCAACCAGTTCGCCGTCGCGGTAGGCGGCCCAGTGGCCCTGCTCGCCGCCATTCCCTTCGGTGGAGAACAGCCTGAGGATCTCGACCGATGCGCCGTTCGCGATGGCGTCGAAATCGACAATCAGTTCCTCGGAGAATCCGAGCGCCGGGTCGAAGCCGAGCTGGTCAGGGATGCCGCCCGGAGTCATCGTGCCCTCGACGCCGAGCGCGTCGCGCTCGATGACGATGTTGTCGACACTGGCCTCGCTCTGGCTGCCGTTCTCCAGTGCCCGTGTCGCGGTGACAGTGAAGCCGCTACCGGTCTCGCCGAAGTTGGAACTGTCGATGCGGATGGTCTCGGGCTCGCCCGCAGGCGCGGTCGCGCCGTCGCCATAGAGAGAGTCGCTGCCCTCGCCTCCCTCGAGACGATCGCTGCCGAGGCCGCCGCTGAGGGTGTCCTCGCCCGCTCCCGCGGTCAGCGTATCGTTCCCGCTTCCTCCGTCGAGCAGATCGTTTCCGGTGCCGCCGCCGAGCGTGTCGGCGCCCGCGTTGCCGAGCACGGTATCGTCGCCCGCCGCCCCGGTGACCGTGTCGTCGCCCGCGCCGCCGGACAGCAGGTCGTTGCCGTCGCCGCCGTCGATCGTATCGTTGCCGCCGAGCCCGTCGATGGTGTCGTCGAGCATGCTACCGCTGAGGCTGTCGTCGCCCTCGGTGGCGGAGAGTTCGGCGGGCTCCGCCGCGGTGAAGCTCAGTGTGGTCTTGCCGTGATGCTGGCTCGCCTCGACCGCGGTGAAGACGCCGGTCAGCATGAAGCTGACCTCGGAGCCGTGATGATGACCGGTATCGATCGTGACCCGGGTATTGCCGTTCTCGACCGCAAGGGTGACGTCGTCCTCGTCGAACCGTGCGCGCGCGATGACAAGGTCGCCGTCTTCGGCGCTGTAGTCGGTGAGGGTATCGCCGTCGAGTTCCGACAGGCTGCCGAAGAAGGTATCGGCACCGGCGCCGCCCTCGAGCGTGTCGCTGCCGGACTCCCCTTCGATCCAGTCATTGCCCTCGCCGCCCCGCAGGAGGTCGTCACCGCTTCCCGCGGTCAGGATATCGCTGCCCGCACCGCCGTCGAGCGTATCGTCGCCGCGTCCGCCGCCAAGGCTGTCACGGCCGTCGCCGCCGGAGACGAGGTCGTTGCCGTCGCCGCCCGTCAGGGTGTCGTTGCCGTCGCCACCCTCGATCGTGTCGTCGCCGTCGTCGCCTGAGATACTGTCGTCGCCGTCGCCGCCGGAGAGCGCATCATCGCCGTCATTGCCGCGGATATAGTCGTCACCTCCGCCGCCGTCGACATTGTCGTCGCCTTTGCCGGCGATCACGTAATCGTTGCCGTCGCCACCCACAACGGTGTCGTCGCCATCATCGGCAAAGACCTTGTCTTTTCCGTCGCCGCCGTCGATCACATCGTTGCCCGCGCCGCCGGAAAGGGTATCCCGGTCGTCGCCGCCATCGATCGTGTCGTCGCCGTCGCCGCCGAACAGCCGGTCTTTCCCGCTGCCGCCCGCAACCGCGTCGCTGCCATCTCCGCCGACGACCGTGTCGTTGCCGTCGCCGCCGTCGAGTACGTCGCTGCCGGCGTCGCCGCTGAGCGCATCGTGGCCGTCGCCGCCATCGATCGTATCGTCACCGTCGCCGCCGCCGACCTGGTCGTGGCCGTCGCCGCCGTCGATCGCATCGTTGCCGTCACCGCCGAGGATCCGGTCGTGGTTCTGGCCGCCGTCGATCGTGTCTTCGCCGTCTCCGCCGGAGATCTGGTCGTTCCCGTGGCCGCCGTCGATCCGGTCGTTGCCGTCGCCGCCGTCGAGTACGTCGCTGCCGGTGTCGCCGCTGAGCGTATCGTCGCCTGCGCCGCCATCGAGCACGTCGGCGCCGGTCCCGCCATCAAGTAGGTCGTTGCCATCGCCGCCGGACAGACGGTCGTAACCTTCCTCGCCGGAGAGCGTATCGTCGCCGTCCTCGCCGTAGATCCTGTCGCTGCCCTGGTTGCCGTAGACGATGTCGTCGCCTTCGCCGCCATGGATCGTGTCGTCATTCTGCAGCGCCGAGACGGTGTCGTCGCCTTCGGTTCCGGTGATGTCGTCGGAATGAGGCGTGCCGATGATGACCCGGCCCTGCACTTCCTCGGTGAAGACGAGATCGGTATTGCCGCCGTTTCCGGTTGCGATCACGCCCCGGTATTCGCCGTCGATGGTGAAGCTCGCATCCGCGCCGCCGCCGTCGATCTCGACGGTCGTCCTGCCGTTGGCGACGGTGAGGGTGATGTCGTCGGCATCCAGGTCGGCATCGGTCACACGGACCACTTCGCCGCCCTGGTAATCCTCCAGCGTATCGCCGTCGAGTTCCGCCGCGGTGCCGCGGAAGAGGTCCTGGCCTTCGCCGCCGACCAGCGTGTCCGTGCCGGTGCCGCCGTTCAGCGTGTCCGCACCGGCGCCGCCTTCGAGGCTGTCGTCGCCGCTGTTGCCGTCGAGCCGGTCGTCGCCGTCTCCGGCATCGAGCCTGTCGTTGCCGGAATTGCCGGCGAGCCAGTCATTGTCGGCGCCGCCGTCGAGATAGTCCTCGCCCTGGTTGCCCCAGAGCACGTCGTTGCCCTCGCCGCCGATCAGCGTCGCGTCCTGGTAGTCGTAGCGGTTGCTGGCGAGGTCGAGTACGTCGTCGCCGTCGCCGCCGTCGATCACCTCGATGCCGGCCAGCCGCTCACCGGCGAAATCGAGCGCGATATTGTCGTTCTCGTCGGTGCCGGTCAGCGTGTCCACGCCGCTCGCGCCATCATCATGGTAGTTGTCGTAGCGCGCATGGCCCGGGTCTTGCGGCGTGAAGTTCTCCGCGTCGCCGAGCAGGGTCGGGTTTTCCGGGTCGCCGGTCTGGTAATGCCGGATGCCGCTGCCCGAGTCGTTGTTCCACTGGTAGAGGTCGCCGCCCTCGCCGCCGTTCAGATTGTCGCGGCCGTCGCCGCCGGCGAGCGTATCGGAGCCCGCGCCGCCGACCAGCGTGTCATTGCCCGCGCCGCCGTCGAGACGATCGTCGCCTGCATCGCCGGAGAGCGCGTCGTTGCCGTCATTGCCGGTGAGGGCGTCGTTTCCGTCGCCGCCTTCGAGCACATCGTTGCCGTCGCCGCCGTCGAGGGAATCCTCGCCTGCGCCCGCGGTCAGCGTGTCGTTTCCGGCGCCGCCGTCGAGACTGTCGTCGCCGGTGCCGCCGCCGAGCGTGTCCTCGCCCGCGCCGCCGAGCACGGTATCGTCGCCCGCGCCGCCGGTGACCGTGTCGTCGCCGTCGCCGCCATCGACCAGGTCGTTGCCCTCGCCACCGTCGATCGTGTCGTCGCCGCCGAGGCCGGTGAGCGTGTCGTCACCGCCCGTGCCGGTCAGGCTGTCATCGCCTTCGGAGGCCGTGACGTCCGGTGAGAAGGAGAGGGAGGTGCTGCCGCCATCCGTCGTCGCGGTGACCGAATGGAATTCGCCGCTGAGGGTGAAGGTGGCGTCCGTGCTGCCGTCGTTGTTGGCGTCGATGCGGACTGTGGTTTCGCCGTTTTCGTAGGTGAGCGAGACCGCGTCCTCGTCAAACGCGGTATTGGCGATGACCAGGTCGCCCTCTTCCGGATCGTAGTCGCTGATGCTATCGCCATTGAGGTCCGTCAGGCTGCCGACGAAGCTGTCCGCACCGCCGCCGCCGGCGAGCGTATCCGAGCCCGCACCGCCTTCGAACACATCGTTGTCATCGCCGCCCGAGAGCACGTCGTCGCCGATGCCGCCGGAGAGTTCGTCCGCGTCCGAGCCGCCGATCAGCGTGTCCGTGCCTTCGCCGCCCTCGAGCGTGTCGCTGCCCGCGCCGCCGTCGAGGCTGTCGGCGCCGTTGCCGCCAACCAGGTTGTCCCCGCCATCGCCACCCGCAAGCGCGTCATTGCCGGTACCGCCGTCGAGGCTGTCGTCGCCCGCGCCGCCGTCGAGGGTGTCGTCGCCATCGCCCGCGACCAGCGTGTCGTCGCCGTCGCCGCCATCCATGTCGTCATGACCGGTATGGCCGTCGAGGCTGTCATTGCCCGCGCCACCGTCGACGGTGTCGTTGCCGTCGCCCGCGACCAGCGTGTCGTCGCCGTCGCCGCCATCCATGTCGTCATGGCCGGTATGGCCGTCGAGGCTGTCATTGCCCGCGCCGCCCTCGAGGACGTCATTGCCGTCGCCGCCGGAGAGCGTGTCCTCGCCCGCGCCCGCGGTCATGACGTCGTTGCCGGTATGGCCGTCGAGGCTGTCGTCGCCCGCGCCGCCGCCGAGGGTGTCGTTGCCGTCGCCGCCGAGCACGGTGTCGTCGCCCGCGCCGCCGGTGACGGTATCGTCGCCGAGCCCGCCGTCGACCAGGTCGTTGCCGTCGCCGCCCTCGAGCGTATCGTTGCCCTGGCCCGCGGTCAGGATGTCGTCGCCGGTGCCGCCGTCGAGGCTGTCGTCGCCGAGCCCGCCGCCGAGCGTATCGTTGCCCGCGCCGCCAAGCACGGTATCGTCGCCGTTGCCGCCGGTGACCGTGTCGTCGCCGTCCATGCCGTCGAGCAGATCGTTGCCGTCGCCGCCATCGATGGTGTCGTTTCCGGCAAGACCGGTGATTGTGTCGTCGCCGCCGGTTCCGACCAGGCTGTCGTCGCCCGGCGTCGCCGTGACGTCCGGCGAGAAGCTGATCGAGGTCGCGCCGTCTTCCGTGCTTGTGATGACGGAATGGTATTCGCCGTTGACCGTGAAGGTCGCCTGCTCGCCGCCCGTGTCGATCGTGACCGTGGTCTGGCCGTTGGCGTAGGAGAGGGACACCGCGTCGTCGCCGAACGCGGCGTTGGCGATCACCAGATCGCCCTCGTCGGCGTCGTAATCGGAGATCAGGTCGCCATCGAGGTCCGTGACATCGCCGACAAAGCTGTCCGCACCGTCGCCGCCCGCCAGAATGTCCGCGCCGTCACTGCCTTCAATGACATCGTTGCCGGAACCGCCGATGAGAGTGTCGTCGCCACCGGCGCCGTTAAGACTGTCGTGGCCGTCGTTGCCGAACAGACGGTCGTTTCCGGCGCCTCCGTCCAGCGTGTCGTCACCCGCTTCGCCGCTGAGGGAATCGTCGCCGCTCCCGGCTTCGAGGATGTCGTTGCCCTCGCCACCCTCTAGCGTGTCGTCGCCGGCGCCGCCCGTGAGCTGATCTTCACCCTCGCCACCGTCGAGAACATCGTCGCCGTCGCCGCCGTCCAGGGTATCGTTGCCGGATCCCGATACGACCGTGTCGTTACCGATGCCGCCGTCCAGGCTGTCGTTGCCGCTCGCGCCGAAGACAAAGTCGTTGCCGGCGCCACCGAGCACGGTGTTGTCGCCGAGGTTGCCGTTCAGAGTGTCATCTTCGCTACCGCCGTCGATCAGATCGTTGCCGTTGCCGCCAAGGATAAGGTCCTCACTCGCACCGCCGCTGAGCGTGTCGTCGCCGTCGCCGCCATAGATCGTGTCGTCCCCGGCGTCGCCGTAGACGAGGTCACTGCCTTCTCCGGCAGAGAGGACATCCTCGCCCGCGCCGCCGAGCACGGTATCGTCGCCCGCGCCGGCCAGCACGGTGTCCTGGTCCTCGCCACCGTCAATCAGATCGTTACCGTCGCCACCTTCGACGCTGTCGCGGCCGGCACCGGCCTCGACGGTGTCGTCGCCATTTCCGGCGCGCACGATGTCGGAACCGTCTCCGGCCTCGACGTTATCTGCGCCGTCACCGCCATCGACGATGTCGATTCCGTTGCCGCCTTGCAGCGTGTCGTCGCCGGTTCCGCCGTCGAGGATGTCATTGCCCTCTCCGCCGATGAGAAGATCGTTATCCGCGCCGCCGGAAAGCGTGTCGTCGCCGGCGCCCGCGGTCAGGATGTCGTCGCCGGTGCCGCCGTCGAGGCTGTCGTCGCCGAGCCCGCCGCCGAGCGTGTCCTCGCCTGCGCCGCCGAGCACGGTGTCGTCGCCGGCACCGCCGGTGATGGTGTCGTTTCCGTCCATGCCGTCGACGAGATCGTTGCCGTCTCCGCCATCTATCGTGTCATCGCCTTCGAGGCCGGAAATTGTGTCGTCGCCGTCGGTCCCGACAAGGCTGTCGTCGCCCGGCGTCGCCGTGACGTCCGGCGAGAAGCTGATCGAGGTTGCGCCGTCTTCCGTCGTCGTGGTGACGGAGTGGAACTCGCCGGCCAGCGTGAAGGTCGCCTGCTCGTTGCCGGTATCGACGGTGACCGTGGTCTGGCCGTCGGCGTAGTCAAGCGTCACCGCGTCGTCGTCGAACGCGGCGTTGGCGATGACGAGATCGCCCCCGTCGGCGTCGTAATCCGTGATCACGTCGCCATCGAGATCCGCGACGTTGCCGACGAAGCTGTCCGCACCGTCTCCGCCGGTCAGCTCATCGCCACCCGCGCCGCCTTCGAGAACGTCATTGCCAGTCCCACCCTGAAGGGTGTCGTCACCAGCTTCGCCATCGAGGACATCGTCGTCCGCACCACCATCGATCAAATCGTCGCCGGCACCGCCATCCAGGCTGTCGTGACCGGCTGCGCCGCCAATGACGTCGTTTCCGCCTGCGCCCTGGAGCGTGTCGCTGCCATCGCCGCCATCGAGCTCGTCGTTGTCCGCGCCGCCGTCGAGCAGGTCATTGCCGCCGCCGCCAACCAGCGTGTCGTCGCCGGCGCCCGCCGTCAGCGTATCGTTGCCCGCCCCGCCGTCGAGGCTGTCGTCGCCGAGGCCGCCGCCGAGCGTGTCCTCGCCCGCGCCGCCGAGCACGGTGTCGTCGCCCGCACCGCCGGTGACCGTGTCGTCGCCGTCCATGCCGTCGACGAGGTCGTTGCCGTCGCCGCCGTCGATCGTGTCGTCGCCCCCGAGGCCGGTGATCGTGTCGTCACCATCGGTCCCGACCAGACTGTCGTCGCCCGGCGTCGCCGTGACGGCAGAGGAGAAGGTGAGATAGGTGTTGTTGCCGTCCATCTCGGAGGAGACGGAGTTGAACTCGCCGACCATTGTAAAGGTCGCATCATTGTCGCCGTTGCCGTCGATATGCACGGTCGTCGTACCGTTCTCGACGGTCAGAGTGACGTCGCTGACATCGAACGGCGCCGGCTCGGAGCCGCCGTCCGAATAGACAAGGACCTTGTCGCCCTGCTCTTCGTTATAGTCGGCAATAGTGTCGCCGTTCAGCTCCCAGATCTGGCCGGCGAAGGTGTCGGCACCGGTGCCGCCTTCCATCGTGTCGTTGCCGCCGCCGCCATCGAGCCGGTCATCGCCGGCGCCGGCCTGGAGCAGGTCGTCGTCGTCATAGTGGTTCTCGAAGAGGGTGTCGTTGCCCTCGCCGCCGATCAGCGTGTCATTGTGGTCGCCGCCGACCATGAAGTCGTCGCCGGCCCCGCCGTCGAGAAGATCCTCGCCGTCGGCGCTGAAGAGCGAGTCATTCCCGTCACCGCCGGAGAGGGTGCCGTCGCCACTCCGGTCGGCGATGTAATCGTCGCCTTCGCCGCCGTCGATGACGTTCTGGCCCTCGCCGCCGCTCAGCGTGTCGCTTCCGGCGCCGCCGTTGATCGTGTCGTCGCCATCGCCGCCCTGGACCTGGTCGTCGCCCGCACCGCCCTCGACGCTGTCGTCGCCGGCGCCGGCCTCGATCGTGTCGTCGCCGTCGCCACCGAGCAACGTGTCGTCGCTGCCCGAGGCTGTGCCCTCGGTGGTGAATTCGATGCTTCTGACGACATAATCGCTGCTATCGCCGGAGCCATTGGCGCCGTCAGCATAGTCGGTGGCAGTGAAGACCAGCTTGTCGAAGCCGCCGTCGACATCGATTGAAAGTGTAACCGTGTCGCCGCTGCCGGCCTGGAAATCAGCCTCGCCGACGGCTTGCCCGTCACGGTAGGCGGTCCAGTGGCCCTGCTCTCCGCCGTTGCCTTCATTGGCGAACAGGCGCCCGATCTCGACCGTGGCGCCGGTGCTCGTATCGTCGAACTCGACGATCAGTTCCTCGGAGAAGCCGAGGCCGGCATCGTAGCCGAGTTGGCCGGACGGACCGCCGGTCGCGCCCTCGACGCCAAGTCCGCCGGAACTGACCGAAACATTGTCCACACTCGGCTCGGAGCGGGAGCCGTCCCCGAGAGCATTGGTCGCCGTGATGCGGAAGCCGCTGTCCGTGCTGCCGAAATTGGAGGAGTCGATGCGGACGGTTTCAACCTCGGGCGTATCGTCGCCGGCGCCGCCGACCAGGCTGTCATTGCCCGCGCCGCCCTCGAGCCAGTCGTTCCCGGCACCGCCGTCGAGCGTGTCGTCGCCTTCGCCGGCCGTCAGGGTGTCGTTCCCGGTTCCTCCGTCGAGGCTGTCATTGCCGAGACCGCCGCCGAGCGTGTCCTCGCCTTCGCCGCCGAGCACGGTATCGTCGCCCGCGCCGCCGGTAACGGTATCGTCGCCTTCCATGCCGTCGACGAGATCGTTGCCGTCGCCGCCATCGATCGTGTCGTCGCCGGCAAGGCCGGTAATGGCGTCGTCGCCGTCGGTTCCGGACAGGCTGTCGTCATAGGGAGTCGCGCCGCCGACCGTGTCGTTGCCGTCGCCGCCGGAGACCGTGTCGTTGCCGTCGCCGCCGGAAACCGTGTCGTTGCCGTCGCCGCCGGAAACCGTGTCGTTGCCGTCGCCGCCGGAGATAGTGTCGTTGCCGTCACCGCCGGAGACCGTGTCGTTGCCGTCGCCACCGGAGACCGTGTCGTTGCCGTCACCGCCGGAGACCGTGTCGTTGCCGAAGAACAGCTTTGTGTTGCCGTTCTCTTCAGTGGTGGTGACGGTGTTGTAATCGCCGAGTACGGTGAAGGTCGTGTTGGCGTTTCCGTCGCCGTCGGTATCGACGGAGACCGTGGTCCTGCCATCGGCAGATTCGAAGCTGAAGTCGCCGGGACCCACGAGCGCGCCGTCGATCTGGATGACATCGCCGCCATCCTGGTCGTAATCGGCAATGGTCTCGCCGTTCAGTTCGTCGGCCGTGCCCGCGAAGGTATCGGCGCCGTCGCCGCCATAGAGCAGATCGCTCCCGGCGCCGCCACGCACCTCGTCGTTCCCGGACCCGCCGAGCACGGTGTCGTCCTCGGCGCCGCCGTCGACATAGTCGTCGCCCGCGCTGCCGAACAGAAGATCCCGGCCTTCGCCACCCTCGACCCGGTCATCGCCCGCGCCGCCGACCAGCGTGTCGCTGCCTGCCCCGCCGAGCAGCGTGTCGTTGCCGGCGTCGCCGAGCGCCAGGTCGTCGCCCTCGCCGCCGCGTACGGAATCGTCACCCTCGCCGCCGACCACGGTGTCATTGCCGGTGCCGCCATCGATCGAATCGTTACCGAGGCCGCCGAAGATCACGTCGTTGCCGGCCCCGCCATCGAGCACGTCGTCGCCGCTCGCGGCCACGGCGTCTCCGTCATCGCTATCGCCGACGATCACGTCATCGTCGTCGCCGCCGCTCAACGTGTCGTCGCCGCTACCGCCCGTAACCGAGTCGCCGCCATCGCCGCCGGTGACGGTGAAATCGCCTTCATCGAAGCCACCGTCATCGCCAGCGGTCGTGGTGTCGTCGCCAGCCGTGGTGTCATCACCGCCAGCGGTCGTGTCTTCGCCGCCTGCGGTCGTATCGTCTCCACCAGCCGTGGTGTCATCACCGCCAGCGGTCGTGTCTTCGCCGCCTGCGGTCGTATCGTCTCCACCAGCCGTGGTGTCGTCGCCCCCGGCGGTCGTGTCATCACCGCCAGCGGTCGCGTCGTCTCCACCAGCCGTGGTGTCTTCGCCTCCGGCGGTCGTGTCATCACCGCCAGCGGTCGTGTCGTCTCCACCAGCCGTGGTGTCGTCGCCTCCGGCGGTTGTGTCATCACCCCCGGCGGTCGTGTCATCACCCCCGGCGGTCGTGTCGTCTCCACCAGCCGTGGTGTCGTCTCCACCCGCGGTCGTGTCATCGCCCCCGGCGGTCGTGTCATCGCCCCCGGCGGTCGTGTCGTCGCCCCCGGCGGTCGTGTCATCGCCCCCGGCGGTCGTGTCATCACCGCCAGCGGTCGTGTCATCGCCACCAGCCGTGGTGTCGTCGCCCCCGGCGGTCGTGTCATCACCGCCAGCGGTCGTGTCATCGCCACCAGCCGTGGTGTCGTCGCCTCCGGCGGTTGTGTCATCACCGCCAGCGGTCGTGTCGTCTCCACCAGCCGTGGTGTCGTCTCCACCCGCGGTCGTGTCATCGCCCCCGGCGGTCGTGTCATCGCCGCCAGCAGTGGTGTCGTCGCCTCCGGCGGTCGTGTCATCACCGCCAGCGGTCGTGTCGTCTCCACCAGCCGTGGTGTCGTCGCCGGCGGTCGTGTCGTCTCCACCCGCGGTCGTGTCGTCGCCGCCGGCCGTGGTGTCGTCGCCCCCGGCGGTCGTGTCATCACCGCCAGCGGTCGTGTCGTCACCGGCGCCGCCCGAGACACTGTCGTCAGGCTGGTATTCATTCCAGTCGTCACCAAGCACGGTGTCCTCGACGCCATCGCCGAAAATCGTGTCGTTGCCGTCGTTTCCGTTCAGGGTGTCGTCGCCGGCGCCGCCGATCAGCAGATCGTCGTCCGAGCCGCCATCGAGGCTATCGTTGCCGTCGCCGCCCTGGAGCGTATCGTCTCCTGCGCCGCCGCTGACGACATCGTCCCCGTCGCCGCCATCCACCAGGTCATCGCCGTCATCGCCGAGCACGGTGTCGTTGCCGCTGCCGCCGGCGACCGTGTCGTTGCCCGCGCCGCCCTCGGCGAGATCGTCTCCTTCGCCGCCAAGCACGGTGTCGTCGCCCGCGCCCGCGGTGAGCGTGTCATTGCCGGTGCCGCCGTCGAGCTGGTCGTTGCCGTCGCCGCCGCCGAGCGTGTCCTCGCCCGCCCCGCCGAGCACGGTGTCGTCGCCATCCGCGCCGGTCAGGGTGTCGTTTCCGTCACCGCCGTCCAGGAGATCGTTCCCGGCGCCGCCGGTCATAGTGTCGTCGCCGGCCCCGCCCGAGAGCGTGTCGTTGCCCGCGCCGCCCTCGGCGAGATCGTTTCCTTCGCCGCCAAGCAGCGTGTCGTCGCCCGCGCCCGCGGTGAGCGTGTCGTCGCCGGTGCCACCGTCGAGCAGGTCGTCGCCGTCGCCGCCGCCAAGCGTGTCATCGCCCACCCCGCCGAGCACGGTGTCGTCGCCATCCGCGCCGGTCAGGGTGTCGTTGCCGGCACCGCCATCGACCAGATCGTCCCCGGCCCCGCCGGTCATGGTGTCGTCGCCGGCGCCGCCCGAAAGCGTGTCGTTCTCCGAACCGCCGTCGACGATGTCGTCGCCATCGCCGGCAATGATGGTATCGGAGCCGCCGTCGCCGGTGACGCTGTCATTCCCGCCGGCGCCGGTGAGCGCGTCGTTGCCCTCGCCGCCAACCACGGTATCGTCGCCTTCGGAGCCGATGACCGTGTCGTTGCCGTCGCCGCCGATCAGGAAATCGTTGCCGCCGGCGCCGTCGATATAGTCACTGCCGCCGCCACCGTTGAGCGTGTCGTCGTCCTCGGTGCCGATCAGCGTGTCGTCGAGCGACTCGCTACTGAAGCGTAGCTCGGAATGATCGCCGTTCTGCGCGACTTCGACGCCGATGAACTCGCCGTTCAAAGTGAAGCTGGAACTCGTGCCGCTGCCCGTATCGATCTCGACGGTCGTCTGGCCGTCCTGTGCCGTCAACGTGACGTTGCCTTCGGCGATCTGGGTGTTCTCCAGACGCACGACGTCCTGGTCCTCGTAGTCGGCGATCAGGTCGCCGTCGAGCGAGGCCGGGGTGCCGCTGAAAGTGTCGCTGCCGGTGCCGCCCGCCAGCGTATCGCTGCCGCTGCCGCCGTCGAGCAGATCGTTGCCCCCGGCGCCGCTCAGCAGATCGTCGCCGCTGCCGCCGTCGAAATTGTCGGAATAAGCGCTGCCGACGACGGTATCGTTGCCGGCGCCGGCATCGACGCCGAGACCGATGAAGCTCGCATCGATGAAATCGTCGCCGGAGCTAACCGAGTCAAAAACGTCGCGGAGCTGATCGCTGGTGACGGTGATCCCGTCGTCGAGGAACTCAAAACCTTCGACTTCACGATTGGCCTCTGTCCAGCGGTTGATCTGGACCAGGTCGTCATAATCCGCGATATCCTCTGCGCCGTTCTCGCCGACGCCGACATAGAGCGTGGACCCGTTGAGGGAGAAGGTCGTGTTGTCGACCATCCCGTCGCCGGCAAGCTGCAGCCGGTCGTTCGCGCCGCCGTCCCTGTCGACGGGGGAATAAACGGTGCCGAGCGGGGAGCGCCCGGTAAAGACATACTCGTCGAGAATCTGGTCGCGGCCTTCGCCGGCGCGATAGACGTATGTATCGTTGCCGCCGCCGCCGCGAAGCTCGTCATCTCCGGCGCCGCCCGAAAGAGTGTCGGACGCGGCGGCCTCGTTGATCGTGCCCTGGGAGCCACCGCTGCCACGGATCGTATCGTTGCCGTCGTTGCCGATCAGCAGATCCTCGCCGTCCCCGCCGTCGATGTAATCGTCGCCTGTGCCGCCGTCGATCGTGTCCCTGCCGGTGCCGCCGACAATCGTGTCGGCGCCGGCATCGCCCCGCCCGAGATTGTCGCCGTTGCCGAGCCGGATGGTGTCGTCCCCCTCGCCGCCGCTGAGGGAGTCGTTGCCGCCGGCCGCAACCATCGAATCGTTACCGCCGGCTCCGTCCATCGCGGTATTCTCGGGACCGCCCCAGCTCAGGACATCGTCGCCGGCGCTACCGGAGATGTTCTGCAGCATCTCGACGACATTCATCTCGCTGCCGTCGCCGAACTCGAACGTCTCGACCCGATTCAGGGAGTCGCGCCAGTCGGTGACCGTGATCTGGTCTTCCAGATCGAATATGTCCGTCTCGCCATTCCGGATGCCGACAACCAGATCGTCGCCAACCAGATTGAGCCAAAGATCGTCGGCTGTGATGCCGTCTTCGAAAGCGATCGTGTCGTTGCCCGCGAACTCGTCGCGGCTGAAGAGGATGATTTCGCCGCCGGGCGTCAGTTGAGTATGGAAATACTCGTCGTGAATCTCGTCGCGGCCGTCGCCGACGCCGTACTCGTAGACATCGTCGCCGCCGCCGCCGCGCAAAGTGTCCGCGCCGGCGCCGCCGGACAGGGTGTCGTGTCCGACATTCTCGTTGATGTTGCCCTGTTCGCCGCCGGAACCGCGGATCAGGTCGTCGCCTTCGCCGCCCTCGAGGCTGTCATCGCCGTCGCCGCCGTCGATCGTGTCATTGCCGACCCCGCCCTCGACGGTATCGTTGCCGCTCTGTCCGGACAGGCGGTCGTTGCCTTCGTTGCCGTAGACACTGTCGTCGCCGGCGCCCGCAATCAGCGTGTCGCCGCCGCCGCCGCCGCCGAGAGAATCCGCGCCGCCGCCCCCGCTTACCGAATCTGCGCCGTCCGCCGAGGCCACCGAGATACCCTCGCTGCCGCTCCACTGGATCGTGTCGGCGCCGTCGGTCCCGGAGATGTTGTCCAGGATATCCTGCGTCGACCAGACGGACCCGTCGGAAAATGTGAACTGCTCGATCCGGTTGTTGCTGTCCGACCAGTTCCGGATCACCACCATGTCTTCGGAGTCGAACGGGTTCACCCCCGGCTGCAGGACCGCAACATAGAGGTTGCCGTCGCTGATCGTGATCCAGAGATTGTCCGGTGTGATCCCCGGGCCGAGATTCAGCGTGTCGAGGCCGCCATTGCCTTGCTGCACCGGCTGCAGTCCGCCAAGCGGGTTCTCGGGATAATAGTGATACTCGTCGAGAATTTCGTCGCGGCCGTCGCCGATGCGGAACTCGTAGGTATCGTTGCCGCCGCCACCGCGCATCGTGTCGTTGCCGGTGCCGCCGTCGAGCGTATCGTCGTAGGACAGTTCGTTAACGGAGTCTACGGAACCGGCGCTGCCGAGAAGAAGATCGTCACCGCCGCCGCCGACGATGGAATCCTCTCCGCCGCGGCCATCGATCGTATCGGCGCCACTGGTCCCGAGTAGGGTATCGTTCCCGTTCGTACCGTTAAGCTCGGCCATCCAATTTAACTCTTCAATCGCACATGTTGTGCGTTGACGCTCTCAAGCCGCAAATTATCGCAGGAATTAATTAAGAAATAGCGAAGGAAATCGCTTATTTCGCTGCTTTGTGCATACATGAGTGCGTCTCTTTCTGTGACGAAAATAGCTTTTAGCACAAGCTACTATAGATACACTACAAGACGCGGCGAAAAAATCAATAAAATTCGATCTAATTTTCTTCGATAATCCGAAAACGCGGTTTTCTTGATGCGCCCGGCGGCATTTGGGATAACGTCGGCGCGCCGGCTCCAAGGCGGAGACCGGCGCCACAAAAACTGCTTGCGCGCCGCGGTTGGATCCGGCCGAAGAGAGCATAATCATAGAGGCCGGAGCCTGAAACAGATGAATATCAGTACCTTCTTCGAGAGCGAACTGGATGAGCACCTGAAAGTGGCGGCCGCGGTCCGGGAAACGCTTTCGGCGCCGTTCGCCGAACTGACCGAGAAATGCGTGGACTCGATCCGGAACGGCGGAAAGATCCTGTTTTTCGGCAATGGCGGCAGCGCGTCCGACGCGCAGCACCTGGCGACGGAACTGACGATCCGCTACATCACCGACCGCGCCGCCATCGCGGCCATCGCCCTGACCACCGATGGCTCGGCGCTGACGGCGGCGGGCAACGATCTCGGCTTCGAGCACCTGTTCTCGCGGCAGATCGAGGCGCTCGGCCGGCCGGGCGACGTCGCGATAGGTATTTCGACCTCGGGTCGCTCGCCCAACATCATCGCGGGACTGAAGATGGCTCGGGAAAAAGGCCTCGTGGCGGCCGGTCTTTCAGGAGAAACCGGCGGCGACATGGTCGGGCTCGCGGAACCGTTGATCAGGGTGCCGCACCGGGCTGCCGCGCGGATTCAGGAAATGCATATCACGATCGGCCAGGCGCTTTGCGGGGCGATCGAAATCCAGCTTGGCCTCGTGGAGGGGTAATGACGCACGATTCCGACCTTGCGGCGAAGGTCGACTCGCTCGCCGGAGTCCGTCTGCTCTGCGTCGGCGACGCGATGCTCGACCGGTTCGTCTATGGAACCGTCGACCGTATCTCGCCGGAGGCGCCGGTTCCGGTACTCCGCATCCAGCGCGAGACGGCGATGCTCGGCGGGGCCGGAAACGTGGTGAGGAACCTCGTGGCGCTCGGGGCAGAGGCCTGTTTCATCTCTGTCATCGGACGCGACGCGGCGGGGCGTGAGCTTACCGGTCTGGTCGCCGAGGAAGCGGGTGTCGAGAGCCACCTGCTGACCATCCCCGGGCGCGAGACCACGATCAAGGTGCGCTATGTCGCCGGCGCGCAGCAGCTGTTGCGCGCGGACCGGGAAAATGTGGATGCGGTCGATGCGGGGGTCGAGGAAGACCTGATTTCGCGCGCGGTCGCCGATCTGGATCTATCCTCCGCCCTTGTGCTGTCCGACTATGGCAAGGGACTGCTGAGCAAAGCCGGTCTGGCGCAACTGATCGGCGCGGCACGGGAAAAGGGCCGCCCCGTCATCGTCGACCCGAAGGGAAGCGATTACAGCCGCTACCGCGGGGCCACGGTGATCACGCCGAACCGGCGCGAGCTTTCCGAGGCGAGCGGCATGCCCGTCGACAGCGTCGAAGCGATCGTCTCCGCCGCGCGCCACATCATCGACGCCGCCGGGATCGAGTCGGTCCTGGTCACGAGAAGCCAGGACGGCATGACATATGTCGGCGGCGATCCGGACGCCGAGCCGCTGCATTTCCAGGCCGCCGCCCGCGAGGTCTTTGACGTTTCCGGCGCCGGCGACACGGTCGTCGCGGTGCTGGCCGCCGCGCTCGGACGGGGCCTTCCGATGACCCACGGGATCGAGCTGGCGAATGCCGCGGCCGGAATCGTGGTCGGCAAGATGGGGACCGCCGTCGCCTATGCTTCCGAGCTTGCCGCGACGTTTCGGGCTCACGATCTGCTGCAGGGCGAAATCAAGGTCGCAGGCGCCGACATCGTCGCCAAATGGGCCAAGGAGTGGCGCGAACGGGGGCTGCGCGTCGGCTTCACCAACGGCTGTTTCGACTTGCTGCATCCGGGACACGTTTCCCTGATGCGCCAGGCCAAGGCGGCCTGCGACAAGCTCGTGGTCGGGCTGAACAGCGACGCGTCCGTGGCGCGCCTCAAGGGGCCGACGCGACCGGTTCAGTCGGAAGCGGCCCGCGCAGCGGTGCTCGCTTCGCTCGCCACCGTCGATGCGGTCGCAATCTTCAGCGAGGACACGCCGCTTGAACTGATCAGGACAATCCGCCCCGATGTGTTGGTGAAAGGTGCCGACTACACCGTCGAAACCGTTGTCGGGGCGGACTTCGTGCAGTCCTGCGGCGGCAAGGTCGTCCTGGCACAGCTGGAGGACGGGCACAGCACGACGGCCACAATCGCCCGGATGAACGCGGGAAAATAGGGCCGTCGTTCCGCCGTTCCTTGCGTCATCGCGTCCGTTGTCTTCCGCGCCCTTTGCGGAGAGAATGATTCAAGTCCTTAATCCCGCCGGCATTCGAACCGGCGGCGAAAATCGGAAGAATTCAAGGGAGATCAGGCATGACATACGGTCTGGAAGAGTTCTGTCGCGAGAGCCACGATATCCTCGCCGAGAACAACAACACGAAAGGCCGCGAAGCCGTCCGCAAGAACCTCGAGAAGCTTCTCCGGAACGAGGCATTTGTCGAGGAGGTCTGTGGCAAGGACGCGCCGGTCGGCGTGACCGAGCTCTATCGCGACGACGAGCTGGAGTTCGTCGTGCTGGCCCATGTCAACGACAAGGCTCATGCCTCTCCCCCGCACGATCACGGCACGTCCTGGGCGATCTACGGCCAGGCGAAAGAGTATACGGATATGAGCGAGTTCAAGCGCCTGGACGGTGGCAATGAAGACGGCACGGCGGAGATCGAGCACGTGAAGACCTACCGCCTGAACCCTGGCGATGCCGGGTTCTACGATGTGCGGGAAATTCATGCGATCGACTATCCGGCCAGGGCCTGCTTCGTGCGTGTGACCGGCCGTCCGCTCGAGAACGAGCCGCGCCTTCGCTACGACATGGAAGAAGGCAAGGCCGTACTTATCGCGAACCGCTCCGCGAGCTGACCGCGTCCGCGAGCAGGTCGCCGAGATCCAGGGACGCGCCCGCCGTCTCGACGACGGCCGGCCGTGCCGCCCCGATGCGCGCGGCGATATCCTCGCGCAGTTGCCGGTCGTTCGCGATCTCGACCGCCTTGCCCGCATAGTCCGCAAGGTCCGTTGCAATGCAGTCCGGGACCTCCATGGTCCGGTAGAGGCCGTAGGTCATCCGCCCCCGCATGTAGGGCCCTGGCCAGGTAATGACCGGCGTTCCCGCCGCAAACCCGCCGAGCGTCGTGTTGCTGCCGCCGAAATGGATCGGATCCAGCATCACCTCCGCGGCGCCGAGCAGGCGCATATAGTCGTTCTTCGGCAGATATGGCAGGAAGCGGACCCGTTCCATGGCGCCGCCAAGCACCGCGGAGAGCCGGGTCTTCAGTCGTGCCGTCCATTCCGGGTTGGCGCCCTCGATCAGGCCCAGCGTCCCGCGCGGATCACGCACAAGGATATCCGCCAGGACGTGATCGTAGTCCGGGTGCAGCTTGAACAGGTTCTGCGGGCAGAGATAGAGCGGACCTCCTTCAGGAAGGCCGAACTCCGCTTTCGCGGCCGGGGGCGGTACAGCCTCGTTGCGATAGACCATCGGAATGCTCGGGCTGCGGACCAGCCGCTCCGAGTAATGCCCTTCCGCCCCCTCCGGCTCGAAGCAATCGGGAGAGAGATAGGCGTCAATCGTGTCGATGCCCGTGGTGACAGGGTGTCCCCAAGTGACCCATTGCACGGGCGCAAGCCGCGTATGGGCAAGAAAATAGGTGAAAGGTTCCATCCCGATATCGGTATAGAGCAACGCGTCTAGGCGGCAGTCGGCGGCGATTTGGGCGGCCCGCCCGATATCCGACGGCAGTTCGACCACTCTGTCGAAACCGGCCGCGATCTCGGCCGAGGCCCGGTCCCGGAGGCCGGGCGGGCGCAGCAGGGTCAGCCGGAAGCGGGAGCGGTCGAGGCCGGTGACAAGTCTTCCGAAGACGGCGCCGATCGTATGTCCCGCAAGGTGTTTCGAGCAGACCCCGAGTTCGATGCGCGCACCGGCCGAGGCCGCGTCGCTGCAATGGGGCGCGGTGAAATTGAGCATCGGGCAGGCGCGCCGGTAGAAGCTGCTGATCCCCTCCGCGAGATCCCGGTCGTTGCGGCCGTGATAGACGAGATAGAAATTCGCCGCGCCGACCTGCTCCAGCGGGTCTGAGAGTCGGATGCGCCTTGCCTCCGGAGACGCGAGAAAGCCGGCAATCTTCTGTCTCGCCGCGTCGATCTGTCCGAGGCATTCCGGAATGACCGGAAGAACAAGGGCGCGCCTGACCGGAAAGCCCGGATCCTCGGGGTGCCCACGGATTGCGGCGTCGAAGGTCTCCAGCGCGTCCTCATAATGTCCGGCGCTTGCGAGTCCTCCTGTGAGATTGCGCGCGATCGCCGCCCTGTCGGGCGCGGCCGCGACGGCTCGTCGATAGTGCGAGAGCGCGCCGCGGATCTCGTTGCCGTCCCAGAGCGAGATCCCGAGATCGTTCAGCAGCGTGGCGTCTCCCGGCGCCAGGAGAAGTGCGCGCCTGAAATCGCGTACCGCCTCATCCGCGCGCCCTTCGGATTTCAATGCCTGAGCCCGGTTGGCGAGGGCGCTTCCGGCGCCGGGCTGGATCGTCAGCGCGCGTCCGTAGGATGCGATGGCGCCCGCCGTATCCCCGGACTGCTGATGTGCAAGACCGCGATTGTAGAGCGGCGCGAAGGCAGCGGGATCGAGCAGGATCGCTGCGCGGAAGGCCTGCTCCGCCGCCGCCGAGTCGCCAAGCCGCTTGTTTGCGCCGGCGCGGGCGCTCCAGAGTGCGGTCTCGAGCGGCCGGTGCCGGCAGGCCGTTTCGAGCACCGCAACGGCATCCGCCGGGCGGCCGGCATCCATCAGGGCGTAGGACAGGTTGAGACGGAAATCGTGACGTTCGGGGGCGGCGAGCAGCGCTCTTCCGATACAGGTGGCGGCCGGCGCGGGGCGTGCGGTCTGCAGCAGTGCGGTGCCGAGCAGATGCCAGCCGTCGGCCTGCTCCGGAGCTGCCGTCAAAACCCTGCGGTAGCCGGTCGCCGCCTCTGCGATTCGGCCGGCGCCGTGCAGGCCGTGGGCCGTGACGAGCAATCCGCGAACCTGCACCCGTGCTCCCCTTTCCCCGTCTCTCTCTGCCGCTGGCTTTCAACCCGCTTATCATGGCGCGCCCGGATTGGCGATTCCACCATGACAGCCTCCATCGGCGTGCTAGTTTCGGGCCAAGGGAGTGAAACATGACGGACGAACTGTCCTTTCCGCCGATCTATCGGCCCTGCCGGGTGCTGCCGGGCACCTGTGCCGAGGCCGCTGCCGCCGAGGCCGCGCGCGGCGGCGCCGATCCGGCCAGCTTCTATTGGCTCGACAGCGCCGATCGGCTCGACTGCGCAATCGTGCTCGGCCCGGATCGGCCGTTCTCCGAGACGCTCTCGGCCGTGCATGTCGCGATGGTCGCGCTTGGAGACTGTCTCGGCGCGCAGGTTCCGCCGCAGGTCGAGGTGCTGTTCGGATGGCCCGACCGGCTGATCGTCAATGGCGGTCTCGCCGGCGGCGTTTCGCTGACGGTGGATCCGGCGCTCTGGGACGATCCGACAGACCCGGTGCCCGACTGGGCGGTGCTCGGCGTCAGGCTGGCAATGACGCCCTCCGAGGATGCGCCCGAGCCCGGCATGACACGACAGCGCACGACCCTGCTCGACGAAGGCTGCGGAGATTTGACGACGGGCGATTTGCTGGAAAGCTTCTCGCGCCATTTCCTGCTCTGGACAAACCGGTATCTCTCCGAGGGTCTGCGTCCGATCGCCGATAACTGGCTTCCGCGGGCGGCCAAACGCGGCGAGACCGTGGCGCTGAAGTTTGCCGGCCGGGAATGGCGCGGCAAGCTGCTCGGCCTCGATGAAACGGGGGGGCTGGTGCTCGGGGAGTCGAAAACGCCCGTCGTTCCGTTGACCGAGGTGCTGCGGAAACCGACATGGTCACTGGACTGAAGGCGTGGACGGGGTTTGATGGCTGAGGCGAGAGAGTTCTGGGTCAGTTCGGGTTTCGCGTTGCTGGACCGGACCGCGGACGGTCGGCTCGCGGTCACCGATGCGTTTCTGAGGGCGCTCTTCGCCCGCCCGGAGATCGCGCCGGTCGAAGAATCCTGTGCGACGGAGCGCAGTCTGCACGCCGCTCTGCTCGAGGATCCCCGGCGCCCGGTCAGCGAGATGGAACTGGCGGCGTTCGGCGATCCGGAGGGACGGGAGAACTACCAGATCGTACTCGGTTTCCGCGACGCCCTGCTGGCGGCGGACAGCCTCGAATCCTTCTATCTTTCGACCTTCCGCGGTGGGGGCGTCTCGATCCCGCCGCTGTTCCTCGATCAGGTCGCGCATGTCGTCGCGCGTAACATGCTCGACGGCGCGGTGGACCCGTTCCGGGTGCGGGCGGCCGAGCTGCTGTTTCGCAGCCAGCGCGTGACCCTGCAGGACGGCACCGTGATGTGCGCCGACGAGGAGATTGTCGACATGCATGCGGCCGGGCAGGGCTTCAGTTCTCTGGAGCGCCTGATCGCGGAGAACGACACGCCGCTCCGCTCCGTCGAGCTCGATGTGCTGACGGAAGAGAACGCGGAGATCTACTGGGACCGCAGCGACCGCTTCGACACCGTCCTCGACCTGACCTTCACCCGCCCGGGGCTCGACGCGCTGTGCCGCGTGCTGGAGCGCTGGGTCGACCACTTCCTCGGTACCGAGGTCTCGGTGACGCCGGTCCGCAGCATCGCCGACGAGAAATGGGTCTGGCATGTCGGCCTCGATGCGACCTCGAGCGCGATCCTGAACGCCCTCTACAAGGGCGAGGAGGTCCCGGAGGAGGAATTGGTCAACCTGCTCGCCCTGTTCCGGCTCGAGTTCAAATCGCCCGAAGCCATGATGCCGTCGATCGCCGGACGTCCGGTCTATCTCGGTCTGGCGCAGGATCGGTCCGGCGTGCTGCGGATGAAGCCCCAGAACCTGTTGGTCAATTTGCCTCTCGCAACCCCGGTCTGAGGGGCGGGCAACCCGGAAACAAGGAGAAAACGATGAACGAAGACATCTTCAACATGAGTGTCCGCAAGTTTCTGAAAAAGGTCGGCGTGACCTCGCAGCGCGAGATCGAGACGGCGATTCGCAAGGCCGTCGCGGACGGCAAGGTCGGCGCCGCCACGGAAGCGAAGGTCGTGCTCTCGATCCCGGCGGCGGGTCTGGAAGTCACCATCGACGGCACCATCGAGACCGAGTAGGGCAATGGCCGCGGCCTCCTTCGCCGACAGCTGGCGTGCCCGCGCCGTTGCCGGGCTGGTGCTGGTCGGTGCACTCGCCGCACTCGCCTATCTTCACCGCGACGATATTGCAGGATTACTGGGCGAGGAGCCGGTGGCGGCGCCCGCGAACGGGCCGCTCGCCGCGTGTCTCGCCGAGCGATACGGCGCGGTCGACAAGATGCGCGAGGAAGGAATCATCGACGAGGCCAAGCACCAGCTTTTCCGCCGGCGCGCGGAGGCCATGTGCCAGGACCGGTTCGGCGGCTGACGCCGCCAAACCGTGTCAGTGGATGCTCTCGTCCTCGTCGGGGACCTTGCCGTCGAGATAATCCTCCGTCGTCCGCACCGCGGGCCGCGCACCGCCGCCCATCGGGTCGTTCGTCACCTCGAACTGGTCGACCACGCGGCAGTCCTCGCACATCTGCAGTCGGCGCGCCGCTTCCGGCGATTTGAACATCGGGTGCTTTTCGGCCAGCGTCGCCACGATCCGCTCGATCGAGCTTTTCGCCGCGAACGGCTTGTTGCAGCGCACGCAATGGAACGGCTCCTCCTCCTTCATCACCACCGGCGATTTCGCCGCGGTCAGGAAGTTCAGCCGCGGCTCAAGCGTGATGGCGCTTTCCGGACAGGTGTTCTGGCAAAGCCCGCACTGAACGCAATTGTTCTCGATGAAGGAGAGCTCCGGCTTGTCCGGATTGTCCTGCAGCGCGCTCGCCGGGCAGGCGCCGACGCAGGCGAGGCAGAGCGTGCAGGCCTCGGCGTCGACCGCGATCCGTCCGTAGGGCGCTCCCGGCGGCAGTGCGATCAAGTCGACCGGCTCCGGTGCGGCCAGTCGGAGCTGGGCCAGCGCCGTGTCCATGATTTCCCGCTTGCCGCCGAGCGGCAGGAAGGGGCGCGCTGTCGCGCCGTCCGTCCTGTCCATCGACCAGAGCCGGGATTCGACGGCATCCGGATCCGATTCGACCATGAGTTCGACCAGGCCGCTTTCGTAGCCGAGCCCGGTCAGCACGGTCTCGGCGAGGCCGATCTGGTTCGCGAGCCCGGAGATCTCGTCGCGCTTCGTCGGGTGCGCATAGAGCACAACCCGCCCAATCCCGTTGGCGAAGGCGGCGGCGAGGAAGTCGAGCCCGATCTGGGTCGTCTGGGTCACAGCGAAAGGCAGGACATGCGCCGGCAGCCCCCGGCCGAAACGGGCCATCATGTCGATTACCGCGCCGCCATGCTGCGGGTCGTGCACGAAGAGCGTGCCCTGTCGCCCGCCGGCATCGCGATAGGCGTGCATCATGGCCGAGAGACGTTCGATGAGCGTGGCCGTCGTCGGGAAGGTGTAGTGTGCGGCGCCGGTCGGGCAGACCGAATTGCAGGCACCGCAGCCACCGCAGATATAGGGATCGAAGGCAACGGTATCGCCGTCCGGGCTGATCGCCCCTGCCGGGCAGACATCGATGCAGCGCGAGCAGCCTGTCTTGCGGCTGCGGGAATGGGCGCAGAGTTCGGCATGGAAATCGACATAACGCGGTTTCGCGAACTCTCCGACCATGTCCGAGAGCTCGAACAGGGCTTTCTGCACGGCCACCGGATCTCCCGGGTCGGGCCGGAAATAGCCGTCGCGCTTATCATGTCCGGTGAAGAGCGGAGTCTCTCCCGTCAGGTCGAGGATCAGGTCGCAGGTCGACATTGCACCGTCCTGCGGCCGCTCGAACCGGAAAACGTCCCGGCTCGCCGGGTCCGCCGGGGCGTAGCGGTCCACCGCGATCTCGAAAGCGCCCAGATACCCCGCGGCGCGGGCGACCCGACCCTGGAACACTGGTACGTCCATGACCGCCGGCGGGATGATGCCGTCGCTTTCCTTCAACAGCAGAGTCACGTCGAGCCGCGCGGCGAGCTGGCGGGCGGCGTCGAGCGCGGCCTGGTCCTTGCCGTAGACGAGACAGACTCCTTCCGAGGTCAGCGGAACCTGTGTCGTCGGCGTGCCGCTGACAGCGGCCTCCGCGATCAGGGCGGCGATCTTGGGGCCGGCCTTCGCCGCATCTTCTGACCATCCGGCACGTTCGCGGATATTGACGAAGGATAGCGTGTCCTCCTCGCCGTTCTGTTCCGCGGCAACTTCCGTGAAGAGCGGCGCCTCCTGGGTGCAGCAGACCGTCAGCGGGCCGCCTGCGTTTGCCGCATCGCGAAAATTTCCGAGCTGCGCGCGGCAAAGCGCGGAATGGATGAAAGGTTCCGCACCATCCTGCGACAGCGCGGCGGCGCTCGCATCCAGGGGCATGGAGCCGTTGCAATTGCAGATCAGCAGCCGCCCGTTTTCGGTGGCCATATATCCCTCTCCCGCGCGCTTTGTTTCGTTGAGGCTTTCCTGTGCGCGCTTTTGTTACACATATTTGCAACAGGGAGCGGTCGGGGCAATGACCCGGCGCGTGGAATCCGAGGAGTGGAAATGGAACGCAGCCGGACAATACCGGTTGGTATCGTGCTGGAGCGCAGAAAGCTTGACAATCCGTGGCAGGATTTCAGCTGGAGCGCCGTCTCCGTAATCGTCGGTGCGCCTGAGGTGAGCGAGTGGAGACTGCTCGACAAGTCCGATGGCGTCGAGCGTTACCACGCCGCCACACTTGAGCTGACGCTTTATCGAGGTGAGACCGAATCCTACAAGGTGAACCTGGCCGGGTCGCCGTCCGTCTATGTCGTGCTTCGCCAGAACGACGATCCGGACTCGTCATACGAGGTGATCCCCTTCCTTGCGACGGCTTCGGCTTACGAGTCTCAGGATTATCTCGATTCCGGCGAAGAGATCGTCGAGGCCGTGCCGATGCCCGAAGGTCTCATCGCCTGGGTCCAGGATTTCTGCGATCAGCACCACGAGGATGAAGTATTCGTCAAACGCAAACGCAGCGACCATCGCCATGAGCAGGATAAATTTGCCCGCCGCCCGCGGGTGGATGCGGCGCGGGCCAGATCCGGGAGACGTCGTCTTGTCTGAACGCGGTGACATCCCGGGCCGGAGCTTTCTCGGGCGCTGGTCGGAACGCAAGCAGGCGGCACGGGAAAGCGGATTGGAAGAGGTCCGCACCGGCCGCGGCGGCGCGGCGCCGGTGCTTGTCGAGGAACCACCCGAGCCGGCTTTGCCGGAGCTATATAACGGCGACGAGCGGGACATGACGGAGGAGGAGCAGGCCGTGGTTGCGGCGCTGCCAGACATCGACAGTCTCGACGCCGACAGCGATTTCACGCCCTTCATGCAAAGCAACGTCCCCGAGTTTCTCCGCCGCAAGGCGCTTCGCGCGTTGTGGCGCCTCAATCCGGTATTCGCGAATGTCGACGGCCTGGTCGATTACGGCGAGGACTTCACGGATGCCGCTCGGGTGATCGAGGGTATGCAGACCGCCTACAATGTCGGCCGCGGGTTTCTCACGGACGAGGATCTCGGGATCGAGCCCGAACCCGAAGGTGAGGGAGAGGCCCCGAAAGACGGCGAAAAAGAGCTTATGGCCGAAGCGGACAGCGATGGTGACGCCGCTGCGGCCGGCGGGACCGCGCAGGTCGAGGGCACACCGGCTGGGGATGATCCGGATGATGAAGTCGGAGACGGCGATCTCGTCTGATCGGAGATGTCCGCATGGTGGAAAGGCATGGAACCGCCACACCTGAATATGTGGACTTCGATGCGCAGTGAGCGTACCGTAAAACTGAAATAAAATCGGGCTGAGAGTCCGAGAAATGTCGAAGTTCGCAGCCGCTATGGGCCAAGCGGACAGGCTTAGGGAGAGAGGGCTGGTGACAGAAACCGCCCGCAGTCTGGTGTCGGAAGAAGACGCCGTTCGCGCGCACTGGTACGGCTTGCTCGCGCATTTCCTCGCGCGGCCGCCCGCCGCAGAGAGCCTTGATATCGCCCGAAGTCTCGGTGGCGACGACACGCCGCTCGGCCGGGCCGTTGCCGCTTTCGCGGCTGCGGCCCGCGCCGCCACCGTGGAGTCGGCGGACGAAGAATATCACAAGCTGTTTTATGGCGTCGGACGGGGCGAGCTGGTTCCGCACGGATCCTTCTATCTCACGGGCTTCATGAACGAAAAGCCGCTGGCCGAATTGCGCGACGACCTCGCGCAGCTTGGGGTTTCGCGGGCCGAGGAGGTGAAAGAGCCGGAAGATCACATCGCCGCGCTCTGCGATGTGATGGCCGGCATGATCCGCGGCGAGTTCGGTCCGGCCTGCCACCTGGAACGCCAGGCGGAATTTTTCGACAAACATATCGCCCCCTGGGCGGAGAAGTTCTTCGAAGACCTGGAAGGCGCGAAAGCGTCGGTCTTGTTCATGCCCCTCGGTTCCATCGGACGGCAGTTCATTGCGATCGAGGGCGAAAGTTTCCGCATGCTCGGCTGAGGCCGGGTGGCGGTTGAGCTCTTGCGCCGGGCACGGGCCGGCGGCGGAGCGACATATCGGACCCGTGCGGCAAAGAACGGAGTTTGGTGATGGCGAAAGCAAAAAAGCCCGAATCCACGCGCCGTGATTTCCTGAAATTGTCGGGCATCGGCGCTGCCGCCGGTGCGGCGGCGATCGCCGGGACACAGAAACCAGCCGAGGCCGCCGAACGGCCCGGCAAGGTCAGTGCCGGCTATCGGGAGACCGCGCATGTGAAGACGGCGTACGCTCTGTCCCGCTTCTAGGGCGGACGGGGTAGGGCCGTCCCCACGGGGAGAGCCCAGGGCGCCGCATGCTGGGGTGCCCTCTGAAACATAAGCGGTCGGGCAAAGAGGCCGTAATGTTCGGGAGAACGATATGTTGATGAAGAAGACAGGCGGGCGCGCTGCGTCCGCGCGCATGTCTCGCGCTCTGACCGGCCAGACCGGCAGCGCGATCGACCGGAGAACGTTCCTGAAACGCTCCGGAATCACCGTCGGCGGTATCGCCGCGGCATCCGCCCTCGGCGGCGGCATGGTCAAGAAAGCCGAAGCGCAAGCCAATCCGCTGGCCGGGATCGAGAAGATCCGCTCGGTCTGCACCCACTGCTCGGTCGGCTGCACGGTCGAGGCGGAAGTGCGGAATGGCGTGTGGATCGGCCAGGAACCGGGCTTCGACAGCCCGTTCAACCTCGGTTCGCACTGCGCCAAGGGCGCCGCGGTCCGCGAGCACGCCCATGGCGAGCGCCGGCTGAAATATCCGATGAAGCTGGTTGACGGGAAATACCAGAAGATCAGCTGGGAGCAGGCGATCAACGAGATCGGCGACAAGATGTTGCAGATCCGTGAGGAAAGCGGCCCCGACTCGGTCTACTGGCTCGGTTCGGCCAAACACAGCAACGAACAGTCGTACCTGTTCCGCAAGTTCTACGCCTTCTGGGGCTCCAACAACGGTGACCACCAGGCGCGTATCTGTCACTCGACCACGGTCGCGGGTGTTGCCAACACCTGGGGCTACGGCGCGATGACGAACAGCTACAACGACATCCACAACAGCCGCTGCATCTTCGTCATCGGCGGCAACCCGGCAGAGGCCCACCCGGTCTCCCTGCTGCACCTGCTCCGCGCGAAGGAACAGAATGCGGCGCCGCTGATCGTCTGCGACCCGCGCTTCACGCGGACTGCGGCGCACGCGACCGAATATGTCCGCTTCCGTCCGGGCTCGGATGTCGCGCTGATTTGGGGCATTCTCTGGCACATCTTCGAGAATGGCTGGGAAGACAAGGAATTCATCCGCCAGCGCGTCTGGGGGATGGACGAGATCCGCGCCGAGGTGAAGAAGTGGACGCCGGAAGAGACCGAGCGGGTGACCGGGGTCCCGGGCTCGCAGATGCGACGCGTCGCGCGGACCATGGTGAACAACCGTCCCGGCACCGTGATCTGGTGCATGGGCGGCACCCAGCACACCAACGGCAACAACAACACCAGGGCCTATTGCGTGCTGCAGCTTGCGCTCGGCAACATGGGCAAGGCCGGCGGCGGGACCAACATCTTCCGCGGCCACGACAACGTGCAGGGTGCGACCGATCTCGGCGTGCTCTCGCATACCCTGCCTGGTTATTACGGCCTCAGCACCGGTGCCTGGAAGCACTGGGCGCGGGTCTGGGACGTGGACTACGACTATCTGCTCGGCCGCTTCGGCAGCAAGAAGCTGATGGAATCCAGCGGCATCCCGGTGTCGCGCTGGATCGACGGCGTGCTCGAGGACAAGGCCAACATGGACCAGCCCGAGAATGTCCGGGCGATGGTTCTGTGGGGGCATGCCCCGAACTCGCAGACCCGCATGGTCGAGATGAAGAAGGCGATGGAGAAACTCGATCTTCTCGTCGTCGTCGACCCTTACCCGACGGTCTCCGCCGTGCTGCATGACCGCAAGGAGGGCGCCTATCTCCTGCCGGCCTGCACCCAGTTCGAGACCTACGGTTCGGTGACTGCTTCCAACCGCTCGATCCAGTGGCGCGAGAAGGTGGTGGAGCCGCTCTTCGAATCGAAGTCGGACCACGAGATCATGTATCTCTTCGCCGAAAAGTTCGGCATGGCCGGCGAGATGTTCAAACACATCAAGGTCAACGGCAAGGAGCCTTTGGTCGAGGACATCACGGCCGAGATCAACAAGGGCATGTGGACCATCGGCTATACCGGCCAGTCGCCGGAACGGCTGCGCAAGCACATGGCCAACCAGCACACCTTCGACAAGACCACGCTTCAGGCGCGGGGCGGGCCGTGCGACGGCGACTATTACGGCATGCCGTGGCCGAGCTGGGGCACGCCGGAAATGAACCATCCGGGCACCCCGATCCTCTACGATCCGTCCAAGCCGGTCTCCGAGGGCGGCCTCACCTTCCGTGCGCGTTTCGGCGTCGAGCGGAACGGCGACAACCTGCTCGCGGTCGATTCCTACAGCGTGAATTCGGACATCAAGGACGGATATCCGGAATTCACCATGGCCATGCTGAAGAAACTCGGCTGGGACAAGGATCTGACCGACGAGGAGCGCGCGACCATCGAGGCGATCGCGGGCGACAAGACCAACTGGAAGACCGACCTTTCGGGCGGTATCCAGCGCGTCGCGATCAAGCACGAATGTGCACCGTTCGGAAACGCGAAGGCACGTGCCGTGGTGTGGACCTTCCCGGATCCGGTGCCGCTCCACCGCGAGCCTCTTTATACCTCGCGGCGGGATCTCGTGGCCGACTACCCGACCTACGAGGACCGGAAGGCGTATCGTCTGCCGACGCTCTACGCGTCGATCCAGAAGAACGACTTCTCGAAGGACTTCCCGATCATCCTCACCTCCGGCCGACTGGTCGAATATGAGGGCGGCGGGGACGAGTCCCGGTCCAACCCGTGGCTGGCCGAGCTTCAGCAGGACATGTTCGTCGAGATCAATCCGCGCGATGCCAACAATGCGGGCATTCGGGACGGGCAGATGGTCTGGGTGACCGGTCCGGAAAACGGCAAGGTCAAGGTCAAGGCAATGGTCACCGAACGGGTCGGCACGGGCGTCGCCTTCATGCCGTTCCACTTCGGCGGACATTTCCAGGGCGAGGACCGCCGGAGCAAGTATCCGGACGGTGCGGATCCCTATGTCCTCGGCGAATCCACCAACACTGCGCAGACCTACGGCTACGACTCGGTCACGCAGATGCAGGAAACCAAGGCGACCCTCTGTCGCATCGAGCCTGCGTAAGGGAGCGAAACAATGGCACGTATGAAGTTCCTTTGTGACGCCGAGCGCTGCATCGAATGCAACGCCTGTGTCACGGCCTGCAAGAACGAGCATGAGGTTCCCTGGGGCGTGAACCGCCGCCGTGTCGTCACGATCAATGACGGCAAGCCCGGCGAACGGTCCATCTCCGTGGCCTGCATGCACTGCTCGGACGCGCCCTGCATGGCGGTGTGCCCGGTCGATTGCTTCTACCAGACCGACGAGGGTGTGGTTCTGCACTCCAAGGATCTGTGCATCGGCTGCGGCTATTGCCTCTATGCCTGCCCGTTCGGCGCACCGCAGTATCCGCAAGCGGGCAATTTCGGCAGCCGCGGCAAGATGGACAAGTGCACCTTCTGCGCCGGCGGTCCGGAAGACGATCATAGCTCTGACGAGTTCCAGAAATATGGTCGGAACCGTCTTGCGGAGGGCAAGCTTCCGCTTTGCGCGGAAATGTGCTCGACCAAGGCCCTTCTCGCGGGTGATGGGGACGTTGTCTCCGGCATCTATCGCGAGCGGACCGTGGCCCGCGGCTTCGGTTCCGGTGCCTGGGGCTGGGGCACGGCCTACGACCAGAAAACAGGCGGTTAAGAGCCTGAATCCGGAGGCCGTCTTGGCGGCCTCCGGTCTGGTCCGCGACCCGTTTATGTCAGTTTTTTCGACATCGATCCGACCCACGGCGCCACTCGACGCCGTGGGTTTGGTCGATGGCGGTCCGTCGAACCGGCGCCTCTGATAGATACGGCCGACGGCAATGCTCAAGGAGTGATACGGACATGGATACTGCACGTCCGGTCGTGTTCCGCGGACTGGCCCTCGCCGCGCTGGTGATGGTGTTGCTGGCCGGCTGCCGCGAGAACGAGCAGGACAGGGTGCTCCTGTACAAGAAAGGCACCTATCTCGGTGCCGAGGATCAGTCCCTGTCCGATGAGGCCCTTGCGGAGATCCGTTCACGGGGCCGCAGACAGAGTTTCGACCTATAGGCCCCCGGGAGAGAATCGCATGACGAATTTGACCTTCTTCAAGCATCTCGGCGGTCTCGCCCTCGCCGCGGTCCTTCTTCTGGGTGCCGCTTCGGACTCCGAATTCTCCATCGTCCAGAGCGCTGCCGCGCAACAGGCGGGGGAAGTACCGGGCAATACGCTCGGGACCTCCAGCGACTCCGATTTCTGGCGCCAGGTCCGCCAGGGCCAGCAGGGCCAGGTTTCGATTCCGGACGCCCAGGCCGGCGTGCTGATCCAGTCCGAGGGCGACAACTGGCGCGCCGTCCGTAACGGCCCGCTGTCGCTCTACGGCGCCTGGGCGTTGCTCGGCATCCTGATCCTGCTCAGCCTGTTCTTCATCCTGCGCGGCCGGATCAAGATCGAGCACGGATTGAGCGGAAGGCTGATCGAGCGCTTCAATTCGGTCGAGCGTTTCGCGCACTGGCTGACCGCGACAAGTTTCGTCGTGCTGGCGCTTACAGGGCTCAATGTGCTCTACGGGCGCTACGTCCTGTTGCCGGTGATCGGCCCGGATGCGTTTTCCGTGATCACCATCGCCGGAAAATATCTGCACAACTACATTGCCTTCGCCTTCATGGTCGGCGTGGTGATGATGTTCGTGATGTGGGTGAAGCACAACATCCCCAACCGGCTTGACCTGGTCTGGCTGGCACAGGGAGGCGGTCTCTTCTCGAAAGGCGTGCACCCGCCCGCGAAGAAGTTCAATGCGGGCCAGAAGCTGATTTTCTGGTCGGTGATTCTCGGCGGCGCCTCGATCAGTGCCTCCGGTATCGCTCTGCTGTTCCCCTTCGAATTCCACATGTTCGGCAAGACCTTCGCCATTCTGAACATCTTCGGCGCGAATCTGCCAACCGAACTGACGGTGATGCAGGAGATGCAGCTCTCGCAGCTCTGGCACTCGGTCGTCGGCATCGGCCTGATCGTGGTCATCGTCGCCCACATCTATATCGGTTCCATTGGCATGGAAGGCGCGTTCGACGCCATGGGCAGCGGCATGGTCGACGAGAACTGGGCGAAGGAGCACCACAGTCTCTGGGTCGAGGAGGTGCAGACGCGCCGGGCCTCGTCGGGCGCGGATTAGCCCTTACGGTCGGAGGCATCGTGGGGCACGGGAGCATCAGATTTTCCCGGGTATCAGGCACCGCGATCCGCAAGTGGATCGCGGCGGTCGTCCTGCTTGCCGCCGCGACGCCGGTTCTGCCGGCGGAGGCCGAGCTGATCGGCCACGGCGGGCCGGTGCACGCGATCGCGGTGGCGCCCGACGGCAGGACCGCACTGACCGCCGGGTTCGACTACTCGATCATTTACTGGGATCTTCCGGACGAGCACGCCCGCACGGTCATGTATGGTCACGACGCGGCGGTGAGCGACGTGGCCTACCTGCCCGGCGCGTCACGCGCGGTCTCCGGCGGCAATGACGGCGCGGTCTATCTCTGGCGCCTCGGCGAGACCCGGCCGTTGAAGCTCCTGACCCGCCACGAGGGGCGGGTGAGTGCCGTTGCCGTATCGCCCGACGGGCAACTCGTCGCATCAGCCGGGTTCGACGGTGCGGTCCGGATTGCCTCCGTTGCGGATGA
Source organism: Nisaea sp. (assembly GCF_965216895.1). Lineage (GTDB taxonomy): Bacteria > Pseudomonadota > Alphaproteobacteria > Thalassobaculales > Thalassobaculaceae > Nisaea. The sequence continues at coordinate 3,253,159 of NZ_OZ244205.1, forward strand.
CGGGCCGGCCGCTGTCCTGAAGGGGCATACCGGCCCGGTCAACGCGGTCCAGTTCACCGCCGACGGCCGCCGCGTTCTAAGCGCCGGATACGATGGAACGGTCCGGCTCTGGACACCTCAGCGCGACGAAGTCCCCGAGACCTTCGCCGAAATTGGCCTGCCGGTGAACCGGCTCTTTCTCGCGCCCGACGGTCGTACCCTGGTGGTGGCCGGAACCGACGAGGCGGTGCGGCTGTTCGATCTCGAGAGCGGCGAGGAGCGGCGCTTCATGCTGGGTCACGAGGCCCCGGTCCTCTCGATCGATGTGGACCGGGCCGGAACGCGTTTCGCGACCGGAGGCGCGAGCGGACAGATCGTGCTCTGGTCGCTTGCCGACGGCCGCCCGCTGCAGACTCTGCGCGGACACGAGGGGCCCGTCTGGTCGGTCACCTTTACCCCGGGCGGCCGCGAGCTGCTGTCTGCCGGACGAGATGCGAAGGTGGCCCGCTGGGATCTGGGCAGGGGCGCCGAGATCGGGGCGAGGAGTACGCCGGAGACCGCCTATTACGTTCCTGAAGGAGACGCGCTCGCCGCACGAGGGGCGGCGCTTTTCGGCACCTGCGCCGTCTGTCATACGCTCACTCCGGACGGCGGCAACCGGGCCGGGCCAACCCTCTTCGGCGTTTTCGGCCGCCGGGTCGGCAGTGTCTCCGGCTATCCCTATTCGAAAGCTCTGCTGGAAAGCGACATCGTCTGGACGGAAGAGACGATCGGCGCGCTGTTCGAGAAAGGCCCGGAACATGTCGTGCCCGGAACCAAGATGCCCTTGCAGCGGCTTGGCAGCGGCGAGGATCGCAAGGCCCTGCTGCACTTTCTGAGAGAAGCCCTCGCAGAAGCGGAGCGCCGCGCCGGGCAAAACTAGGGAGACCATACACATGAAAGCTTTTCTTGCCGCTCTGGTCGGAATCGTCGTCTGCTCCGGCATCGCCTGGTTCGTGCTCGGCCAGTTCGACTTCAGCACGACGCACGTCAATCAGTCCGCGACGGGCAGCGTCCGGCTCGAGTGATGCGGCGCTGGTCTCGGGCATTGCTGCTGCCGGCCTTCCTCTTGCCGGGCGGCGGCGCGGCGATCGCACAGGATGGCGGACCCGTCGCCGCCGGGCGCGCGATCTCGCTCGAGCATTGCGCACGCTGCCATGTGGTCGATCCGGCAAACGGTCTCGGCGGGATCGGCAGCACGCCATCCTTCAAGCTGCTGATGTCGCTGCCCGACGGTGAGAACAGGTTCGTCACCTTTTTCGACCGGAGGCCGCATGGCGCCTTCGTTCGCATGGAAGGTGTCGAGCGCCTGACGCCGCTGCCCGCGAACGCGGCGGAGATTCACCTGACCGCGGACGATCTCGACGCGATCCTTGCCTTTGTCCTGACCCTGAAATAGGGCCGTCATTGACGACGGCCGATCCCGTCAGTAAGGCTCTTGGGCACCATTTACAGCGGGTGCATCCGGGCCGATGACGACGCCTCCAGCCTTTCTGACCGTGCGCGAACTCGCCGACCTGCTCCGGGTGAAGGAGCGGAAGGTCTACCAGCTGGCCGCCGACGGCGAGGTTCCGTGCCGCCGCGTGACCGGCAAGCTGCTGTTCCCGCGCCAGGACATCGAGGCGTGGATCGCAGGTGACACAAGCGCCGAACGCGCGCGCGACACCATCCCCCCGATACCCGACCCAGACCGACCTGCCATTATCGCCGGAAGCCATGATCCTTTGCTCGACTGGGCGATCCGGGAGTCGGGCGCCGCCCTGCCGACGCTGTTCGACGGCAGCCTCGACGGGCTTGAGCGGTTCGGAAAAAGCGAGGCCTCGGTGGCGGCGATCCATATCCCCGAGGCCATGGGCGCGCGCTGGAACATCGGCGCGGTGCAGGCGCTGGGACCGGCCCGGAACGCGGTGCTGATTTCTTGGGCGAAACGGTCACGGGGTCTCGTCCTGGCAGCCGGAAATCCGCTTGGTATCGAAAGCGTCGAGGACCTTGCCGGAAAACGGCTCGTGCCGCGGCAGGAGCGCGCGGGCAGCCAGGTGCTGTTCCGCCAGCTGCTGGAGCGGGAAGGTCTCGACGGAGAGGCTGTCGCATGGAGCACGCCGCCGGCGCGGACCGAGTCGGAGCTTGGCGAGGCGGTGCGCACCGGGCGCGCGGATGCGGGGCTGGGTCTGGTTTCCGCCGCCGGGCAGAGCGGCCTGACCTTTGTGCCTCTGGTCGAGGAAGAGTTCGATCTTCTGGTCAGCCGGAAATTCTATTTCGAGCCGCCGTTCCAGGCCCTGCTCGGTTTCGCCCGGAGCGCGCTCTTCCGCGACAGGGCGGCGGAGCTGGGCGGATATGACATTTCGGAGCTCGGCCGGGTGCGCGACAACGCGCCCTGACCCGGCCGTCCCGCGGGATCACCCGTTCGCGTTGGCGAAGAACAGCTGCTGGCCGTTCAGCATGTAGCTGTTGATCGTGGCCTGGCCTTCCGGTCCGGTCACCCAGTCGATGAAGGCCTGACCTTCGGCCTGCTTGACCTTCGGGTGTTTGGCCGGGTTCACCAGGATCACGCCGTACTGGTTGAACAGGACCTCGTCACCCTCGACCTGGATCTTGAAATCGCTCTTGTTCTTGAAGCTGATCCAGGTCGCCCGGTCGGTCAGCGCATAGGCGCCCATGCCGACCGCGGCATTGAGCGTGGCGCCCATGCCGGAGCCGGTTTCGCGGTACCAGGTACCGCTCGCCGCGGAGGTATCGACACCGGCGGCCTTCCAGAGCGCCTTTTCCTTCTTGTGGGTGCCGCTGTCGTCGCCGCGCGAGGCGAAAGGCGCCGCCGCCGAGGCGATCGTCTTCAGGGCCGCCGACGCGTCCGTCATGCCGCCGACCTTCGCGGGATCGGCCGCCGGGCCGACGATGACGAAGTCATTGAACATGACGTCCTGGCGCTTCACCCCGAAGCCCGCGGCGACGAATTCCTCCTCGGATGGCTTCGCGTGCACGAAGAGGACGTCTCCATCGCCGTTCCGCGCATTCTTCAGCGCCTGGCCGGTGCCAACGGCCACGACCCGGACCTCGATACCGGTCTTCTTGGTGAATTTCGGCAGCATGTAGTCGAACAGACCGGAATTCTGCGTCGATGTGGTCGATTGCACGATGATGAACTTGTCGGCGGCAACGGCGTTGCCCACGGTCCCGGCTGCAACGAGCGCCGCGAGGACAAGGCCACCGATCGTTCTCTTCAGGTATCTCATCTTGTTTGCTCCCTTGGTCGGTCTTGCTTGCAGGCTATCGACCGTCCGGCAGATGCAGCCGTCCGGCCAGGAAATCGCGCGCCGCCGAGCTCGACGGTTGCTTGAAGAAGGTCTCGGCGGCGGAGTGCTCGGCGACCCGCCCGCGGTCCATGAACACGATCTCGGCGGCGAGGCGGCGCGCCTGATGCAGGTCGTGGCTGATCATCACGATCTTGCAGCCGCGCCGGTCGGCGGCGAGAATCAGGGCCTCGATCGCAGCGGTCGAAACCGGGTCGAGGCTGGCAGTGGGCTCGTCCAGGAACAGTACGTCGGGCTTCAGGCTCAATGCGCGTGCGACGGCGAGACGCTGCTGTTCGCCGCCGGACAGAACCCGTGCCGGACGTTTCGAGAGATGGGCGATGCCGGCCTCTTCCAGGGCGTCCCCGATGCGGCGCGCCCGCTCGGCGCGCGGGATGCCGGCGGCCTTGAGGGCGTGCTCCAGATTGGCGGCAACGGAGCGCCGCAGCAGGACCGGCTTCTGGAATACCATGGCCTGACGACGCCGAATCTCACGGCTCGACGGGCCGCCGCGCCAGAGCACCTCGCCGCGATGCGGTTCCAGGAGGCCGTGCAGCAGCCTGAGCAGGACGCTCTTCCCGGCGCCGTTTGGTCCGAGGATCATGGTGATGCCGCCTTCGGCGATCTGCAGCGAGACATTGTCGAGAACGGCAAGGCCGTCGGGGGCAAAGCGGAGTGCGTCGGCCCGGAGCGGCAAGAGCGCGTTGCGCTGCGCGAAGGAGGCGTTCGTGCTGACATTCTGCGGCAGGTTATTCATAGGCGAACCGCCGGGCCGTACCTTTGAGGGCCATCAGCGCGGCATTCACCGCGATGGAGATGCCGATCAGGATCAGGCCGAGCGCGAGGGCAAGGGCGAGATCGCCTTTCGAGGTCTCCAGCGCGATCGCCGTGGTCATCACCCGGGTGACATGGTTGATGTTGCCGCCGACGATGATCACCGCGCCGACCTCGGCGACGGCGCGCCCGAAGCCGGCAAGCGCCACCGTGATCAGGGAGAAGCGCGCGTCCCAGAGCAGCGTGCCGAGCGTATCCAGGGGGCCGAGGGAGAGGGAGCGGAGCTGTTCGTCATATTCCACATGCAGATCCGAGATCACCTGCCGGGTCAGCGCCGTCGCGATTGGAGTTACCAGAACGGTCTGCGCGACGATCATTGCGGTCGGGGAATAGAGCAGCGAGAGCGCGCCGAGCGGTCCCGCGTTCGAGAGCAGCATGTAGATCGCCAGCCCGACCACGACGGGCGGCAGGCCCATCATGGCATTGGCGAAGATCAGCAGCGCGCCGCGGCCCGGAAATCGGAAGATCGCAATGGCCGCGCCGAGGGACATGCCGATCGCGCAGGCGGCAAGGGTCGCCGAGAGGCTGACCCTGAGCGACAGCAGTACAATCTCGGCCAGTTCCGGATCGGCCGAGAGAATGAGCTCGAAGGCGAGCGAGAATGATGCTGCAAAATCCTGCATATTATGACATTACATGCAGAAAATTTCGCAGGCGAGTCAGATTTCCACTTCGTGCGCAGTGGTAATTCCAGACGGACGAAGCAACATGCAAAATAATGCATGTCAAATCTCCCGATTGCATTATATTGCGCAGCGAGACAAGAACCGGCCAGGCTCGAAGAGCGGCAGAAAAACGGGAGAGGCGCTGCAATGACGATCGATTTCCGGACCGATCCGACCCGCTACAAGCACTGGAAGCTGGAGTTCGACGGCTCACGCGCCGATCTGGTCATGGATGTGGACGAGCAGGGCGGCCTGTTCGAGGGTTATGAGCTGAAGCTCAATTCCTACGATCTCGGGGTCGATATCGAGCTCTACGACGCGATCCAGCGGCTCCGCTTCGAACATCCGGAAGTGAAGGTCGTGGTGCTCCGGTCCGCCAAGGACAGGGTGTTCTGTGCAGGTGCGAATATCCGCATGCTCGCGGGCGCGGCCCATGCCCATAAGGTGAATTTCTGCAAGTTCACCAACGAGACGCGGAACTACATGGAAGAGGCGAGCGCCGAGTCCGGACAGAAATATCTCGCCGCGGTGACCGGGGCCTGCGCCGGCGGCGGCTACGAGCTGGCCCTCGCCACCGACCATATCATCCTGACCGATGACGGTTCCTCCTCCGTTGCCCTGCCGGAAGCGCCGCTGCTCGCCGTGCTGCCGGGCACCGGCGGCCTGACCCGGGTCACCGACAAGCGCAAGGTGCGCCGTGACCGCGCGGATGTGTTCTGTGCCATCGAGGAAGGCATCAAGGGCAAGCGCGCCGCCGACTGGGACCTGGTCGACGAGGTCGCGCCGAATTCCAAGTTCGACGAGGTTGTCGCCGCCCGCGTTTCGGCGATGGCCGAGACCTCAGACCGGCCGTCCGACGCCACGGGCATCGCCCTTCCGAAGATCGATCGCGAGATCGACGGAGAGCTTCTCCGCTACAGCTTGGTCACGGTCGAGATCGACCGCGAGGAGCGCAATGCGACCATCCTGATCAAGGGACCGGAGGAAGGTGTCCCGGCAGATACCGATGCCCTGGCCGCGTTCGGCGCCGACTACTGGCTGCTGAAGCTCTGCCGCGAACTGGACGATGCGATCCTGCATCTGCGCCTGAACGAACTCGAGATCGGCACGCTGATCTTCAAGACCGAGGGCGACGGCGCGAGAGTGCTGGAGCACGACGCTTTTCTCGCCGCCAGCAAGGGCAACTGGCTCGCCCGCGAGATCCTGCTCTACTGGAAGCGGGTGATGAAGCGGATCGACGTCACCTCGCGTTCGCTGGTTGCGCTGGTCGAACCGGGCAGCTGCTTCGCCGGCTCGCTCGCGGAACTTCTCTTTGCCTGCGACCGTTCCTACATGCTGGAAGGCCAGCTCGAGGGCGACAACCGACCGCCGGCGGAGATCGCGCTCGGCCCGGCCAATTTCGGTCCCTTTCCGATGAGCAACGGGCTGACCCGGCTCGAGACCCGCTTCCTCGGTGCGCCGGAAGCGGTGAAGGACGCGGAAGCGAGTATCGGCGAAAGCCTCGACGCGGAGCGCGCGGAGGAGCTCGGCCTCGTCACCTTCATCTTCGACGATATCGACTGGGAGGACGAGGTCCGCATCTTCCTCGAGGAGCGCGCCAGCTTCTCGCCGGACGCGCTGACCGGCATGGAGGCGAACCTGCGTTTCGCCGGTCCCGAGACCATGGAGACCAAGATCTTCGGACGGCTGACCGCCTGGCAGAACTGGATCTTCCAGCGCCCGAACGCCGTCGGTCCGGAAGGCGCGCTGGGCCGTTACGGCAGCGGCCGCAAGCCCGAATACGACACCAAGCGGGTCTGATCCCCCCAAGGGAAAACAGGCTGAGCCCGAACTGAGGAGGAACCGCCCCATGAACGAGATCCTGAACGTCAGCTACGACACCAAGATCCCGAACAACATCAACCTTTCCAGCGACCGCAAGGTCCTGAAGGCGCTGGAGCAGTGGCATCCGGGCTATATCGACTGGTGGATGGACCAGGGTCCGGAAGGCTTCCAGACCTCGGACGTCTATCTCAGGACCGCCGTCAGCGTCGATCCGAAGGGCTGGGCCAAGTTCGACTATGTGAAGATGCCGGACTACCGCTGGGGCATCCTGCTCGCACCAGAAGTCGAGAACCGCAAGATCGCCTTCGGCGCGCACAAGGGCGAGGATGTCTGGCAGGAAATTCCGGGCGAATACCGCGCCATGCTGCGCCGCCTGGTGGTGATCCAGGGCGACACGGAACCCGCCTCGGTCGAGCAGCAGCGTTTCCTCGGCGCCACCGCGCCGTCGCTCTACGACATGCGCAACCTCTTCCAGGTCAATGTCGAGGAAGGCCGGCACCTCTGGGCCATGGTCTACCTGCTGCAGAAATACTTCGGCCGCGACGGCCGCGAGGAGGCGGGCGAGCTGCTGAACCGGCGCTCCGGCGATGCGGACAAGCCGCGCATGCTCGGCGCCTTCAACGAGTCGACGCCGGATTGGCTCTCCTTCTTCATGTTCACCTTCTTCACCGACCGTGACGGGAAGATGCAGCTGGAAAGCCTGGCGCAGTCCGGCTTCGATCCGCTGTCGCGGACCTGCCGCTTCATGCTGACCGAGGAAGCGCACCACATGTTCGTCGGCGAGACCGGCGTCGGCCGTACCGTGCAGCGCACCTGCGAGGCGATGCGCGAGGCCGGGATCGAGGACCCGTTCGAGATCGAGAAGATCCGCGCCCTCGGCGTGATCGACCTGCCGACGCTGCAGAAGAAGGCCAACCTGCACTTCTCGCTGTCCCTCGACCTGTTCGGCTCCGAGGTCTCGACCAATGCGGCGAACGCCTTCAATGCAGGCCTCAAGGGGCGCTTCCAGGAAGAGCGGATCGACGACGACCACAAGCTTGTCAACGACACCTATCCGGTGCTGAAGCTGGTCGACGGCGAGATCAGGATGGTCGACGAACCGGCGCTTTCCGCTCTCAACATGCGGCTGCGCGATGACTACGTGCGCGACTGTCAGGGCGGCATCAACCGCTGGAACCGGATCATCAAGAAGGCCGGAATCGATTTCGAGATCACCCTGCCGAACGTCGCCTTCCATCGTCATATCGGAGAGTTCCGCAATGTGCATACGGACCCGGACGGCAATCTGCTGAGCGACGCGGAATGGGGCGCGCGGCGGGACGAGTTCCTGCCGAACCTCGAAGACGGCGACTATATCGCCTCGCTGATGAGTCCGGTGCGCGAGCCAGGAAAGTTCGCGAGCTGGATCTCCGCCCCGCGCGTCGGCATCGACAACAAGCCGGGCGATTTCGAATACGTGAAGATCCACGACTGAGTTACCCGATCTTTCCTCCCTTGGAAATTCGGGTTCTCGCCCGGGCCGCTTCGGCGGCCCGGGTTTTTTTGTGTTAGTCTATTCGCAGCAGTCCGTGTTGGCCTGGATCGGCGGGCACGGAACGGTGCCGTAGGAGCAAAAGACGCAGCAATCGCCGGGCTTCGGCTTTAGCAGTGCGCCGCATCCCTTGCAGTCGTAGAAGAACCGGCAGGAGTTGGTCGGCATTGTCTCCGTACGAGTTTGTCCGCATTCTGGGCATGTCAGGCGTGATTCTAGAACGATTTCAATGGTCTCTTGCGCCATAGGCCAATTCCGATCAGGAAAACGAAGACACCGAGCGCCGGTACCAAGACGAGGTCGAGATAGCCGGTGATCCATGAGAGCCCGATGGCTCCCGCCAGAATTACGAGCACCGGCGTAAGGCAGCAAATCGCTGTCACGACCATGCCGGCAATTCCGATCTTCAACAGACGCTCCTGCATCAGACGATTGTACCAGCCCGTCCTTGTGCAATCGTTCACGATGTCGTGCTGCGCGAAGCGGTCGCCTGAACCTATCCCTGCGCGAACCAGCCCCGCGTGCGGTTCGCGAAGGCGACCAGTGACAGCATCACCGGAACCTCGACCAGCACGCCGACCACGGTGGCGAGCGCGGCGCCGGAATTGAGGCCGAACAGGCTGATGGCGACGGCGACCGCGAGTTCGAAGAAGTTCGAGGTGCCGATCATGGCGCAGGGCGCGGCGATGTTGAAGGGCACGCCCCAGGCCTTCGCCCAGCCGTAGGCGATGGCGAAGATGCCGTAGGACTGCAGCACCAGCGGCACCGCGATCAGTGCGATGACAAGCGGCTTGTCCAGCACCGTCTGGCCCTGGAAACCGAACAGCAGGACCACGGTTGCAAGCAGGCCGAGCACGGAGAAGGGTTTCACCCGGGCGGTAAAGTCATGGACGATCTCTTCGCCCGCATCGTGACTGGCGGCCTTCGCCGTCAGGTGGCGGCGCGTCATGTAACCGGCGCCGAGCGGGATCACGACATAGAGAACGACGGAGAGCAGCAGCGTCTCCCACGGCACCTCGAGATCGGTCACGCCGAGCAGCAGCCCGCAGATCGGCGCGAAGGCGACGATCATGATCAGGTCGTTCACCGAGACCTGGACCAGGGTATAGGTGGCGTCGCCCTTCGTCAGGGTCGACCAGACGAAGACCATGGCGGTGCAGGGCGCGGCGCCGAGCAGGATCAGGCCGGCGATATACTGCTCCGCGTCGGTCGGCGGTATCATGTCGCCGAAGATGTAGCGGAAGAAGAGGATGCCGAGCGCCGCCATGGTGAAGGGCTTGACGATCCAGTTCACCGTCAGGGTGATGACGAGGCCCTTCGGCTTCGAGCCGATGCTCTTCAGGCTCTCGAAATCGACCGCCACCATCATCGGATAGACCATCGCCCAGATCAGCACGGCGACGACGATATTGACCGAGGCGTATTCGAGGCCGGCCAGGGTCTGGAACAGGCCGGGGGCGAAATTGCCAAGCGCCACGCCGGCCACGATGCAAAGCGCGACCCAGACGGAAAGCCATTTCTCGAAGAACCCGATGCCGCCGGGGGCCGCCTCGGCAGCCGCTGATTCAGTACTCATGCGTATCGGGTCCTTTCAGGAAATCAGGTTGTCTCGGGAGTCCGGCCGGATTCGGCGATATCGTCGAGGCGCTTCTGCAAAGAGAGTTTGTCGAGCCCCTGGATCGGCAAATTGACAAAGATGCTGATCCGCGTGTTCAGCATCCGGAACGCGTCGGCGAAGGCCAAACGCTTTTCGGCCTCCGTTCCCTCGACCAGCGCCGGATCCGGCACGCCCCAGTGAGCCGTCATCGGCTGGCCCGGCCAGACCGGACAGATCTCGTTGGCGGCATCGTCGCAGACCGTGAAGACGAAATCCATGACCGGCGCATCCGCCGCAGCGAATTCGTCCCAGCTCTTCGACCTCAGCGTTCCGACGCCGTAATTGGCGTTGCTGAGCAGGTCGGCCGCGTAGGGATGAATTTCGCCGCGCGGCATGCTGCCGGCGCTGAAGGCCTTGAAGCGGCCGGCTCCGGCCCTGTCGAGAATCGCTTCGGCCATGATGCTGCGGGCCGAATTGCCCGTACAGAGGAACAGAACATTGTAGGTCTTGTCACCGGTCATTGCTTTGCCTCCGGAGTGGTGCCGCACAAGGCGGCCGTTGCGGCAAGCTCGCCGCAAATGTCCGGATTTCCGTTACAGCAATCCTGTGTCAGAAATGTTAAAAGCTGCCGCATCGCGTCGATCTCAACCGCATAGAAGATGTTCCGGTGCTGCCGTCGGGCATGCACCAGTCCCGCGCGCTCGAGCTGCGCGATGTGGAAGGACAGGCTCGAGCGCGAGACGCCGGCCCGCTCCGCGAGGATACCGGCGGACATGCCGGACGGACCGGCCTGCATCAGCAGCCGGTAGAGGCCCAGCCTGTGTTCCTGGGCAAGCGCGCCGAGCGCGGCGATGGCGTCAGAATCATTCATTTCAATAGTTCAATTATCATTGAAATGAATGTCTGCAAAGATTAATTTGCGCCGCTCACGAGGGAGGCGGACCATTGTGGCCGTTGTGGTGGGGGAGACCGGCATGAGTGTGCGCATTGCGATTAACGGGTTCGGGCGAATGGGGCGGCTGGGCCTGCGCGCCCGCTGGGGGGACGATGATATCGAGATCGTCGCCATCAACGATCCCGCGATGAGCCCGGAGACGGCAGCGCATCTGCTAGAGTTCGACACCGTGCACCGGCGCTGGAACCGCGAGGTCGGCTGGACCGAACGGGGAATCGTGGTGGATGGACGGGAGATCCCGCTGACCGCCCATGGCTCGCCGAAGGAGAGCGCCTGGAGCGGCGACGAGGTTGACATCGTTCTCGAATGCAGCGGCCGCTTCAAGAGCGGGGCTTCCCTTGCGCCCTATTACGATAAGGGTATCGGCAAGGTGATCGTCTCCGCTCCGGTGAAGGAGGAATCGGCCCTTAATATCGTCATGGGCGTCAACGACCATCTCTATGATCCGGCGCAACACCACCTGCTGACCGCAGCCTCCTGCACGACGAACTGTCTCGCGCCGGTGGTGAAGGTGGTGCATGAGGGCATCGGCATCCGGCACGGCGCGATCACCACGATCCACGACGTCACCAACACCCAGGTGATCGTCGACGGGCCGCACAAGGATCTGCGCCGGGCGCGCTCCGCGCTCAACGCGCTGATCCCGACCAGCACCGGTTCGGCGACCGCCATCGGGCTGATCTATCCGGAGCTGCAGGGACGGCTGAACGGCCATGCGGTCCGCGTTCCGCTGCTGAACGCCTCGCTCACCGACTGCGTGTTCGAGCTGGACCGGGCGACCAGCACCGCCGAGCTGAACGAAATGTTCGTCGCGGCGGCGGCGAGCGGTCCGCTGGAAGGCATTCTCGGCTTCGAGGCGCGGCCGCTGGTCTCGACCGATTTCACCGACGATCCGCGCTCGGCCATCGTCGACGGCCCGTCGACGATGGTGGTGAACGGCACCCAGGCGAAGATCTACGCCTGGTACGACAACGAGTGGGGCTATGTGAACCGGATGATGGAACTCGCCGCGAAGGTGGCGGCAAGTCTGTGAGCGCGGCGGCGGAAAGCGGTGCGCGCCCGGCGGACGGGCGCACCTACGCGGCGGTCACGGCGGCCTACTGGGCCTTCACGCTGACCGACGGCGCGCTGCGCATGCTGGTGCTGCTGCATTTCCACCGGCTCGGCTTTACGCCGCTCGATATCGCGATGCTCTTCCTGCTCTACGAGGCAATGGGGATCGTGACCAATTTCCTCGGCGGCTGGATCGGCGCCCGCTTCGGCCTCAAGATCACGCTGTTCTCCGGGCTCGCGGTGCAGATCGCCGCCCTGCTGATGCTGTCCCGGACGGACCCGGCCTGGACCATGCTGTTCTCCGTCGGCTTCGTGATGGCGGCGCAGGCGCTCTCCGGCATCGCCAAGGATCTCACCAAGATGAGCTCCAAATCGGCGGTGAAGCTGGTGGTCGCCTCGGAGGGTGACGGGCTGCTCTTCAAGTGGGTGTCGATCCTGACGGGATCGAAGAACGCCCTGAAGGGCATCGGCTTCCTCGCCGGCGGCGTCATGTTGCAATGGCTCGGCTTCGCGCCCTCGCTCTACCTGATGGCGGGCATGCTGGCCGCCGTCTTGGCGGCCTCGCTCCTGACCGTCACGGCGGATCTCGGCAAGGCGAAGACGAAGATCGCCAGACGTGATCTCTTCGCCAAGAGCCGGGAGATCAATTTCCTCTCTGCGGCGCGGATCTTCCTCTTCGCCTCGCGCGACGTCTGGTTCGTCGTCGGTGTGCCGGTCTTTCTCTATGACCGGCTGGGCTGGTCCTTCGATCGCGTCGGGCTCTTCATGGCGGTTTGGGTCGTCGGCTACGGGATCGTCCAGGCCGTGGTGCCACGGTTCCTGCGCAAGACCAGGGACGCCGGGGCCGCCGCCCGCGGCGCTGCAATCTGGGGAGCCTTCCTGGCCCTGCTGCCTGCCATGATCGCTGCGGGCCTATCTCCGGATCTGCTTCCGGCCGTCCCGCTTCCGACCCCCTCGGTCACCCTGATCGGCGGCCTGCTGATCTTCGGAGTGGTCTTCGCGGTGAACTCGGCGCTGCATTCTTACCTGATCGTCGCCTATTCCGACGCGGACAAGGTGGCGCTCAATGTCGGCTTCTACTACATGGCCAATGCGGTCGGGCGTTTCGCGGGGACCCTGCTCTCGGGACTCGTCTACCAGCTCGCCGGCCTGACCGCGACGCTCTGGGTCTCGGCGGGAATGGTCGCGCTCGCCGTCCTGCTGACCCTGCCGCTGCTCACGTCCCGTCCGGAACGCGCCTGACTTCCTGGCACCGAAGACAACCGACTTGCACCCCGCCGATGCTTCGGTCCAGAGTTCCGCCGCCGACAAACGAGAACACGCGCCGCAAGCTCGGGCGCAAGGGAGTGGATGGATAATGGCCCAGGAAATCGTGCTTGCCGGCGGCAAGCGGACGCCGTTCGGGGATTTCGGCAAGTCGCTGAGGGAGATTCCGCTCTCGTCGCTCGCGACCCATGCGGCGAAAGCCTGTGTCGAGGATGCCGAAATCTCGCCGGAAGACATCGATCACGTGGTCTGGGGCAACGTGCTGCCTGTCGATCCGGACGGTTATTACGTCGGCCGCGTGGCGGGCATGAATGTCGGCATGAAGGAGGAAAGCTGCGCCCTGCAGGTGAACCGCGCCTGCGGCTCCGGCACCCAGGCAATCCTGACCGCCGCGCAGCAGATCATGACCGGGCACGGCAAGATCGCGCTCGCCGGCGGCGGCGAGAATTTTTCCCGCGGCCCGTTCCTGAACCAGCAGATGCGTTGGGGCGCCATCCGCGGCGCGCAGAGTTTCGAGGACAGCGTCGAATCGGTCTACAGCGATCCGTTCGGCCACGGCCTGATGGGGGCGACGGCGGAGAACCTGACAGAGGATTTCCAGTATCGCCGCGAGGACATGGACGCCTGGGGCCTGATGAGCCAGCAGCGCGCCGGCAAGGCAATCGCGACCGGCTTCCTCGCCCGTCAGATCGCCCCGATCGAGGTGCCGGAAGGACGCAAGGGCACCCGGCTGATGGTCGAGGACGAGTTCCCGCGCCCGGACATCACCATGGAGAAACTCGCCAAGCTGAAGCCGGTCTTCCGCAAGGGCGGCCAGGTGACGCCGGGCAATTCCAGCGGCGTCACCGACGGTGCCGCCTTCGTGCTGGTCGGCGACCGGGCGGAAATGGAGGCGAAGGGCGTCGAGCCGGTGGCGCGCCTGGTCGACTGGACCATCGTCGGCGTGGCGCCGCGCATCATGGGCTGCGGTCCGGTGCCGGCGATCCGCGCACTCTGGGAAAAGCGCGGCATGAAAGGCTCCGACATCGACTATTACGAGATCAACGAGGCCTTCGCGGTGGTCAACCTGCATGCGGAGAAGGAACTCGGGATCAGCCGCGCGGTGACGAACCATTACGGCGGCGGCATCTCCATCGGCCATCCGCCGGGGGCGACCGGCGTGCGCATGACCATCACCGCGATGCATCACCTGCAGGAATCCGGCCAGCGCTATGCCTGCATCTCCATGTGCATGGGCGCGGGCCAGGGCATGGCCGTGCTGATCGAGAACCTGAGCGCCTGAGAGGGAGACGCAACATGTCCTTCGATCTGACAGGTAAAGCGGCGCTCGTCACCGGCGCGAGCCAGGGTCTCGGCAGCCGCTTCGCGGAAACCCTCGCGGCGCACGGCGCTTCGGTCGTTCTCGCGGCACGCCAGAAGGCGAAACTGGAGAGCCTTGCGGAGACGATCCGCGACGCGGGCGGCCGGGCGCACGCGGTCTCCATGGACGTCACCGATCCGGTCTCGATCCGCGAGGCGCTGGACGTCGCGGCGCAGGAGTTCGGGCCGCTCGACATCCTGGTGAACAATGCCGGGATCGCGGTGCAGAAGCCGTTCCTGGAGATGACGCCCGAAGATTACGACCAGGTGCTCGATACCAACCTGAAGGGCTGCTTCCTGGTGGCGCAGGCGGCGGCGCTGCAGATGAAGGAAAGCGGCGGCGGCTCGATCATCAACATCGCCTCGATCCTCGGCACCGAGGTGATCGGCATGCTCTCGACCTATTGCGCCTCCAAGGGCGGGCTGCTGCAGCTCAACCGGGCGATGGCGCTGGAGCTTACGCGCCACAACATCCGGGTGAACGCGATCGCGCCTGGCTATATCGAGACCCCGATCAACAGCGAATTCTTCCAGACCCCGCCGGGCCAGCAGATGATCAAGACCATCCCGCAGCGCCGGCTCGGCCAGACGCAGGATCTCGACGGCGCGTTGCTGCTGCTCGCCTCGGATGCGGGCGCCTACATGACCGGCTCCGTCGTCACCGTCGACGGCGGCTTCGCGCTCCGCTGACGTGCAGGATCTTCTGATGCGCGAGCGAGATCTCGCCTTTCTGCTGCATGACCATCTCGGCATCGCGCGGCTGGCGGAGCGTGCGCGCTTCGCGGGTCAGGACAGGGAGGTCTGGGATGCGGTCATCGAAACCGCCCGGCATATTGCGGCGGAGAAGTTCCGTCCGCACAACCGCGCCGCCGATCTCGACGAACCGCGGATCGAGAATGGCAGGGTCGTCGTCCATCCGGAGATCGGCCCCGCCATCGCCGCCTTCAGCGCGGCCGGGTTCGCCGCCGCGCATCACGACGAGGCGCTGGGCGGAATGCAGCTGCCATGGGTGGTGACGCAGGCGGCCTTCGCGCATTTCCAGGCGGCGAATCTCGCGACCGTCGCCTATCCCTTCCTGACCATTGCCGCCGGCAACCTGATCGCCGCGCATGGCAGCGAAAGCCAGAAGCAACGCTTCCTGCCACCGCTGACCGACGGGCGATTCTTCGGCACCATGATGCTCTCGGAGCCCCATGCCGGCTCTTCCCTCTCCGACGTGCAGACGCTGGCAAAACCACTGGAGGACGGGACCTGGTCGCTCAGCGGCACCAAGATGTGGATCTCCGGCGGCGCGCATGAGATGGCGGAGAACATCGTCCATCTTGTGCTGGCCCGGACGCCGGATGCACCGCCGGGCGTGAAGGGGCTCTCGCTCTTCCTCGTGCCGCGCTACCGGCTGGATGCGGACGGCAATCCCGCTTCTGAGAACGGCATCGTGCTGGCCGGGCTCAATCACAAGATGGGCTATCGCGGTACCGTCAACACTGTGATCAATCTCGGCGAGGGCGCGCCCTGCATCGGCGAGCTGATCGGCGCGCGGCACCGCGGCCTCAGCTACATGTTCCACATGATGAACGAGGCGCGGATCGGCGTCGGCTCCGGCGCCGTGGCGCTCGCCTATACCGGCTACCTGCACAGCCTCGACTATGCCCGTACGCGGCCGCAGGGCCGTCACCCGGACGGCAAGGATGCGTCCAGCCCGCAGATCCCGCTGATCGAACATGCCGACATCCGCCGCATGCTTCTTCTGCAGAAGGCGGTGGCGGAGGGCGGGCTTGCGCTCTGCCTAGAGGCGGCGCTGCTGGTCGACGACCAGCGCACCCATCCCGACGAAGCGGTGCGGCGCGATGCCGGGCTGCTGCTCGATTTCCTGACGCCGGTGATCAAGTCCTTCCTCTCCGACCGCGCGCTGGAGGCGAACGACGCGGCGATCCAGATTCATGGCGGCGCCGGCTACACGCGGGACTTTCCGGTGGAGCAGTTCTGGCGCGACAACCGGCTGAACCCGATCCACGAAGGCGCCAACGGCATCCAGGCGATCGATCTCATGGGCCGCAAGCTGGGGCAGGCGGACGGACGCTCCTTCGAGTTGTTCCGGGAGGATAACTCGAAGACCGTCGCGGCGGCGAAAATGGTGAAGGATCTCACTGGTCTCGCCGAGGCGCTTGAGACGATCTCCGATCGCTTTGCAAAGCTTGCGGAGAGATTGCTAGGGGCTTTGCGCGACGATCCGCGCCGGACGCTGGCGAATGCCGCCGCCTTCATGGATGCCGCGGGCTATATCTGCCTCGCCCGTGTCTGGCTGGACAAGGCGGTTACCGCCGAAGACCTTCTCGCGGGCGCTGCCGGCGCCGAGGAGAAAGCCTTCCTCACCGGAAAACTGGAAACCTGCCGCTTCGTCTTCGCCTGGCTGCTGCCGCGCGCGGAGCCGCTGCTCGGCTTGCTGGAGTCCGGCGACGACACCGTTTTCAGGATGCGCGGCGAGTCTTTCTAGCGGGGATCGCTTGAACCGCCGCGGGCGAGCCTATACCAAGGCTGCCAGCGAATTTCATCGAACGGAAGACCTTCGAGGAGAATGGGATGTCAGTGAACAAGATCGGCGTCGTCGGCGCCGGGATGATGGGCTCGGAGATCGCGCTCGTCTTCGCCATGGCGGGCAAGGATGTGATGATCATGGAGCCGGAACAGGCGCGCCTGGACAAGGCCGAGGCCGGCATCAAAAAGACGCTCGAGTCCGGCGTCGCCCGCAAGTTCTGGGCGGAAGAGGACATGGCGACCGCGCTCGGCAACATCAAGATGGTCACCGACCTTTCGGGCTATGGCGATCGGGACCTGGTGATCGAGGCGGTGTTCGAGGACGAGAAGGTGAAGGCCGAGGTCTACAAGACCCTCGACGAAGTCTGCAAGGACGACGCCATCATCGCCTCCAACACATCCAGCATCTCGATCTCGGTTCTGGCCTCATACTTCTCCGAGAAGCGCCAGTCCCGTTTCTGCGGCCTGCATTTCTTCTCGCCGGTGAGCCGGATGAAACTGGTCGAGGTGATTCGCGGCATGGATACCGACGACGCGGTGATCGAGGCGGCACGCAATGCCTGCGTCGAAGCGGGCAAGACGCCGATCGACGTGAAGGACGTGGTCGGTTTCGCCGTCAACCGCATCCTCTTCGCGATGTGGGACGAGGTGCTGCGCCTGGTCGAGGAAGGCGCCTGCACGCCGGAAGACATCGATACCGGCTGCAAGCTCGGCCTCGGCCATCCGGTCGGTCCGTTCGAGTTGATGGACAATATCTCCAACACGCTGAACCTGCAGGTCGCCGAAATCCTGCACGAGGCCTATGGCGAGCGCTTCCATCCGCGCCCGATCCTGCGTCAGGTGGTCGCCGCCGGCCGTCACGGCCGCCGCGCCGGCCGCGGCTGGTATCGCTACGACGAGAAGGGCAAGCGGGTCGGCTGATCCGAATGCCTGTTTCGCGCTTGTGGCGGGCGGTCCTTGTGGCCGCCCGTTTTGCTTTGCGGTAGGCTTCCGTCCGGGAGGACCGAGCCATGAAACACTGCAGCAGACTCGGATTTCTTTGCGGTTCCTTCGTCCTGATCGCGTCGCTTTCGGGCTGCTCGACGATCGACTGGATGCAGACCGGCCGGAATGCCGCCGCGGCGCTCTGCGAGGGCATGGGCAACTGCCAGAATGTCTGCCCGGACGGCTCCGAGACGGATGCCCGCTTGCCGCGCTGCGAGTACCGGGCGGCCGCCAGGTGAGCGAGGCCGCCCAGTCGATCCGCCGGGGCGCCATGACGCTCCGGACGCCGACCATTACTGCGGCGGCGCAGGAAGAGCTTGAGGCGGCTGCCAGCGAGGCGGAACGGATCGAGTCCGTCGCGGCGCTGATCCACGGCGCCTTCACCGACTATTACCGGCGCTTCCGGCAGATCGCCGGGCTCGCCAGGGCCGCCTTCGAGGCGCGGGACTGGCCGGCCTCGATCGCGCTCAGCCAGGAACGGCTCGGGATCTATGGCGCCACCGTCGAGGCGCTGGTGCCGGTCATCCTGCTGCATTGCCCGGACGTGCAGGGGCGTGACGCATTCTGGGCGGAGGTCGAGGAGCGCTACCTGCCGCTGATCGAGGGGCTCTACCATGCCGATCTCGCCTATGCCTTCCTGAATTCCGTCCGGCGGCAGGTCCATGCCGGGATGTGGCGCGCCTCGACCTATTCCAGCACCCGGGCACGGGACGAGGCGAAGGCGCCCCATCCGGTCGTGACCCGGATCTTCGAGGTCGACGGCCCGCTTGGGGCCGGGCATCTCGTGCCGGTGCTGACCCTGGCAGATTTCTCCCGCGGCTGGCGCGATCTCGAGGGCGATGCCGGGGCGGTCGCGGCGCGAATCCTCGCGGCGGCCGCCGGCGCGCGCCGGATCCGGGCGATCGAGATGGCGGATGCGGGATTCTACCGAAATCGCGGCGCCTACCTGGTCGGCCGCCTGCTGGTCGAGGACGGCGATCCGGTGCCGCTGGGGATTGCGCTATTGAACGAGACGGACGGCATCCATGTCGACGCGGTGATCCTCGGCTCCGGTGACCTGCAATACGTCTTCAGTTCGACGCTGGCCAATTTTCACGTCACCTCGGAGCATTACCACGAACTGGCGTCCTTTCTCTTCGAGCTGATGCCGGACCGGCCGCACGGCCTGCAATACTCGACCATCGGCTACAACCATATCGGCAAGATCGCGGTGATCCGGCAGATCGAGCGGGAGTTGAGAGAGAGCGGCGAGCGCCTCGACCACGCGATCGGTCCGCGCGGCACGGTCGCCATCGGGTTTTCCGCGCCCTCCCTCGGCTATGTCGCCAAGGTGATTCGCGATCATCCGACGGCCGGCTACAAATGGGGCAGGTTCCCCGGCGTGCGCTCGGTGCTGCAGAAATACAGCCGGGTGCACGAGATCAACCGGGCCGGCTCCATGCTCGACAACGTGATCTATTACAACGTCACCCTGCCGGCGGACTACTTCACCGACGATCTGCGCCGCGAGATCCTGGAGAATGCCGGCGAGAACGTGATCCAGACCGGGGCCGGCCTGCTGTTCCGCCATCTCATCGTGCAGATCAAGATGACGCCCTTCCCGGTCTTCATGGCGCAGGCGGGCGACGAGCAGGCCAGGATCGCGATCGGCAATCTCGGCCAGTGCATCGCCAACAATGCCGCCGCCAACATCTTCAACAAGGATCTCGACGGGCGGAATTACGGGGTCAGCAAGATCCTCAAGGTCTATCTCTTCGACTACGACGCCATCGAGGACCTGACGGACGTGAAGGTGCGCACCAACCAGGGCCGGTTCGACGGCGAGGAGGACATTCCCGACTGGTTCTTCGAGGAGGGCGTGATCTTCCTGCCGGAGGAGCTGGAGACCCACCTGCGGATCGAGGGCCGCAATCTGAGGCGGATCTTCCGCGATGCGCACGGGGAACTGCTGACGCTCGATTACTGGACCGACATGCAGCGGCGGCTCGAACGGGGCCAGGTGCCGCGGCTGACGCCATATCGCGAGGCCTGCAGGTTGAACCCTGGGACGTGACGGGAGAAGCGGGCATGCGGGTCATGCAAATCGGCGAAGCGGGAAAACCGCTGGAGGAGGCGGAGCGTCAACGGCCGGAACCGGGACCGGGAGAGGTCCTGGTCCGGGTCCATGCTTGCGCCGTCTGCCGCACCGACCTGCATGTCGTGGACGGCGACCTGCCAGCGCCGAAGCCGCACGTGGTGCCGGGCCACGAAGTCGTGGGGACGGTCGAGGCGGTGGGCAGCGGCGTGACGGAGCTGGCCATGGGTCGGCGGGTCGGGGTTCCCTGGCTCGGCTGGACCTGTCAGGAATGCCGCTATTGCCGGGAGGGGCAGGAGAATCTCTGCCCGGAGGCGCGCTTCACCGGCTACACGCTGGACGGCGGTTATGGCGATTATCTCGTCGCCGATGCCCGCTACTGTTTTCCGATTCCGGATTTCTACTCCGATGAAGAGGCCGCGCCGCTGCTCTGCGCCGGCCTGATCGGCTATCGCTGTCTCCGCATGGCTGGCGAGGGCCGGCGGCTCGGCCTCTACGGTTTCGGGGCGGCGGCGCTTATCCTGATCCAGGTCGCGCTCTGGCAGGGGCGGAAGATCTACGGGTTCGTGCGGCCGGGGGACGAGGAGGCGAAGGTGTTCGCACGGTCGCTCGGCGCTGTCTGGGCCGGGGATTCGAACGAATTGCCGCCCGAAGAGCTGGACTCCGCGATCCTCTTCGCGCCGGTCGGCGATCTCGTTTCGCTGGCCCTCAGGGCCGTCCGGCCCGGCGGCACGGTGGTCTGCGGCGGGATCCACATGTCGGATATCCCGAGCTTCCCCTACGATATTCTCTGGCGGGAAAAGAAAGTCGTCTCGGTCGCTAACCTGACGCGGCGCGATGCGCTGGAGTTCCTCGACCTGGCCCCCAGGGTGCCGGTCAGGACGAGCGTGCGGACCTATCCGCTCGAGGCAGCGAACGAGGCGCTGTCGGATCTGCGCGAGGGGCGTCTGCAGGGCGCGGCCGTGCTCGTGCCCCGATGACGGCCGCTCACCACTTGTAATCGGATTCGCGCTGATACTTGCCGCTCTTTGGCAGTTTGTCCTGACGACGCCGATCCGGGCCGGCATAGTCGTCCGACCTGACGAAGGGGCGGCTGTCGGACAGAACAGCCGTGATGGTGCGGTCGAGATTCGGGAAGTTCACCGGCTTGGCGACAAACGCGCTTGCGCCGGAATCTCGGGCACGCAGAACCGATTCCCGGTCGGCGTGCTGGGTGACCAAGACCACCGGAACATAGGGGTTCGTGATGGTCGGGTCGTGCCGGATTCGCTCAAGCAGCTCCCAGCCGTCCATCGGCTGCATCTCGAGGTCGGTCACGATGAGGTCGAAGTGACGGCGGGTCAGATCTCTCAATGCCTGTGCCGCATTCTCGTTTTCCACGACGTCGGTGAAACCGAGATGCTCGACGAAGCTGCGCACGAGTTGACGTGTCGGCTTGTCGTCTTCGACAACCATGGCCCGAAGATTCTGCACGTCGTTCTTGGAAAGTGTATCCATAGGCTCAGGCCCTAGAATCTCGTTCCGGATCGGGGAACTTGACCACAAACAAATTAAGATTTGGTTTGCGAAAACGCGCAAAACAAGCGGCTTTCGGCCAAGCCTTTGCGAGGGCAAAATTTTTTGGGGGCTCTGTCGGAGGAGATGGCGCGCCCGGGAAGATTCGAACTCCCGACCTCTTGATTCGTAGTCAAGCGCTCTATCCAGCTGAGCTACGGGCGCCCCCAGGAGGCGTGCCGCCCCCGAAGGAGGCCGGAACATACTCAAGGCGATTTCGAAACGCAAGCGCTTATATCAGGGAATCTTCCGCCGCGTATCTTACGGAATCGTTTGGCAAAACAACTTGTAGGGCCGATTGGCTTTGGTTACTATCCCTACGAATTTCGCGGCTTGCGGCTACCATCAGTGGGGGACTGCGTCGGCAAGCTTCTTTCTTTCTACAATACCCCGTACAATCGGGGAACGTGGGAAGAGAGGCGTTCTGTCCTTGGGGCGGGACAGCCGGGGCAAATTGCTAGGGGGGTCGGCATTGGTCGGTCGAACGGATCTACCTGAAACCGCGGCAAACATAACACCTATTTACAAGGTGACAGCGTCCTATGGTTCTTAATCGCTCGTCGCTCGTTGTCCTGGGCGCAACGGCTCTCCTTCTCGGAGGCTGTTCTTTCTCATCCGACGCTTTGTGGCCAAGCCTTTCAGGTGAAGATCCCGCCGCGGCGAATCAGACACCGACGCAGGTTGCGATCGCGCCCTCCGCTGGTGAAGAGTCGGGACAGCCGGTTATCGCCAGCGGCCAGCCGCCTGCGCTCAACACCACGAATTTCGAAGTTCAGCCGCCCCGACCGGGCGCGGCGACCGGGACGTTCGTCGGCAACAAGGTCGTGCAGCTGCGTGATGATTTGCGGCGCTTGCAGGAGTCGATTCGCTCCCATAACGGGGACCTGCAGAACATCCGCCAGCGCACCATCGGCAATGCTCAGACCTATCACCAGTCGGTCGCCGGCATCCGCTCGCGCCTTCAGGTCGGTACCACGCCCGGCAACCCGATGCTGGTTTCCGCATGGAACCAGTCCCAGGGGCTGCTGGAGCAGGTCAATGCCGATATCGGCGACATGAACGACCTCTCGAACCGGGTTGCCGCCGACGCCGCGCTCTCGACCTATCTGCTCGACGCGACGCGGGCCGCCTTCGGCCTTTCCGGCGCCGTGGACGAGGATCA
The DNA here is from genome assembly GCF_965216895.1 of Nisaea sp. Lineage (GTDB taxonomy): Bacteria > Pseudomonadota > Alphaproteobacteria > Thalassobaculales > Thalassobaculaceae > Nisaea. The sequence goes on from NZ_OZ244205.1 coordinate 3,275,857, forward strand.
TCGCCAGCTCGAAATCCTGGAAGACGACGTCAACCGCACCGTGGTGCTGGTCGACCGGTTGCTGACCGAACTCAGCGACGATATCCGCCGCCAGAGCCGCTATGTCGCGACCGAGCGCAACGACCTGAACACGCTGGCCCTTGCGATCAAGAACGGCGAGTTCTTCGGCACCAGCCTCGCTGCCCGGACCTATGGCATGGGCGGTGCGGAGGTCACGACGACACCGTCGATGCAGGGTCGGGGGCTGAGCTCTGCGACCGGCGGGCGCCGGCCGCTGGTGGTGATCCGTTTCGACCGCAACAACGTGAACTACCAGCAGGCGCTGTATACCGCCGTCAGCCGCGCGCTGGAGCGGCGTCCCGACGCGTCCTTCGACCTCGTCGCGGTAACGCCGTCGGCCGGGTCCTCGGCGCAGGTTGCGCTCGATACCAGCAAGGCCCGGAAGAACGCACAGGACGTGCTCCGTGCGCTGACCGACATGGGCCTGCCGCCGAGCCGTGTCGCGCTTACCGCCACCACCGCGGCCGATGCATCCAGCAACGAGGTCCGTCTCTTCGTCCGCTGACGCATGAACCGGGTTTCCCGATCAAGGCGCCGTCGATGAGACGGCGCCTTTTTCATGCGAGCGATGTGTCACGGACGCCGTGTGCGAACTGATCCGTCGAGCGCCGGTCCGTCGTAGACAGAGCGCAACGCTCTTGGAAAGGGGTCGGATCATGCGCTCGTCCATCGGCCGAATTCTACTGTTGTTCGGACTTCTCCTCGCTGCCTCTCCCGGTGCCGCCCAGGACGCCGAGATCCGCAGCACGATCAACCGTCAGCTCGAAGCTTTCCAGCGTGACGACTGGAGCGAGGCCTTCACGTATGCGAGCCCGGTCCTGCGGAAGCTCTTCGGCACGCCGGAGCGGTTCCGGGACATGGTTCTGGGAGGGTATCGCGCCGTCCACCGTCCGCAGCAGGTGAGTTTCCGCGAACTGGACCTGTCGGGGCCGCGACCCGTCCAGATCGTGTTCTTCATCGGACCGGACGGCCTTGCCTATCTCGCCGCCTACGAGATGGAGCAGCAGAAGGACGGATCCTGGCGCATTGCGGGCGTACAAATGATCCGCGCCGCCGCCAAAGCGGTCTAGCCGCCGGTTTTCCGCCGCTCACCACTGCCGGAAATCTATTGGGCGTTGCGGAAATCGGAGAGGCGCGCTATGTCGCCGGATCATTCAGTGACCGCAATGGAAGCCAGCCATGTCGAGTGACAGTTTCAACAAGTCCTTTCCCGTGAGCTGGGAAGAGCTTCACCGCACAGCCAAGGCACTGGCCTGGCGTCTGACCGAGGTGGGCCCGTTCGAAGGAATTGTTGCAATCACGCGCGGCGGGCTGGTGCCCGCGGCGGTCGTTGCCCGCGAGCTCAATATCCGCATCATCGACACGGTCAGCGTCGCCTCCTATGGCGTCGAAGGCGACGACAAGGAGCGCGGGACGATCAAGGTCATGAAGAAATGCGAGATCGCCGGCGACGGAGCCGGCTGGCTGATCGTCGACGATCTGGTCGATACGGGCGAGACCGCGAAGGCCGTGCGCGCGATGCTGCCGCAGGCGCATTTCGCAACGGTCTATGCTAAGCCTGCGGGCCGCCCGCTGGTGGATACCTTCGTGACCGAGGTCAGCCAAGACACCTGGATCCATTTCCCGTGGGATCTGGAGCCGCGTCCGGTCGAGCCGATTTCCTCGCTCCGGCGCTAGCGCCGGGCGCTAGTTCGCTTCGGCCAGATCGTCGAGCTGGTCTCTGTCCACAATCCTGATCCGCGATGCGTTCTCCACCGAGATCAGGTCCTTGCTCTTGAATTGGGTGATGGTCCGGCTGACGGTCTCCGTGGTGAGCCCGAGATAGTCGGCAATGTCGGTCCGGGTCATCGGGACGGATACCGGGTTCGCCGGGAGATGCCGCTTCACCTGCCGTTCCGAAAGTCCGCGCAGGAAGGAGGCGACTCTCTCGGCCGCCGACTTGCGGCCGAGCAGCACGATCTGTTCCTGCATCAGGGAGAGTTCTTCGGTCGCCCGGGCGAACAGCCGGCGTTCCAGTGTCGGGATTTCCTCCATGAGGCGCCCGAGTTCGGTGCGCTGGAAGCGGCAGAGCGTTACCGGTGTGATGGCTTCGGCACTCGTACTGTAGGTGTGCTGCATCGAAACGCCGAGAAAATCGGCCGGAAACAGAAACCCGGTGACCGACCTGCGGCCGTCGGCGAGCAGTTTGTACAGCCGGACAGCGCCTGTGGTCAGGGTATAGACGAAATCCGAAGGCTCGCCCTCGTCCACGATCGGATCTCCCGCCGCGAGATCCATCGTTGTCATGATCCGGTTCAGACGCTGGACTTCGTTCGTACGCAAGGCCCCGCAGATTGCAAGATCGCGGATATCGCAATCGTCGCAAGGCGACTGAAGGGTCGCCGCTGCGTTCATCTCTCCCAATACGTTCGCCATGGAATGCTCCAGCCTGGGGCTGTTGAACGTGTTTCGCGCAAGCCGTTTCAGCCTCGTTCTCCCGGTCACACTAGCGTGTAGGGGGCGTCGGTGGAAGCGACTCCCGTCGCGTCATCACGCCGCGTGGGAGCGGGTTCGGATGCGCTCCGTCTCGGGGCAGGGAAGTTCGAGGTGGAAGATGCTGCCGGCGTCTCCGGTTCTCTCCAGGAACAGTGCGCCGCCATGGGCCAGCGCGATATCGCGCGCGATAGCAAGGCCGAGACCCGATCCCCCGCTATGTCCGGAAAGCTGAAAGGGAAGGAACAGTTTTTCACGGATCGGAGGTGAGATGCCGGGGCCGTTGTCCTGAAAACGGATCGTCAGCGATCCGCTGTCCTGTTCGAACCCGATACGGAGCAGGGTTGCGCCGGCGCGCGCGGCGTTCGAGGCCAGATTGGCGAAGATCCGGTAGATCTGGTCCTGGTCGATCGTGAGCGTGCAATCGGGAACGTCATCGATTTCGATGATCAGCTCCTCCTCGTCGAGGGCCGTCCTCAGTTCGGGGAGGATTCCGTCCAGCAGAACCTTGAGCGTGACGCGCTCGGTCATCAGCGGAACGGATTCCTGCGTGAAGTTCAGGGTGTCGGAGCAGAGCTTCACGGCGCGGTCGATGGTGCGCAGGAAAGGCGGCACCGCCTTGCGCACGAACGGGTCGGAGCTTTCCGCAAACCGGTCCGAGACCAGGGTCGCGGTCGCCAGCATGTTGCGCAGGTCGTGATTGATCTTGTTCACCGCCATGCCGAGCGTGGCGAGGCGGGTCTTCTGGCGCAGGGCGCGGCGGACTCCCTGCTTCATCCCCGCGAGCTCGCGGATCGCGATGCCGATCTCGTCCCGCCTGGCAGTCGTCGGAAGGTCGGAAGTCGGGTCTTCGGGCCGTTGCCGGAAGGCGATCATGCTCGTGGTGATGCGCTGCATCGGCAGCACCATCATCCAGCGCAGCGAGAGAAAGACCAGAGCCGCGGTGAAGAGTGAAATAACCACCGAGAGCGTGAGGATGCGCCAGGAAAAATCGAGCATTTCCATGCGCATCGGTGCCTCGTCGATGATCATCGTGACGAAGATTTCCGGATCGCGCGGCGACTGGCCGTGCAGCCGGATCACGCGGTCCCCGGTCTCGGCGAGGGTGGAAAAGGCGTTCAGGATGAGTTCGACCACGCCGACCTCGCGCAGGTCGACGGCGATATCAACCTCGGGCACCTCCGGACGGCGCAGCATCGGCATGAAGTTCGACTCGTCGTTCGCGACCACGCTGTAGGCATCGACATGATCGAGGAGCTGGCGCGTCAGCATTTCCGTGATCATTCCGTCCGGCGCGGCCTTCACCGACAGCGCGGCGAGATGGCCTTCGGCAAGCTTCTCCTGCAGATAGCTCAACCGGTATCGCGCGATGGAGGGCGTATAGATCAGGATCTCCGCCACCATCACGAAGAAGACCGTCAGCAGCAGCAGCCGGAAGGAAAGGCTGTTCGCAAAACTCAACATGCACGCGTCCGTCGGCAGTAACCGATGACGGAGTTTAGCCGAAGGCGGCAAGGAAACGGACGATTTTGCGCATCCGCGGGCTGAACAGGGTTTCCGTGAAGAAGGAGCCGGCAGCCCGCTTGCCGATTTCGGCGAGAGTCGGGTAGGCGACGATAGAGGAGGCGATGGCGCCGATCTTGATCTTCTGGCTGATCGCGAGCCCCCAGCACTGGATCAGCTCGCCGGCGTTCCGGCCGACGATGGTCGCGCCGAGGACGCGACCGTTCTTGAGTGCGACCACCTTGATGAAGCCGGCGGTCGCCCGTTCCGCCCGGGCGCGGTCATTCTCCTGATAGGTCCATTTCAGGACCCTCAGCTTCTCGCCATGCTTCGACCGTGCCTCCTGTTCCAGAAGGCCGACCTGGGCAAGTTCGGGATCGGTGTAGGTGACGCGCGGGACCGCGCTCATGTCGGCTTTCGACGGCAGCCGGAACAATGCGTTCCGGATCACCACGCTGGCGTGATATCCGGCGACATGGGTGAATTGCAGTCCGCCGGCGGCATCGCCGATGGCATAGACCCGCCGGTTGCTGGTCTTCAGGCCGGCGTCGACCGTGATCCCGGTCCCGGTGGTCTCGATGCCCGCGGCCTCGAGACCCAGCCCGTCGAGGTTGGCACGGCGGCCCGCAGCAACAAGCAGGTGGGAGCCCCGGATCTCTTGACGGCTGCCGGCCGTCTCGACCGAGAGCGCGATGCTGCCGTCGCTGCCGGAGGCTTCCTTCACCAGCGTGCCTTCGAGCAAGGTCACGCCGATCTCCTCGAGATGCGCGCGGATCAGGGCCGCGGCGTCGGGGTCCTCGTTGCCGAGCATTTTCGCCGCTTCGATCACGGTGACCTCGGAGCCGAGATTGCGGTGCGCCTCGGCCAGCTCGCAGCCGATCGGCCCGCCGCCGATGATCAGCAGATGCGCGGGGCGTTCGGTCAGCCCGAATACCGTCTCGTTGGTGAGATAGGGTGTCTCCGAAAGCCCCGCGACCGGCGGGATCGCGGCGGACGATCCGGTGGCGATCACGAATCGCCGGGCACGCACCCGGAAGCCTCCGCCGGACACCGTGCGTCCGTCGGTAAAACGGGCGGTAGCCTGGATCACCTGCACGCCGAGTTTTTCGAAGCGCTCGACGGAATCATGCGGCGCGATGCCGGCGATGACGTCGTGCACGTGGGCGTGGACGCGGGCGAAGTCGATTTCGGGCTCGGGAAGGAAAACGCCGAAGCGATCGGCGCTCCGCGCGGCGGCGGCGGCGTGACCCGCCGCCAGAAGGGCCTTCGAGGGCACGCAGCCGTAGTTCAGGCAGTCGCCGCCCATGCGTCCGCGCTCGAAGAGAACGACGCGGGCGCCCATCTGAACGGCGCCGGCCGCAACCGACAGACCGCCCGAGCCACCGCCGATGACGCAGATATCGGTCTCGATGGGTTTGTCATCCGTCAGGTGCGCGGGCACATCTGTCTCCATGTCTTTCGGCATCAGCCCTCGTCTCGGAAGCTGGAAAGAGTAGCGAATTTCCTTTCGCCCTTTCCAAGACACTCATCTCGCGCGCCGGTCGAGCCACAACCAGTCACCTTGGCGTGAGCGGAGAAGCAGAGCGTCAGGATACAACAGACGGAGGCGGCGGCAAAAAAAGGTTGTCGCGGCGCCGGGCCCGGTGCAAATACGCGCGCCCGCGTTGACTCGCGCAGGGCAGTTCTATATACAGCCCCGCACTCGCGAGATTGCTATCTTTACGTCGACGGAGAATTCCCGTGAAACGCACCTATCAGCCGAGCGTCCTCGTACGCAAGCGCCGCCATGGCTTCCGGTCCCGTATGGCGACCGTCGGAGGCCGTCATGTCATTCGCAACCGGCGTGCCAAGGGCCGCAAGCGTCTGTCCGCCTAAAATGCTGCAACCCGGCTTCGGCCGGGCGGCACGCATTCGGAAAGCGTTCTTGTCATGCGCAACCCGTCCTCCGGAACGTTGGAGCGCCTGCAAAAGCGCAGCGAATTCCTCAATATTGCCCGCATCGGGCGCAAGGCCGTGACCCAGGGACTGGTGCTTCAGGCCCGCGCGCTTGAGCCGGACCATGACGGCCCGCTGCGGGTCGGCTATACCGCCAGCCGCAAGGTCGGCGGCGCGGTCCAGAGAAACCGCGCAAGACGAAGGCTGAGAGCCGTGGTTCATGATGTCTTGAACACGATGGCCGCACCGGGGCACGAATTCGTCCTGATCGCGCGCGCCAACACTCTCAGCAGATCGTATGATGGTCTCGTCGCCGATCTGAGACGTGCGCTTTCCAAGGTCGGCGCCCTCAAGGAGGAGACACGGCCGTGACCCGTGTCATCACCGCACCTCTGGTCTGGCTGCTCAGCGGCCTTATCCTTGCCTACAGGCTGTTCGTCTCGCCTCTGCTGGGCACCAATTGCCGTTTCGAGCCGAGCTGTTCGCGCTACGGGCTGGATGCGATCCGCCGGCACGGGCCGTTTGTCGGCTCGTGGCTGACCCTGAAACGGATTCTCCGTTGTCATCCCTGGGGCGGCTGTGGCTATGATCCGGTCCCCGAACGGGGCGGGGTCGCTTCCCAAACACAACAAGAATGTCGGGCCGAATAATGAACGAGCAGAAGAATCTGATTGCCGCTGTCGTGCTGTCCGTGGCGATCCTGGTCGGCTTTCAGTTTCTCTACGAGGTTCCGAAGTCCGAGAAGGAAGCGGCCCGGCAGGCCGAGATCGCGGCATCCGGTCCGGCGGCAGGTTCGAACACCCCGGCGCCGTCCGCCGTCCCGTCCGCGGTGCCTGGCCAGAGCGGCGTCAGCCCCGCTGCCAGCGGTCTGTCGCCGGCCGATGCCGCGAAGGCCCGGCGCGAGATCGCCGCCGACCCCAAGCGGGTGCGGATCGACGCACCCGGCATGCGCGGCACGATCTCGCCGGTCGGCGCCCGCATCGATGATACGATCCTGACCCATTATCGCGAGACTCTCGACAAGGACAGCGACAACATCCACCTGCTGAAGCCGGTCGGCGCGCCGAAATCCTATTATGCCGAGTTCGGCTGGGTGCCGGAGGATGCCGGCACGAAGGTGCCCGGTGCCAGCACCGTCTGGACCGCGGACAGCGAGGTCCTGAGCCCGGGCCAGCCGGTAACCTTTACCTGGGACAACGGCGAGGGCCTGGTCTTCGAGCGCGTCTATGCGATCGACGACGATTACATGTTCACCGTGAAGCAGCAGGTGCGGAACACCGGCGGTGAGCCGGTCACCCTGTTCCCCTACGGTCTGCTGTCGCGTGGCGGTACACCGACGACGGCCGGGTTCTACATCCTGCATGAAGGCCCGCTCGGAGTGTTCGACGAGACCCTGAAAGAGGTCGACTACGACGATCTGCAGGAAGACGGCAAGGTCGAGGTCGCCGCCACCGGCGGCTGGATCGGTATCACCGACAAGTACTGGCTCTCGGCGCTGGTGCCGCCGCAGGACGAGACGGTCAAATACCGCTTTACCCATACCATCCGCCAGCAGGACGATCGCTATCAGACCGACTATCTCGGTGCTGCGCGCGCCGTCCCGGCGGGCGGTGCGGCCGAAGCCGAGGTCCGTCTCTTCGCCGGCGCCAAGGAAGTGAACCTCCTCGACCGCTACGAGGCGGAATACGGCATCACAAATTTCGATCTCGCGGTCGATTTCGGCTGGTTCTATTTCCTGACCAAGCCGTTCTTCTATGCGCTCTCCTGGATCAACGGACTGGTCGGCAATTTCGGCATCGCCATCCTGGTCTTCACCGTGGCGGTCAAGCTGGTCTTCTTCCCGCTCGCCAACAAGTCCTACAAGTCGATGGCGAAGATGCGCGAGCTGACGCCGAAGATGCAGGCCCTGCGCGAACAGTATGGCGACGACAAGCAGCGCCTGAACCAGGAGATGATGGGGCTCTACAAGAAGGAAAAGGTCAATCCGGCGTCCGGCTGCCTGCCGATCCTGGTCCAGATCCCGGTCTTCTTCGCGCTCTACAAGGTTCTGTTCGTTTCGATCGAAATGCGCCATGCGCCGTTCTACGGCTGGATTCACGACCTTTCGGCGCCGGATCCGACCACGCTGTTCAACCTGTTCGGCCTGATCCCGTGGACGCCGCCGGCCTTCATTCCGCTGATCGGCGTCTGGCCGATCATCATGGGCCTGACGATGTATCTGCAGCAGAAGCTGAACCCGCAGCCGGCCGATCCGATCCAGGCCAAGGTGTTCATGTTCCTGCCGTTCTTCTTCACCTTCCTGCTCGCCTCCTTCCCGGCCGGTCTGGTGATCTACTGGGCCTGGAACAACCTGCTCTCGATCGCCCAGCAGCGCCTGATCATGTGGCGCATGGGCGTGAAGTAGTCACGGCATGGAAGACGAACTGGACGCGCAAGCGCTGGAAGCGGGCCGCCGCCTCTTTGCACAGGAATGCCGGTTCGTCTGGGGCGCGGCCACCCTCGACCATCTGCCGGATGCGGGACTGCCGGAGATCGCCTTCGCCGGGCGCTCCAATGTCGGCAAGTCGAGCCTGGTCAATGCGCTGACCGGGCGGAAGACGCTCGCCCGCACATCCAACACGCCCGGCCGCACCCAGCAGCTCAATTTCTTCGATCTCGGCGGCCGGCTGATGGTCGTCGACCTGCCCGGCTACGGCTACGCAAAGGTCTCGAAGAGCCAGGTAGCCGCCTGGAATCACGTGCTGCGGCATTATCTGAAGGGCAGCACCGTGCTTCAGCGGGTTCTGCTGCTGATCGACTCCCGGCACGGTCTCAAGGATACCGACCGGGAGATGATGGACATGCTGGATCAGGCCGCGGTGTCCTACCAGGTGGTCCTGACCAAGATCGACAAGCCGAAGAAGGCCGAACTCGACAAGATCATTTCGGACACGGAAGCGGAATTGCGCACGCATGTCGCGGCGCATCCCATTATCGTGTGCACGAGCGCCGAGAAGGGGACCGGTATTCCGGAACTGCGGGCGGCGCTGGCGGCGCTCGCCGCGTCCTGAATGAGGGGAGGATGACCATGACCGGACCGTCTCTGACCGAGCTGCGCCAGACCTGGCTCTCGAAGGCCGACATCCTGACCGAGGCGCTGCCCTACATGCGCCGCTACAGCGGCAAGACGGTCGTGATCAAGTTCGGCGGTCATGCCATGGGGGACGAGCAGCTCTTCAAGTCCTTCGCCGCCGATATGGTGCTGCTGAAACAGGTCGGCATGGATCCGATCGTGGTGCACGGGGGGGGGCCGCAGATCGGCAAGATGCTGGACCGCCTCAAGATCAAGAGCCAATTCATTGACGGGTTGCGGGTGACCGACACCGCGACGGTCGAGATCGTCGAGATGGTGCTGTCAGGCTCGATCAACAAGGGCATCGTCGCCGCGATCAATGCGGCCGGCGGCCGCGCGATCGGCATCTCCGGCAAGGACGGCAATCTGATCACCGCGCGCAAGATGGAGCGGACCAAGGTCGATCCCGACAGCAACATAGAGAAGGTTCTGGACCTCGGGCTGGTTGGCGAGCCGGCCAGCGTCGATGTCGAAATTCTGAAGAATTTCTCCGGGGGCGGCCTGATTCCGGTCATCGCTCCGATCGGACTCGGCCCCGGCGGCGAGACCTACAACATCAACGCCGACACCTCCGCCGGGGCGATCGCCGCCGCGTCGGATGCCGCGCGATTCCTGCTGCTGACCGACGTGGCCGGCGTGCTGGACAAGGACGGCAAGCTGATTCCGGAACTTTCGGTCGATGAAGCGCGGGCCCGGATCGAGGACGGGACGATCTCCGGCGGTATGATCCCGAAGATCGAAACCTGCATCGAAGCCATCAAGACCGGCGCCCGCGCCGCGGTCATCTTCGACGGGCGCGTTCCGCATGCCTGTCTGGTGGAGCTCTTTACCCCGCACGGCGTCGGTACGATCATACGCCGCTGAGAGCGCCTGCATCCCTGGTTGGAAATGCAGTCTTCACGCGATCGTGAGCACGGGCTATCAGGCCTGCGGCGGCTCTTGTCCGTTTGTGGCATGACTAATGCTTCTCCAAATTTTCAAGTTAAACCGTAACCTTAGTTGCCGTTTTGCGTGCCGTTCCTGCGGCCATTTGAATGTTTATGGTTAACGAATGGTGTAGAGAAAACCGACCGATATTTTCTTTTCGTAAATAAATACTATGTAGAAATAGTAGCGATGACTTTGATTGAGAGGCTGTCGAGAGTGAATTTAGACGTCAGTCTTTTGTGAGTTTTGTTTGGGGCCGGCGCGATCCTCAGAAAGGAGGATGGTATGGTTGGAAGAATGAACATGCTGTCCAGGCATTGCGCAAGACTCGCCGTTGTCGCGGCGGGATTGCTCGTGAGCGCGACATCGGCCGAAGCGATGCAGCCGCAACTCTGCACCAAACACGGCGACCTTGTTGCCCAGCTCGGCGAGAAATACGGCGAAACGGTCTCCGCCTTCGGTTTCGACGGTGGCGGAAATCTCGTTCAAGTCTTCAGTTCCGAGAACGGAACCTGGACCATCGCGATTTCGATTCCCGGCGGACCGACCTGCGTGATTGCGGCCGGCGAAGACTGGCAGCAAGAGAAAACGCCGCTCCCGAAGGCCGAAGTCGCGTCGTGAGCGTGCCAGCAGCCCGGAGATGAAGGCTGGCCCTTCCGCCTAGTCTTCATCCTCCGTCGTTTCGCTGACCAGTTCGATCTGCCAGGACAACTGATCCTCGTTGAGGGGGAATCCCCCGTCTTCGGTCGGCTTCAGTGCTTTCTCCGGCGGAATGTTAGCCAGTCGGAGCTGGAGCTGGAGCGCGAAATCCATGCTGTAGCCGGCCTTCCAGACCAGGGCGACAACAGCTTTCGGGTTGATCGAGGAGGCGAGCGAATGCACCGCGCCCTCGGCCAGGCCGGAGACGCATTCGAGCGCGGCGAGAACGAAGGGACGCTTGCCTTCGCTGACCGCGTCCCGCACCACGTCCTCCGTCAATGTCCCGTTCTCGTACATCATTTTCGCGCGGTCGCGCCCTGTCAGGATGGCTTCGCCTTCCTCGACGCCGTCCGCAAGCCCGGGATTCTCTTCCAGACGCCGCTCGAGCTCGCGTGCCAGCTGGGCCGAGGCCTCGGCTCCGAGATCCGTCCGCTTGCTGAGCTCGGCCACAAGGGCGTAGCCGACGAACCGCGCCAGGCTGAGGGCGTGACGTCCGAGCAGTTTCGGCCGCGTGACCAGCGGGCGATGCAGGACCGGCCGGTCGGTTGCGTTCTCGATCAGTTCGTCCAGCGTTTCCTCGCGGATCTGAGCCGACTGGTTGCCGAGCAGTTCGGCGATGGCGGCATCGTCCTCGGCGCCGATGACCGCATCGGACACCGCCTCCGAAACGGCCTGGCGGCGAGAGATGGCGGCAATCGCGCCGGCGACGGGTTCGTTGCGGATGATCTCGACCAGGAGTTCGTCCGCCAGCAGGGGCGAATGTTCGAGGATCGGGCCGGAGACCGAAAGCGTGGTGTCGCGCGCCAGCACTTCGACCACGCGGCTGATGACCTCCGGGGGCGCGTCGGTGAGCTCCTTCACCGCGTCGGCCAGAACGGCGCGGACCCGGTCGACATGATCGAGGGCGAGGGTCTCCAGCACTTCCACTGTCAGCTTGCGGATGCTTTCCCGGCGCTCGGAGCTCAGGTTCGGCGCGATCGCCGCGACCTTGCGGGCGACGATGGAGCGGACGTCCTCGCTCTCGTCCTTTGCCAGGAACTGATCGGCATGGCGCGGCGTGGCGGTGTTCGCGGCGACCGCCTCGCGAACCTCGCTGTTGTCGTCCTCGGCAAGGAAGAACAGGATCTCCGGCGGAGTCAGATGATCTTCCGCAAGGCGGCGGCGTTCCGCCAGGTTGGTACTGGAAGCGATGCTCTTGGCCTGCTCGTACGCGGCCTTGTCCGCGTCGCTCATGCGTCGCGTGGGCTTATTGGCCATTGTTGCCGTCTCCGCTGACGTCCGGGTCGGGGGCAAAAGTGTAGGCGTTCTTGCCGCCGTGCTTGATTTCGTACATCGCCTCGTCCGCGCGGGCGATCAGGTTTTCCGCATTTTCCGCAGGGACCCCGCCGCCGGGCGCGATCCAGGCGATGCCGATGGACATGCCGACCTTGCGCTTCTCATCCACGGCGTACTTCGCGAGCGCGCCGGCGGAGTGCAGGAGGTGCTCGGCCTTCTCGCGCGCCTTGTCCCTGTCCGCATTGTCGAACCAGATCACGAACTCATCGCCGCCGAGACGGGCCGGCATGTCGTCCTTCCCGGCACATCCATGCAGCATCGCGGCGACGTCGAGCAGTACTTCGTCACCCTTCTTGTGACCCAGATTGTCGTTCACGAGCTTGAAGTTATCGAGATCGACATAGACCAGCGCGCCGCCCGCCCCGGTTTTCTGCAGGCGGCCGTCCAGCCGTTCCTGGAACGTACGGCGGTTGAGCAGCTTGGTGAGCGGGTCGGTGGTCGAGAGCAGTTCAAGATTCTCGTGCGAGGCAACCTGCTCGATCGCGATGCCGATCTGGTTGGAAACCTCCTTCATCAGGGCGGCGTCGTCCTCGTTCCAGGCGCCGCCGACATGATCGCGCCAAAGCACCACCGCGCCGTTGATGCGCTGGTGATAATCCGTCGGTACGGCGATGATATGCGCGCCGTCCGGATCGTTGATCGTGGTTGGCGTCAGGCCCTTGGTCTCCGCGGCAAGCAGGTCCGCGAGAAAGGTTTCCGGCGGATCGCCGAGTTCGGCGGCGGCCACCAATTCGCCCGACGTACTGCGGCGGCAGATGACGCAGCCGTCGGAAGCGAGCGACCGGGCGATGGCGCGGGCAGCGGAGGCCAGCATCGCCTTCGGGTCAAGCTCGTCGCGGATGGTGCGGACGATATAGGCCATCAGACGTTCGCGGTTGCGCGCCTTGGCCAGCGCCGCGTCGCGTCGCCGCGCCTCGCTGACGTCGCGGCAGACCCCGCGGGCGCCGAGCCATTCGCCCTCCTCGGTATGGAGCGGAGCGGCGGACGCCTCGAGCTCGGCGACCGATCCGTCCGCCCGGCGGAAGCGGAACTCGATGCCGGTCGAGGGTTCCTTCGCGCGGAAAGGGGTGACGATCTGGATGCCGTCCAGCTTGCTGACGAAGTCGTCGGCGACCCGCCCGACCAGCTCGTCCGGTTCGTAGCCGAGCGCGCCCGCCGTGGAGACGAAGACGAACTTTCCGTCGGCATCGGTTTCCCAGGCGAAATCGCTGGAGATCTCGACCAGATCCTTGTAGCGCTGGCGCGATTCGACCAGGGCATTGCGCAAATTCTGGTCGAGCGAGATATCCCGGCCGAAGAGCAGGACATATTGCCCGCCATCGACCGGCAGGGCGGTGATGTCCGTGGTTCGCCCGGCCTCCTCGTCGAGGATCTTCATGTTCTGCGGCCTGCCGCCGCTCGACAATGTCGCGCTGACCAGGGCCGTGATCGAGAGCGCCGTGCCGGACAGGATGCCGTGGACCAGCGACATTGCCGCAGGATTGGCACCGACGACCTTCTTCTCGGAATCGACGAGCAGGACCGGTCCCGGATAATCGAACAATGGTGCGCCATCCTCCAGAAGCCGGAGGAGTCTCTTGGAATCGGTTTCCGCCAATTCGGCCAAATCCTCTCCGAGTGGCGAGTCACTATCGCCCTCTAGTCCAGTCACATCAATTTCCCCCACCGGTCCCGTCTCCGGTCCGCGCCGCCGTGAAGCTTGCCCGCGCCGACCGGAATGGTCACTTTAGGGCGATGAAAGATAACAATCCCCTAAAAGACAAGCGAATGCTGAACGCGGAAGCCATCGAGACTTGGATCTTCGATCTGGACAACACGCTCTATCCCGCAGGCAGCAACATCTTTGCGCGGGTTTCCGGGCGCATCACCGCATATGTCCAGGACCGTTTCTCGCTCGACCGCGAGGCGGCTCGAACGTTGCAGAAGGACCTGTTCCGGCGCCACGGCACGACGCTGCGCGGGCTGATGGTCGAGCATGGCGTGGATGGGGAGGAATATCTTCACTTCGTCCATGACATCGATGTCTCCGACATCGACCCCAACCATGCGCTTGCCGAGGCGATCGGGCGGCTGCCTGGACGCAAGATCATCTACACCAACGGCTCGGTCCCGCATGCCCGCCGCATTATGGGGCGGATCGGCGTCGACCATCATTTCGAGGATGTCTTCGACATCGTCGCGGCGGACTACGTGCCGAAACCCAATCCGGACCCCTACGAGATTCTTGTCACCCGGCACGGGATCGACCCCAAGCGCGCCGTCATGGTCGAGGACATGGCGCGCAATCTGGAGCCCGCCGCCGCGCTCGGCATGACCACGGTCTGGCTCGCCGGCACCCTCGACTGGGCCAAGGAAGGCGCCGAGGAGGACTATGTCCACCATGTCGCCGAGGATCTGACGGAGTGGCTGAGCGGGTTGTCCCGATGGTCTGCCGTCTGAACTAGCTCCCGTCGCTGCCCGAGCCGACCCGCTCCATCCGGTGTGCGCCCAGTGCCGCGGCGAAGGCGATCGCGGCGGAACCGAGCATGACGACGAGCAGGGCATAGCGGGCGTTCTCTTCCGTCAGAACCGCACTCGCGACCGACGCCATCGTCGCGCCGCCCGCAACGGTGATCGCGCTCGCGAGGCCGGCCGCGCTGCCGGTGAGTTTCGGACGGACCGAGATGGCGCCCGCATTCGCGCTCGGGATGGTCAGACCGTTCGAGACGCCGACCAGCATGCAGGGGCCGAGCAGGGCCATGAGGTGCTCGATTCCGGTTGCATAGAGGAGCAATCCGAACAGAAGTCCCGCGCAGGCGAGCGTCCGGCCGGCAAGCATCATCGTGGTCAGCCGGAACCGCCCGGCGAAACGTCCGGAGAGAAAGCTTCCGAACATGAACCCGCCGGTGATCGTCCCCATGGCGAGCCCGAGCGCCGCCGGAGAGAGGTCGAAAGCGGCGCCGGCGGCAAGGGGCGCGCCGGCAAGGAAGGCGAAGAAGGCGCCGACGGAAAACGCCATGCAGAGTGCATAGGCCCAGAATCGTCTGGAGGAGAACAGGTCGGGATAGGCGCGGAACTGCGCGCCGATGGAGCGCGACGGTGTCAGGTTCGTCTCCTTCAGGTCGAACCAGCAGAGGGCGAATACGGCGAGCCCGTAGGCTTCGAGGAACCAGAAGCTGGCGCGCCATCCGAAGACCTGGTCGAGCAGGCCGCCAAGGCTCGGTCCGAGCATGGGCGCCACGGCCCAGGCCATGGAGACGAAACCGATCCGGCTCGCCGCCTCTTCCCGGCTTGTCGTATCCCGGATGACGGCGAGGGCCACGGCATAGGTCGGAGCGATGACCGCCTGGAGCAGTCGAAACCCGAGAAAGCTCCAGATGTCGGGAGCAAGGATGCAGCCCGCCGTGGCGGCCATGAAGATTGCGAGGCCGCAAAGGATCACCGGCCGCCGCCCGAACCGGTCCGATAGCGGCCCGAGCACGATCTGCAAGACCGCTGATGCCGCCGCATAACCCGCCAGCGAGAGGCCGATGACGGCGTAGTCCACGCCGAACTCGCCGGCCATGTTGTTCAGCGACGGAAGGAAGATATTGATCGGAAGAATGCAGAGCGCCGAGAGCAGGATCAACGTGGAGAGGCGGGGGCCGCGCGGGAGCTGTGTCATGACGTGTATCGGCTTCGGGCGATTGGAGGGCTGGCACGAAAAAGGCCCCGCCGGGGGGCCTGCATACCGCGCATGGGTGCTTGCGCCGGACGGCTACGCCGCCTCGCCCATGCGCTTTCCGACGACAGCGATCGACTCAATGCGGGTCATTCCGGAATTGCTAGACGGGAAACGGGGGCGGGTCAATGCTGAGCGGCGAGACAGCGGACCCGCGATATCGGTGTTCGAACCCCGTGGTCGTGCCAAAAAAGCACCGTCGTGCAGATTGACAGTTTCCCGCCGCTTGCCCATCTTGCGGCACGATTTTCCGATGTGCGACGGGGTATGAGGCAATGAGCGCGAGCCAACTCGAATCTGTGATCAATGCGGCCTGGGACGACCGGGACAATGTCGGTCTCGACACCAAGGGCGAGATCCGCGAGGCTGTCGAGGAAGCGCTCGCCGGTCTCGACAACGGCACAATCCGGACGGCCGAACCGCTCGGCAATCACAAGTGGCAGGTGAACGAGTGGGCGAAGAAGGCGGTGCTGCTGTCCTTCCGCCTCAATGACATGGAGATCATCCCGGGCGGCCCGACAGACAGTGACCTCGGTCCGTCCGTCTGGTGGGACAAGGTGCCGTCCAAGTTCGCCGGCTGGGGCGCCAACCGCTTTCGCGAGGCCGGCTTCCGCGCTGTGCCGAACTGCGTCGTCCGCCGCTCCGCCTTCATCGCCAAGGGCGTCGTGCTGATGCCGAGCTTCGTCAATCTCGGCGCCTATGTCGACCAGGGCACCATGGTCGATACCTGGGCCACGGTCGGCTCCTGCGCGCAGATCGGCAAGAACGTACATCTTTCGGGCGGTGTCGGCATCGGCGGCGTGCTGGAGCCCCTGCAGGCCTCCCCGGTGATCATCGAGGACAATTGCTTCATCGGCGCCCGTTCCGAGGTCGTCGAGGGCGTGATCGTCGAGGAGGGCTCGGTGCTCTCCATGGGCGTCTTCCTCTCCGCCACGACCAAAATCATCGATCGCAGCACCGGCGAAATCTTTGTCGGCCGGGTTCCGTCCTATTCCGTCGTCGTGCCGGGCTCGCTGCCGGGCAAGCCGCTGCCGGACGGCACCCCGGGCCCGAGCCTCTCCTGCGCCGTGATCGTGAAACGGGTCGACGCGCAGACCCGCTCCAAAACCTCGATCAACGACCTGCTGCGCGACTGACCGGCGGAGAGGACGTGGGCAAGGAAATCGATCCGGTCCGGCTGACCCGGGACCTCGTCCGCTGCGAGAGCGTGACCCCTGCCGAGGGTGGCGCGCTCGCGTTGCTCGAAGAGCAGCTGACGGAATTGGGCTTCACCTGCCGGCGTCTCGTCTTCAAGGACGAGGGCACGCCGGATGTCGAGAATCTCTATGCCCGCATCGGCACCGCGGCGCCGAATCTCTGTTTCGCCGGTCATACCGACGTGGTGCCGCCTGGCAATGCCGCCGACTGGGCGCTGCCGCCCTTCTCCGGCGAGATCCGCGATGGAAAGCTCTTCGGACGCGGCAGTTCGGACATGAAATCTGGCGTTGCCTGCTTCGCGGCGGCGGCGGCGCGCTTCATCGAGAAGCGCGGCACGGATTTCGGCGGCTCGATCTCTTTCCTGATCACCGGCGACGAGGAAGGCCCGGCGATCAACGGTACCGTGAAGGTACTGGACTGGATGGCCGGCGAGGGCGAGACGATCGACGCCTGTATCGTCGGCGAGCCGACCAATCCGGAATCTCTCGGTCAGATGATGAAGATCGGCCGGCGCGGCAGCTTTACCGGATATCTTACGGTTCACGGGACCCAGGGCCACAGCGCCTATCCCCATCTCGCGGACAATCCGGTCCATCGCCTCGTGAAGATGCTGGAGCCGCTGACGGCGGGGGTGCTGGACGAGGGCACGGAACATTTCCAGCCCTCCACGGTGGCCGTCGTGACGGTCGATACCGGCAATCCGGCGACGAACGTGATCCCGGCAAAGACCTCCGCGACCTTCAACGCCCGCTTCAACGACCTGCACACGGCGGAGAGTCTCGAGGCGACGTTCCGCGAGATCTTCGATGCGGTGGGCGGACGCTACGATTTCAGGGTCGAGTGCACCTCGAACGCCTTCGTGACCGAGCCGGGTCCGCTCAGCGATGCGGTTGCAGCGGCGGTGCGGGAGGTGACGGGCAAGAACCCCGAGCTCAGCACGTCCGGCGGCACGTCGGACGCGCGTTTCATCCGCAAGTTCTGCCCGGTGGTGGAGTTCGGCATCGTCGGCCAGACCATGCACAAGACGGACGAACATGTGACGGTCGCGGATATCGAGGCGCTGACCGAGATCTACGAGACGGCACTCGGGAAGTTCTTCGACGCGGCAAAGGGCTGAGACGGTGGTCCCGGGCGCAAGCGAGATCGTCCGCGCGCTCTACGGCTGCTGGTGCCTCGCGCTCAACCGGCCCGGCGCCATCGAGCTGTTCGACCGCAGCGAAGCCGGCTTCTGGCGCTCCTTTTTCGCCGCGGTCCTGGCGCTGCCGGGCATCCTGATATCCGAGGTCGCGCATGGCCGGGCGGAGTGGCTCGCGGGCGATTTCTTCGACTGGATCAGCTTCGCGTTGCGCTACGCGGTCTATTGGCTGGCCTTCCCCTTTGTCGCGGTGCTGATCGCGGAGAAGATCGGGGCGCTCGGAAGAATCCTCGATTTCCTCGTGCCCTACAACTGGCTCTCCCTGCCGTTTGTCTACATCACCTGCCTCTTCTACCTGCTCGGCTCCGGCGGCGGCGTCATGGCCGGGCTCTTCGGTACGCTCAGCGTCCTGCCATGGGTCCTGGTGGTCCTGTTGCGCTGGCGCTGGGCGCGGGACCTGCTCGGGGTCTCCGGACTGATGGCGGCCGGATTCGTGCTCGCGGACGAAGTGGTCTCCCTGCTCGCCTATCTGCTGCTGGAAAGCATCGCCCTTATGGGCTGACGGCTCAGTAGCCGACCGAGACGAGATAGAGCCCGTCCGGCGGCGCCGTCGGTCCGCCCGCGGCCCGGTCCTTCGCGGCAAGCGCCTTCTCCACGTCCCTGCGCGTCCATTTCCCCTCGCCGACCAGCCTCAGCGTGCCGGTGATGTTTCGGATCTGGTGATGCAGGAAGGAGCGGGCATGGGCGTTCAGATGGATCTCCTCGCCCACGCGCGAAACGGAGAGCGCATCGAGCGTTTTCACGGGCGACTGCGCCTGGCAGTGCTTCGCCCGGAAGGTCGTGAAGTCGTGCTTGCCGAGCAGGGCTTGGGCTGCGTCGTGCATGGCGCCGGCATCCAGTTCCTTGGGGACGTGCCAGACCCGGCCGCGATCGAGCGCCGGCGGGGCCGGGCGGTTCAGGATGCGATAGAGATAGGAGCGCCGGGTGGCGGAAAACCGGGAATGAAATTCCGGGCCCGTTTCCGCCGTGTGGCGGATCACGATGGGCGCCGGTTTCAGGTGGAAGTTCACCGCCTTCATCACCGTCGCGGCGTCGAACCGGTCGCTTGCGAGATCGAAATGCGCGACCTGCGCCAGAGCATGTACGCCCGCATCGGTGCGGCCCGCGCCGACGACTTCGACGGTCTCGCCTGAGAAGGCCTTCACCGACTCTTCCAGCGCCTGCTGGATCGACGGCCCGTTGGCCTGGCGCTGCCACCCGGAGAAATCCCCGCCGTCATATTCGATCGTGATCCTGAAGCGCGGCATGGGCTCAGCCGAGCTTCGTGCCGGGGCCGAGCCCGTCATAGCCGCGCAGCAGGTCGGCGGCCTCCATCGGCGCCTTGCCGGGACGCTGCAGGCGGGTGATGCGGAGCGCGTCCTCGGCGCAGGATATTGTCAGCTCCTCGTCGAGCACGGTCCCCGGATCATTGGAGAGCCGCCCGAGTTTCAGCACATCGGCCGCGAAGACCTTGAAACGTTCGCCGCCGAGTTCGAACCAGGCGCCGGGCCAGGGGGCGAGGGCGCGGATGGTGCGCTCCAGTTCCCCGGCGCTCTTGGACCAGTCGAGATGTCCGGTCTCCCGCGTCAGTTTCTCGGCATAGGTGACTCCGTCGGCCGGCTGCGGGGTCGCCTCGACATAACCGCCGGCAACCGCCGCCAGCGCCGGAACGATCAGCTTGGCGCCGACCGCCGAGAGCGTGTCATGCAGGCTTTCGCCGGTGGTCTCCTCGGTGATGGGGACACGTTCGGCCATCAGCATGTCGCCGGTATCGAGACCCTCGTCCATCGCCATGACGGTGACGCCGGTCTCGTCGTCGCCGGCGAGAATGGCGCGCTGGATCGGCGCCGCGCCGCGCCAGCGCGGCAGCAGGGACGCATGGATGTTGATGCAGCCGTGGCGCGGCGCCTCCAGGATCTCCTTCGGCAGGATCAGCCCGTAGGCGACGACCACGGCGGCGTCGAGCGCGAGGTCGCGGAACCGCGCCTGTTCTTCCGTATTGCGCAGCGAGGAGGGCGTAAAGACCGGGATGCCATGTCGTTCCGCCGCTTCATGCACCGGCGACTTGCGCTCCTTCTTGCCGCGCCCGGCGGGGCGGGGCGGCTGGCTGTAGACCGCGGCGATCTCGTGCCCGGCGGCGATCAGCGCCTCCAGCACGGGGACGGAGAAATCCGGCGTGCCCATGAAGGCGAGGCGGAGGGGCGCGTAGGGCGTGGCGGTCTGGGCGGACCCGGACATGGGCGTTGTTCCGATCGGATCTAGGCCGCCTCGTCTTCGGCGCGCTGTTTCTTCGCCTTGGTCATTTTCTTCAGGATCATGTTTCGCTTCAGGGCGGAAAGATGATCGACAAAGAGGACGCCGTCGATATGGTCGATCTCGTGCTGCAGACAGGTCGCGAGCAGGCCGTCCGCCTCGACTTCGCGTTCCTCGCCGTTTTCGTCGAGATACTTGACCTTCACCGCGGCCGGGCGCGTCACATCTGCATAGTGGCCGGGCAGAGAGAGGCAGCCCTCTTCGTAGGTGCTGACCTCTTCCGAGGACCAGACGATCTCCGGATTGACGATCTTCAGCGGCCGGGGCTCTTCGTCCTTGTCGGCAACGTCTATGACGATGAGCCGCTTGGTGAGACCGATCTGCGGCGCCGCCAGCCCGATGCCGGGCGCGGCATACATGGTCTCCAGCATGTCGTCGAGGATCTGCCGGATCTCGTCGTCGATTGTCTCGACCGGAGTGCATTTGGTCTTCAGGACCTTGTCCGGCGCCCAGACGATGTCGCGCGTGCTCATGCGGTTATTTCGGTTTTGTTGCTAGCCGCCCCTGACGTAGGGGATCGGCCTGCCGAGGTCAAGTTTGGCTGCACTGTCCGGGAGGCGGACAGCGCGCCGGGCGTGGTAGGATGGGTGATTCGAAAGTAGCGGTTGGGATGTGGAAACAGGCATGGATAGTCTGACCCTGGTGCTGGCGGCGGTTGCCGCCCTCGCGGTTCTGGTGGCGGTCGTGGCCCTGATGCGGGGGCGCGGCGGGGACGACCGGATCTCCATGGTTCTGGAGGAGACGGCCCGGCGTCAGTCGGAGCAGGCGGAGCGTGCCGCCGCGGCGCAGGCCGAGCTCGCCGGCCGGGTGACCCAGCTTTCCGAAAACCACGCGGCCGCGCAGGCGAAGATCGCCGAACTGATGCAGCTGCAGGAGCGCGAGGTCGCCAAGCGGCTGGACGAGCGGCTGGCCGACGTCACCCGCAAGGTCGGCGAAAGCCTGGAGAAATCCTCCACCAAGGCGCAGACCTCGCTCTCGGAACTGCAGCAGCGCCTCGCGATCATCGACACGGCGCAGAAGAACATCACCGAGCTTTCGACCCAGGTGGTCGGATTGCAGGACATTCTGTCGAACAAGCAGGCGCGCGGCGCCTTCGGGGAGATCCAGCTGAACGATCTTGTCAGCTCGATCCTTCCGCCCAACGCTTACCGCTTCCAGGCGCAGATCGGCGAGAACCGGCGCGTCGACTGCCTGATTGACCTGCCGAATCCGCCGGGATCCATCGCCATCGACGCCAAGTTCCCGCTGGAGAGCTACCACGCACTGACGAATGCCTCGAATGACGCCGAACGTGCCGCGGCCCGCAAGCAGATGGCGACGGCGATACTGAAGCATGTGAAGGACATTTCGGCGCGCTACATCGTGCCGGGCGAAACCGCGGAATCGGCGCTGATGTTCCTGCCCTCGGAAGCGATCTACGCCGAGCTGCACGCGAACCTGCCGCAGGTCGTGGAGCAATCCTGGAAGGAGCGCGTCTGGATCGTCTCGCCGACCACGCTGATGGCGACGTTGAACACGGTGCGCGCGGTGCTGAAGGACGCCCACATGCGCGAGCAGGCGCACGTGATCCAGAAGGAAGTGCGTACCATGCTGACCGATGTCGGGCGGCTGGACGACCGGGTCGGCAAGCTGGAAACGCATTTCAATCAGGCGGAGAAGGATATCCGCGATATCCGCACCTCGACCAACAAGATCACCCGCCGGGGCGAGCGGATCGAGGAGATCGAGGTCGGAACCGCCGAGGGCTCGGGTGATGCGACGGCCGATCTGCTCGGCACCGGCGAGCGTCTGCCTCTCGAGAGCTGACATGGCCGACCGCGACCTGCTTCGGACGGCGCTCGCTTTGCCGGTGATGACCGAGCGGCTTCGCCTCCGCGCCTACCGGAACGACGATCTGGAGAATATTTTCCGGCTCCGCTCCAATCCCGGGGTGGTCGCCCTGCTCTATGGCGACCCGATGACCCGCTCGGAGGCGACGGAAGCGCTGGCGCTCTACATGACACCGCCGGTCCTCGAAGCGGACGGCGACGAGCTGAGAATTGCCGTCGAGCGGCGCGCGGACGGGGCTTATGTCGGGAACCTGAAGCTGCAACTGCTGAGCCGGGCGCATCTGCAGGGTGAGATCGGGTATGTGCTCGATCCCAGGCATCAGGGCCGGGGCTATGCGCTGGAAGCTGCGCGGAAGGCGCTGGAGCTCGGGTTCGCCCATTTCGGCATGCATCGGATCAGCGCTCATTGCGACGTACGCAACATTGCCTCCTGGAAGCTGATGGAGAAGCTCGGCATGCGGCGCGAGGCGCATTACCGGGAAAAGGAATTCTTCAAGGGCGCCTGGGCCGAGGATTTCGTCTACGCAATCCTCCGGCGCGAATGGGCGAGCCGCGCGGACTCGCCCGCCGACGGACTGTCCGTCTAGGTTCCGCTTCTGACCTTGTCGAGGAACGTCGCGACCTCTCGATCGAGACTCTCGGCCTGGGCGGCGACCCCCTTGGCGGCCGAGAGCACCTGATCGGCGGTGCTTCCGGCCTCGCCGGCGACACCCATCATGCCGTCCATCGTCGCGCTGACCTGGTTGGTGCTCTGCGCCGCCTCGGAGGAGGAGCGGGCAATTTCGTCGGTCGAGGCGCCCTGTTCCTCCACTGCGCTGGAGACCGCGACCATCTTCTCGGTCATGTCGCCGATCAGGGTGCCGATCTCGCGGATCGCGTCCACCGCCTGGTTTGTATTGTTCTGTACCGCGTCGATCTGGGCGGAGATTTCCTCCGTCGCCTTCGCGGTCTGGGTCGCGAGGTTCTTCACCTCGGACGCAACAACCGCGAAGCCCTTGCCGGCATCGCCGGCGCGGGCCGCCTCGATGGTCGCGTTCAGCGCCAGCAGGTTGGTCTGCTCGGCGATGTCGGTGATGAGCTTCACCACCTCGCCGATCTTCTGCGACTCCGTATCGAGGCTGGCGACGATCCGGTTCGTCGTCTCGGCCTTGTCCGCAGCCTGCTGCGCCACCCGGGAGGTTTCGGAGATATTGACGCTGATTTCCTGTACCGACGCGGCGAGCTGTTCCGCCGCGGCGGCCACGGTGTTCACGTTGCTTGAGGTGGTCTCGGCAATCGACAGGACGCCCCCGGACTCGTTCTTTACCTGCTCGGAGGTGCTGACCATGGTCTCCGAACTCTTCTCCATCTCGCGGGCCGAGAGACCGACCTGGTCGACGATGGCCTTCACCGACTGCTCGAAGGTGTCGGCGAGGTT
Source organism: Nisaea sp. (assembly GCF_965216895.1). Taxonomy (GTDB): domain Bacteria; phylum Pseudomonadota; class Alphaproteobacteria; order Thalassobaculales; family Thalassobaculaceae; genus Nisaea. The sequence goes on from NZ_OZ244205.1 coordinate 3,299,530, forward strand.
GAGCATCGCCTGGCGCCGTTCCTCGGCGGAACGGGCCTCGGTGCGCTGCTGCTCCTCGCGCAGTCGCTCGACCTCGCGGCCGTTGTCGCGGAACACTTCGACCGTGCGGGCCATGGCGGAGATTTCGTCCGAGCCGGAGGTGTCGACCTCCGTTTCCAGATCGCCGTCGGCGATCCCGGCCATCGTGCGCTGCAGGTTGTTCACCCGGCGCACGACCTGGCGCGAGACCAGAAGCCAGCCGATCAGCAGCCCGGCCAGCGCGCTGATTCCGCCGATTGCGAAAAGCAACTGCCGGCTTTGCACGACCGTGTCCCTGGCCGAATTCTCGCTCACCGTCGCTTCGGATTCGGCGGCAGCCACCAGCGCGTCCACGTCGCGGGTCATCGCCGCCACGCTCTCGCGGCTTCGGGAGAGCGCGGCCACCGCTTCGGCTTCGGTTTCCAGCAATGTGCGGCGGAGTTCGAAGACGGAGCCGTCGCCATCGCCAAAGCCCTTGAGTTGCTCCGCCTTCTCTGCCGTGACCTCGTCGATCCCGCGTTCGCGGAACTCCTCGAGCGCTGCGGTCATGGCATCGGCAGCGGCCTGAAACTGATAGCCGGTCTGCTTGATGGAGTCCGTATCGGGCGCTCCGGCGGCCGCGTTCAGAAGCCCTGCCACGAGATTGGCCTGGGCGACGAGCTCCAGGGCGGTCCGGATATTGCCGGCATCCTCGTTGACCAGGGTGGTGATCGAGTTCTTGACGTTGTCGACCAGCTTCTCGCCGCCGGCGATGAGCTTGTAGCTTGCCTCGCTGACGACCGGATCGATCGCGGTCTTGAAACGGCTCGTCAATTCCGCAACTTCCATCTTGATTGCGGCCCGCTTGGCATCGAGCTGGAGCTTTTCGCCGATCGGCAGAGCGTCCTTGTTGAGTTCCTGTTTGCGCAGCCCGAAGACCGACTTTTCCCCGAGACCGAACAGGCTGAGACCGAGCGCAACATCACGTAGCGTGACCGCGTTGTCGGTTTCCGCCAGATTGTTTACCGCGTCATAGACCCTGTTCGAGTTCTGATCGAACTCATCCTTCAGAATATCGATCATTTCCGCCGATCCGGCCGAGGTGGTCAGGGCGATGATCGACAGCATTTCATGACCGGCTGCGGCAGCCTTCAATCCGGCCTGCAATTGCTGGACCTCTCCTTCGAGCAGCTCTTCGACGGAGGTCACCGAGGAACTGATCGTATCCTCGCCGCGAAATCTCAGCGTCTCGTTCGCGAACTGGATCACCGGGATCGCTTCAGCGACAAAGAGGCCGTGCGTCTGCCGGATTTCCCCGGTCCTCTTGCTGAGGGCGGTGCGCAGTTCCTCGCGGCGCATAATCGTCGTCTGCAGGTCGGCGAGGGCGCCTTCGATGTCGGTGACCAGACCCGAGAGTTTCGCCCGCTCTGTCTCGGGCAGTGCGGTCAGGGTTTCCAGCCGCATGCGCAACTCGCCGATCCCGGCCTGCATGCCGGCCTGGATTTCGCTTCGTTCCTCGTCACTCTGGGCGCTGACCAGCGCCGGCGCGGTTGCGGCGATGTTGGCGCTCGCATTGGCAAGCGCCATCGAGTTCTTGATGGCGGGAATCGAACGGCCGGTAAATTGATCGAGTGTCTGTTGCAGAGAGGTGAAGGCGATGATCGAGATCCCGATCGCAATCAGCGTCACCAGAGAGACCGCCGCGAGGGCCATATAGAGTTTTCCGCCGACACCGGGGCCCCGACGGCTATTCTTCGGAGTCGTCGAGTCCTCTTCCGGGTTTGCCGGAGCCTCAAAGGTATGCGTTGAATTATCCACGGGAGACGTCCTTCGAAAACATCAATTGATAGGTGCGATGCGGACCCTCGGGCGACATCCGCAAAATACAATGCATCAGGTCTGAAAGTTTATTCGCAAGCGCGATATCAGCGGAAAACGCGCTACAAGCGCAAGCATAAAAAAGCTCGTTTTTCTATTTGGTTGGTAGGCTGCGTTAAAGTCAAATTTGCGAAAGAGTTTTCGGAAAATGTTCTGAATTTCTAAGGGTCCGAATCAAATGGGCGGACCGTTTCGGCCCGCCCGTCCGATGCAACTTCCGGTCTGCTGAGCAGGACCGGCCGATCAGGTCCCGCTCCTGACTTTGTTCAGGAACGTGGCGACCTCGCGATCGAGACTCTCGGCCTGCGCGGCGACGCTCTTGGCTGCCGAGAGAACCTGGTCGGCCGTGGTCCCCGCTTCGCCGGCGACATTCATCATGCCGTCCATCGTCGCGCTCACCTGATTGGTGCTCTGTGCCGCCTCGGAGGTGCTGCGCGCGATCTCGTCCGTCGAAGCACCCTGCTCTTCCACCGCACTGGAGATCGCGACCATCTTCTCGGTCATGTCGCCGATCAGCGTGCCGATCTCGCGGATCGCGTCCACCGCCTGGTTTGTATTGTTCTGTACCGCGTCGATCTGCGCGGAGATCTCCTCCGTCGCCTTCGCGGTCTGGGTCGCGAGGTTCTTCACCTCGGACGCAACAACCGCGAAGCCCTTGCCGGCGTCGCCGGCGCGGGCCGCCTCGATGGTCGCGTTCAGCGCCAGCAGGTTGGTCTGCTCGGCGATGTCGGTGATGAGCTTCACCACCTCGCCGATCTTCTGCGACTCCGTATCGAGACTGGCGACGATCCGGTCCGTGCTCTCCGCCTTGTCGGCGGCGCGCTGCGCTACCCTGGAGGTTTCACCGATGTTGGTGGAGATCTCCTGCACCGACGCGGCAAGTTCTTCGGCCGCGGCGGCGACCGTGTTCACGTTGCTGGACGTGGTTTCCGCGACTGTCAGAACGCCGCCGGACTCCATTTTCACCTGTTCGGAAGCGTTCACCATGGTCTCCGAACTCTTCTCCATCTCGCGGGCGGAGAGACCGACCTGGTCGACGATGGCCTTCACCGACTGCTCGAAGGTGTCGGCGAGGTTGAGCATCGCCTGGCGCCGTTCCTCGGCGGAACGGGCCTCGGTGCGCTGCTGCTCCTCGCGCAGTCGCTCGACCTCGCGGCCGTTGTCGCGGAACACTTCGACCGTGCGGGCCATGGCGGAGATTTCGTCGGAACCGGATGTATTGACCTCCGTTTCAAGATCGCCGTCGGCGATCACGCCCATGGTCTTCTGCAGGCCGGTGATCCGGCGCACGACCTGGCGCGAGACCAGAAGCCAGCCGATCAGCAGGCCAGCCAGCGCGCTGATCCCGACCATGGCAAACAGCAGGTTCTGGCTCTCGTCGATCGTTTCGAGTGCGTTGGTCTCGCTCGCATTCGCGGCCGCTTCGGCATCGGCGACGATCGCCGCCACTTCGGTTTCAATGGTTTTTGAGGCAGCACGGTTTTCCGCAAGGGCAACGAGCGTGTCCGCTTCGATCGCGAGCTGGGCCTCGCGCAGGGCGAACACGCTGTCCGCACCGGTGCCATAGGAAACGATTTTGGCCGCGAGCTCCGGAATGGTCTCGTTGTCGACCCGTTCCTTGAAGACCGCGATCGCGGACTCGACAGCCGATTTGGCGGCGTTGTAGCGCCCAGAAAGCACGTTGAGCGCCGATATATCGGGGGCGCTGGCGCCGGAATTCAGCAGGCCGGCCATGAGGTTGGCCTCCGCCGCGAGCTGCAGCATGGACTGCAGGCGCGCAACGTCTCCGTTTACCAGCCCGTTGATGGTCTTGCTGATATTGTCGTTCAGGTTGTCGCCACCGATCGCGAGATTGAAGGTGGCGTCGTCGATCACCGGCTCCACCCTGGTCTTGAAGTTCTGTGCGATCTCGTTGAGCTTCGCGTCGAGCGCCTCGCGTTTCTCCTTGAGGGCCAGGGTTTCCTCGAACGTCAGCGACTGGTTGTAGTCCAGTTCCTTGAAGCGGATCGCGAATGCCGAGTCTTCGCCTTCGCCGAGTGCTATCAGTTCTTCCGTGTAAGCTTCCAGGGCGTTCGCCGCCTCGGTGTCGGGCAGCATCTCCTCATAGGACCGCACTTTACTGCGGATGGTCTCGAACTCAGCCTGCAGCGGCTGAATTGCTTCAAGATCGGTGTTGGCTGCAGTCCGGTCCATCAGGGCGAGAAGTTCGCGCAGGCTGGCGCCGACGCGGAGCCCTGCCTGCAGCGCGTTCACCTCGCCTTCGAGAAGCGCCTTGATCTGTTTAGAAGAGCTGTCGACGGTATCCTCGCTGGTGATCACGAGGTTGAAGTTCGCGTCGTCGACAAGCGGTGAGAGGTCTCTCAGGAATTCTTGGTGAGCGGCGAGCATGTCCCCCACCTTGGTGCTGATGCGCGCGGCGATGGCTTCCTTCTCGCGGACCTTCTCGCCGATCGCGGAAATGCCGCCCTGAAACGCTCCGATGATCTCGAGCTTCTGGGCCTTCTCGTTCTCGTCCAGCACGCTGAGGCTCTGGACCTTGTCCTCGAGCCGCTTGATCAGTTCCGCGATCTCTGTTTCGGCGGCGACGCGGTCTTCTTCGGAGTTTGCGGTCACGATTTCGGGCGCCTTCGCTGCGACGCCAGCGCTCTCCGAGGCCATCTGAAGGGATGTCTTGATCGCCGGAATGGCTTCGCCGGCGAAACTTTCCATCGCTCTCTTCAGGTCACCGAATGCCCAGATCGCGACCATCGCGGCGAGAACCGTGATGACGAACATGCCGCTGATCGCCAGATAGAGTTTCCCGCCCACGCCGATCCCGGCGGGTTTCGCCTTGGGGGCGGGGCCACTGTCCGGGTCCAAACCCTCTACAGTTGCTTCAACTGACGTCATTTCCCTCTCCTCCGGTCCCGTTTCTTACTTGATGGGTTCCACCCGGGGCGGGATTGTCCCGCCCCGGGGTCTCGTTCCGCTACTTGCTGAGCTTCTCGACAGACTTGAAGCTGCCATCGGCCTGAATGACGCTCAGGAAGACGTCCCCCATCCCCTGATTGTCGCCCGGCCCGTATTCCAGCTTGGCGCCGCCGAGATCGAACGTGCCGGTACCGTACACGGCCTCGAGGAAGCTCTCGCGACTGAGGTCCTTGCCGGCCTTCTCCAGCGCCATCACGGTGAGACGACCCACCATGTAGCCTTCAAGCGAGACGAAGCCGGGTTCCAGCGACGCGTCGTAGGCCTTGAGGTCCTCGGTATACTTTGCGACCAACGGAATGCTGCTGTCCCACGGGAACGGGACCACCTGGCTGATCACCACTCCGGCACCCTGGTCGCCAAGTTCCGCGGCGAGCGCGCGGGAGCCGACGAAGGAGATCGTCACGAACACCGGGTCCAGCTTCAGTTTCTTGGAGAGCTTGATGAATTCGGCCAGCGGCTTGTAGGCGCCGACCATCACGACAGCTTCCGGCTCCGCCTTGCGGATGGCGAGCAGGGCGGTCTTCACGGCCGTCGTGTTGCGCTGGTAGGTGCCTTCCGCAACCAGTTTCATGCCGCGCTTCTCGAGCGCCTTGTTGACGCCCGCGAGACCGACGCGTCCGAAGCCGTCATCCTGGTAGAGGATCGCGATCTTGGAGATGCCAAGATCCTCGGTCAGATGCTTGATCCACGTTTCGGTTTCTTGGTCGTAGGTCGCCCGGACGTTGATCACGTTGGAATTCGCGGAGTCACGCAGGAACCCGGCGCCCGTAAAGGGGCCGACAAAGGGCACCTTGGCTTCGGTCGCGATCGGTTGCGTTGCCCGGGAGGTGGGAGTTCCGACGGCACCGATGATCGAAAAGACCTTGTCCTGCTCGATCAGCTTTTTCGTGTTCTCGATTGCCTGGTCCGGCTCGTAGCCGTCGTCGTATTTGACGATTTCAAGCATCCGGCCGTTGACGCCGCCCGCCTTGTTGGCGGCGGAGAAAGCAGCCATCAGGCCCTGGTGCATTCCGGTGCCGAGGGCGCCGGCCGGACCGTCGAAAGCCGCTGACTGACCGAAGACAATCTTGTCCGCGGTTACACCGGGCGTTTCCGCATGTGCCGCGGCACCAAGGAACCCGGAAAGCAGAAGCGCTGCAGTCGCACTTTTCTTCAATAAATTCATGAGCAGTTTCCTCTTGCTTGTGTCCCCTTCCGAGACTGCCCATCAGACAATTAACAAGAGCCTAAAAATAATGAGAACATAAAGACGCACCTTAGGGCGCAGTATTTCTAAGGAAACAACTCAAAATGGTCATCGAAAGGACGTGGCGCTTGACGCGAAGTTATTGAAACAAAAATAGTAATGAGTATTTGCGTTGAGCGTGGCGGATTTGCCGCCGCGTTCGAATCATCCCTAAGTGAAGAAGTTGTCGTAAGAATGTATTCACGGTTTTCGATTGAAAATGATCCGCCGGGCGAAGCTGCAACACCGGATGAACTCAAGCTGCGCCGGGCTTATGGTTATCCCTACATTGCGCCGGATCGCGACTTTCTTTTCCTGCGGGGGGATGCCGCGCCCTTCGATGCCGGGGTCGACCTTTCTTCCCGACAGCCTGTGATCGCAGTCGGTTCCAACCGGGCGCCAGAGCAGCTGCGGCGCAAGTTCGGTGACGGTCCCGAGAGTGAGATTCCAGTGACCTGGGGCTGGATGCATGGCTACGACGTGGTCTATTGCGCCCATGTCGCCGGTTACGGCTCAGTTCCGGCGACGCTCCATTCCAGTCCGGGAACAGACGTCAGGGTCGCGGTGACCTGGTTGACCGCGGCGCAGCTCGAACGCATGCACGAGACCGAGAATGTCGGGGAGAGTTACGTCTACGGGACCTTCGAAGAGGCTGCGGTCGATCTGGGCTCCGGGCGACCGGCGGTGCCCGCGGGCTGCTACATTACCCGGCGTGGCGCGCTTGCACTTGACGGAGTGCCGGTCGCGCTGACGGAGATCGAAGCCCGGAACCGGCGCTTCGCCAGTCTCGCGCAGGTGGAGAAACTCGCCTTGCTCTATGAGCGCCATGGAGACCGGCCCGGTCTGGAGGAGTGGATCCTCTCCCTGCTGGGTGATGAGAACCATGCGCGGCGCTCTGGTCTCGCCGCAGCGCTCTCCGAAAGCACGGTCGCTTTCGAGGACCCGCGATTCACGGTCCTTCTCGGCTAGTCCGCGGCGGGAGACATCCTCCAGACGGACGTCTCCCGGATTTCCCGATCCTCGAGTTCCGTTGAAACCGGAACCTGGTAGCGCGCGCAATGAACAAGGCCGTTTTTCGGAAGATAGGCGCGACCGGGATCGCCGACCAGGACCAGCGCACCAGCAGCCGCGTGGCGCCGCAGCCAGCCGGCCGCGCGATCGGCCATCGGGCGCTCGTAGAAAATGTCTCCGGCGAGCACGATATCGAACAACGGCCCGCCATCCTCGGCGAGAGCAGGCTCGTCGAACATGTCCCGTCCGGCGAGCTCCAGTCCCGCCAAAAGGCCATTCGCTTCGGCGTTCATCCGGATTGCGAGGCCGGCGACGGGATCCGTGTCGTTCGCGACGACGACCGATGCGGAGGCCCAGAGTGCGGCGAGGCTGACGATGCCGGACCCGGCGCCGATATCGAGGACGCGCCGGCCGGCGACAAGGTGGGGATGATCGATCACGTAGCGGGCCAGTGCCTGTCCGCCGGCCCAGGCGAAGGCCCAGTAGGGCGGCGGCAACCCGCGCTCCTGCAGTTCGCTTTCCGTTACTTCCCAGAGCGGTGTGATTTCCGTCGCGAGATGCAGCGCCAGTTCCGGGACCATGGGCGCGGAGGCGCGTTCGGTATTACGGAGAACGAACTCCGCCGTGATCGGGGGTGCCGCGCCGGAGATCATCCGGCGAGGATCGCCAGGGTGACGATCCAGCCGAAATATCTGTTGGATTGGAACCTGAGAAGGCAGCCTTTCGGATTGTCGATGTCGATCGTGCGGATCTGCCATATAAGCTGCGCGCCGGCGGCGGCGAGGAGGAGATAGAACGGCCAGCCGAGCCCGGTCAGGGCGCCGCTCGCGGCGATCCCGGCAAGCGTGAGCGGGTAGACCACCCAGAGGAACGGTACCGTGCGCTCGCCGAGCGCCAGGGCGGAGGATTTCACGCCGATCCGAATGTCGTCTTCCTTGTCCTGATGGGCATAGATCGTGTCGTAACCGAGTGTCCAGACGATGCCGGCGGCATAGAGCACGCTGTTGGCGAGCTGGATGTCGCCGGTGACCGCAGCCCACCCCATCAGCGCGCCCCAGTTGAAGGTCAGTCCGAGCACGAATTGCGGCCAGTAGGTCACCCGCTTGAAGAGCGGATAAGTCACAACCAGCACGAGGACCAGCACGCCGAGCAGCCAGCAGGTCCGGTTGAGCTGCAGCAGGATGAGCAGACCGGCACCCAGCTGCAGGACGAGAAAGGCGAGGGCCTGGCGGACGGAAAGGTCGCCATTGGCGATCGGCCGCTCGACCGTGCGCGCGACCTTGCCGTCGAAGTCCCGGTCCCAGAGATCGTTGATGGTACAGCCGGCGCCGCGCATGATCGTCGCGCCGAGGCTGAACAGGACATAGAGCCAGAGCAGGTCGGGCACCGGCAGGACCTTGCCGGTCGCCTGCCAGCCGAGCGCGAGGCCCCACCAGCAGGGCAGCAACAGCAGCCATGTTCCGATCGGCCGGTCGAGCCGCATCAGGCGGGCGTAGGGGCGTGCGGCAGACGGCAGCAGCCGGTCCACCCAGTCGTTGCGTGCGATATCGCTTGCGCTCATGGTGGCTTCTGCATAAACCGGGCGGCACTCCCGGGCAAGGTCCGGGACGCAAGGTCCAGGCGGACGCGGTTCCGCGTTCCCGGAGCGTGAGGCCGGATGAGTCAAAAGATCGAAACCCGTCTCTTCGTGCACGCCGATCTCGCCGAGGGCGGGAGTGTCGGTCTCGAGAAGGACCAGTCCCATTATCTGAAGAATGTTCTCAGGCTCGGCGCCGGCGCCCGGGTCGCGCTGTTCAACGGCCGGGACGGGGAATGGGTCGCGGAGATCGAGGGCATCGGCAAGGGCTGGACCTCGCTCTCGCTTATTGACCGAAGCCGTCCTCAGCGCGAAGAACCCGATATCTGGCTCGCATTCGCGCCGATCAAACGGGCGCGCATCGACTTCATCGCGCAAAAGGCGACCGAGCTCGGGGCCTCGTTGCTCTGGCCGGTGCTGACCGAACGCACCATGGTCGACCGGGTGAAGACCGACCGCCTGCTGGCGAATGCGATCGAGGCGGCGGAACAGACCGCGCGGCTCAGCGTGCCCGAGATCCGGGAACCGGCGCGTCTCGACGCTTTGCTCGATGCCTGGCCGGAAGAGCGGCCGCTCATCGTCTGCGACGAGACCGGCGGCGGAAACCCGATCGCCCATGTATTGTCCGAGCCTCCTTTCAAGGGGGGAACCCTTTGCGGATTGTTGATCGGTCCGGAAGGAGGTTTTGCCGATCGTGAACTTGACCGCTTGCGGCAAAGTTCCTTTGTTACACCAGTCAGTCTAGGGCCGCGTCTGTTGCGGGCCGACACGGCGGCGCTTGCGGCGCTGGCCTGTTGGCAGGCGGTGGCCGGGGATTGGACCATGAAACGTCCCGAGGGACTTGATCCCTAACCCGAGTGCGCAGCCTTCCGGCGCGCAGCATCGATCCTAACGGAGGAAACATGTCCCGTCCCCCTGGCGCCAAGGGCGATCCCATCGTCAGCAAGGCGCAGCTCGTCGAGGATCTCGAATCCGCCTGCAAGCCGAAAGCGGCCTGGCGGGTCGGTACGGAACACGAGAAGTTTCCCTTCCGTCTCAGCGACCACAAGCGGCTGCCCTATTTCGGCGGGGACGGCATCGGCGCGATCCTGCAGGGGCTGGTCGACAAGTTCGGCTGGGAGCCGATCTACGAGGGCGAGAACGTCATCGCTCTGCACCATAGCGGCTGCGCGATCACATTGGAGCCGGGCGGGCAGTTCGAGCTCTCCGGAGCGCCGCTCGAGAACCTGCACCAGACCTGCGACGAGGTGCACACCCACCTGGCGCAGATCAAGGAAGTGAACGACGAGCTCGGCGTCGGGATGCTCGGGGCCGGCTTCGATCCGACCTCGACCCGCGAACAGGTCGAATTCATGCCCAAGGGCCGCTACGTCATCATGAGCGCCTACATGCAGAAGGTCGGTACGCTCGGCCTCGACATGATGAAGCGGACCTGCACCGTGCAGGCGAACTACGATTTCGCGAACGAAGCCGACATGGTGGAGAAATTCCGCATCAGCGTCGCGCTGCAGCCGGTCGCGACCGCACTGTTCGCCAACTCGCCCTTCACCGAGGGCAAGCCGAACGGCTTCAAGAGCTACCGCTCCCATGTCTGGACCGACACCGACCCGGACCGTTGCGGCATGCTGCCCTTCGTCTTCGAGGACGGTTTTGGCTTCGAGCGCTATGTCGACTACATGCTCGACGTGCCGATGTACTTCCTCTACCGGGACGACGAATACAAGGACGTTTCCGGCAAGAGTTTCCGCAAGTTCATGGCGGGCAAGCTCGAGGGCTACGAGGGCGAAGAGGCCTTCATGGGCGACTGGACCGATCACATGACGACCAGTTTTCCCGAGGTCCGGCTGAAGAAATATATCGAGATGCGCGGGGCCGACACCGGACCGTGGCGCAATATCTGCGCGCTTCCGGCGCTCTGGACCGGGATACTCTACGATTCCGATTCGCAGCAGGCTGCGCTCGACATGATCGCCGGCTGGAGCATCGCGGAAATGGAGGCGCTGCGCGCCGCGGTTCCAAAGTCCGGTCTGCAGACCCCGTTCCGGGACGGCACGGTGCAGGATCTGGCAAAGCAGATGATCGAGATCTCCCGACACGGCCTGAAGCGCCGGGCCTGCGTCGATTCCGCCGGTAACGACGAGACCGGATTCCTGAACTGGCTGCAGGAAGTCGCCGAGACCGGAAAATCTCCCGCCGACCGCCTGCTCGATCTCTACCACGGGGAATGGGGCGGCAAGATCGATCCGCTGTTCGAATTCCAGCGGTACTGATCGGTATCGGCCTCCCCTGGGGGCCGGAAAGGGGCTGGGATGGGACTGAACGCGCTTCCGAGGTACCGTCTTCTGGAAGACCCGACTCCCTTCCAGTTGCTGGAACGTCTTGGCCGGGAGACCGGCCATCCCGCGCTCTACATCAAGCGCGACGACGCGATGCCGCTCGGACTCGGCGGCAACAAGCTGCGCTCGCTCGAATACTGGCTCGGTGCGGCGTTCGCCGAGGGCGCCGATACGCTGGTGGTCGCGGGACACACCGCCTCCAACCAGTGCCGCCTGACCGCGGCCGCGGCGGCCAGGGCCGGACTCGGCTGCGTCGTCCTGCACAATGCCGACCGGCCGGAGCGCATCGACGGCAATCTCCGCCTCAGCCATCTCTACGGCGCCGAGATCTCGTATCTCGGCCCGGTCGGCGAGCACGCGCGCCGGGAGGCCGCCGAAGCGAAGGTGGAGGCTTTGCGCCGGGAAGGCCGCAAGCCCTATCTGGTCGGCGATCCGGTGCTTGGTGCGGCAGGCTACGTTCATGCGGGGGAGGAACTGCTGGCGCAGGCCCGTGCCGCCGGCGTCGCGCTTCGCCATATTCTGCTTCCGGGGTCCATGGGTCCGACCGAGGCCGGCTTCCTCCATGGCCTGATCCGCGGCGGTTTCGACGGGACGGCCCATCTCGTCAGCGTCGAATACGACGTGGCGGAACTGGAGGGACGCGTCGCCCGGATCTTCGCCGGTCTCGAAGAGCTGGCCGGATCCGCCGGGCGGCCGGTCGGGACGATCGCGCGCTTCACCGACCGGTATCTCGGCCCCGGCTATGGCATTCCGGGACCGGACGCGATCGCGGCGATCCGGCTCTTCGCCGGAACCGAGGCGCTGCTGCTTGAGCAGACCTACACGGCCAAACCCGCGGCGGCTCTGCTATCGATGCTCGCCGACGGCGGCATCGCGCCGGACGAGCCTGTCTGCCTGCTCCATACCGGCGGCACCGCCTCACTCTTCGAAGACGATTTTTTCCATGCCGTTCTTGCCCCGGCCGACTAGTCTCGGCGCCGCCAGGACGAGCGGAAGTCAGTCAGCATGAGTAACGGTAACGACCGGGACAGCCAAATCGCCGGACGGGGAATCAGCCTGATGATTGCCGGCGTGTTCGTGATGTCCGTGATGGACATGATGATCAAATGGATGTCGGCCGGTTATCCGAGCATCGAGATCGTCTTTTTCCGGACACTGTTCGGATTGATTCCACTGATCGCCATTGTCTACTGGACCGGCGGGATCCGCCAGCTGCGGACCCGGCGCTGGAAACTGCAGCTCGCCCGTGGCGTGGCCGGGACCGGTGCGACCGTCGGGTTTTTCTTTGCCCTCGGCAAGCTCGAGCTTGCCGAGGTCGTCGCGCTGGCCTTCGCCTCGCCGCTTTTCGTAACCGCGCTGTCGGTGCCTCTGCTTGGCGAAAAGGTCGGCTTTCGTCGGGTGAGCGCCGTACTGGTCGGTTTCATCGGCGTGCTGATCATCGTCCGCCCGGGAGCGGATGTGTTCTCGCCCTATGCATTGTTGCCGATCGGTGCCTCGTTCTGCTTCGCGTTGGCAATGGTGCTCGGGCGCCGTCTCTCCTCGACCGACAGCGCGGTTTCCATCGTGTTCTACACCACCCTCGCCGCCCTCACGGTGAGCGCGATCGGCACACCCTCGGTCTGGGTCATGCCGGCGAAGGCGGACTGGGGCCTGCTTGCCGCGCTTGGGCTGCTCGGCGGCTGCGGGCAATTCCTCGTGACCTCCGCATTCCGCGCGGCCCCGGCGGCGATCGTGGCGCCGTTCGAATATTCGGCGCTGATCTGGGCGACGCTGTTCGGGTACGTGTTCTGGTCGGAAGTGCCGGACGCGATGACGCTGCTCGGCGGCGCGATCGTCATCGCGGCCGGTCTCTATATCGGTTACCGGGAGACCAGGCTCGGACGACGGCCGCAGGGACCAGGTGTCGTGCCCGATCCTCCGGCCGATGTAAGGGCATCTAGGAAGCCTTGATCCGGCTGAGGAAGCCGTCGATCTCGGAACGCAGGCGGTCGGTGTCGCGGGCCAGTTGCTCCGACGCCGCCAGCATGGACTGGGCCGCCTCGCCGCTCCGCGAGCTCTCCGCGTTCAGGGCGTCCATGCCCTGCGAGGCGCTCATGCTGCGCTCGCTGGCTTGCGCCACCTGATTGGAGATTTCGTTGGTTGCGGCGACCTGTTCCTCGATCGCGGCGGCGATGCCGGCCGAGATCCCGTCCACTCTCGCAACCGTATCGACGATCAGCGAAATTGCCTTCACCGCCTCGGTCGACTCCTGCTGGATGGCCTGAATCTGCGCCGAGATGGTCTCCGTCGCTTCCGCGGTCTGCGAAGCGAGATTCTTCACTTCGGTGGCCACCACCGCGAACCCCTTGCCGGCCTCCCCGGCGCGGGCCGCCTCGATGGTCGCGTTGAGTGCCAGGAGATTGGTCTGTTCCGCGATATCGGTGATCAGCTTCAGGAATTCGCCGATCTTGTCGACCGCACCGGCAAGACCGGACACGGTGTCGTTGGTCTGGTTGGCCTGATCAACCGCCTCCCGCGTTACCGTGCTTGCCTCGGCGACGCGCTGGCCGATCTCCGAGAAGGACTTGGCGAGTTCCTCGGCGACTTCCGACGCCGTGCGCACATTGTCCGCGGCTGACGCGGTATTCTCGTTCGCAGTTTGGGACTGGCTCGCGAGCGAGCCGGCCACCGCGTTCATCTCGTTCGCGTTCCTGCCGAGCTGGGTTGTCGCGCTTGCCACGGTGACGGCGATCGGTCCGACGGTGCTGGAGAAGGTGTCGGCGAGGTCGGACATTTCCTGTGCCTTCAGCGCCTGCATCCGGCGTTCCTGCTCCATCTGTTCCTGGCCGAGACGCTCGGCTTCGGCCTTCGCTTCCTCGGCCTCCGCGAGCGCGGAGTCGGATTTGATGAAGCTCTGCGCAACGGTGAGAGAGAGCCATCCGACGATGACCGCCTCGACGATCACGATCACGGCGTGCAGGATCACCCGGCCGAAATCCGCGCCATCGGGAAAGATCCAGGCCGGGAAGGTGAAATTCAATCCGATATGATGCACGGCGACTGCGGCGGTCGCCGCGACGACGGCGCGGATGTCGCAGAGTGTCGTCAGAATCGCAAGGCAGGCGAAATAGTACATGTGGACGTCGATCTGCCAGGCGTGGCCCTGAAACTGGAACAGTACCAGCGACACCATGACCATCAGCCCGACGGCGAGCAGCATCCGGGTGGACGCTTCATGCTTGGCTTTCCAGGCCGCCAGCCCGCAGAGGGCCGCAGTTCCGAGTGCACCGGCCAGCGGCGCGAGCAGGGCGGTGCCGAAAGCCAGTGCGAGCCCGACGATGAGTGCAATATGGGCTGCAATGAACAAGGCAAGGAAATTGACCGCTTTGGCGCGGATCGAGTCGAGAGTGCTCATTTTCAGGTTTCCTTTTGGAGCGGAGACCGGGTGCCGCTCTTGAGGCCGACACAACCGAACAGCCCGCCGGGATCGACGACTGCCCAGGCGCCGGCATCGCGCAGGCGTTCGGCGGCATCGGGGCGATCGAGCCGGACGAGCGCGACGGAATTCGTTCCGCCATGGCGGAGCAGTGAACCTCCGGCCTCCGCGACCGCGCCGAGAACGGCGGTCTTGTCGAGCCAGGGCGGGAAGATTGCCGCGATCGTGCTGTCGGATTTCACAGGCGCAGTCAGCATCAGTCCCACAAGGAAAGCAGAACTGAAAATCAGCAAAGCCGATGCACCAATTGCGTCTCGCAAGCCGCTCCCCTCTTCGAAGTTCGCATGTGAACCGAGGTTTCCCGCATCAATCGAAGTGGGATTAGAGCAACTGTACGTGAACATTGAATTAACGCATCAGCAGCCGGAACGCCTTGTTCCTACATTGCGGTGCCGCCGATGGTCACGCCCGTCATCTTCAGGGTCGGTTGGCCGACGCCGACGGGCACGCCCTGGCCGCTCTTGCCGCAGGTGCCGATACCGTCGTCCAGAGCGAGATCGTTGCCGATCATGGTGATCTGGTTCATCGCGTCCGGCCCGTTGCCGATCAGTGTTGCCCCCTTGACCGGCGCGCCGATCTTACCGTTCTCGATCAGATAGGCCTCGCTGGCGGAAAACACGAACTTGCCGGAGGTGATATCGACCTGGCCGCCGGCGAAATTGACCGCATAGAGGCCATTCTTCACCGAGGCGAGAATTTCTCCCGGGTCCTTGTCGCCGGCTTCCATGAAGGTGTTGGTCATGCGCGGCATTGGGTTGTGGGCGAAACTCTGGCGCCGGCCGTTGCCGGTCGGCTCCATGCCCATGAGGCGTGCGTTCTGCCGGTCCTGCATGTAGCCGACGAGGATGCCGTCCTCGATCAGCACGTTGCGCTGGCTGCGCGTGCCCTCGTCGTCGATGCTGATCGAGCCGCGGCGGTCGTGGATGGTGCCGTCATCGACCACGGTGACGCCCGGTGCGGCGACGCGCTGGCCGATCATCCCCGAAAAGGTCGAGGTCTTCTTCCGATTGAAGTCGCCTTCGAGTCCGTGGCCAACCGCTTCGTGCAGCATCACGCCGGGCCAGCCGCTGCCCAGCACGACTTCCATCTCGCCCGCGGGCGCGGCGACGGAGGAGAGGTTCACCTCGGCGATCCGCATCGCTTCGTGGACCTGGGCCTTCCACTTCTCGGGCGTGAGGTAGAGGTCGTAGGCGACCCGGCCGCCGGCACCGCAGCCGCCGGTTTCCATGCGGTCTCCCTCCGCCATCACGACGGAGACGTTCAGGCGCACCAGCGGGCGGATGTCCGCGACCCGGTGACCGCCGGCGCGGATGATCTGCACCGCCTGCCAGGAACCGGCAAGCGAGGCGCTGACCTGTTTCACGCGCGGGTCCCTGGCGCGGGCATAGGCATCGATTTCCTTAAGCAGGTCGACCTTGTCGGCGAAGGGTGTCAGGGCGAGAGGATTGGCATCGGTATAGAGCGCGGCGTTGCTGGCGGCGGGAGGGGCGGCGAGGGTGCCGCCATGGCCGTGACGCACGCTGGAAACGGTGTCGGCGGCGCGCTTGATGGCTTCCTCGGAAAGATCGGAGGCGTGCGCGTAGCCGTGCGCCTCGCCTGCGATCGCGCGCAGGCCGAAGCCCTGGGTCGAATCAAAGGAGGCGGTCTTCAGCCGGCCGTCATCGAAGGCGAGGCTCTCGCTCTGCCGGTATTCGAGGAACAGCTCCCCGTCGTCGGCACCGTGCAGCGCCTCGTCGACGAGGCGGCCGACCCGGTCGAGATCCATGCCGCTGCGTTCGAAAAACAGTTCGTCCGTCTTGCCAAGGTCGCTCATTCAGTCCGCTCCTGATTTGGCCCGCGCTGGCGCGGGCCGCCGGTATGGGCTTGATCTTTCCGATAGCATATGGTCCGAAGCACAGGAAAGTCACGGTGCGCCCTTGCGGGACAGCGCGCTGGCCGTCGGAACTGCGAGGCGCGTCACTTCGTCGCGGATCGCTCGACCGGCCATCGCGCTTGACCGATTTATCTTCACGCAATGAGGCGGACGGTGTATTGCGATACCCTTGTGAAGGGCCGCGCCTGGCGCTAAAAACGGCCCCGAGTACGAATAATGCGGAGAGAACGGACACCATGAGGCTTTTCAACCGGGCAATCTCCAGCCTCGCGCATCTCGCGGCGCTGCCCCTACTGTTGATCGCAGCGCTCTCAGTGCCTGCTGGCGCGGAGGAAGTCCGCATGCCGATGCCGTACCAGCTTGGCCTGCAGGATCCGGTTTCGCCGGTCGGGGTCCGGATCGGAGAGTTCCACGACTTCCTGCTGTGGCTGATCTTCGCGATTTCCGTCTTCGTGCTGGCGCTCCTCGTTTATGTCTGTTTCCGGTACCGCGCTTCGGCCAACCCGAACCCCTCGCGGACCTCGCACAACACGATGATCGAGATTCTCTGGACCGCGGTTCCGGTCATCATTCTCGTGGTGGTCGCGATCCCGTCTTTCAAGAACCTCTACTATCTTGACCGCGCGGTCGATCCGGACATGACGATCAAGGTCATCGGGAACCAGTGGTACTGGTCCTACGAATATCCGGACGAAGAACTCGTGTTCGACAGCTACATGCTGGAAGGCGAGGATCTGCAAAAGGCGAACGGCACACGCATGCTTGACGTCGACAACCCGCTGGTCGTCCCGACGGGCAAGAAGATCCAGGTGCTGGTGACGAGCAACGACGTGTTCCATTCCTTCTTCGTGCCGTCCGCCGTGGTGCAGATCTACGCCGTCGGCGGCCGTACCAACGAGACCTGGATGCAGTTCGACAAGGAAGGCACCTTCTACGGTCAGTGCAACCAGATCTGCGGTATTCGTCACGCCTACATGCCGATCGTCGTCAAGGCCCTCAATGAGGCCGACTACGCGGAATGGCTGAAGGGCGCGAAGGAAGAATTCGCGATGAACCGCGACGCGCCGGTCCGCGTCGCCGTTAACGCCAACTAACAACCACGCTATTGGGAGAGACCGATATGAGTGCCGCGCACGCTCACGCTGATGACCATGGGGTGCCGACGGGTATCCGGCGCTGGTTGTATTCGACCAACCACAAAGACATCGGCACGATGTACCTGATCTTCGCGATCATCGCCGGCTTGATCGGTGGCGCGATGTCGATCTACATGCGGATGGAACTCCAGAATCCGGGCGTCCAGTACATGGAAAACGGTCATGTCTGGAACGTCTTCACCACGGCCCATGGCCTGATCATGGTGTTCTTCCTCGTCATGCCGGCGCTGATCGGCGGCTTCGGCAACTGGTTCGTACCGCTGATGATCGGCGCGCCGGACATGGCCTTCCCGCGGATGAACAACATCAGCTTCTGGCTGCTGATCCCGGCCTTCGTGCTGCTGTTCCTGTCGGTCTTCGCCGATGGCGGTGCGGGCGTCGGCTGGACGATCTATCCGCCGATGTCGAGCAAGCTCGGAACGCCGGGCCCGTCCATGGACATGGCGATCCTGTCGCTGCACCTCGCCGGTGCGTCCTCGATCCTCGGCGCCAGCAACTTCATCACCACGATCTTCAACATGCGCGCACCGGGCATGACGCTGCACAAGATGCCGCTCTTCGTCTGGTCGATCCTGATCACGGCGTTCCTGCTGCTGCTGGCCCTTCCGGTTCTCGCCGGCGCCATCACCATGCTGCTGACCGACCGTAACTTCGGCACGGCCTTCTTCGAGCCGTCCGGCGGCGGCGACCCGATCCTGTTCCTGCACCTCTTCTGGTTCTTCGGCCATCCCGAGGTGTACATCATGATCCTGCCGGCCTTCGGCATTGTCAGCCACGTGGTCTCGACCTTCTCGCGCAAGCCGGTCTTCGGCTATCTCGGCATGGCCTACGCGATGGTCTCCATCGGCTTCGTCGGTTTCATCGTCTGGGCGCACCACATGTACACGGTGGGCCTCGACGTCGATACACGGGCCTACTTCACGGCGGCGACCATGGTCATCGCGGTGCCGACAGGCGTGAAGATCTTCTCCTGGATCGCGACCATGTGGGGCGGCTCGATCTCGTTCCGCGTCCCGATGATCTGGGCGATCGGCTTCATCTTCCTGTTCACGGTCGGTGGCGTCACCGGCGTGGTGCTGGCCAATGCCGGCGTCGACGTGGTGCTGCACAACACCTACTACGTGATCGCGCACTTCCACTACGTGCTGTCGCTGGGTGCGGTCTTCGGCCTGTTCTGCGGGTTCTACTACTGGTTCCCGAAAATGTCCGGCTACCACTACAACGGCTTCCTCGCCCGCGTGCATTTCTGGATCATGTTCATCGGCGCCAACCTGACCTTCTTCCCGATGCATTTCCTCGGGCTTGCGGGTATGCCGCGGCGCTATATCGATTATCCGGACGCCCTGCACGGCTGGAACTACGTGGCCTCGATCGGCGCCTATATGGGCGGTGCCGCAACCCTGCTCTTCCTCTACATCGTCTTCGAGGCGTTCATGAAGAAGCGGGTCGCCGGCGACAATCCGTGGGGCGACAGCGCGGACACCCTCGAGTGGACCGTGTCCTCCCCGCCGCCGTTCCACACCTTCGACGAGCTGCCGCGGATCAAGTGATCCGCGGCGCCTCGCGGCGCTGATTCCAGAGCGGACCGAAGCGAGAAAGGTTCTCTTGCGTGTCTGACACTTCCATCGAACTCAAAGCGGCGGCACCGATCGCCGCTTCGGCGTCTGAAGCGATCCGGGACTACCTGTCGCTGCTGAAGCCGCGGGTGATGTCGCTTGTCGTCTTCACCGGGTTCGTCGGCCTCTTCCTCGCTCCGGGCGAGCTCAATCCGGGCCTGGCGGCCGTCGCGGTGCTGTGCATCGCGATCGGCGCGGGCGCGTCCGGTGCGATCAACATGTGGTACGACCGCGATATCGACGCCGTGATGGCGCGGACCCGCGGCCGTCCCATCCCGATGGGCCGGGTCGGCGCCGACGAGGCGCTCGCCTTCGGCGTCATCCTGTCCGGTTTCTCCGTCATGATAATGGGGCTGGCGACCAACTGGGTCGCGGCCGCGCTGCTGGCCGGCACGATCGGGTTCTACGTTTTCATCTACACGATGTGGCTGAAGCGCCGTACGCCGCAAAACATCGTCATCGGCGGCGCCTCCGGCGCGCTGCCTCCAGTGATCGGCTGGGCTGCTGTGACCGGCGACGTCTCGCTGTTGCCGGTCGTCATGTTCCTGATCATCTTCATGTGGACGCCGCCGCATTTCTGGGCGCTCTCGCTCTATCGCTCGGGCGACTACGAAGCCGCCGGCGTGCCGATGCTGCCGGTGGTATCCGGCCGGCGCGAGACCCAGAAACAGATCCTGATCTACACCCTGTTGCTGGTGCCGGTCACCCTGCTTCCGGTCGCGTTCGAGACGATCGGCCTCTTGACCTACGGTCTGCCCGCCGCGGCATTCGGCCTGGTCTTCGCGATTTCCGCCTGGCGCGTCTTCCGCGACGCCAGCGAGAAGAACTGCCGCAGGCTGTTCGGCTATTCCATTCTCTATCTTTTCGTCATCTTCACGCTGCTGATCATCGATCGGGCGGCAGGGGCATGAGCACGATGAGCGACGACCAGAAGCCGGAAAGCCGCAAGGAATTCTACGCCCGAAAGCGCGGAAAGAATCTCGCCATTCTTGGTTGCATCATCGCTTTCTTCGTCCTCTTCTATCTCATCACCATCCTGAAGATGGGCTGAGCCATGGCGGAACGGTCGGAGCGAAAACGGAGCAATGCACGGGTTGGCCTGGCGCTGGGGGCGCTGGTCCTCGGCATGGTCGGCCTGTCTTTCGCCGCGGTCCCGCTCTACGATCTGTTCTGCCGCGTCACGGGGTTCGGCGGCACCACGCAGATCGCGGACGGTGCCAGTGAAGAGGTCCTCGACCGGACGGTGACCGTCCGGTTCGACGCGAGCGTACAGCCGGACCTGAAATGGTCCTTCCGCCCTGCGCAGACGTCGGTCGATCTCAAGGTCGGGGAGACCAAACTCGCCTTCTACGAGGCAGTGAACACCGGCGACGAGCCGATCGTCGGGACGGCGACCTTCAATGTCACGCCGGACAAGGCGGGAATCTATTTCGACAAGATCGACTGCTTCTGCTTCACCGAGCAGGTGTTGCAGCCGGGTCAGCGGGTCGACATGCCGGTCTCGTTCTACATCGATCCGGAGATGGACCAGGATGTGAAGATGGACGGGGTCACGACGATCACCTTGTCCTACACCTTCTACAAGGCACAGGATCAGTCCGGAGCGAAAGCCGCGCGGAACCAGGCCGCCCTGAGAGAGCCAGGGGCCGGGGCGCGCGGCGCGACGGATATCAAGGGATAATCAAGGAGAGGAAGGCGCGCAAAACGCCGGACTGAAGGGGAAAGACAATGAGCGGACATCCACAGCATTCCTACCATCTCGTCGAGCCGAGCCCGTGGCCCTTTGTCGGGTCCATGTCCGGTTTCATCGCCGCGGTCGGCGGCATCATGTACATGCATGAATACGCCTTCGGCGGCACCATCCTGATCGCCGGACTGCTGTCGATCATGATGACCATGTTCTTCTGGTGGCGCGACATCGTGCGCGAAGCCGAATATCAGGGCCATCACAACGCGGTCGTCCAGCTCGGCATGCGCTACGGCATGATCCTCTTCATCGCCTCCGAGGTGATGTTCTTCGCCGCCTTCTTCTGGGCCTTCTTCGACAGCTCGCTCTATCCGGATACCGGTGTCTGGCCGCCGGAGGGTATCGTGACGTTCAACGCCTGGGACCTGCCGCTGATCAACACCATGATCCTGCTGCTCTCGGGCTGCACGGTGACCTGGGCGCACCATGCGCTGATCGAGAACAAGCGGGACCAGTTCCAGCTCGGCCTCGGCATCACCATCCTGCTCGGCGTGGCCTTCACGGCGCTGCAGGCTTACGAGTACAGCCACGCCGCCTTCGGCTTCACCGACGGTATCTATGCCTCGACCTTCTACCTCGCGACCGGCTTTCACGGCTTCCACGTGATCATCGGGACCACCTTCCTGGCGGTCTGCTGGTTCCGCGGCCGCGCAGGCCACTTCAAGCCGGACCACCATTTCGGCTTCGAGGCGGCGGCCTGGTACTGGCACTTCGTCGACGTCGTCTGGCTGTTCCTGTTCGTCTGCGTCTACTGGTGGGGCGGCTGACGGCCGGACCGCGGGACCTGTGCGGGAGGATGGCGCCGTGGGCGAACCTTACTATCCCCCGCTGTCCCCGCTCTCGACCGGGCTCTCCTGCAGCTGTCCGCGCTGCGGCAAGGCGAGCCTGTTCGAGGGGTTTCTCAAGGTCCGTGAGGCCTGCCCGAACTGCGGGCTCGACCTGAAGAACGAAGACAGCGGCGACGGTCCCGCTGTCTTCATCATTTTCGTGCTCGGCGGCACCGTGGTGCCTCTCGCACTCTGGATTGAGTCGCTGTATGGACCGCCGCTCTGGGTACATGCCGTGCTTTGGAGCGCGGTGGTTCTCGGCGGTACCGTGGCGCTGCTCCGCCCCTTGAAGGCGTTCACGATCGCGCTGCAATTCAAGCACAAGACACCGCACCGCCCGCCGGGGACCTAGCCGGCGTCAGGGGAGCGGGACGCCCGCCCCGTCGGTGCACAGTCTGGGAAAGAACATGCTCGGCAATCGCAGGTTTCGCCCGACCTTCTGGGCCACCTTCTTCACCGTCCTCGCGGCCGCCTTCATGCTCGGCCTCTGCTACTGGCAGGTCGAGCGCCTGATCTGGAAGACCGGCATCATCGAGCAGTTCGAGTCCCGTGTGGCAGAGCCGCCTGTGGCCCCCCCGGACGCGCTCGGCGACATAGACGACTGGCGCTACCGCCGGGTCCGTCTCGAAGGCGTCTACCTGCATGACAAGGAGCTGCTGATTACCGGCAAGCCCTTCGAAGGCAATGCCGGATTCCATCTGATAACACCGATGAAGCTGACGGACGGCCGGACGGTTCTCGTAAACCGCGGATGGATCCAGCTGAAGGCCCTGGGGCCGGTCGATACCGCGCCGATGCATGTCGAAGGCGTCCAGACCGTAGAGGGACTGATCCGCGAGGATCGACGGAAGGGCTATTTCGTTCCGGAGAACGAGCCGCAAAACGAAGTCTGGCTCTATGTCGACACGGCCGAGATGGCGGCTGCACGGGATCTCGGTCCGGTGCTGCCCTATTACGTCGACCGCCTGCGCGATCCGGGACCGTTCAGGATGCCGATCGGCGCGGATACCGACATCCATGTCCGCAACGAGCATCTGAGCTATGCCGTGACCTGGGCGCTTCTCGCCCTGACCCTGATCGTCATCTACGTCATTTTCCACCTGAAGCCCGAGGACGACCTGTCCGGAGACGGCGAAGGAAACGGCCGTGAGGAATAACCCCTATACCGCCCTGGAAACCCGTTTCCGCCGCTACTCCGCGCTGTCCGGCGCGGGCGCCGTGCTGGGCTGGGATCAGGAGACGATGATGCCGCCCGGCGGCGCGGAGGCCCGTGCCGAGCAAATGGCCGTCCTCGACGTGCTGCAGCACGAACTGCTCTCCGATCCCGCGGTGGAAGAGGAGCTTGTCGAGGCGGAGGCCGCCGCGACGGCGCTCGAGCCCTGGCAGCGCGCGAACCTCCGCGAGATGCGCCGGGTCCATACCAACGAAACCGTCGCCCCGGCCGCTCTCGTCGATGCGCGCTCGCGGGCGACCTCGGCCTGCGTCAATGCCTGGCGCGAGGCGCGCAAGGCTGACGATTTCTCCGCTGTCTCGGACAAACTCGCACGGGTCCTCGAACTGACCCGCGAATACGGACAGATAAAGGCCGAGAAGCTCGGCTGCGGTCTCTATGACGCCCTGATCGACAGCTACGAGCCGGGCGGGACGATGGCCCGGATCGATCCGATCTTCGCGACGCTCAAGGCCGAATTGCCCGGGCTCATAGACAAGATTCTCACGGCTCAGGCGGCCGGGCCGAGGGCTCTGGAACCGGAGGGACCATTTCCGTCCGAGCGGCAGAAGGCGCTCGGCGAGAAAGTCATGGCCGCGCTCGGCTTCGATTTCACCCATGGCCGTCTCGACGAGAGCGCGCATCCGTTCACCGGCGGGATCCCGGAGGATATCCGGATCACGACGCGCTATGACGAGGCGGATTTCACCCGCGCCCTGATGGGGGTGATCCACGAGACCGGCCACGCGCTCTACGAGCACGGTCTGCCCGCGGAATGGCGCGGCCAGCCGGTCGGCTCCTCCCGGGGCATGGTGATGCACGAGAGCCAGTCGCTGCTGATGGAGATGCAGGCCTGCCGCTCGCCCGCCTTCTACCGCTTCCTGGCGCCGCTCGCCGCGGAGATTCTCGGAGCCTCGGGGCCGGCGCTCTCACCGGAGAACCTGAACCGGCTCGGCCACCGGGTCTCCCGCGGCCTGATCCGGGTCGATGCGGACGAGGTGACCTATCCGCTCCATGTCATGCTGCGCTACGATCTCGAGAAGGCGCTGCTGGCGGACGACCTCAAGGTGAAGGACCTGCCGGGGGCCTGGCACGAGGGCATGAGAAACTCGCTCGGCGTCGCGCCGAAGGATGACCGGGACGGCTGCCTGCAGGACATCCACTGGTATCACGGCTCGTTCGGCTATTTCCCGACCTACACGCTCGGCGCCCTGGCCGCGGCGCAGCTCTACAGGGCGGCGAAAGACGCGCTCCCGGAACTCGACTCCCGGATCGCAGGCGGTGACTTCGCGCCGCTGCTGTCGTGGCTCGGCGAGAACGTGCACAGAAAGGCGAGTTCCCGGCTCACCAACGAGATCCTCTCGGAGGCGACCGGCGCGGAACTCGGCGCCGATCCGTTCCTCGCCCATCTCTGCGAGCGCTATCTCTAGAAGCGGTTTTCTATTCCGCGGGCTGCTGCCGGCCGAGTTCGGTCTGGTTCGTCGTCATCACCTTGTGACGGGCGCCCGAGGACATGCGCTCGTAGAGCCGGGCGATGGTCTTGCTGCCGGTGCGGGTGAAGAGGAACGGGAACAGCCCGTGCGCGATGCAGGCGAGCCCGCCAAGCATCATCGCCGCACCGGTCGAGGCCGCGAAACCGAAATGCTGCCAGTAGCTCTCGCCGACCGATTCCGGGTGACTGGTGAAGAGTTTGAAGATCATGGCGCAGCTCCGGGCCGAATGACGAACAGAGGGATATTGTCAGCCCAATCCGGCGCAATTTGTTTGCAATCTTTGACGTCAAATCTCAAATTGATGGAATATTTTTCTAGAAGTGTGAGATTTTTTAGCATGTCGATGGACGATATCGATCGCCGCATCCTGGGATTGCTGCAGGAGGACGCCGCGCTCTCTGTGGCGGAGATCGGCAGCCGGGTCGGACTGTCCTCCACACCCTGCTGGCGGCGGATCCAGAATCTCGAGAAGCAGGGCGTGATCCGCAAGCGCGTCGCCTTGCTGGACCGCCGGGCCGTCGATGTGCCGCTCACCGTCTTCGTGATGATCCGCACCAGCCAGCATAGCGAGGGTTGGCTGGAAAAGTTTGCCAAGGGCGTCTCGGACATTCCGGAAGTGCTGGAATTCTACCGTATGAGCGGCACGGTCGATTACCTGCTGCGGGTCGTGGTGCCGAGTGTCGATGCCTATGACGCGGTCTACAAGCGCCTGATCTCCATCGCCGATCTCGCCGAGGTCAGTTCCAGCTTCGCGATGGAGGAAATCAAGTACACGACGGCACTGCCGCTGAACTATGCAGGCTAGGTTCGTCCCGCCCGAAGCGCTTCCGCCAGCCGGGTGACGAGGTCTTCAAGGTCGGTGCCCATGGTGCGGTTCTCGACCACTTCCTTGCCGAGCGGGGTACTCTCGACGAAGCGGTAGATGTCGGCCGCGCCCTCGAAAGTCTTGGAGCCGAGACCGGCATCGCCGTAGGTCTTTGCAATTTCCTCCATCTCGCCGACCCACCGATAGGCCTTCGGCGGCATGCCGGGCAGGCTGTTGGAAAGGCTTCTCAGCAGGTTCGCCTGCACGCTTTCCATCTCGGCGCGAAACTCCGGGCCGACGCCTTCAAGCTCCGCCGTCACAAAGCTCTGGATCGCCAGCGCCTGAACGCCTTTGGTCAACGTTGCGAAGCACATCTTGAGGGCCGAGGCGGCGCCGACCTCGCCCGCGACCACGCGGATATCAAGCACCGGGCGAAGGGCCTCGAAGGCCTCCGCGCGGGGACCGTTTACATAGAGGCGCGGGCTCGGGCGGCCCGGATAGGGTGGGCCTCCGATGATGCCGCCGTCGAGAAAGCGGATGCCGGCCGCCTCGGCCCGGTCGCGCAGGGCGCGGGCGGTCGAGGGTGCGATTGCGTTGAGGTCCACCAGCACGGCCCGCGGCGCCTCGGCAAGGCCGTACGCGGCCTTCGCCATCCGGTCGACGAAGCCGCCCGCCTGGTCCGGCGGCATGATCGAGAAGATGGCGTCGCATGTCTTGAGCAGGCGGGTGTCGGAGCCGAGATCCTCGATTCCGGCCTTCTCCGCCAAGGTGCGGCTGCGGGCCGAGCGGCCCTCGAGGTTGGTGACGACCCGGATCCCGTTCTCGGCGAGTCGACGGCCAATTGCGTGACCCATGTCCCCCGGTGTCATGATCGCGATGCAGTCGAGTGCCATGGAGCGGTCCCGTCGTCCCAGTTGCGATGGCTGCGGGCATTGTTGCAAGAACCCTTGCCCACCGCTAGGTTGCGCTCTTTCGGACAGCGAAAAGAGACGGCGGACGTGCGCTATATCAGTACCCGGGGCAAGGCCCCCGAACTCGGCTTCGAAGACGTGCTCCTGACGGGCCTCGCCCGCGACGGCGGACTCTATGTCCCGAAGACCTGGCCGCAGCTCTCGGCCGCGGACCTGAAGCGGCTCTCCGGCCTCAGCTACGCCGAGACCGCGTTCGAGATCTGCCGCCTTTTTACGGGCGATGCGTTCGACGACGCGACGCTGAAGCAAATCATGGACGAGGTCTATGGCTCCTTCGGCCACAGTGCCGTGGCGCCGCTGAAGCAGCTCGACGCCAATCTCTGGATGATGGAGCTGTTCCACGGGCCGACGCTGGCCTTCAAGGATTACGCGATGCAGGTGCTTGGGCGCATGTTTGACCATGTGCTGGCAAAGCGCGGCGAGAGGGTGACCATCGTCGGCGCGACCTCGGGCGATACCGGCTCCGCAGCGATCGAGGCCTGCCGCGACCGCGAAAACATCGAGATTTTCATCTTCTTCCCGGAGGGTCGGGTCTCGCCGGTGCAGCAGCACCAGATGACCACGGTGCAGGCACCGAATGTCCACGCCATTGCTCTGGAAGGCACCTTCGACGATTGCCAGGATCTGGTGAAGGCGCTGTTCAACGATGCGGATTTCCGCGACAGGCACAACCTTTCCGCGGTGAACTCGATCAACTGGGCGCGAATCCTGCCGCAGGTGGTCTATTACGTGACCTCCGCGCTCTCGGTCGGCGCCACCGCCGATCGCCCGGCCTCCTTCGTCGTGCCGACGGGCAATTTCGGCAACATCTTCGCCGCATATGCAGCCAGGCAGATGGGCCTGCCGATCGACCGGCTCGTGGTGGCGACGAACCAGAACGACATCCTCTCCCGCTTCCTCCAGTCGGGCGAGATGAAGCTCGAAGGCGTGAAGCCCTCGATCAGCCCGAGCATGGATATCCAGGTCTCGAGCAATTTCGAGCGCTTCCTCTTTGATCTCTACGATCGCGACGGCGCCGCCGTGACCGAGGTGCTGACCGGCTTCCGCGAGAACGGCAGCTTCTCAATCTCCCAGGGCATGCTGGAGAAGGCGCGCTCCGTGTTCGACGGCTACCGCACCGATGAGTCGGAGACCAAGGCGACGATCAGGGCGGTCTACGAGGAAACCGGCGAGATCGCCGATCCGCATTCCGCCGTCTCCCTCGGCGCCGCCCGGCAGGCCCGCGCCTCGGGCGATATCGGCACGGAAGCGCCGTTGATCTCGCTTGCCTGTGCCCACGCGGCGAAATTCCCGGACGCGGTCGAAGCCGCCATCGGCGTGCGCCCGGCGCTGCCGGCGCGGCTCGGGGATCTGCTGGAGCGCGAGGAACGGATGACGGTTCTGCCCAACGACTTCCGTACCGTCAGTACCCATATCGCCGGCATCGTTGCCGGCAAGGAGAATGCTGCATGAGTAACGCCGCGAACGGCGTCCGCATCACCGAGCTCTCGAACGGAATCCGGGTCGTCACAGACCGGATGGCCAGTGTCGAGAGCGTGTCCCTCGGGGCCTGGCTGAATGTCGGGACCCGGCATGAGGTGGCGTCCGAGAACGGGGTCGCGCATCTGCTGGAGCACATGGTGTTCAAGGGCACAAAACGCCGCACGGCGCCTCAGATCGCCGAGGAGATCGAGGCTGTGGGCGGGCATATGAACGCCTATACGGCACGCGAGCAGACGGCGTACTACGTAAAGGTGCTGAAGGACGATGTCGCACTCGGCGTCGATCTGCTGTCCGACATCCTCACGGAGTCGACCTTCGACGAGACCGAGCTCAGCCGTGAGCGGCACGTGATCCTGCAGGAGATCGGCCAGGCGGCGGATACGCCCGACGACATCGTTTTTGACTATTTCCAGGAGGTTGCCTACCCGGACCAGGCCATGGGCCGGCCGGTATTGGGGCGCTCCGAGATTGTCCGCGACATGAGCCGCGACGGCGTGATGTCCTTCATCGACGGCAATTATGCGGGAGACATCCTCGTCTTCTCCGCTGCCGGCAATGTCGAGCATGACAAGGTGGTCGAGGAGGTCGAGCGCGGTTTCGGATCTCTTGCGGCGCAGTCCGGCGCGACGACGGAGGCGGCGGCCTACAGGGGCGGCGAAATCCGGGTCGAGAAGGATCTGGAACAGCTACACCTGCTGCTCGGCTTCGAGGGCATGGGGTTCCACGACGGGGATTTCTATGCCCAGCAGGTGCTATCCATGCTGTTCGGCGGCGGCATGTCCTCGCGCCTGTTCCAGGAGATCCGGGAAAAGCGCGGCCTGGTCTATTCGATCTATTCCTTCAGCGCCGCCTATAATGACGGCGGCATGTTCTCGATCTATGCCGGGACCGGCGAGGCGGACGTGGCGGAACTCGTTCCCGTGGTCTGCGACGAACTGAAGGACGTGGCCGAGAATGTCAGCGAGCAGGAAGTCGAGCGCGCCCGCACCCAGCTTCGTTCCGGCCTGCTGATGAGCCGGGAGAGCACCTCGAACCGCTGCGAGCAGCTGGCCCAGCACATGCTCGTCTATGGCCGCCCCGTGCCGGTGGAGGAACTGGTGGCGAAGGTCGACGCAGTGGATACGGCGGCGATCCGGCGGACGGCGAAACGCCTGCTGGCCTCGACCCCTACCCTGGCGGCGCTTGGTCCGACCGCGCATCTGGATTCCTACGACAGCATCCGGGCGCGGCTGAGCTGACCGAGCGGCAGGCGGTTCCGCTTGCCTTCCGCACGGTTAACAGGAAAAATGACCGTCGGCATAGGACTCCAAGGGGGATCGCCGATTGGTCCTGACGTTTTTCCCGCCGTCGAAGATTGAGCCGCGCGTCACTCTGCCGCGTCTCTATCTGAGGCAACCGAACAAGAATGACTGGGGGGAGTGGGCGGAACTGCGCGCGCTCAGCCGGGATTTTCTTGTCGAGTGGGAACCGCGCTGGCCGGACGATGCCCTGACCCGGGCCGCCTTCCGCCGCCGCCTCTCGCGCTACGCGGAGGACTGGGCCCGCGACCAGGGCTATTCCTTTTTCATCTACCGGCGTAGCGACGATGCGCTGGTCGGCGGGATCACCATCGCCAACGTGCGGCGGGGCGTCGCCCAGTCCTGCACCATCGGCTACTGGATCGGCCGCCCTTTCGCCCGCCGCGGCTACATGAGCGAGGCGGTGCACGGCGTCTGTTCCTTCGGCTTCGACCAGCTGGCCCTGCACCGGATCGAGGCGGCCTGCCTGCCGCGCAACTATCCGAGCCAGGGCGTGCTCCGGAAGGCCGGCTTCACCGAGGAAGGGCTGGCGCGCAAATACCTGAAGATCGACGGGCGCTGGCAGGACCACATTCTCTTCGCCCTGCTGCGCGAGGAGTTCTATCCGAACTTCGCCGACGAGCTGAAGAAGGTCTAGTCCTTACCCGGCAATAGACAGATAGAGCGAGATCGAGGCGACCGAGAGCACGGTCGTCATCAGCACCACGCGGCTCGTGACCAAAGCCTCGCGCTGGTAGAACTCGGCCAGCATGAAGGGCCCGGTGCCGGTCGGCAGCGCCGCGAGCAGCACCGCGAGATAGGCCACGCCAGAGGGCAGCGCAAGGATCGGAACGGCGATCACCCAGGTGACTGCGGGCTGCACCACCAGCTTCAATGCGACCAGCGCGGCCTGCACGCGGCTGTTCGATGTCGGGGTTTTGGTCCGCGCGGCATTGTCCGCGAGGAACAGGCCGAGGGCGACGAGTGCACAGGGCGAGGCCGCCCCGCCCAGCAGCGCCAGATAGCTGTCCAGAGTCTCTGGGAGCGAGAGACCGGACGCCATCATTGCGGCGCCGAGGGCGGGGGCGACGAGAAGCGGGTTCTTGACCAGGGCAAGCGCGGTCTTGGCGAGGATGTCGCGGCGCCGTGCTCCGCTCTGAAGCGCGCATTCGATCAGCACGATGGCGACGGCGAAGAGCACGCAGGCGGTCAGGATGGTGGCGATCATCGTGGCCCCCATGGCCGAGGCGCCGATCACGGCGAGCACCAGCGGGAAACCCATGAAGCCGGTATTCGGATAGCTCGCATTGAGCCCGTCGATCGCGGCGTCCGCGAGATGACAACCCTGCCGCATGCGGACCCAGAGTGTCGCGCCGAAGACCAGGGCGCAGCCGGCCGTGAAGGCGATCATGAAGTCCGGTTGCCAGATTTCCGCCGGATCGGCCTTGGCCATGATGCCGAACAGAAGGGCGGGCAGGGCGAGATAGACGACGAAGCGGTTGACCTCGCGGGTCGCGGTCGGGCCGAGCGCGCCCGAACGGCGGGCGACGAATCCGGTCAGAATCAGGGCGAAGATCGGCAGGACGACGAGGAGACTGGAGAACATTGCCGGATGGTTTCGTTGCGGAGCGGCTTTTCTCTACGCCCGCAGCCCGATACAATCCAATCCAGAAAGAGGTCTAGATTGAGTTAAAAAAGGTATTAATGGATACGCGGCAGATGCGCTATTTCGTCGCCTTGGCCGAGACCCTGCATTTCGGCCGGGCGGCGGCGCGCATGAACATGACCCAGCCGCCCTTCAGCCGGCAGATCGCCAATCTTGAGCGCGATCTCGGGGTCCGCCTGGTGGACCGGACATCGCGCCAGGTCTCGCTGACTCCGGCCGGGCAGCGTTTCCTCGAGGATTCCCGCGCGGTGCTGACGCAGTTCGAGGCCGCCTGCCGCGATGCGCGTCTTGTCGCAGACGGGCAGAAGGGTGAGCTGCGGCTCGGCTTCATGATGCATGCGGCGCATCGCGTCGTGCCGCGCCTTGTAAGCGCCTATACGGCGCTCAGGCCGGATGTCCGCGTCTCGCTCTCGGAAACCACGCCGGCGGAGATCGAGACCAGGTTGCTGAACCGGGAGCTCGATGCCGGGATCACATTTTCCGGCCGGGCCATGCCGCAGCTCGAAACACACCCTCTCTTCACAGACCGGCTCTGCCTCGTCGTGCCCGTCGCGCATCCGTTGGCGGGAATGGAGAAGGTCGGGCCGCGGGATCTCCGGGAAGCGGACCTGATCGCGACTCCGGCCGGCATCGCCGAGACCCTGCGCCGGGCGATTGCGGACTATTTCGCGGCGGACGGTATCGTGCCCCGCTTCCGTTTCGAGCCGCAGCTGCAGAACACCATTCTCCGACTGGTTGCGGCTAGTCTCGGGGTGGCACTGGTGCCGGAATCGATATGCGACGGGCAGCTCCCGGATATCGTCGTCCGGCCGCTCGTCGATGCGCCGGAGCTGGAGGTGGTGCTGAAGGTGCGGCGGGAAGCAGACAATCCCGCCATTGCCCCGTTGCTGGACCTGATGCGCATGCAGGTTTTCTCCGAGCCGCCCGAATGACGGTTTGAAACCGGCGCGACGAAGGCGCATCCTTTCGTTTTCCGTCTGCCGGCCCCGCCGGCCCCGCCGACATCTTGCGGATTTGCCATGACACAGACGCCCGTCTTTTCCTCCCGCCACCACAATCGCATCTCGGCCCTGCATGACGAGGTCGCCGAATGGCGCCGCGACCTGCATGCCCATCCCGAGACCGGTTTCGAGGAGGTGCGGACCGCCGCGATCGTGGCGGAAAAGCTGCAGGCCTTTGGGGTCGACGAGGTGCTGACCGGGATCGCGAAGACAGGCGTGATCGGCATCGTGCGTGGCAGGACGGAGGGGCCCACCATCGGGCTGCGC
The DNA here is from genome assembly GCF_965216895.1 of Nisaea sp. Taxonomy (GTDB): domain Bacteria; phylum Pseudomonadota; class Alphaproteobacteria; order Thalassobaculales; family Thalassobaculaceae; genus Nisaea. Next base: position 3,331,390 of record NZ_OZ244205.1, read on the forward strand.
GCCGACATGGACGCGCTCCCGATGCAGGAGACCGGCGACATTCCCTACAGGTCGACGGTGCCGGGAAAGATGCATGCCTGCGGCCATGACGGGCATACCGCGATGCTGCTCGGCGCCGCCAAGCTTCTGGCCGAGAGCCGGGATTTCGCCGGCTCCGTCGCGCTGATCTTCCAGCCGGCGGAGGAAGGCGGCGGCGGCGGCCGGGTGATGATCGAGGAGGGACTGTTCGAGAAGGCGGATTGCGGGAGTGTCTGGGGACTGCACAACTGGCCGGACCTGCCGCTCGGGACCTTCTGCCCGGTGCCGGGACCGGTCATGGCGGGGATCGATTATTTCGACATCGCCGTGCGCGGCCAGGGCACCCACGCGGGCATGCCGCATGACGGCGTCGACACGGTGCTGGCGGCGGCTCATCTCGTCACCGCGATCCAGAGCGTGCCGGGGCGCAACGTCTCGCCGCACGAGACCGCGACCATCGGTATTTCCATGTTCAAGGGCTCGGACGCCTATGTCGTGATGCCGGACGAGGCGGTGATCGGCGGCTCCGTGCGCTATTTCAACCCCGCCGTCCGCGACCTCGCCGAAGCGCGCATCCGCGGGCTGGCGGAGGGCATCGCCAGGGGCTTCGGCTGCGAGGCGGCGATCGATTACCGCAAGAACTATCCGCCCGCGATCAACCCGCCGGCCGAGGCGGAGGTCGCCGCCGGGATCGCCGAGAATGTGGTCGGCGCGGCGAACGTGATCCGCGAGCACGATCCCTGCATGGCGGGCGAGGATTTCTCCTTCATGCTGAACGAGCGGCCAGGGAACTATATCTGGATGGGGACGGCGGCGCCGGACCACAGGTCGGGCAAGCTGCATTACCCGGACTACAACTTCAACGACGCCTCGATCCCGCTCGGCATCGGCTACTGGATGGCGCTGGTGGACGAGTTGCTGCCGGCGGCGTGACCCGCTGGCGTATCGTTCCGGTCAGGCGTGGATCGATAATCGGATATCCGTTCCGGTTGCGCGCGCGATGCGGCGGATCGTTTCGAGGGAGGAGAGCGTCTTTCTTCCCTCAAGGCGCGCGATGGTGCTGCGGGAGGTGTTCATCTTCTCCGCCAGTGCTCGCTGGGTGAAACCGGCTTTCGTGCGGGCGGCGATGATCTTGCGCGCAACTTCGAACTCCAGCTCAAGCGCCTCGTACTCGGATCGGGTTTCCGGATTCTGAAGCAGTTCCTCGCGCAGCTCTGCAAATGCGATTTTCCTAGCCATGGTCAAACATCCGTTTCGGGGCCTTCGCGAGTTCCCGACGGGGCGCTTACTTGGTTTTCTTGACGAAGGCCCGGAGGATGACGATGCGGCAATCGCGCCTTGGCTCGATAATGTGCCGCTCAGGCGTGTTTCTTGAGGCAGTGGTGAATATCTAGGCCCGTCCCGCTTCCGTCGAGAGCAGGGCGGAATCGACGCCGAGCTTTTTCAGCGCGCGGTCCCACTTGCTGTCGAGATCGGTGTCGAAGACCAGCGCGTTGTCCGCATCGACATTGAGCCAGGCGTTTTCCTGGATCTCGCCGTCGAGCTGACCCGGCCCCCAGCCGGCATAGCCGAGGGCGAGCAGGTGGTTCTTCGGGCCGGACCCGGAGGCGATGGTGCGGACAATGTCGACGGTGGCGGTCAGGCCGACCTCGCGGTCGATATCCAGCGTCTCCTCGCTCTGGTAGTCGGCGCTGTGCAGCACGAAGCCGCGCTCGGTATCGACGGGGCCGCCGAAATGCACCGGCGGGTTGGCGACGATGTCCGTCTCCATGAGGTTCATGTCGAGCTGCTCGATCAGATCGGTGAACTCGATCGAGCCGACGAGACGGTTCAGCACCAGGCCGATCGCGCCCTCGGCATTGTGGACGCAGACATAGATCACGGTCCGGGCAAACCGCGGATCGCGCATTGCCGGCATCGCCACCAGCAACTGGCCGGTGAGATAGCCTTCCTCGGTTTCGTCGGCGACCGTGGTCGTCATGCTTGCGGTTCCGTTCGTTTTCAGCGCATCGATCCTGCGGGGGCGCAGGGTTCCTGAAAATGTGACCGACGTCGGCTCCAAGGTCCACTATATATCCCTGACGGGGCGGTCAAAGGCCTCGAAGAACAGAGTCGGACAGGTCGCTTATGAATTGGGTTTTGCGCCCCCTCTTTCCAACCCTGCTCGTGTTTCTGGGCATGATTGCGGCACTCGCCGCTCCGGTTTCGAATGCGCGCGCAGCGGCGGGGGCATCGGACTGGGTCAGCACGGATTTCGCGGATGTTCGCCTGGTCTCCGCCGTTTCCGGCACGGAGGGGCGCGACAGCGTGCCGCTCGGCCTGCAGTTCCGTCTCGCCGAGGGCTGGAAGGTCTACTGGCGGGCACCGGGCGATGCGGGCTTCCCGCCGGAAGTCGCCTGGGAGGGGTCGGAGAACTTCGGGGCGGCTCTGTGGCAATGGCCGGTGCCGGAACGGTTCAGCCTCTTCGGACTCGAGACCTACGGCTATCACGACGAGGTGGTGATCCCGATCCGCGCCGCCCTGGCGGAACCGGGGGCGCCGCTCGCGCTCCGGGCCGACATGAACGCGCTCGCCTGCAGCGATATCTGCGTGCCGCTGAACGCCAATCTCGCGCTTGATATCGATGCCGGACCGGCGGAGCCGACAGCTTTCGCCCAGCTCATCGACCGCTTCCGGGCACGGGTGCCGCAGGATCTGAGCGGGCTCGGCCTCGACATCTCATCGGTCTCCGCGGTCGGATCGCCCGCCCCGCATTCTCTCGCCGTCGAGATCAACTCCTCGGTTCCGCTCGTCGAGCCGGACGTTTTCCCGGAAGCACGCGCCGGTTTCGCGTTCGGCAAGCCCGAGGTGGACTTCGCACCGGACCGGCTTTCGGCGGTCCTGACCGTCCCGGCCTCGGTGCCGGAGGGTGGCCGGCTGGCGGAGGAGAAGATCACACTGACCCTGGTTGACGGCGACCGCTTTCTCGAACGCAGTATGGTTGTGAGCGCGGCGGGGGATGGCGCGGAGAGGGGACGCTGGGCCGCGCTGGCGGCGATTCTCGGCATTGCCTTCCTTGGCGGCCTGATCCTGAACCTGATGCCCTGTGTGCTGCCCGTGCTGTCGCTGAAACTGGTCGGCGCGGTGAAATATGGCGGCGCCGACAAGGTTGCGATCCGCACCGGCTTTCTCGCCTCGGCGGCGGGCATCCTCGCCTCCTTCCTGCTGCTTGCGGCGGGGGCGATCGCGCTGAAGCAGGCCGGGCTCGCGGTAGGCTGGGGAATCCAGTTCCAGCAGCCGCTCTTTCTTGCCCTGATGGTCACGGTGCTCGTGCTTTTCGCCGGAAACCTCGCGGGTCTGTTCGAAATCAATCTGCCGCAGCGCCTGGCTGCCCTCGGGCTTGCCGGGGGCGAGGCCGGGCAGGGGCGGCTGACCGGCCACTTCCTGACCGGTGCCTTCGCGACCCTGCTGGCGACGCCGTGTTCCGCGCCGTTTCTGGGTACCGCCGTCGGCTTCGCACTCTCGCGCGGTGCGGCGGAGATTCTGACCGTCTTCGCATTCATGGGGCTCGGGCTTGCGGCCCCCTATCTGCTTGTCGCCGCGCTTCCCGGCGTGGCCCGCGCGCTGCCGAGGCCCGGGCCCTGGATGATCTGGTTCCGCCGCGTGCTGGCATCGGCATTGCTGGCGACCGCGCTCTGGCTGCTCGCCGTCTTCATCGCAAGCAGTTCGGCCTTCGATGCCGCGCTGCTCGCGGGGCTGGCGCTGTTGCTGACGGGCGCGCTTGCGTGGCGGGCGCGTCATGAAGGAGCGGGCCGGCGCATTGCCGGTCTCGCCGCGATACTGGCGCTGGCGGCGGTGATCGGCGTCGGTATGCAGGCGACGGCGCGAGACGGCGACGCGACCGCGGCGACTGCCGGGAACGCGGTGGACTGGCGCCCGTTCGACCGGCGCGAGATCGCCCGCCTCGTTTCGGCCGAGAAGACCGTGCTGGTCGATATCACTGCAGACTGGTGCCTCACCTGCAAGGTCAACAAGTCGCTGGTCCTGGAGAACGGCGCCGTCGCGGAGCGGATCGCCTCCGGCGACATCCTCGCGATGCGGGCGGACTGGACCACTCCGGATCCTGAAATCGCGGAATACCTCGCTTCCTTCGGCCGCTATGGTATTCCGTTCAACGCAGTCTACGGCCCGGCGGCACCGGCGGGCCTGGCACTGCCGGAACTTCTGAGCCTGGAGGCGGTGGAAACCGCGATCCGGGAGGCACGCGGATAAGGTTGCTGGCATTCCCGCCGGCGGACCCTATCTGTAGCATCGTGAATCTCGCGGCCGGCCTGGCCGCAGGAACGTCATAGGGGGAGACCAGGCATGACGATCAAAGTTGGGGACAAGATCCCGACGCTGACGCTGAAAACCAATACCGCGGACGGGATCGACGATCTCGATACGGGGGCATTCTTCAAGGGCCGCAAGGTCGTGCTGTTCGCCGTTCCGGGCGCCTTCACGCCGACCTGCTCCGTGAAGCACCTACCGGGTTTCGTCGAGAAGGCGGGCGATCTCAAGGCGCGCGGTGTCGACGCCATCGCCTGCACGTCGGTGAATGACGCCTTCGTCATGGGCGCCTGGGCCAAGGACCAGAATGCCGGCAACGCGGTCACCATGATCGCGGACGGCAATGCCGAACTGGCCAAGGCGCTCGGCCTCGAGATGGATGTGTCCGTCGCCGGCATGGGCACCCGCTCGCAGCGCTATGCGATGGTGGTCGAGGACGGCACCGTCACGAAGCTCTTCGTCGAAGAGCCGCGGGCCTTCGAAGTCTCCAGCGCCGAGCACGTGCTGGCCAATCTCTGATCCGATGGATCCGGGAACCGGGCGGCCATGTGCCGCCCGGTCCTGTCTGCGTTCGGCTAGCGCAGGAACGCGCCGAGATGGGCTGACACCTGCGGCCGCACCGCACTGTCGAAATCGTCCAGCAGTTGTTCCGTCAACCGATACGAATGCATTTCCCTGTCCGCGAGCGAGGCGTCCTCGGGGATCGTGACGCTGCGCGTGGCGAAGGCCTCGGCCACGGCGCGGCGCCTGTTCTCGGCGGTGCGCACCTCAAGCCGTACCGCGATGCGCGCCTCATAGCGTTCGCTCTGCTCGTTGACGAAGGCGCCTTCGAGCCCTTTCTTTCGCTTCAGCGGCGTCTCGATGACGGAGGCGTCGGTGATCACCATGACCAGCTTGTCGGTGCCGTCGCCGGCGGCCTGCAGCACGTCCCGGCCCCAGCGTTCCGCCGCCGGGCCCGGCGCCACCGGCATCTTGTGCTCGACATTGGGCGCGGCGAACGGCATGCGGAACTCGTTGATGATTTCGATCGAACCGACCGCGAGCCGGATCGGCTGCTTGTGGTGGAACGTGAGTTCAGGGAAGGTCGCCGATGGCGGCGTCTCGCAGGCGGACAGCAGCGGCACCATCAGGACGAAAAGAAACAGCGCTAGACGTTTCCGCATTTGAACCCCCTCGGAAAACCGGTCGATGCTCCATAATAACGAGAGATATGGGGCGGCAATGTGATCAATTCCCGGAAGAATGTGTCCGGAGCTTCTCAAGCGCGTGTTCGTCGTATTCCCAATGCGACTTGCAGAATTCGCAGGTGACGGAGACCAGGCCGTCGACCGTCATGTCCTGCACTTCCTCGGGGCTGAGGGAAACCAGCACGGTCTCCACGCGCTCCCGCGAGCAGCGGCATTTCTCGGCGACGGGCTGGGCCGGGTAGGCGACGATCCCGGATTCGTGGAACAGGCGGTAGAGCAGACGATCCGGGGCGATCCGGGTGCCGGCGAGTTCGTCCGCCGTGGCGCTGCTCAGCATCACCACGGCAGTGCGCCAGGCATCCTCGTGCGCCTCCAGATCGTGCACCGCGCGGGCCTTGCCCGGTGCCGGGGCGTCTCCGCCGTCGAGCGGCATGCGCTGCAGCATCAGGGCGCCGGCGCGCCAGATCCCGAACTCGTCCTTGCGCACGGCGACATTGAGGCCGGTCTCGAGCTGTTCCGACTGGCGGAAATAGGCGTGGGTGCATTCCACCAGGCTCTGCCCCGAGAGCGGGACGATGCCCTGATAGCGTTCCGTGTCGGCGCCCTGGTCGACCGTGAAGGCGATGTAGCCGCCGCCGATCAGACGCGGCACCGTCGGGTCGCCATCGGCCGCGGCGGCCTCGACCGCATCCCGGTCGAACGCCGCATAGCCACGCAGATGCCCCTCGCTGGTGATATCCGCAACCATGCTGCGGACCGGGCCGTCGCCCTTGATCTGCAGGGAGAACACGCCCTCGTACTTGAGGGCGCCGGCAAGGCAGACGGCAATCGTCATGACCTCGCCCAGCAGGAGCGAGACCGGCTCCGGATAGTCGTGCCGGGAGAGAATCGTGTTGGCGGCCGAGTTCAGGCGCACCAGCCGGCCGCGCAGGCCGAACGGGTTGACCTGGAACGGCAGCAGCAAATCATCGTGGCCCGACTCGGCGAATATGTCGGCGATGCTCATTTTGCGTCCTCAGCAGTCAGATTGTCTCTCAGGAGAGGCACCAGTGCAGGATGGCCTTCTGAGAATGCAGGCGGTTCTCGGCCTCGTCAAAGACGATGGATTGCGGGCCGTCGATCACCGCGGAGGCGACTTCCTCCTCGCGATGGGCCGGCAGGCAGTGCATGAAGACCGCGTTCGGCTTCGCCTTGGCCATCAGCTGTTCCGTCACCTTGAAGGGGGCGAGCTGGTTGTGCGCGTTGGTCGTGTCGTCGCCCATGGAGACCCAGGTATCTGTCACGACGCAGTCGGCCCCGGCGACCGCGGCTTGCGGATCGTGCGACAGCGTGACCTTGCCCCCGTTCTTTTCGGCCCAGGCGAGCAGGGCCGGGTCCGGGCTGCGCTCGGCCGGGCAGGCGATGCGAAGCTCGAAACCGAACCTGGCGGCGGCATGAATCCAGGAGGAGGCCATGTTGTTGCCGTCGCCGCTCCAGGCGACGACCTTGCCGCGGATCGGGCCCCGATGCTCCTCGAAGGCCATCACGTCGGCCATCAGCTGGCAGGGATGGGAGGCGTCGGTCAGGCCGTTGATCACCGGAACCGACGCATGTTCCGCCATCTCCCGGATGTTCTCGGCGCTGAAGGTCCGCATCATGATGCAGTCCACGTAGCGCGAGAGCACGCGGGCGGTATCTGCGACAGTCTCGCCGCGGCCGAGCTGCAGGTCGGAGGCGTTCAGCACCACGACGTCGCCGCCGAGCTGCTTCATGCCGACCTCGAAGGAGACGCGGGTTCGGGTCGAGGGTTTCTCGAAGATCATCGCCAGCGTCTTGCCGGCGAGCGGTTTCTCGCCGCCCGTATCGCCGCGCTTCATTGCGAGACCTTCGTCCACGATGGCCCGAAGGGTGAGGGAATCGATCTGGTCGAGATCGAGGAAATGGTTGAGATCGCTCATTTTGGGATTCCGTCGTCGGGGGCGGAGGCGGCCGGTTCCCGCGAGGAGAACCGGCCCGGCGCCTAGGAGGCGTCCATGTCCGCGCAGACTTTCTCGATAATGCCGCAGGCTTCCGCGACATGGCTTTCGTCGATGATCAGCGGCGGCAGGATGCGGAGCACGTTGCCCGCCGCGCCGACGGTCAGCAGACCGGCTTCGCGCAGCTTGCCCTGCAGGTCCGCATTCGTGACCTCGCAGGCGAGCCCGATCATCAGGCCCTTGCCGCGGACCGCCGAAATGATTTTCGGGTGGCGTGCCGCGATCTCGCCGAGACGCGTGGCGAAAAGCTCGCCGGTCTCGGTGACGCGGTCGAGGAAGCCCGGCGCCAGAATCACGTCGAGCACCGCGTTGGCCACCGCCATCGCCAGCGGATTACCGCCGAAAGTGGAGCCGTGCGTGCCCGGCGCCATGCCGGAGGCGGCCTTCTCGGAGGCGAGGATGGCACCGACCGGGAAGCCGCCGCCAAGACCCTTGGCGAGGCTCATGATGTCCGGCGCGACGCCGGACCATTCATAGGCCCAGAGCTTGCCGGTACGGCCCATGCCACATTGCACTTCGTCGTAGATCAGGAGCGCGTCGAATTCGTCCGCGGCCTGGCGCACTGCTTTCATGTACTCGACATCGGCGGTGTTGATGCCGCCCTCGCCCTGGATCGGCTCGACCAGGATCGCCGCCGTGTTCGGCCCCATGGCTTCGCGCATCTCGTTCATGTTGCCGAAGGCGACATGGCGGAAGCCTTCCGGACGCGGCCCGAAGCCGGTGCGGTAGGTTTCGTTGTCGCCGGCCGAGAGCGTGGTCAGCGTGCGACCGTGAAAGGCGGAGGTGCAGCAGACGATCTCGTGCCGCTCCTTCTGGCCGCGTTCCCACTGGTACTTGCGGGCAATCTTGAGCGCACCCTCGTTGGCCTCGGCGCCGGAATTGGCGAAGAACACCGTGTCGGCGAAGGAGTTGGCGACCAGCCGGTCGGCGAGCCGCTTCTGTTCCGGCACCTCGTAGAGGTTGGAGACATGCCAGAGCTTTTCCGACTGCTGCTTCAGGGTCTCGACGAGATGGGGATGGGCATGGCCCAGCGAGTTCGTCGCGATCCCCGAGGCGAAATCGAGGAATCGTCGGCCTTCGGTGCTGTACAGATAAGGGCCTTCCCCGCGCTCGAAAGCGATATCTATACGCCCGTAAGTGGGCATCACCGTGGTAACCAACGTTCCTCTCCTGAGAAAAAGAAATGGCGGCACCGATCCCCGGCGCCGCCGGAAAGCGAAAAAAGCACGGAATCCGGGGAACGCCAAGGGGAATATGGCTGTACAGCGCTATTGCGCAGACGAATTCACGGGACGGGCCCCCGGTTTCAATCCCCGATCGCGACAATTCTGTGGGAAAGCCCATAAAATCCAAAACGATCCTTCATGACTCCTTAAGGCCCAGGCTCTATATTGCAGGCGTTGAAAAGCGGAAGTGCCAGAAAGGAGTCCGCCCATGACATCACCAGTGCAATCGACCGTCGCGATCTTCGCGTTCCGGGCCGACAAACAGCAGCAGCTGGTCCAGGCCCAGGTCGTCAGCAGCGCCGTCGAGACGGCAAAGCAGATCGCCCAGTCGAACGGTGCGCAGGCCGCGTCCTCCGGTCGGGTAGACATCACGGTCTGACGCAAAGGGTCCGAAGCATAGGCTTCCGGCCTGTTCAGCTTTCAAACGAGACAGTCAGCGACGCTCAGGGATGCCGAGGCATCTTCAGGCTGCGCTGACTGTTTCTTGCGTTCAGGCCTGCTTGCGCTTCAGATCCTCGATCTCCCGCTCCTCCTTCGACAGCGTCAAGCGGTCGAGTTTGTCAACCTGCATCCCGGACATCAGGGGCTCATTCGTCACAATTTGACATATCATATTTATTATTAATTTCACGGTAAGGGTGTAGCGTTTCGGTTCTCGTTCATCCTTCATGGAGCACGCAGGCGCATGGCGAATGCTAACAAAGAACCGACATCCTCCGGAAGCGACGATCCCCTGTCCGGAGACTATTACGGCATGGTCTGGCTGGGCCTCGCGAACGCCGCCTACACGAGCGACTGGAAGCATGATCTCGGCGAGATGACGGCCGATCTCAAGGTCGCCATCGAGAATCCGAAATACATGCCGCTACTGCCCGAGGAGGGACATGCCGGCCAGACCGGCGCTCCGACGAGACCGGGCTCCTGGTCACTGGACTGGGGGCCGGCAATCTCGCCGGACTGGAGCAATCTCGCCTATGTCGCCTCTTACCGCTCCGGTGAGAATGGTGCGGGGGACCCGCAGTTCTTTGTCGTCAGTATCCGCGGCACCGACACGAGCACCGGGTTCAACGGTCTGATCGATCAGGTCATACAGGATCTCAGGTCTTTCGCTGTAAGGCCTTGGTCGACCTATCTCGATACGGGGGTCGATATTCCGGACGGTCCAAATCGCACGAAGCATATCGGTCCGCCGCCGAGAATCCGGAAAGACGCGCCGAACATCGAGGGCAATGTCGCGATCGGAACGATTGAAGGTTTCAACAAGATCGCTGGACAAGGCGGGGCGCTGCAGCGCGAAACGACACAACACGGGACCGGCGACGTCCTTACTCTCGTGGAGGCGCTGGACAGCTTGCGGAAGTGCGCGAACTTGCCGATCATCGTCACCGGGCATAGTCTCGGCGGCTGCCAGACGCAGGTCATGACGTCCTATCTCGCATGGCAGTTCCCGGAATGCAGCGTGATCGGCCAGCCGTTTGCGCCTTCAACCGCGGGCGACGAGCAATTTGCACAGCAGGCGGCGTTCTCGACCGGATGCTTCTGGTGGTGCACGCTTGACTTCATTCCCTGCGGCTACGGCCCGGTGTCCGACTATGCTCTCGGCGGGGAGTTCTACAAGGACAACCTTGCGATTTCCTGGGCGATCGAAAATCAGTGGACTGAGTCGCGGTGGCCGGGAACGGAGGAGGCGGGGCCTCATCTCCCCGAGAAAGAGCTGCTGGCCGGAGCGCGGGATCTCGGAGGCGGAAAAATAGAAGGTCTCAAGTTTCGTCGCCCGACCCTGGCGGGAATGGCGGACAAGCGGCTGGAAGGCGAGTTGCCGCCTTTCGAAGTGATGCGGGAGTTCCTGATCGCGATAGGCAAGCCGGCGACCGACGAGGATCTTCGAAAGCCGATTAACCAGCTGATTTGGCAACATTTTCCTCCGAACTACAAGCTCATGCTCTGGGAACGGTGCCAGTCTGACTTGGTCCATTTCGACTTCGTGACCTACGATACAAAGCCGCATCATCCTTAGGCGCAGAGCGGAGCGCGGTCCGGTTGAGTCCGGTCTGCGCTCTTGCCGCCGGGCCGCGGTTATGCCCTGAAGTGTTTCCCGAGCTTCAGGCCCTGGCCCTGATAATTCGAGCCGATGCCGCCGGCGCCGTAGATCTTGTCCGGGACCTCGGTCAGCGGCTCGTAGACCAGGCGGCAGACGATCTGCCCGTCGGTGATCACGAAGGGCACGTCGTGGGAGCGGACCTCGAGCACGCCGCGGGTGGCCTCGCCGCCGGCCTCCGGCATGCCGAAGCCGGGGTCGAAAAAGCCGGCATAATGCACGCGGAACTCGCCGACGCGGGTGTCGTAGGCGCGCATCTCCGCGGCGTAGTCGAGCGGCACGGAGACGTACTCTTTCGAAGCGAGGATGTAGAACTCGTCCGGGTCCAGCACCAGTTCCGCCGGGCGGTTCGGCTGGCGGTAGAGCGGCTCCCAGAAATCGGTGACCTCGTAGCCGCCCGGACGGTCGATGTCGATCAGGCCGGTATGCTGCTTCGCCTTGTAGCCGATCAGCCCGGTCCTCGGATCGCCGGTCAGGTCGACGCTGACCGCGACGCCCTCCTTGATGTCGGCGTCCTGGCCGTGCACCAGCTTGACGCTGTCCTGCAGGCGGCGCATCGCCGCGTCGCTCGCCACCGGATTGCCGCGGCGGAAGCGGAGCTGATTCAGGCGCGAGCCGGTGCGGGCCAGCACGCTGAAGGTGCGCGGGCTGATCTCGGCATAGAGCGGGCCCTCGTAGCCTTCGGGCACGCTCTCGAACTCGGTGCCGTAGTCGGTGATCAGCCGGGTGAAGATGTCGAGACGGCCGGTCGAGCTTTTCGGGTTCGCCGTGCCGGAGACCCTGGCCGGCAGGGAGACGCTTTCCTGCAGCGGCACGATATAGACGCAGCCCTTTTCCAGCACCGCGCCCTCGGTCAGGTCGATCTCGTGCATGGAGAGCGCGTCGAGGCGCTGCTTCACGGTGGCGTTGCGGCCCGGCAGGAAGCTGGCGCGGACCCGGTAGGCGATCCTGCCGAGGCGGAGATCGATGCTGGAGGGCTGGATCTGCCCGTCGATCACCGGGGTCTCGGAGGCGATATCGCCCCTGGCGATCATCTCCCGGATTGTCTGGCTCGGCAGAATCCCGGTGCTGCGCTTCTCGCGCGGGGAAGCGGCGCCGCTTTCCGGCGCGGGTGCTGTCGCATCTGCGGGCATGGTCTCATCCGCCAAATCGTCCTGATCGGCGAAAAATAGCAGATTATCCGTCAGGTCAACGATTTTCGTTTGTTCAGCTCTTGATCTTGTAGCCGCGCTTCAGCAGCAGGTAGCAGAGTGCGATCAGGGCCGCGTTCATTCCGGTCAGTACCGCGGCGCCGACCAGCGGGCTCGAATCCGACCAGCCGATCAGGCCGTAGCGCACGCCGTCGATCATGAAGAAGAACGGGTTGAGGTGCGCGAGCTGGTTCCAGATCCCCGGCAGCTGGTCGATCGAGTAGAAGGTGCCGGAGAGGAAGGCGAGCGGCTGGATGACGAAGTTCGTCACCGAGGAGAGATGGTCGAACTTTTCCGACCACATGCCGGCGGCGATGCCGATCAGCGACATGGCGAGCGAGGCGGAGATCGCGAAGAAAATCGCGACCGGCCAGTGCGCGGCATGGAAGCCGACGGCGAAGGACATGGTGACGACGGTGGAAACCCCGACCACGAGGCCGCGGGTGACGCCGCCCGCCGCGAAGGCGGCGAGCAGTTCTCCCGGTCCGAGCGGCGGCATCAGCACGTCGACGATATTGCCCTGCACCTTGGAGATCATGATCGAGGAGGAGGTGTTGGCGAAGGCGTTCTGCATCATCGCCATGACGACGAGGCCGGGTGCCAGGAACTCCGAATAGCTGATGCCGTTTCCGAGATCGATCGAACGCTGCATCGCCAGCGTGAAGATCGCGAGGAACAGGAGCGAGGTGATCACCGGGGCGAACACGGTCTGCGTGATCACCTTGAGAAAGCGCCGGACCTCCTTCTCGTAGAGCGTCCAGACACCGACCCAGTTCACCCGGCCGACATGGCGGACGGTCGGAACGGGAGCGCGATTCTCGTTGTCGTTCGGGACGAACGGTCGGTCTGTCATGAACTGGGCCGTTGGCGAGTGGGTGGTCGGCGCGCACAATAGGCGCCGAGCGGAATGACAGCAACCAGATGGGGCATGCCCGGCGGGAAACAAGCCGCGGGTGCCCGGAAACCGGATGAACGATATTCAGGACGAGGGCGCGAAAGGCAAGCCGCGCCGGGCCAGAAAGCAACCGAAGCGGATCACCGAGAGCTACCTGAAGAATGTCGCGCTCTGGTACCTGGAGCGCTATGCGAGTTCGGCGGCGAACCTGCGCAACGTGCTGATGCGGCGGGTCAGGGTCTCTTCCGCACACCACGGCACGGACCCGGCGGACGGTGCGGCGATGGTGGAGGCGCTGATCCGGCGCTACGACGAGACCGGCATTCTCAATGACCGGCTATTCGCCGAGACGCGGGCGCGTTCGCTCGCCGCGCGCGGGAGCTCCGCGCGGATGATCCAGCGCAAGCTTATGGAGAAGGGGGTCGGGGCTGCCGATATAGACGCGGCGCTTGAGGCGCTGCGGGAGGAGGGTATCGGCGAACTCGACGCCGCGTTCCGCTATGCCCGCCGCCGACGGATCGGCCCCTTTCGCAGCGCGGAAAAGCGGGAAGCGACCCGCGACCGCGACCTTGCGGCGCTGGCCCGGCAGGGTTTCGGGTTCGAAATCGCAGCCAAAGTGGTGGATGCCGAGACTGTCGATGCGCTCGAAGCGGAATTGGATTTCGCAAGATAGCGCCTGAGGTCCGCGTCAACGCAGCGCACAAAAATCGCTTAACCCACTGCTTACGATTGCTATAGTGGCGGCCAATGAATCACGACGGATGCGGTCAGCAATCCGCATCGGAGCAGAGAGGGGGAAACAATGTGGGAAGTCCATGATTTTCCGGTGCCGGCGGAACTCGCCAAGACCGCGCATGTGGACGAGGCCGGCTACGAGAAAATGTATCGGGAGTCGGTCGAGAACCCGGAAGCCTTCTGGGCCGAGCACGGCAAGCGGATCGACTGGATCAAGCCCTATACCAAGGTCAAGGACGTCTCCTACGACGCCTCCGATCTGCACATCAAGTGGTTCCATGACGGCACCCTGAACGCGGCCGCGAACTGCCTCGACCGGCATCTTGCGGAGCGCGGCGACCAGGTGGCGATCATCTGGGAAGGCGACGACCCGAAGGACGACAAGAAGATCACCTATCGCGAGCTGCATCGCGACGTCTGCAAGTTCTCCAACGCGCTGAAGGATCTCGGCGTGAAGAAGGGCGACCGGGTGACGATCTACCTGCCGATGATCCCGGAAGCCGCGGTCGCCATGCTGGCCTGCGCCCGCATCGGCGCGGTCCATTCCATCGTCTTCGGAGGCTTCTCGCCGGACGCGCTGGCGGGCCGCATCCAGGACTGCGAGAGCAACATCGTCATCACCGCCGACGAGGGTCTGCGCGGTGGTCGCACGGTGCCGCTCAAGGTCAATACCGACAAGGCGCTGGAAGACTGCCCGGACTGCAAGACCGTGGTCGTCGTCAAGCGCACCGGCGGCGAGGTGAACTGGGTCGAGGGCCGTGACCACTGGTATCACGATATCTGCGGCGCGGCCTCCGAGGACTGCCCGCCGGCGGAGATGAACGCGGAGGACCCGCTCTTCATCCTCTACACCTCCGGTTCGACCGGCAAGCCGAAGGGCGTGCTGCACACCACCGGCGGCTACATGGTCTTCGCCTCGATGACGCACCAGTACGTCTTCGACTATCGCGACGGCGAGATCTACTGGTGCACGGCCGATGTGGGCTGGGTGACCGGGCACAGCTACATCATCTACGGTCCGCTCGCGAACGGCGCCACGACGCTGATGTTCGAGGGCGTGCCGAACTATCCGGACTTCAGCCGTTTCTGGCAGGTTTGCGACAAGCATGACGTGTCGATCTTCTACACTGCGCCGACCGCGATCCGCGCGCTGATGCGCGAAGGCGACGGGCCGGTGAAATCGACCAGCCGCAAGAGCCTGCGCATCCTTGGCTCGGTGGGTGAGCCGATCAATCCGGAAGCCTGGATGTGGTACCACGAGGTGGTTGGCGAAAAGCGCTGCCCGATCGTCGATACCTGGTGGCAGACCGAGACCGGCGGCATCCTGATCACGCCGCTGCCCGGCGCGACCAATCTGAAGCCGGGTTCGGCGACGCGGCCGTTCTTCGGCGTGAAGCCGGTGATCGTCGACGGCGACAACAAGGTGCTGGAGGGCGCGACAGAGGGCAATCTCTGCATCGCCGACAGCTGGCCGGGACAGATGCGCACGGTCTATGGCGACCATGAGCGCTTCATCCAGACCTATTTCACCACCTTCCCTGGACGCTACTTCTCCGGCGACGGCTGCCGCCGCGACGAGGACGGTTACTACTGGATCACCGGCCGCGTCGACGACGTGATCAACGTCTCCGGCCACCGCATGGGCACCGCCGAGGTCGAGAGCGCGCTGGTCGCCCACGACAAGGTCGCCGAGGCCGCGGTCGTCGGCTATCCGCACGACATTAAGGGCCAGGGCATCTATGCCTATGTCACCCTGAATGCCGGGCTGGAGCCGTCGGAGGAACTGCGCAAGGAACTGGTGACCTGGGTGCGCAAGGAGATCGGGCCGATCGCCTCGCCGGACCTCATCCAGTGGGCGCCGGGTCTGCCGAAGACCCGCTCCGGCAAGATCATGCGCCGCATCCTGCGCAAGATTGCCGCGAACGAGCATGACGCGCTCGGCGACACCTCCACGCTCGCCGAACCGGCGGTCGTGGACGATCTGGTCGAGAACCGGATGAACAAGTAAGTCTGATGCAGGGCCCGCTTCGGCGGGCCCTTCCGCTTCCCCCGTTACCTCGAAGGTGCTGGAACTGCTGCTGGTGCCACACTGCCCGAGGTTTTGGTGCCGACTGCGTTGAGGACCGTGGCAATGCCCTCTTCCGTGAGGTCTTCGGCCTCTGGCTGGCAATAGAAACCGAGCATTGCCGACGTCCCCACGGATACCTGAGCATCGCCGCCGCCTTGGCCCGATCGTCCGGCAAAAACGGTGCATTCGCGGCCCCGAGCTTTCACGACCAGATAGCTGGCCCGGAAACTTCTGGTCGGTTTTTCCTGTTGCTCCTGCAAAATCTCGTAATCGTCCTTCAAGTAGCCGAACTTATGGAGTGCTGAATTCGCGTCCGTCGTAGAATGATAAAAATAGTTCGGCGCAAGCCGGATAAGATAAATGGCTGCTAGCGGGTCGAGGGCGTTCCGAGGTGAAGAAACAATTTTGAAGATGCGCTGCGAGTAGTTCTCGTTCCAACCCGAGTCTTCGATCGTTTGCGGTATGTCGAGGGCGAAATAGAGTTCCGACGTTTGGGAGTCGATCGCAGCCCACTCCTCGGCCGAAGAAGTCGGAATACTGATGGCAGTCGTCAGAAGGCAGAGAGCAAGCATCCTGCAAAAGCTGCGCATCACGCAATCCACCCGTCACTCAGTCCGCCTGCCGAAACCCCTGTCAGTGTGACCGTGCCGCCGCCATGGGTGATCACCAGGTCGGCTCCTGAACTCGAGGTCGTATAGGTGGTCGTAAAGCTCAGCCGGTCACCTTCCGCCGTGTCGAAATCGGTCACGATGTCGTCGCCCTGGCTGTCCGTCGCGAAAAGGAAGGTGTCGGCGCCGTCGCCGCCGGTGAGCAGGTCGTCCTCGCGGTTGCCGAGTATGAGGTCGTCGCCGGCCCCGCCGTCGATCGTGTCCTCTTTCTGTCCGCCGTAGACCGTATCGTTCCCGGCCCCGCCCGAGATCAGGTCCTGGCCGTAATTGCCGAATATGGAGTCGTTGCCCTCGCCACCGTGAATGGTCTCGACGCCGTCCTGCCGGCGGAGATTGCCATAGGCGTCGATGCGCGCTGTGCCGCTGTTCTGCCCGCCGAAAATGGTGTCGTCGCCGGCCCCGCCGTCCAGGACGTCGATCTCCGTGTTGCCGTAGATCAGATCGGCGCCGGCCTCGCCTGAGAGATGGTCGGCGCCGCTCTCGCCCATCAGGGTATCGCTTCCGTCGCCGCCCATCACCGTGTCGTTGCCGAGCCCCGCGCGCACCACGTCGTCGCCGCCGAGCGTGCTTAGCCGGTCGCCGGTCTGGCTGCCGGTCCAGCTGTCCGCGTCGGTGGTCCCGCTCTTGCTGTAGCCGTAGATCGCGGCCGCTTTCGAGATGTCATAGTCGGTGATGGTCTCGTTGCCATCGAGCAGCGAATTCATGACGCTGCCCGGCGTTTCGTCATGGTCGAGCCCGAGGGCGTGGCCGATCTCGTGCTTCAAGGTGGCCTCGAAGTAGGCGGTATCGAAGTAGTCCATATAGATGTAGGCATAGCCTTCGCTGGATCCGCCGGAAACCAGACCGTCGCCGTCGGGATCGAACACGCTGTAGAGCCCGAGCGTGCCGCCCGATCCGTCGATATAGGCTTCCGTCAGGACGATGTCCGCATTTGCGAAATTGTCGATATGGACAAAATCGATCGACAGCTCGGCTTCCCATTCGGAGAAGGCCGCGTGGGCGATCGCTTTTTCCGAACTGTCGAACTCGTAGAGGCCGTAGAACGGCGCATACCAGGGCAGCTCGGTCGAATAGGAGATCGTGCCGCCAGGCTGCAGGGTATAGCCCGTGTAGAGACCCATCCGGTTCCCCATCCCCACGCACAAGCGTGTAAGGGAGTGTTGCAACTCCGGGTAACCGAATGAAGGACTTTTCGCCTTTTGGTCTGAAAAAAGCCGATCTCTCAGCCTTTGATTGTTTCAATGCATTGAAAAGATTGGTTTTTGCGGTGAGGTCAAAAAAAAGCCCGGCACTTGCCGGGCTTTTCGATGCTGTGGAAGGCGCCGAGATCAGGCCGCGACGTCTTGCTTCAGGACGGCTTCGAGGTTCTCGAGGATGTTCTGCGGCGAGGAGACGCCGTACGGGTCGGTGCCGCAATTGTCCTCGAAGCCCTCTTCCTCGAACCAGCCCACCACGGTGCCGTCGTCGACCACCGCGGCGTAGCGCCAGGAGCGCATGCCGAAGCCGAGATTGTCCTTGTTCACCAGCATGCCCATCTTTCGGGTGAACTCGCCGGAGCCGTCGGGGATCAGCTTCACGTTCGTGACGCCCTGGGACTTGCCCCAGGCGTTCATCACGAAGGCGTCGTTGACCGAGATGCAGTAGATCTCGTCGATACCCTTGGCCTGAAACTCGGGATAAAGCTTCTCGAAATCGGGAAGCTGGAACGTCGAGCAGGTCGGGGTAAAGGCGCCCGGAAGTGAGAACAGGACGACTTTCTTGCCTTTGAAGTAGTCGTCTGTGCTCATGTCCGCCCAGGTGTACGGGTTCGGACCCTCGATGGAGTCGTCGCGGACGCGAGTGCGAAAGGTGACGTTGGGAACTTTTCTGCCAAGCATCGGTCTATCCGGAAATGTTGTGTCGCAAAGAGAATCATCGCCCCGGCAGAACTGCCGGCGCAGGCCCGGTGGAGGGTGTTTCCTCGTTTTTATCGCTGCCGGGAGCTTCCGCAAGGAACGTTTGCGAGGTCCCGTTGAATCAAATCGTACAGCAAGTTATTGCAATGCGGTAGGGATCGATTCGATTGATTTCAAACCGAAAACGGCAGGTTCTTATCGGGTCGTGTTGCGCTTGCGTTGCAAGGTCGCAGGGAGACGCATATCAACTCAGGCCGGGTTTCGCTGCACTAGCTGCTTGGCGATGATCAGGCGTTGCATTTCGTTCGTGCCTTCGGCGATGGCGAGCAACGGGGCGTCCCGGTAATAGCGTTCGATATTGTATTCCTTGGCGTAACCATAGGCGCCGTGCAGGCGCATCGCCTCGAGGCTGTTGTGCAGCGCCGCCTCGGTGGCGAAGAGCTTCGCCATCCCCGCTTCCATGTCGCAGCGTTCGTGGCGGTCGTAGGCGGCCGCGGCCTGCTCGACCAGAAGCCGCGCGGCCTCGACCTGGGTCGCCATGTCGGCGAGCTTGAGCTGGATCGCCTGGTGCTCGGCGATCGGTTTGCCAAAGGTCTTGCGGATCTGTGCGTAATGCACCGACTCCTCAAGGCAGGCCCGGGCGATGCCGACCCCGCGCGCGGCCACGTTGATGCGTCCGAGCTCTAGCCCGCCGAGGATCTGCTGCATGCCGCGGCCTTCGACGGCGCCGACGAGATTGTCTTCTGGCACGAAACAGTCGTCGAGCGTGAAGCCGGCGGAATCGATGCCCTTGTAGCCGAGCTTCTCGAGTTTCTTGGAGACGTTGAATCCCTCGCCTTTCTCGACCAGGAACAGGCTCATGCCCTTGTGCCGGGGCTTCGCTTCCGGATCGGTCTTCGCCAGTACCGCGAGGATGTGCCCGTGATAGGCGTTGCTGATCCACATCTTGGTTCCGTTCAGCCGGTACCCGCCCTCGCATTTCTCCGCGCGCAGGCGGATTGCCTGCAGGTCGGTGCCGGCATCCGGTTCGGTCAGGGCGATACCGCCACGGAGCTCGCCGGTAGCGAACCGCGGCAGCCAGGCGGCCTTCTGGGCCTCGGTGCCGGAGCGCTCGATCGCGGCGGCCATGATCAGGTGCGAGTTGAAGATGCCGGAGATCGACATCCAGACCCGGCTGACCCGCTCGACGATCCTGGTATAGGTCGTGGCGGAGAGGCCGAGGCCGCCCCATTCCTCTCCGATGGTCGCGCCGAAAAGGCCGAGTTCGCACATCTTGGCGACGATCTCCTCCGGCCAGGCGTCCTCCGCTTCGAGCTTGTGCGCATAAGGAGCGACGTCGCGCTCGAGGAAGCGTTCGACGGCATCGAGAACCATCCGCTCCTGCTCGGCGCGTTCTTCCTGGGTGAGAAAGCTGTCGTTGGCGGCGGCGATTGCGCTCATTGGGTTTCCTCCCGGTCGGGCCGGAGTGGGGCGCCGGTTGGAATCCGGCTTGGATACTGTCTCGATCAACCGAGAATACAGATTTTCTCAGCTGCGTGGACTCAGAATATAGCGGAAAATGAGTCCCGAAAGTCCGATGACAAGGAAGATGCGGACGATGTGGAAGGCGGCGATCAGCGGAACGCCGAGTTCCAGGACCGCCGCCGTAATGCTCATTTCCGCCATCCCGCCGGGCGAGACGGAGAGCACCATGGTCGCGGCCGGAAGGCCGGTGACCGCGGCGACGCCGACCCCGAAGGCGATATTGAGCCCGACAAGAACCAGGGTGCTGAACACCGCGTGCGGCAGGAAGCGTCGGAGCGAGAGCACGAGGTCGCGGCGGTAGCGCAGGCCGATGAAGCAGCCGATCAGGACCTGAGACAGGTTGAGCAACTCCCGCGGCATGCCCGAGAGATCGAGCTGCAGCACGGTGATCAGCCCGGCGGCTGCCAGCGGGCCGAGGATCCAGGCATTGGTGATGCGGCGCCAGGCCATCAGGCCGCCCACGGCGAGGGAGGCGGCGATGAGGATCGCGAAGCCCCCGAGGTCGAAAGGCAGTGTCGCCACCTCGAACGGCGAATGGCCGGTGGCGCCGATCAGGATCAGGGTGGTCGGGATCGTGGTCACGACGCAGAGGATGCGGAGCGACTGGGCGAGCGAGACGGGCGCCATGTCGCCGCCCCAGCGGGTTGCCTGCAGCGCCATCTCGACCACGCCGCCGGGCAGGCTGGAGAAGAAGGCGGTCGCGATGTCCACCTTTGCCACGCGCCGGAGATAGAGCGCCGAAAGCATCCCGAAGCCGATCGAGGCGAGGGCGCAGATCACCATGACGACGATATGGTCGGCGACGAAGGTGGCGACCGCAGGCGTGAAGTTCAGGCCGATCCCGGTGCCCAGCAGGAGTTGGCCCGTCTGGCGCGCGCCATTCGGCATCGTGAGGGACTTTCCGCTCATGCTGATCACGGCGACCACCAGCATCGGGCCGAGCAGCCAGGGCAGGGGGACGTGAAGCAGGGCAAAAATCCAGCCGCCTCCCGCCGCGATGGCAAGACTGAGAGCGTGACGGGCAAGCGTTGCTGCGGACATCCCGGCGATGGTCCAGTCGGCGGACCGGAGCGGCCCTGAAGGAATGGAGCCTCCTTTCTACGGAGCGCCGCGGCCGCTCGTCAATCGCTTGACCGCGGTTTCACCCCCGTGCTTGGGATCAATTCCACATAGCCGAATGACGCGGGGCATCGGATGAGCGAGGCGGACATGCAGGGGCGATTTTTATCGCTCGTTCACGAAAATCCGGTGAACCGTGTGATCCTCGAGCGGCTCTCCGGGCTTGGGGTCGACGATACATGGCTGGTCGCCGGCTGCCTCTTCGGAACGGTCTGGAACGGGCTCTCGGGCCGGCCCCCGACCGAGAGTATCCGTGACTATGACATCTTCTATTTCGATCCGGATACGAGTTACGCGGCGGAGGACGCGGTGATCCGGCGCGGCGCGGCACTGTTTACTGATCTCGGGGTCGAGATCGAGATCCGCAACCAGGCGCGGGTACCGCTCTGGTACGAGGCGCGGTTCGGCGTCCCCTACCCGCCGATCCAGGAAGCGCGCACCGGGATCGAGCGCTTCGTCGTCGCCGGCACCTGCTGCGGGATCTCGTCCGAGGCAGAGGTCTATGCACCGTTCGGTTTCGACGACATGTTCGACGGCATTCTGCGCTGGAATCCGCTGAATCCGACGCCGCACCAATTCACCTACAAGTGCGGCACTTACCTCGAGCGCTGGCCCTGGCTCAGTGTGGTGGAGGAAGCCCCGTCGGATGCTTCTCCTTGACCTCCGGAGCGGCACACCGACATGAGATCGTCGGGAGGAAGAGGCATGAATGATGAGATGAAGACCGCCAGCGTGGAGGATACCGCCGGCGTCATTCTACCACCGCCCGTCATCCTGCTGATCGCAATCCTTGCCGGTTTCGGTCTCGATTATCTTTGGCCGCGGCCCTTCGCGCCGGACTGGGCGCGGTACTATCTCGGCCCGGTCCTGATCCTCTCCGCCATTGCGCTCGCGGTTGCCGGCGAGCGTCAGTTCAAGCGGGCCGGGACCAGTGTGAAACCGTGGGTGCCCTCGACGGCGGTCGTCACCTCCGGAGTGTTCGCGCACACCCGCAATCCGATGTATCTCGCCATGGTGATTCTGCTGTCAGGCGTCGGCCTGCTTGGCAATTCCCTCTGGTTCCTGGCGACGATGATCGGCTTCGTCGGTGTGATGCAGTACGGCGTGATCCGGCGCGAAGAGGCCTATCTCGAGCGCAAATTCGGTGCGCCCTATGCCGCGTACAAGGCGCGGGTGCGGCGCTGGATCTAGAATTCTGTCTTTCCCGCTGAGTCTACGTGCGGCTCTTTTGCCGGAGCGGCCCGCGTGCGAGAGTGCGCCCTGGAATCCGGGGGAGAGCGGTATGACGGAGAGGTGTATTCTGGTGACGGGAGCGGCAAGCGGGATCGGTGCCGCGACGGCGCGGCGCCTGGTCCGGCCCGGTGATCGGTTCCTGCTGCATACCCGGTCGAACGAGGTCGGGCTTTCCCGGGTCGCGGAGGAACTCCGGGAGGCCGGAGCCGAGGCCGAGACCGAGCTGGCGGATCTGGCGGCACCGGATGCGGGCCGCATGCTGGTCGAACGTAGCGCGGAATGTCTTGGCGGCCTCGATGTACTGATCGCCAATGCCGGTTATGCCGACCGTTCGCCGCTGGGCGAGGCGGGGACCGAACTGTTCGAACAGGCCCACGGCGCCATCGCGCGGTCTTTCTTCGAGATGGCCGAGGCGGCGCTGCCGTATCTCGAGCGCTCGTCTGCCGGTCGCGCCGTCGCGGTCAGCGCGTTCGGTCCGCATGTCTGGCGCACGGACCTGCCGTCTTTTCCGGCGACGGCCGGGGCGAAGGCGTCATTGGAGGCGACGGCGCGGGCGCTGGCGCTCAGGCTGGCACCTTCCGGTGCGACCGCCAATATCGTTGCCCCCGGCTTCATTGAAAAGGATGCGGGGACCCCGTCGGCGCTGAAGCCGGGAGCAGTCGACGCGTTCGTTCCGGCGATCCCGATGGGACGGCGGGGGACACCGGACGAAGTCGCGGCCGTGATCTGCTTCCTCGCATCGCCCGAAGCAAGCTACGTTACCGGTCAGCTCATCCATGCGAACGGCGGACTGATCTAGGGAGGGAAGAATGGCAGAGAAAAGAATCGCCGGGGTGATCGGCCTCGGTTCCATGGGCATGGGCGCGGCGCGGTCGCTGGTCGCGGCAGGGGTCGAGACCTGGGGTACGGATGTGCGTGCGGAGTCGGTGGCGGATTTCACCGCGACCGGCGGCAAGGGGGCGGCCAGCCCGGCCGAACTCGCAGCGCATGTCGACGCGTTGCTGGTGCTGGTGGTGAACGCGGACCAGACCGAGAGCGTGCTGTTCGGCGAGACCGGCGCCGTGAAGCATCTGAAGAAGGGCGCGGTCGTGGTCGCCAGCAGTACCGTTCCGGCGGCCTATGCACGCGATCTGGAAGCGCGGCTGGCCGCGCAAGGGATCCTGATGGTCGACGCGCCGGTCAGCGGCGGTGCGGCAAAGGCCGCGACCGGGGAAATGTCAGTGATGGCCTCCGGCAAGCCGGAGGCTTTCGAGGCGGCGAGTTTCCTTCTGGATGCGATCGCCACCAAGGTCTACCGGCTCGGCGAGGAGGCAGGTCCGGGCTCGACGGTGAAGACCATCAATCAGCTTCTCGCCGGCGTGCATATCGCCGCCGCGGCGGAAGCCATGGCGCTCGGCATCCGGGCCGGCGTCGCCCCGGAGGACCTGTTCGAGGTGATCTCCAATTCCGCCGGCGCGTCCTGGATGTTCAACAACCGGGTTCCGCACATCCTGGACGGCGACTATGCGCCGCTCAGCGCGGTGAACATCTTCGTCAAGGATCTCGGCATTGTGCTGGAGACCGGAAAGCAGCTCACCTTTCCGCTGCCGCTCTCGGCTGCGGCGCACCAGCAGTTCCTGGGGGCGGCGGCCGCGGGGCTCGGAAAAGAGGATGATTCCGCCGTCATCAAGGTGTTTCAGAAACTCGCCGGCATCGACTTGCCTGAAGGCAAGTCCTGATCAGAAGAGGCAGAGCAGTCCGTAGCACGACGCGCCGAACAGTTTCACGGCGACCAGGTAGCCGATCAGATCGAGCGCGAGTGTGAAGCCCAGGACCGGCAGCGCCACGAAGCCGGTGAAATAAAGTGCTGCCCAGCGGGTGAAGCGGCGGCCGGGGACCCTCTGCCCGTGGATCAGCGGCGGCTTTTTGAATTGTGCGAACAGGGACATGGGCTAAGACTAACCGGCGAACGGGGCAGGGGAAACTGGAATGGCGTCAGGCGCCGGAACGGACAGGCGCGGCGAGGAGCTGGACGGCATCGTCGCCCTCTGGGACAGCGTCGATCAGCGGCAGTGGGACGACCTGCTCGCGAAGGCCGAGCGACCGCCGCTGGAACAGGCCTCGGCCTATGGTGCCGCCGTGGGGCGTGCATCGGCCTACCAACCGGTCCCCGTCGTCTTCATGCGCGGGCCCGATCCGGTGGCCCTGGCGCTGTTGCTCGAGTGGCGGTTTCCGGGCGGCTTCCGCATCGCCAAGCTGACCCGGGGCCCCGTTTTCCTGGCGCCGCTCTCGGAACTGGAGCGGGAGGCGGTCATCCGGCTGGTCAAGCGCCGCTACCCGGTCGCGAAGCTGAATCTGTTCTTCATGACGCCCGAACTGCCGGCGGGGGAGAGTAGCGAGGCACTCCTGCGGAACGTCGGCATGCGCCCGATGGTGACCGGTTACAGTACCGTCTGGCTCGATCTGCGGCCGGATCTCAAAGAGCTCCGCGCCGGCCTGCACATGAAATGGCGCAACCAGCTGAAGCTCGCCGAGGGTGCGAAGCTCCGGGTGCGCAGCGGTTATGGCGGCGCACCGATGGAGTGGCTGCTCGCCCGGCACGACCAGCACCGCAAGCGCCGCAAGTTCCGCGCGCCCGCCGGCGCCTTCGTCGCCGCCATCGCCGACAGTGGACGGGACAAGCGCGCGGTGCAGGTCTTCACGGCCTATTCCGGCAGCGAACCCGTAGCCGCGATCCTCACCGTTCGGCACGGCAGGGCCGCGACCTACTATGTCGGCTGGACCGGGCTGGAGGGGCGCGAGAAACATGCCCACAACCTGCTGCTCTGGGCGGCGATCGAGAAGCTGAAGGGCCTCGGCGTCGAATGGCTCGATCTCGGCGGCGTCGACGGCCTGCACATGCCCGGCGTCTCCCGCTTCAAGCTCGGCGTCGGCGGCGAGCTTGTGACACTTGCGGGGACGTTTCTCTGAAATCCCGGGCCCGTCAGGAGTTGAGGCTCCCGGCCTGACCGCTGCCCGCCCTCGACCTCGCTTTGGCGAAGCTGAGAAGCCGCTCCTCGACCAGGCGGTTGATGCTGCCGGCCGGATACTTTCCCTTGGCGCCGCGCGCGCCGGCCTTCTTGCCGGTCAGCATTTCGATACCCTCCGCGATGGTCGAGATCGGCAGGATGCGGAATTTCTTCTCCGCGCAAGCCTTCACGACATCCTCCCGCAGCATCAGATGCTTCACGTTGGAGACCGGGATCAGCACGCCCTGCCGGCCCGTCAGCCCGCGCGCGGCGCAGACGTCGAAGAAGCCCTCGATCTTCTCGTTCGCGCCGCCGATCGCCTGGACCTCGCCCATCTGATTGACCGAGCCGGTCACCGCCAGAGACTGGTCGATCGGCACCTCTGCTAGCGCTGAAAGGAGAGCATAGAGTTCCGCCGAGGAGGCGCTGTCACCGTCGACGCCGCCGTAGGATTGCTCGAAGGTGAGAGTCGCGGCGAGCGACATCGGAGACTCGGGCGCATAGGTCCGGGCGAGGTAGCCTGACAGGATCATCACGCCCTTGGAGTGCAGCGGGCCGCCGAGCTCCACTTCGCGCTCGATATCGACGACCTTCCCGGCGCCGACGCGAACGGTGGCGGAAATCCGGCTCGGCTTGCCGAATGCAAAACTGCCGATCTGCAGTACCGACAGCCCGTTCACCTGCCCGACCTTCGCGCCGTCCGTGTCGATCAGGACAGTGCCGCGGGTGATCTGCTCGATCGAGCGTTCCCTGATCCGGTCGGCCCGATGGATCTGTTTTGCGATGGCCTGCTCCACATGGGCGCGCGTCACGCTCTGCTTGCCGGCTTCCCCGGCCCAGTGATCGGCCTCGCGCATCACGTCGGCGATCAGGCCGACCCGCGTCGAGAGCCGTTCGGAATCGCCGGCGATCCGTGCCGCATGTTCCATCACCCGCTCGATGGCATCGCGCGCAAAGGGACGCAGCTTGTTGTTGCGGGCAATGGTGGCGACGAGGCGGGCGAAGAGCTGGTCGTTCTCCGACGTCCGCTCCAGCACCTCCTCGAAATCCGCCGCGACCTTGAAGAGATCCTGGAAATCGGGATCGAGCGAGGAGAGCAGAAGGTAGAGCCGGTAGTCGCCGAACAGCACGATTTTGAGGTCGAGCGGTATCGGATCAGGCTGCAGCGACAGCACGGTGGCCGTCGCGGAGGTCATGTAGGGGGCTTCGATGGTGATCTGCCCGGCATAGAGCGCCCGCTTCAGAGCTTCCCAGCTCATCGGGTTGAGCAGGAGCTTGTCCGCGTTGATCAGCAGGAAGCCGCCGTTGGCGTCGTGCAGCGCACCCGGCTTGATCAGTGTGAAATCGGTGATCAGGTTGCCCATATGGGCGTAGTGCTCGATCCGTCCGATCAGTTTTCCGAGCGCCGGATGATCCTCGACGACGACCGGCGCGCCGCCGGCAGGATCGTTCGAGACCAGCACGTTGACCTGGTAACGGGTCGTCGGATCGTGCTCGACCGCGCCCTCGCCGCCGCCGCTGCCGGCCGGAAGCGGGAGCGGACCGTCCTCTTCGGAATGCATGAAGAGTCCGATATGCTCGACCATGTCGTCGGCGACTTGCTTCAGATAGGCCAGCACGTCGTCGCAGCAGGTCATCACCGACTCGACATCTGCGATCTCTTGCCTGACGACATGCCGGGCGGTCTCGCGCGCGATCTTCCTGAGTTCACGCAGCCGGTCCCGCTCGATCATCGGCAGGCCGTGGAGAACCTTCTGCAGTTCCTCCATCATTCCCTTGGTGGCTTCCTGATAGCGCTTCTGCGCCTCCTCGGGGAGCTGCTGGAAGGTTTCGGGCGCCATAGGCTTCTGGCCGGATAGCGGCGCGAAGGCGAAGCCCTGCGGAGTGCGGATCAGGACCAGTCCGTGCTTGCGCGCCTCGCTGTCGACACCTTCCAGCGCATGTTGCTGCTTCTCCGCGGCCTCCTTGTTCACCGCGTCGGTCCTGAGGCGGTAGTCCTCGCTCTCGAACAGTGTCGGGATGACAGCCTTCAGGTCTGAAACCAGTTCCTGCATGGCCTTGCGGAACGGTTCGCCCCGGCCCGGCGGTA
The DNA here is from genome assembly GCF_965216895.1 of Nisaea sp. Lineage (GTDB taxonomy): Bacteria > Pseudomonadota > Alphaproteobacteria > Thalassobaculales > Thalassobaculaceae > Nisaea. Next base: position 3,358,645 of record NZ_OZ244205.1, read on the forward strand.
CCGCGATCGCCATCGGCGTGTAGGGTTTCTCGAAATTGTGCACATAGACCCAGTCGGGTGGTGCGTCGAGTTCCGAGCCGCGCTGCTGCAGATAGCGGTTCACCGCCATATGACGGCCGGACCCCTTGGGGCCGATGACGAAGAGATTGTAGCCGCGCTGCTGCATGCCTGCGGCGAACCGGACCGCGCCGAGCGCCCGTTCCTGACCGATCAGTGCTTCAATGTCCTCGAGATCGTCCGTGCTCTGGATGGAATGCGGCTTCAGGTCGGTCCTGGTGAAGAGTGCTTTCGCTGCAAGCGGCTTAACGGCCATGGCGCGTCCTTCTCAAAGCCTTCTCAGGTTTTATCGCCGCTTCGCCGTCGGTAAAGGGTCGGCGGTCAGGCCGGCTTTTTCTCCGCCTCCGAACGGATTTCGGCGACCCGGTCGCGCAACCGGGTCAGGCCGCGGTCGGGCATTCCGAGTTCGTCCAGGTGATCCACCGTATTGAAGAGATACTCGGCGCAGGGGCCGAGGAAGCCGTGGGCGCGCTCGATGGTGCGTGCCATCTCCTCTTCCGGCAGTTGTCCCACATAGCGCTCATGCTTGCGGTTCATCACGAAACCGATCGCGCGTACCGGCCCCTCGTCGCTTGCGAGCGTCAGCCAGCGTGGGATATAGGCGTCGCTGACCATCTCTCGCCGCCAGACGATTTCCAGTTCCTCATAGGCGGTCTCGCGCGTTATCCGGAAAGCGACGCCGCGGCAGCAGCCGCCGCGGTCGAGCCCGAGGGTAAGGCCCGGCACCTCCGGCGAGCCGCGGCCGAGATGGGTCTGCAGGCAGAATCTCCGATGGTAGCCGTGCGCGGTGGCGCAGCGGGATTCGGCATAATGGATCGTCGGATTCCAGATGAGCGAGCCATAGCCGAACAGCCAGACATCCTCTTCCGGCCTGCCGCCCGGAAACATCGAGGCGAGCGAGGCGTGCAATTCGTCGTCGGAAAGCACTCTGTAGGTGGTCGCATGCTGGCGGATCAGCTCACGGATATGGCCGGAACGGATCGTGTCGCGCGTCAGGGGAGTCTTGTTCGAAGTTGCCATGCGGAAACCTTATCACCGGCGACAGATCCGCGGTATGCAGCAATCCCGAACAGACTGTTGCCTCAGCTGCGCTTCCCCGACCAGCGGGCGACAACTTTCAGCGGACGTCTGTCGAAGTCGAGCAGCACGAGCAGGTGCGAGATTTGGTCGCTTTCGTCGACGAGGGGAAGTATGAGCTCGTCGCTCTTGAGGAACTCCTTCTTGGTGCCGACATAGGGCGTGTCGGACAGCACGGGTGCCCGTTCGGTGATCGCTCTTGTCAGATTGGAGTGCAATTTGCTCGGGGCCCGCTGGTGCGGAATGTCCGAGATCCATCTGCCGGTATAATTGTCCAGAAGATGCTCCCGCACCGTGCCGCCGATGACCCGGTAGCAGAAATCGATCGGCTCGGGGGTGACCCGAAGAAAGATGAGATGCGGGAGGAGGGTCGGAATGTCGGCGGGATCGAATTCCCTGCGTGCGGGCAAATTGCTGATCCGTTCCAGTGAGCACCAATAATCGAGACCGACCAGGTGAAGGCGCGCGGAAAGTCTACGGCGCAGGTCTGCAAATTCATCGGCCGCCGCGCCGTGATCCGCTGTGCAGTTCATTTGGCTCCCTGGCTCTTGAGTGGCGGCATTGGAGTAGCCTTACAAATCGAGGGTAATCCAATTGTTTCGTCGATACAGCAACTCTCGACTCAGTATCCGAGCGACGGGTCGACCCGATTCTTCAATAACTCCCCGTATAACAAGCGCTTGCAGTTCTCGAGTACCAGATCGAGCGTCGCCGGAATATAGGAACGGTCGTCATCCGAACTGACATGGGGCGTCAGGATCAGGTTCGGAACCTTCCAGAGCGGAGAACTGGCCGGCAATGGTTCCGGGTCGTGAACATCGAGGATCGCGCCGCCGAGATGGCCATCTCTCAGCGCTTCGACGAGCGCATCCTGGTCGAGCACCGGCGCCCGCCCGAAATTGATGATACCGGATCCGCGTTTCATTGCGCGGATCGCCTCCCGGTCGATCAGTCCTGCCGTTTCGGGCGTTTGCGGCAGGGTGACATGCACGAAATCCGCCACGCCGAGGACGCCATGAAGTTCCTCCGGACCGTACATCTCGTCGACGCAGGGATGCGGGGCGGCACCACGGCGGATGCCCAGGACCTGCAGGCCGAGCGCCTTGAAGGCGCGCGCCGCGGCACCACCCATTTCCCCGACCCCGATCACGGCCACGGTCTTGCCGGCGACTGGCGGGACGAATACCGGGTTCCACCGGGCCGCGCGCTGGTCGGTGACATAGGCGGGAATCCGGTTGTGCAGCATGAGGACGGACATGGCGGCGGATTCGGCGGTTTTCTCGGCATGGACGCCGCGATTGTTGGTCAGGACGGTCTGCGCCGGGAGCCAGGTGAGCGGCTGCAGGTGCTCGACCCCGGCGCCGATGATGTGGATCCAGCGCAGGCGCGGCGCCGTTTCGGCGAGACCCTCGGTCGGCAGGTCCCAGGTCACCAGGGCGTCGGCGTCCCGCATCGATTCTCCGAAATGGTCGAGATCCCAATCCACGCGGATTTCGATCCGATCCGCGATATCCCGGTGGCGTTCCAGCGCCGCGTCGATGCGCTCACTGGTAAACCGGAACGCCTCTTCGCCCGCCCGGTTGTTCTTTATGTGGAGAATGAGAGTGTCTGGGCTTTGCATGTCGCCGACCGGTTGGATTGGTATGATTCGTGCGTTTGGCTTTCTGCAAACACTATGCGACGCAATGGTTTGGCTCGCAAAACGTTTGCTGGAATGAGATATAAGGCAGGGTCAAAGCGAGAGGGCCGGTCCGTACATGGCGGAGAAAGTAGATTTTAGCCTCGTCCGTTTTCTGATCGTCGACAGCAATTCGTTGTCGGCCGATCTTGCGCGGGACTTGCTGCTGACGATGGGGGCGACGACGGTGTTCGTTGCGCACAGCTTCGACGACGCGACAGCCGCACTCAAATCGGAGGTCGTGGATGTGCTGCTCACCGAGCTGCACCTGCCGCCGCGTTCCGGTCTCGATCTTATCCGCGATGTTCGCACCGGAAAAACCGGTGGGAACCGCCACATGCCGATCCTCGTGATGTCTGCGCTGTCCGCCAAGGATCATGTCTTCGAAGCCCGCGACGCGGGGGTGACCGAGTTCATTGCAAAGCCCTATGGTGTTGAGGGATTTTATCGTCGCATGGTCGGGATTATTGCGCATCCGCGCGCTTTCGTTGACAGTGAGAATTATTTCGGACCCGACCGGCGACGGCGCCAGCTGCCTTACAACGGGCCCGACCGTCGGCAATAACCATCTGGGGAGCCGGTTTGACCGCCGTGAAATCCAAGCTTCTGCCTCCTGTTGAAGAACTGCGGGAGCGCGCCGTCAACAGCAGGACGGGTATGGATCTGCGTCTGAATCCGGCGGTTCTTCGGCGGCTTGAGGAGGTGGTCAACGAATCGCGCGAGCGCTTCGTGGTCGACCTCGCGGCTCGCCTGCGCAAACTGCGCGCGAGCGTCCAGACCGTTCTCGACGGAAACATGACACAGCCGGACATGCTGGCGCTGGTGTTCGACGAGAGCCTGCAGATCAAGGGAATGGGCGGGACCGTCGGCTACAATGTTCTCAGCCTGATCGCCACGACGCTGAATGATTTCGTAGCCGGGAGGACGGAGCTCGGGCGCATCCAGTTCGAGATCCTGCAGCTTCATATCGACGCCATGTATGTCGTCATCGCGGACCGTATCACCGAGAATGGCGGAATCCTCGAAGATCAGGTCCTGAGCGGACTGAGGGCGGCGGTCCGCAAATTCGGCTGATGCAGGAAGCCGGTGACAGAGTGCCTGCGTCCGCTTATCTTGTCCCGGTTCAGTCACCCGGAGCGCTAGATGGCGAGCTTTGAGACCACCGATCGCAGAGCCCTTGGTATTCTTTCGGACACGGTCGCCGAGAAACTCGGCCCGTCGGACAAGGTAACGCGGGAAATCCGCAGGGCCTATACCTCCGGCAAGCAGATCGACCGCTTCATGGCGCGCGCCGCGTTCGATGCCCTGCCGGGCTGGCAGCGGACGGATATCGGCTCGGCCGCCGAACATCTCGCCCATGCCATCATTCGCGAGGCGCTTCAGGGAGAGCCGTTCCAGACCGAGCGCGACTGGCGCGACATGGACGCGCCGCAGCGGCGGGTCCGATCGGCGCGCAAGCCTGATGTCGGCGGAGATCTTCAGGCGCCGCCGCGATTTCTTACGCGTGCGCCACGGTAGCGTGGCGACGTGCGCTATCGCACTTCCCGGAATGACTGCCGGTTGCAATCGGAACGATGCCATTGTTTTTCATGCCAAGCATCGGCTAGAGTTTTCCCGGATTTTGAATTTATTTCCGCTGGATAGGTTGATCGGCCGCCATTTCGGGCACAGACGGAAATCAGAGGTCTGCCGTATCATCCGGCGGGTCTGTTAAGGAGTAGGCGATGCGCGGCAGAGAGCCGGTGCAGGAATTTTCAGTCGTCGAGCACGTCGCGAAGGAATTCGCGCGGTTCCTGAACCGGGTGCAGAACGATCAGGTCGATATCCTGGGTTCATTCCTGATCGAGAACGAGTGGGAAAAATACAAGAAGGACAGCGAGGGCGTGGTTCAGTCGCTTGAGCTGGCCGGATTTGCGATCGTCCCGAAGCAGCCTACGGACGCAATGGTTGCAGGTGCCGACAAGACGCTTGCCGGCGGTCTTATGGGGCAGCGCGGCGCACGGGTCTATGTCGAGGCCGTGTTCGGCGCCATGGTCGACGGCTGGCTGGAGACCTACAATCCGAACCTCATCCTCGATATTTTCTCGATGGCGCTGTCGCGCGCCTCGAACCCGCGGGCACGGCGGGACAGCGGCATGGATTCATCGTTCCAGCGCTTCCGCAAGCATTCGCAGGACATGCTGGCGGGGCTGATCAAGAACGGCCAGGTCGTGGTTCCGGACGAGCCGACGCCGGAAATGGTGGCGGCCGGTGTTGCCGAGACCGCGGAAATCCGCAACCGGACCAACCAGCAGGTCAGCATCGGTGCGGACCCGACCTACCTGGCCAATCTCTACGAGAACATGGTCGAGGCGCGGCCCCGCTAGGGACCGCAGCACGCATTCAGCTTTTCGGACTCAGGATTTCCCGCCGGGCTTGTAGGCCGAGGCGAGAAGCGTCACGGCCTGTCGGTGGCGCGCACTGCTCGCCGGCGGCGGCGGCGCGGAACTGCGGGTGCTCGACATGGTTTGAGCCCCGCCGCCGCTGATCGCTTCAAGCAGCGAGGCCGAGTTGTCCACCGGACGCTTGCGTCTGCCGGGCTTGCGGCGGGTCGACAGGCCGGAGGCCGCGCTTTGTATCGCGAGAGCGCAGATGTTGTTCAGAAACGGTCCGACGAGCTGGGTCTTCAGCTTCTCGTCCGTTTCCGCCCAGACCCTGAGCAGCAGGGACGCTTCGCGGCGGTTGTTGCCGGTGGCCTCCAGCGCTTCGAGCGCCTTTTTTTTCGCGTGGTCGTTAGCCATTCGTCACCTGCCAGGTCTCGTATCCGATCCTTGGCAAACAATAACATAGTTCGGCCGGCGAGACGTATCCCGTTCGACGGTCGGAGCCGCGGGGGGCGGCGCTCTTGGCGGCAGGCGCCCGCACCATATATCGGTATCATCGGAAAACCATACGCGGCGGAAGACGGAGGGGCCATGCAGATGCGGTACCTTGCAGGACGCGGGGCATTCATTCTGTCGCTCTGCCTCCTGATACTCGTTTATCCGCTCCCCCCGGCGACGGCCCCGGCGGCGAGCGCCACAACCAACCCTCTTCTGAGCATCGTCCGCGTGGAAGCCCGCGTTCCCGGAGATTCAAGAACCGCCGCACGCCTCGGCACCGAGCGCGCGGGTGCCGGGGTCGTGATCGCGGATGACGGGCTGATCCTGACCATCGGCTATCTGATCCTGGAAGCCGACGAGGTTTCGGTGACCGACCGCGACGGGCGCCGCTTTCCGGCCGATATCGTGGCGTACGACCACGCGACCGGTTTCGGGCTTCTCAAGGCCTATGAAGGATTGAGCGTGCCGTCGGTCGCGCTCGGTTCCTCCGCCGCGATCGAACGCAGTCAGAGAGCGGTTGCGGCCAGTGTCGGGCCGGTCCCGGCCCTGCCGGTAGAGGTCCGCTCTGTGCATCCCTTCGCGGGAGGCTGGGAATATCTGATCGAGGGAGCGATTTTTACCGTGCCCCCGATCCCGGAATTCGGCGGCGCCGCCCTGTTCGGCGACGACGGCCGTCTGCTCGGCATCGGCTCCCTCATTCTACAGGATGCGGGCGGCAGCGGGCAGCCGGGTAACATGTTCGTGCCGATCGATCTGCTGAAGCCGATCCTGGGCGACCTGCTTGCCTTCGGGCGCTCGACCGAACCGGCCAGGCCCTGGATCGGGCTCTACCCGACAGAGGTGAATGGGTATCTGATCGTGTCTGGCGTTGCCGAAGGAGGCCCGTCTGAAACGGCGGGACTCCGGTTCGGCGATCTTCTGGTTGCGGTCGCCGGATCGCCGGTGACGGACATGGCGGCTTTCTTCCGCTCGGTCTGGGCGCTCGGCCCGGCGGGCACCCGGATCCCCCTCACGGTGTTGCGGGAAGGCAAAATTCACGTCATCGAGGTCGACAGCCGCGACCGCCACGAGTGGCTGAAGCTCGGGCGCAGCTACTGAAGGTCCTTGCGCTGCCTCATTTCGGATTTTTCAGTTCGACCACCCGCTGCGGGAACGGGATCTCCACACCGTTTGCGTCCAGCGTCTCTTTCACGGCCTTGTTGAAGTCGAAAAGGGTCGGCCAGTAGTCGGCGGAGTTGACCCAAAACCGGAGCCCGATATTGACCGAACTGTCGGCCAGGGCCCGGACGCTGACCTGCGGGGCCGGGTCGGCGAGGACACGCGCGTCCGCCTCTGCGAGTTTCATCAGCGCGGCGAAAGCGGTGTCGATATTGCTGCCGTAGCCGATGCCGACGACGATATCGATGCGCCGGGTGGCGTGTTTCGAAAAGTTGCTGATTGCGCCGCCGATGATCTGGCTGTTCGGCACCGCGATCGAGACATTGTCCGGCGTTGTCAACTCGGTGGTAAACAGGCCGACCTCGGCAACCGTTCCACCGTTCCCGCCGGCGGTGACATAGTCGCCGACCCTGAAGGGACGCAGGAAAAGGATCATCACGCCGGCGGCGACATTGCTGAGCGTGCCCTGCAGGGCCAGGCCCACCGCGAGGCCGGCGGCGCCAAGAACCGCGATGATGCTGGTGGTCTCGACGCCGAACCGGTTCAGCACCGCGACGATGGTGACAATGATCACGAGGTAGCGGACGATGGAGGCGATCAGCGGCTTGATCGTGCCGTCCATCCAGCTGATCCGCTCGACGGCATTGCGTGTCGCCCGGCTCGCCCAGCCGGCGACGATCCAGCCGAGCAGGAGGATCAATATGGCCCCGAGGACGTCGAAGCCGTAAGTCGCCAGAATCAGTTGGGCCTCGTCCCACAGGACGTTCATTTCGCCTGCCACGTCGACATTCATGGTCGCGTTTCTCCATTCAACGGAAACCTGCGGTCAATTGGTCGCCACCCGGCGGCGCACTGTCAAGTGTGCGGCCGTTCTCACTCGGCTGCCGCCGCGAGCTCCCTCAGGGCGTCGCCGGCGACGGAATAGCGCAGCCATTCCTCTTCGTGTTTGAACCCGAGCCGATGGTAGATCTCGCGGGCCGGGTTCCAGTGCAGCACCGAGAGCGCGATCCGGCCGTGTCCGGCCGCGACGGCTTCGGCCGCGACGGCGGCCATCAGCCGTTTTCCGAGCCCTTTGCCCCGCGCCGCCTCGGCGACGAAAAAGTCATCGATGTAGCAGACCGATCGGCCGATCCAGGTCGAGTAGTTGGCCGAATAGATGACATTGCCGAGCAGAGTCCCGGTCCCGTCGTCGGCGACGACGGCCCTGAAGCGGGGCTCGGGCCCGAACCCGTCGCGCAGCAGATCGGCTTCCGTCGCCTTGAGCAGGTGGCTTTCCTTCACGTATTCCGCCAGCCCCTGCACCAGCTTGAATAGTTGCGGAACGTCCTCGCGTGTCGCGGGGCGGATGATGATGCGGTCTGTCATTGCCGTCTCTCGCCGGGTTCAGGCCCCGCGGGCCTTGATGTCGTCATAAAGTGCGTCGGGAATCTCGACCCCGTCCCGTGCCGCTGTCTCGCGCAGCACCAAGCGTCGATCGCCGGGCAGGCGCGCGCCTTCCTGGGCGATGATCTCCGCGAACATTTCCTCGCCGCGCAGCGCGAAGCTCTCCGCACCGCCGAAAGCCGCCGGGTCGAACAGCAGGATCATGTGACCGATCGATGGCGGGGCACCGGTCGGTTCGAAGAAGGAGGTGCCCTCGTAGCCGAAATTGGAGCCGGTCACGGCGCCGCAGAGCAGTTCGACCATCAGGGCGAGGGCCGCTCCCTTGGCGCCGGCGCTGGTGCCGCCGAGCGGGGCCATCGATCCGGCCAGGGCGGCTTTGGCGTCGGTCGTTGCATTGCCGTCGGCATCGAGCGCCCAATCGTCCGGAATGGGTTTCCCTGCCTTGGCGGCGAGCATGACCTTGCCGCGAGCGACCGTGGAGACGGACAGGTCGATCACCATGGGGGCCATGCCGGGGCGTGGCCAGGCGAAGGCGATCGGGTTGGTTCCGTAGAGTGCCTTCTTGCCGCCCCAGGGCGCGATCGCCGAAGGCGTGTTGGAGAAAGCCAGGGCAACGAGGCCTTTGTCCGCCGCGTCCTCGACATGGTGTCCGGCAACGCCGAAATGATGCGAATGGGCAATGCCGACGGCCGCCACGCCGTTCTCCCTCGCCGCCTTCGTTCCCTCCGCAAGTCCGAGTGCTATGGCGGGGAAGGCGAAGCCGATATGGCTGTCGACATTGATCACGCCGGGACGCGGACGGTGCGCGGTCGGTTGCGCGAAGCCGTCGACCTTGCCGCATTTCGCCTGCTCGGCATAGGGCGGAACGCGGGCCACGCCGTGCGAGGAAATGCCGTCCGCTTCGGCTCTTACCAGCGCGCGCGCGACGATTTCCGCCATGTCGGGGGCGACCTTGCTGTTCACGAAGGCGGCCGCGATTGTATCCTGCAGCGCCGCGAGGGGTATCCGCATGTCTGGGTCTCCGGAGGGCTCGGTTCCCGGGGGTCCGGGGGAAGGTCAGACCTTGCGACGGGCCGGCAGGCGGTGTCAACGCGGCCGCCCTCTCCGCGCAGGCACGAGACCATCCACGTCGCGTACAATTGCAGGGCGGGCACATTGCTATAAGCTGCCCCTCCCACCGTTTGAGTGACAAGTGTGCGACGCGCCCGGAGTGCCCCATGACCGATACGTCTCTGATCAGGAAAACCGCGACCGATATCCGCAATCTCTTGGCAAGTGGCGAGGTCACCCCACTGGATCTTCTCGACGCGCTGGAGGACCGGGTTGCCGCGGTCGAACCCAGGATCAACGCGTTGCCGACACTGTGCTTCGAGCGGGCGCGCGACCATGCGAAAGCGCTGATGGAAAAACCTGTCGCGGATCGCGGGGAACTTCTCGGCATTCCCGTTGCAATCAAGGACCTGGAAGAGGTGAAGGGGGTGCGCACCACCTTCGGCTCGCCGATTTTCGCCGATCATATCCCGGACAAGTCGGACATTGTCGTCGAGACCCTGGAGAAGAATGGCGGGGTGGTCTACGCCAAGGCGAACACGCCCGAATTCGGCGCCGGGGGCAACACCTTCAACGAGGTGCTCGGCACCACACTCAATCCCTGGAACCAGAAGCGCAGTGTCGCGGGTTCCTCCGGCGGCTCGGCGGCGGCGCTCGCGTCGGGCACCGCCTGGCTCGCCCAGGGCTCCGATACCGGCGGCTCGCTGCGCAATCCGGCGAGCTTCTGTTCCATCGTCGGTCTGCGTCCGAGCCCGGGCCGGGTGGCGCGCGGGCCGACCGGGACGCCGTTCGCCAATCTTCCGGTCGCGGGGCCGATGGCCCGCAACGTCGCCGACGTGGCGCTGATGCTCGATGCCATGTCCGGCGAACATCCGCGCGACCCGATCTCGCTGGCGCGTCCGGCGGAGAGCTTCGCCGATGCCGTCAGGGCCCAGCGGCTGCCGAAGCGGGTCGCCTTCTCGCGAGATCTCGGCTGTACGCCGGTCGATCCCGAAGTCGCCAGGATCTGCGAGACCGCCGCTCTCAGGTTCGAAGCGCTGGGCGTCAAGGTCGAGGAGGCGCATCCGGATTTCCACGACGTGCAGGAGATCTTCCAGGCGCTGCGCGCCGAGGGGTTCTACATGACCAAGCGCAAGCTGCTGGAAGAGCACCGCGACAAGATGAAGCCGGAAGTGGTCTGGAACATCGAGAAGGCCCTCGACTACAGCCTTGAGGACTTCACTCGTGTCCAACTCGCCCGCGGCGCCTATATCCAGCGCGCAGTCGATTTCTTCGAGACCTACGACCTGCTGCTCTCGCCCGCGACCTGCGTCGGCCCCTATCCGGTCGAACAGCGCTATGTCGAGGTCTGCGACGGCCATACCTTCGACAATTATGTCGAATGGCTGACCATGGCCTACGCGATCACCCTGACGACCTTCCCCGCGCTGTCCATGCCGGCGGGCTTCACTGCCGAAGGCCTGCCGGTCGGACTTCAGGTCGTCGCGGGACCGCGCGGGGAGGCGGCTCTGCTCTCCGCCGCCGCCCTGCTCGAGGCCGAGATCGGGCATGCGGCCGCGGTTCCGATCGACCCTGTCTGATTACGGTTTCGTTTACCGGCGGGGGCTAACATTAGGACCTGTTCATTCAGATCGGAGCCGTCTTGAACGCCAAGCCCTGGAGACCGTTCCTCAGCCCGCAACCTGAAGCGGGCCGGCGGTTCTGCCTGCACCCTCTCGATGCGCCGAGCGAGAGGTTCGGTCCGCTTGGCCCGTTCGTCGAAATCTGGCGGGACAAGTGGCAGGGCGCGGAACCGCCTTCCTGGTCAGCGCTGGATTTCTATGATTTTCGGGGCTGGCACGGCTGGATCCATGTCGACGAGCAGACATCGGAGTCCCCGTTCGACATGCGCTGCCGCCTCTGGGGAACCGAACTCGTCGATCGGCTGGGGATCGACGAGACGGGGCAGCCGCTCAGTCGCTCTCCGGCGATCGCGGAGCCCAAGATTATCCCCTTCTACCGGGATATCCTCTCCCTGCCCGCGATCGGAACGAATGCCGGCACGGTCACGAGTTACGGTCGCGCTTCGGAATGGACCGTAGTCAAACTGCCCTGTCCCGGGCACGGCGGGGAAGCGAATGTCATTCTTTCCTGCAGCGTGCAGGGCGTGGCGTTGTCCTTCCCGCCGGAGCAACTCCTTCCCGGCCTTGAGGCCTGACACCGCGCCTCAGGAGATTTCGATCTCGACCTGACCGAGCGGTCCGAAATGCGCGACGACGGTGTCTCCGCGCTCGGCGAAATGGACGCTGGTCGCCGTACCGGTGCTGACATAGTCGCCGGGCTCGAGCGGGAGCCGGTTTGCCACCCAGGCGAGGACGCCGAGCGGGCCGCCATCCACGTTGGCGGCATTTCCCGATGCAACGCGATGCGCGCCGACAATGAGCGATACCGTGACGTTCGTCAGCATCTCCAGGTCCCAGTCAGTAACGGGTTCGCCCCGTACCCAGCCATAGGAAGATCCGTTATCGGCGATCAGCAGGGCCGGACCTGCATCGGTCCACTCGTCGTGGCAGGACGAGACGATCTCGACCGCGGGGACGATCGCATCGACGGCGTCTGCGACGCTTTCCGCCGTGTGTGTCCCTCCGCCCGGGCGCAACGGGGAGCCGATCCTGAGAGCGAATTCCGGCTCGAGGATGATGAAGGGATAGTCGTCCTTGGCGATGCGGGCCGGACTTTCGGTCGCGGTCACGGAGAGCAGCGCGCCGTGGAACGGTCCGTCGAGGCCGAGCAGATCCCGTGCCGCCTGGTTGGTGCAGCCGACCTTGCGCCCGATGATCTTTCCACCGCGCCGGCGCAGCATCTCCTTCAGGACCTTTTCCTGAACCTGGTAGGCGTCGTCGATATCGGTATTGCCGTACCATTCCCGGGTCGGGGCGGGCATCTTTCCGTCAAGTCTGGCCGCGAGAACCATTTCTGCCAGACGCGCCGTGTCTTTCATTTGTGCGTTTCCTCGTGAAGAGCGGTGGTTTTTCCATCTAACCAGTTGAGCGCTTCCGGCTCCACGGCTATATTTTCCTTTGTTGCGCCGCACAATGACCTGACGGAGCCAGGATGTCCCCAGACGGAGCCATGATGTCACCGGTCGTGTCCCACGCACCGGAGAAGATCGGCCGCTATTATCTCGAGGATCTTGCTCCCGGGATGCGCGCCGAGTTCAGCCGCGAGGTGACCGCGCCGATGGTCGAGGAATTCGCCAGCGTGTCCGGCGACCGCAATCCGATCCATTTCGACGAGGAATATGCGCGCGGGACGATATTCCGCGAGCGCATCGTTCACGGCATGCTCTCCGCGGGGTTCTTTTCGACCCTGTTCGGAACCGTCATGCCGGGGCAGGGCAGCGTCTACCTGAAGCAGAATCTCAAGTTCGTCGCCCCGGTCCGCTATAGCGAGGAAGTCAAGGCGGTGATCGAGGTGCTGGAGATCCAGGAAGAAAAGAGCCGGGTCCTGTTCGCGACGCGCTGCTACGTGAACGAGCAGTTGGTCATCGACGGCGACGCACTGATCATGGTACCCAGCCGTCCGCACTAGGATGGCTGGAACATGCGGATAATTCGGAGTCTCGGGGACGTCACCTCGGACGATCGCGGCGCGATTGCCGCGGTCGGAAATTTCGACGGGGTGCATCTCGGCCACAGGGCCGTAATCGGCCAGGCGCAACGCGCGGCGCATCTCGCCGGCGTTCCGGCCGCCGTGCTCACCTTCGAGCCCCATCCGCGCATGCTTTTCCAGCCCGATGCGCAGGCCTTCCGGCTGACGAGCGCGGCCTCGCGGGCCGAGGCGATCGCCGCGCTTGGCGTCAACATCCTGTTCGAGCTCGGCTTCGACGAAGCCTTCTCGCATCTCTCGGCGGAAGATTTCATCACCGACGTGCTGCATCGCGGCCTCGGGCTCCGGCACGTTATCATCGGCCACGATTTCTTCTTCGGCCACCGCCGCCGGGGCACGCCCGAAATGCTTCAGGAATTCGGCATCCGGCTCGGGTTCGGCGTCTCGGTGATCGACGCGGTGACGGAAGAGGATGGCGCGGTTTATTCCTCGAGCAGGGTTCGACAGTGTCTGAAGGAAGGCGATCCGCGCGGCGCCGCGTCACTCCTCGGCCGCCCCTGGGAAGTCGAGGCGGAAGTGGTCCGGGGCGACCAGCGTGGCCGCACGATCGGTTTCCCGACCGCCAACCTTCAGCTCGATGACATTCTTCATCCGGCACACGGCGTCTATGCGGTGCGCGCACGGGACGTTCAGGGCGGCGCATGGTGGAACGGTGTGGCGAATTTCGGGCGCCGTCCGACGGTCAATGACCGGGGGCCCTTGCTGGAGGTCAATCTGTTCGACGTGTCGCCGGACCTCTACGGGCGGAAACTCCGCGTGCAATTCATTGACTTTATCCGCCCGGAAATGAAATTTAGCGGCCTCGACGAACTGAAGGCGCAAATCGCGCGCGACGCCGAGGTCGCGCGGGAGAAACTGTCCGGATAAGAGGCGCGGGCCGGAGCGGCCCGCCCAGAGAGAAAACCGATGAGCGTGGACTACAAGACGACCGTCTTTCTGCCCAAGACCGATTTCCCGATGCGCGGCAACCTGCCGACCCGCGAGCCCGAGATTCTGGCGCACTGGGAAAAGATCGGACTGCAGAAGAAGCTGCGCGAGAGCCGCGCCGGCGCCGAGAAGTTCATCCTCCATGACGGCCCGCCCTACGCGAACGGCAATCTGCATATGGGGCATGCCCTCAACAAGGTGTTGAAGGACGTCATCAACCGCTCGCAGCAGATGCTCGGCAAGGATGCGAACTATGTGCCTGGCTGGGACTGCCACGGCCTGCCGATCGAGTGGAAGATCGAGGAGCAGTACCGCGAGAAGGGGCTCGACAAGGACAATGTGCCGGTCGTCGAGTTCCGCCGCGAGTGCCGTGAGTTCGCGCAGAAATGGGTCGAGGTGCAGACCGAGGAGTTCAAGCGCCTCGGGGTCGGCGGCAACTGGGAAGATCCCTATCTGACCATGACCTTCCCCGCGGAAGCGCAGATCGCCCGCGAGATCGGAAAGTTCGTGATGAATGGCGGCCTCTACAAGGGCGCCAAACCGGTCATGTGGTCGGTGGTCGAGAAGACCGCGCTGGCCGATGCCGAGGTCGAGTATCACGACCACAAGTCGACCACGATCCATGTCCGCTTCAAGGTGATGGAGCCGAAGCATCCGGCGATCGAGGGTGCCTCCGTCGTGATCTGGACCACCACCCCCTGGACAATGGCGGGCAACCGTGCGGTCGCGGGCGGCGAGGAGTTCGAATATGTCGTGATCGAGGTGGCCGAGGTCGCCGAGAACAGCCTTGCCACGGTCGGCGAAAAGCTCGTCGTCGCCGCCGATCTGCTCGAGTCCGTCAAACAGGCCGGTAAGATAGAGGCCGTCACGGAACTCGCCCGGGTCACCGGTGCCGAGATCGCCGGCTCGATCCTCGCCCATCCGCTGCGCGGCCAGGGCTACGATTACGACGTGCCGCTGCTGCTCGGCGACTTCGTCACCACCGAGGCGGGCACCGGCTTCGTGCATATCGCCCCGGGCCATGGCGCCGACGATTTCGTGCTCGGCAGTGCGCACGGCCTCGAGATCCCGCAGACGGTCGGCGACGACGGGGTGTTCTACGACCATGTCCCGGTGTTCGCCGGGATGCACGTGCTGGAAGACAACCTGAAGATCTCCGCCATCATCCGCGATGCGGGCGGTCTCCTGGCGCGAGGCAGCATCACCCACTCCTATCCGCATTCCTGGCGCTCCAAGGCGCCGCTGATCTTCCGCAACACGCCGCAATGGTTCATCTCGATGGAGACGAACGAGCTTCGGCTGAACGCGCTCAAGGCGATCGACGAGACCCGCTTCGTCCCACAGGCGGGACAGACCCGTCTGCGCTCGATGATCGAGCAGCGGCCGGACTGGTGCATCAGCCGCCAGCGCGCCTGGGGCGTGCCGATCCCGGTCTTTGTCGAGAAGAAGACGGGCGAGATGCTGCGCGACCAGAAGGTCATCGACCGGATCGCGGACATCTTCGAGCAGGAAGGCTCAGACGCCTGGTTTTCCAGCGAGCCGTCCCGCTTCCTCGGCAACGACTACAACGCCGACGATTACGAGCAGAACAGGGACATCGTCGAGGTCTGGTTCGAGAGCGGCTCGACCCACTCCTTCGTGCTTGAGGCGCGTCCGGAACTGAAATGGCCGGCAGACCTCTATCTCGAGGGCTCGGACCAGCATCGCGGCTGGTTCCATTCCTCGTTGCTGGAAAGCTGCGGCACCCGCGGCCGGGCGCCCTACGACGCGGTGCTGACGCACGGCTTCGTGCTCGACGAGAACGGTCGCAAGATGTCCAAGTCGCTCGGCAACGTGACCGCGCCGCAGGACGTCATCGACCAGAGCGGCGCCGACATCCTGCGCCTCTGGGTGGTGAACTCGGACTATTCCGAGGATCTGCGCATCGGCAAGGAGATCCTGAAGCACCAGGCCGACCAGTATCGCCGCCTGCGCAACACGCTGCGCTACCTGCTCGGCAATCTCGACGGCTTCACCGAGGCAGAGCGCCTGCCGGTCGCCGAGATGCCGGAACTGGAGCGCTGGGTGCTGCACCGGCTCTGGGAGCTGGACGCGATGATCCGCGACCGGGTCGATGCGTTCGATTTTCACACGCTGTTCACCCAGCTGCACAATTTCTGCGCCGTCGATCTTTCGGCCTTCTATTTCGATATCCGCAAGGACAGCTTCTATTGCGACCGGCCGGATTCGGTCCGCCGCCGGGCTGCGCGGACCGTACTGGACGAGATCTTCAGCCGGCTCACCGCCTGGCTCGCGCCGGTTCTCTGCTTCACAGCGGAAGAAGCCTGGATGACCCGCGGCACCGGTCCGGAAGAGTCGGTGCATCTGCGCACCTTCCCGGAGACCCCGGCCGAGTGGCGAAACGACGCCGTGGCGGCGCGCTGGGCCGAGATCCGCACTGTCCGCCGGGTCGTCACCGGAGCGTTGGAGATCGAACGCAACCAGAAGCGGATCGGCTCCTCCCTGCAGGCGGCGCCGAAGGTCTATGTGACCGAGGCCGCCCTGAAGGCGTTCGAAGGGCTCGACGCGGCCGAACTCTTCATCACTTCCGGCGCCGAACTGACGGTCGGCGAGGCACCGGCGGAGGCCTTCCGCCTCGAAGATGTCGACGGTGTCGGTGTGGTCCCGGCCCTGGCCGAGGGCGGCAAGTGCGAGCGCTGCTGGAAAGTGCTGCCGGAAGTGACGGATCCGCCGGTCTGCAGGCGCTGCGCAGACGCGGTCGGTTCCCTCGAAACCGCCGCCGAATAGACTGGTGGCGGACACCGCAAGACGCAGCCTCGCGCTCGGCGGCCTTCTGGCCCTGCTGGTCGTACTTGCCGACCAGGCAACCAAGCAGTGGGCGCTTTCGACCCTGTTCCGGGACGGACGGGTGGTCGAGGTGACGCCGTTCTTCAACCTGGTCGCGGTCTGGAATCGCGGCGTCAGCTTCGGTCTGATGGCGAGCGACGATCCGATGACGCCCTATTACCTCTCGGCCTTCGCCATGGCGGTTGTGGTTGGTCTCGCGGTCTGGCTGTCTAAGGCGACAAGCCCGCTGCTCCGCATCTCGCTCGGGCTGATCATCGGCGGCGCGATCGGCAACGTGATCGACCGGATCCGCTTCCACGCCGTGGTGGATTTCATCGACTGGCATGTGGCCGGGTATCACTGGCCGGCTTTCAATATTGCCGATAGTGCGATATCCATCGGCGTGGTGTTTTTGTTGTTCGACAGCTTTCAGGGTGACTCGCGGGGAACCGATCCCCATATCTCGAAGGGGAACGGCGAGTGACGCGGAAAGCGAGAGACCGGAGTAAAATTGGCATGTTGAGCCTCGGCAGGGTCCTGGGACTCACCCTTTGCGTCGGTACGCTCGGCCTGCAGGCCTGCAGCGATATCCAGGCGGCGATCGGCAACAAGAAGCAGTCTCCCGACGAATTCGCGGTCGTGGCGCGTCCGCCACTCAGTCTGCCGCCGAATTTCGCCCTTCGCCCGCCGACCCCGGGCGAGCCGCGCCCGCAGGAGCGCGACGTGACCAAATCCGCCGAACGTCTTGTCTTGGGCGGCGGAAACCAGAGCACGGTTTCCGGCACCGCGGGCACCGTGCCCGCGTCCGCTCCGAGCGCTCCCGTCTCGCGCGAGACGCCGGGCGAGTCGAAAATGCGCCAGCTGCTGCGCACCGCAGAGGCCGAACCCGGCATCCGGAATATCGTCAATCAGGAGACCAAGAGCTTCGTCTACGAAGAGGAATACCTGATCGACAATCTCCTGTTCTGGCGCGACCCGGCCCCGAAAGGCGTCGTCGTCGATGCCGAGGCGGAGAAGAAGCGCCTGCAGGAGAACGCGGCATTGGGCAATGCGCCGACCGCCGGCGAAACCCCGGTCATCGAGCGCAAGCGCAAGGGCCTGTTCGACTAGATCGTTTTCCGGGATGGGCCGCGGGTGCGGCCTTGTTCCTGCCGCAAACCTTTCCATATCTCGAAGGATCGATAGCCGCATCGCCGGCGCAGTAACCCAGGAGACGATCCCGTGAGACTTCTGGCATCCGGAAGAGGCGCACACCTCCTCCTTGCCGCGTTCCTATGCATCCTGGTCTCCGGAGGAACTGCCGGGGCAAAGGTTTACGAACCCGAGAGCTTCACCCTGCCGAACGGCATGCAGGTGGTCGCCATCACCGACCAGCGGGTTCCCGTGGTCACGCATATGGTCTGGTACAAAGTCGGCGGCGCCGACGAGGCGCCGGGCGAAACCGGACTCGCGCATTTTCTCGAGCATCTGCTCTTCAAGGGCACCGAGAAGGTGCCGTCCGGCGAATTCTCCCGCACCGTCTCGCGCAACGGCGGTCAGGGCAACGCCTTCACCGGATACGACTATACGGCCTATTTCCAGACCATCGCCTCGGACAAGCTGCCGCTGGTGATGGAGATGGAAGCCGACCGTATGACCAACCTCACGCTGGACCCGGACGAAGTCGCGGCGGAGCGGCAGGTGGTGCTGGAGGAGCGGCGCTCGCGGGTCGACAACAGCCCGGCCGCGCTGCTGGGCGAACGCACGAACGCGGCGCTCTATCTGAACTACCCCTACCGCCGTCCGCTGATCGGCTGGGCGCACGAGATCGAGGCGCTGACCCGGGAGAACGCGCTTGCCTTCTACCGCAAATGGTATGCCCCGAATAACGCCATTCTCGTTGTCGCCGGCGACATCACGATGGAGCGGCTGAAACCGCTGGCGGAGAAATACTACGGCGCGATCCCGTCCCGCCCGGTTCCGGAGCGGGTGCGGCCGCAGGAACCGGAACAGATCTCCGCCCGGCGGGTGGAGCTCGTGCATCCGCTCGCCGCGCAGGAGAGCTGGACGCGGCGTTGGCTGGCACCGAGCCGGTTCTGGGGCGACAGCCGCCACGTGATGCCGCTTTCCGTGCTGGCCGAGGTGATCGGCGGCGGCGCGACCAGTCGGCTCTACAAGAAACTGGTGATCGAGCAGAAGATCGCGCTCTCCGTCGGCGCCTTCAGCGGCGGCGGCGAGATCGGCCCCTCCACCTTCGGATTCTACGGCGTGCCCGCCGAAAGCCACACCGTCGAGGATCTGGAAAAGGCAGTCGAGGCCGAACTGCAGGCAATCCTGCGCGACGGTGTCGACCCGGCGGAAGTCGCACGTGCGGTGAAAAGCATGAAGGCGAGCGCGGTCTATGCCCGCGACAGCGTCACCGCGCCGGCCCATGCCGTCGGCCGGGCGCTGGCGATCGGCCGGACGATTGACGAGATCGAGAGCTGGCCGGAGGAAGTCGGCGCGGTCACGGCCGAGCAGGTGATGGAGGCGGCGCGCGCGGTACTTACGAAGCCGGGCCATGTCACCAGCGTCCTGCGTCCGAAACCGGCGAGCTGAGGAAACCCTCATGACACGAACATTCTACCGTGCCGCCGTTCTCGCACTCGGCACCCTTCTCGTCCTCGGCCGCTGGGGCGGCGCCGAGGCGATCGAGATCCAGCGCGTGGTCAGCCCGGGCGGGATCGAGGCCTGGCTGGTCGAGGATCACAAGAACCCGATCATCACGCTCTCCGCCTCTTTCAAGGGCGGCGCGGCGGCGGACCCGGACGGCAAGGAGGGTCTCGCGGACATGGTCGCGGCACTGCTCGACGAGGGCGCGGGCCCCTATGACAGCGAGGCTTTCCGGCGGCAGCTCGAGCACCGCGTCATCAGCCTTGGTTTCAATGCCGGTCGGGACGGCTTCGGCGCCCGGCTGCAGACCCTGACGGAGCATTCGGAGACGGCTTTCGAATTGCTGCGCCTCGCCATGACCGAGCCGCGCTTCGACCCGGAGCCCGTCGAGCGCATTCGGGCGCAGATCGTCTCCTCCCTGAAGCGCAGCGCGACGCGTCCGCAGACCATTGCCAGCCGTACCTGGTGGCGCGCGGCCTTTCCTGACCATCCCTACGGCCGGCCCGATGGCGGCACCGCGGACAGCATCGCCCGCATCTCCACCGCCGACTTGAAGGCCTTCGCAGGCAGGGTCCTGACCCGCGACCAGATGGAAATCGGCGTGGTGGGCGATATCGACCCGGAGCGGCTCGGCCTGCTGCTCGACCGGACCTTCGGTCCCCTGCCGGACACACCGGCACCCACGCCGCCGGAGGCCGCTGAACTCAGCGCCGCCGGAGAGACCTTCGTGGTCGAACAGGCGGTGCCGCAATCCGTCGTCGTGTTCGGCCATCGGGGGATCCCGCGCGACGATCCGGACCGCTTCGCGGCCGCCATCCTCATGGAGATCATGGCCGGTGGCTTCGGCTCCCGCCTGACGGAGGAGATCCGCGAGAAACGCGGCCTCACCTACGGCATCTACGCCTACAGCCTGCCGCTCGACGGCGCGCAGATGGTCATGGGAGGGGTCTCTACCCGCAACGACAAGGTCGCCGAGACTATCCGGCTGGTCCGGGAGCTCTGGGCCGAGATGGCGGAGAACGGACCGACCGAGCAGGAGATGCGGGACGCGAAGACGTACATCAACGGCTCCTTCCCGATGCAGCTCACCAGCTCGGCGCCGATCGCCGGGATGCTGGTCTCGCTGCAGCGGAACAACCGGCCGCTCGACTATCTGGAGGATCGCCCGGAACGGATCGATTCGGTCACGATGGAGGACCTCAGGCGGGTTGCGAAACGTCTGTTCCACGCGGACGAACTGACCTTCGTCGTGGTCGGGCAGCCGAAGGATCTGAAAGCCACGGCCCCGGTCCCGGAGCCGCGCTCCTGAGGGCGCCGGAGAACCGCGAGCGGATCCGGAAGAGCGCCGTTCCGAAGGTGGTTCGCCCGCAGCGCATCTGCTAGATTCGCTCCCCATGAAAGCGTTTCATCTGACGGCCGGGCCACTCCGGCATGATTTTTCCGCGACATTCGAGAGCAAGCTCGGGCCGGGCGGCCTGCCCGGCGCCGCTTTCGCCGCGCTCGCGGAGCCGGCCGCGGTGTCGCTCGAAGGGTTGCGCCGGAAGCGGGAAAACGGCGAATTGCCGCTGCTGTCCCTGCCGTCGCGTACCGACGATCTCGAACTCGCCGAATCGCTTGCCGACGATATCCGCCGGCGCGCGGCCGACGTTCTGATCCTCGGCATCGGCGGCTCCAGCCTCGGCGGGGCGACGATCTGCCGGCTGGCAGAGAAGGGGGAGGCCTTTTCGCCAAATGCGCCGCGGCTGCACTTCCTCGACAATATCGATCCGGCGACCTTCACGGCGATCTACCAGAGGGTGGATTTCGCGCGGACCGCGGTGATCGCGATTTCGAAATCCGGCGGGACGGCGGAAACGCTCTGCCAGACGCTCCTGCTGCACGACGCCTTCGTCGAGGCCGGACTCGATCCGGCGCGGCACTTCATCGCCGTGACAGAGCCGGGCGCCCGCCCGCTCCGCCAGTTCGCGGAGAAGGTCGGCTGCCCGTGCCTCGATCACGATCCGCAAATCGGCGGGCGTTATTCCGGCCTCACCCTGAACGGGCTTCTTCCGGCGATGATCGTCGGTCTCGACGCGCGCGCGATCCGGCGCGGGGCGGCGGCCGTGACTGCGGCTGCGCTCGATGCGAACCGGCCGGAGGAAAGTGCGCCCGCGGTCGGCGCGATGATCAATGTCGGCCTCTTGCGCGAGCGCGGCGTGACCCAGAGCGTGCTGATGCCCTACAGCGACCGGCTCGACCGGATCGGCGACTGGTACACGCAGCTCTGGGCCGAGAGTCTCGGCAAGGCCGGCAACGGCACCACGCCGATCGGCGCGCTTGGCGCCGTCGATCAGCACAGCGCCCTGCAGCTCTTCCTCGACGGGCCGCGCGACAAACTCGTCACCATCGTACAGAGCGACGTCGCCAATACCGGCGGCCGGGTGAACGGCAGTGCGACCGAGCTGATGGGGACAGAGCTCACGTATCTCGAGGGCCGGACCATGGGCGATCTGCTCGACGCGGAACAACGGGCGACGGCTGAGACCCTGATCGCCAACGGGCGCCCGACCCGGATCATCCGCACAGCGAAGGTGGACGAGGAGAGCGTCGGCGCCCTGATGATGCATTTCTTCCTCGAGACCATGATCGCCGCCGATCTCTTCGGCGTCGATGCCTTCGACCAGCCGGCGGTGGAGCAGGGCAAGGTGCTGGCGCGGCGCTATCTTGCGGAGATGGGCGGGTGAGCGCGGTCGCGCAACGAACTGACGAACGCATCGGGCGGATCCGCCGCCTCCCCGACGGACTGGTCAATCGGATCGCCGCCGGCGAGGTGGTCGAACGCCCCGCGAGCGCGGTGAAGGAGCTGGTCGAGAACGCGCTCGACGCCGGGGCGACGCGAATCGACATCGTCATGCGGGACGGCGGGCGTACCGCGATCAGCATCACCGATAACGGCATCGGCATGACCCGCGAGGAGCTGGAGATCGCGGTCGAGCGGCACGCCACCTCCAAGCTCAAGGGCGAGGACCTGACCAACATCATGAGCCTCGGATTCCGGGGCGAGGCACTGCCGTCCATCGGTGCGGTAAGCCGGATGACGATCACCACGCGCGCCGCCGCGGCGGGACCGGAATACAGCGCCTGGAGCCTTTCCGTAGAGGGCGGCCGGGTCGGCGTGGCGGAACCGGCGGCGCTCGGCCAGGGCACGCGGATCGAGGTCCGCGATCTTTTCTACGCAACGCCTGCACGGCTGAAATTTCTGAAGGCGGCGCGGACGGAATACAGCCATGCGGTCGACGTCATCGAACGGCTGGCGATGGCGCATCCTCATGTTGCCTTTTCGCTCGGCGACGGTACGCGCACGAGCCTGCGCCTCAACGAGGCGACGGGCGATCTGTTCGAGGCGCGGCTCGTCCGGCTCGGCGCCGTGATGGGGCGTGATTTCGAGGACAACGCGCTGCCGATCGAGGCGGAGCGCGAGGGCATCCGCCTCTCCGGCTATGCCGGCCTGCCGACCATCAACAAGCGCACCACCAGCCATCAGTTCCTCTTCGTCAATGGTCGGCCGGTGCGGGACAAGCTGCTCTACGGCGCGGTGCGCGGCGCCTACATGGATTTCATCTCGCACGACCGTCATCCGATGCTGGCGCTGTTCCTCGACGTGCCGCCGGAAGCGGTGGACGTGAACGTCCATCCGGCCAAGACCGAGGTCCGGTTTCGCGAACCGGGACTTGTCCGCGGTCTGATCGTCGGGGCGCTGAAGCATGCGCTGACCGCCGCTGGCCACAGGGCCTCGACCACGGTCTCGAACGCCGCCCTCGGCGCGCTGGGCCGCTCGGCCGAGCAGGGCCCCCCGGGCACGCCCGGTTATCAATGGCAGCCGCCGAGCTATTCGCAGACAGGCGCGCCGCGCGGCATGGCGGAAGCGGCGATGGCCTATCAGGCTCCGATCGGCGGCATGATGGAGGATAGCGCGCCGCAGGCGCGGGTCGAGACGCACGCGCCGGAAAGCGCGGCGCTGCAGAACCATCCGCTCGGCGCCGCCAGGACGCAGCTGCACGAGAACTATATCGTCGCGCAGACCGGCGAGGGGATGGTCATCGTCGACCAGCACGCCGCGCATGAGCGGCTGGTCTACGAGCGGATGAAAAAGGCGCTCGAGGCGGACAGCATCAAGCGGCAGATGCTGCTGATCCCGGAAGTGGTCGAGCTGGACGAGGGCGCGGTCGACAGGCTTGGCGCGCGGGCGGAGGAATTCGCCGAGCTCGGCCTCGTGCTCGAGCCGTTCGGGGCCGGTGCGGTGGTCGTTCGCGAGGTCCCGGCCCTGATGGGCGAGGCGGACGTGCAGGGCCTGGTGCGCGACCTTGCAGAGGAATTGACCGAGTTCGGCGAGGCGATGGCGCTTAAGGACCGGCTGGCGCATATCTGCGGCACCATCGCCTGTCACGGCTCGGTCCGGTCGGGCCGGCGTCTGACGGTCGAGGAAATGAACGCGCTGCTGCGCGAGATGGAGGCGACGCCCCACTCCGGTCAGTGCAATCACGGCCGCCCGACCTATGTCTCGCTCTCGCTCAACGATATCGAGAAACTCTTCGGACGGCGTTGAGGATGGCGGTCCGGATCAGGACCTATCGCGAAGAAGATCTTCCCGCGCTCTACCGGATCTCGCTTCTGACGGGAGATGCGGGCGGGGATGCGCGCCGGCTCTACCGCGATCCGGAAATCATGGGGCATGTCTATGTCGCTCCCTATGCGGTGCTGTTGCCGGATCTCTGTCTCGTCGCGGTGGATGATGAGGGTGTCGCGGGCTATCTGGTCGGCAGCGCGGACACGCGGGCCTTCGAGGCCCGGCAGGAGCGGGACTGGTGGCCGCCACTGCGCCGGCGCTATCCCGATCCGGGGCCGGTGCCTGATCCGGCGTGGGATGCGGACACGAAGCGGGCGCATCGCATTCACCATCCGGAGGGTGTGGTCCCGGACGCGGTGGTCGCGGACCATCCCGGCCACCTGCACATGAACCTGCTGCCGCGCCTGCAGCGCCGCGGGATCGGCTCCCGACTGCTGGCAGCCTGGTATCCGCGCGTGCGGGAGGCCGGCGCGCGACGCGTCCATGTCGGCGTCAATCCCGGAAATGCCGGAGGCCTCGCCTTCTGGAGGCGCGCGGGGTTCACGCCGATTGCGCTGCCGCCGGAGGAAAATACCGGCCGCGCCGTCTGGCTCGGCCGCGGGGTCACCTGAGGCCTTTTCAGGCGAGAAGCAGGCGCAGCGGTTCGTTCGTTTTCACCAGCCCGTCGAGCGTGCAGCGATCGAGCTCCGCGAGAAAGGCATCGACTGCGCGGTGCAGCACGCCCTTGAGACGGCAGGCCGGTGTGATCAGGCATTCGTTGCCTCCGGCCTGGAAGCACTCGACGAGAGCGAAATCGTTTTCCATCCGGCGCACCACCTCGCCGATTGTGATCTCTTCGGCCGGGCGGGCCAGGCGAAGACCTCCACGGCGACCGCGCACAGCTTCGACGAACCCGTCACGGCCGAGCGCATTGGCGAGTTTCATCAGGTGATTCTTCGAGATCCGGAAGCGGTCAGCTGCTTCCTGGATGGTGACGAGTCGGTCGGTGCTGACAGCGAGATGCATTAGCAGGCGCAGGGCGTAGTCCGTCTGCACGTTGAGTCGCATGGCGCGGTCACTCCCGGTAAAATTCGATAAGGAAACGTACCGGACCGTCGAGAGCCACGCGGTGCGGGCGCTCCGGGACGATGATGACGGTCTCGCCCGCGCCAACTCTCTGCTCCGTTCCCCAAGGGTCCGGCTCGACGAAGATGAGGGTGCCCTGATCCACGACCAGCCGGCCCCAGACGCCGGGCTTGGTCCGATGCAGCTCCGTCAGTTTCGCCGGCGTGGTGATTTCCGTGAAGTGCGGCGAGCTGCTGTAGTGCCGGGCGCCTGCCGGGAGCGCCGGCGGCATCGGGGCCGGGGCGCTCATCGGAGCCCGAGGGCGAGTGCGAGTCCGGCCCAGATATAGAGCGGCAAGGGGGCGGCGATCCAGAGCAGGACGATCGGACCGATCCGGCGCCAGAGGGGGAGGCGATGTTTCATGATGTCTCCTCTCAGCCGACCGCGTTCACGGCGGTCAGCGCGACCAGCAGGGCGATCCAGCCAAAGAAGGCGCCGCGCGCGGCGAAGACCAGCGCGCCGCCGGTCTCGTCGAGAAAGGATTTCCGACCGAGACGGGCATCCTCGCGGCTGCCGGTCTCGAGCGCCGTCAGATAGATCAGGAAGAAGCCGGCCGTCGCGGCGAGGGCCAGCATGGTGACGATCTTGAGAACGATCATTTGCCGTCTCCTTTCGGCGTCTGCAGCTCCGGCAGGCCGAACATGGCGAGCTGCAGGCTGGTGGCGATCCGCTGTGCGCGCTCCATGAAATGGAACACCGCGCCGGGCGTCGGGGCGGTCTCTTCCAGCGTCTCCTGGAAGAGCGCGAGCCAGCGTTCGAAATGCGCGTGACGGACCTCTTTCAGCGCCAGGTGCGCCGGCACCGGCTTGCCGGAATATTGTCCGCTATTGAGGGCCACCGAGCCCCAGAACGCCTTCATGCGTGCGAGATGCGGGCTCCAGTCCACAATCCGGCGCGCGAAGACCGGGCCGAGCATCCCGTCCTGTCGGACTTTACGGTAAAAAGCCTCGACGAGACGGTCGATGTAGGCCTCGTCGATTCCGAGCGCGGCGGCCTGGGCCTGGAGTTCCGCCCGCCTTTCGGGGGCGCTGCGGATCGGTTCAATATTCATCGGAGGTCTCCCTCGAAATAAGATGAATTTAATATGCATCTTTTGACGCGACACTCAAGACAAGCGGCATGCCTGCGACAATCCGCGCCGAGGCGCCGCCGCGGGCCGTCAGTCCGCCGCGGCCTCTATCGCTTCCATGTCGTCGTCGGAGAAGCCGAAGTGATGACCGATTTCGTGGATCAGCACATGGCGGACGATGCTCTGCAGATCCTCGCCGCTCTCGCACCAGTAGTTGAGGATGGGCCGGCGGTAGAGAAAGATGCGGTTAAGGTCGGACGGACTCGCCACGGTCTCCGCCTCGCCGAAAGGGATCCCGGCATAGAGACCGAGGATCTCGAACGGGCTTTCGGCCCCGAACTCGTCCAGCACGTCCTCTTCGGCGAAATCGGTGACCAGAAAGGTCACGTCCCCGGTCTGTGCGCGCAACGCATCCGGAATCGTCGCGAAAGCCTCGCGCGCGAGACGTTCGATATCGTCGAGACTGGGCGGTTCGATCAATTTGGTCATGGCAAGGCTATAACCGGCACGCGGGTTTTGCGCTAGCATGGAAGCCGAACCTCGGGGAAGGAGGCCGACATGGTCAAGAAGCTGGCCGGGGCGGAACGGGACCAGGCTCTTGCGGGACTGCCGGACTGGAGTCCGGTCGAGGGCCGCGACGCCATTTCACGCAGCTACCGCTTCGGCAATTTCAGGGATGCCTTTGCGTTCATGACGAGAGTTGCGGAAATCGCCGAGGAGATGGATCACCATCCGGAATGGTTCAATGTCTACAACCGGATCGATGTGACGCTGAGCACCCACGACGCAGGTGGCCTGACGCGTCTCGACATCGATCTCGCGGTGCAGATGGACGGGCTGGCCGAAGGCGAGCCGGAAAGGGACTAGATCCGGCTCAGGCCTCTCCCGCGAGCCAGTCCTCGATCAGGCGGCGGGCGATGGAATCCCTGCTCGGCAGGGCCTTGCCCAGGGAGCGGAAGTCCAGCAGCTCCTCGCGGCTGAACCATTGCGCGTCCTCGAGTTCCTCGTCGCGGCGGTGGATCTCCGTCGTCTTCGCTTCGGCATGGAAGCCGAGCATGATCGAGGCGGGGAAGGGCCAGGGCTGGGAGGAATGGTAGCGCACGTCGCGCACCTCGACGCCGGTCTCCTCGTAGACCTCGCGCGCGACGGCCTCCTCCAGGGTCTCGCCCGGCTCGACGAAGCCGGCGAGGGTGGAGTAGCGCCCTTCCGGCCAGACCGCCTGGCGCCCGAGAAGGGCGTTCTCTCCGGCCGAATCATGGACCAGCATGATGACCGCCGGGTCGGTTCGCGGAAAAGCCGGGGTGCGGCAGCTCTCGTTGCTGCAATTGCGCTGGTGGCCGCCTTTCGATATTCGGGTCGAGGCGCCGCAGACGCCGCAATAGCGGTGGCGCTGGTGCCAGTGCATCAGGCCCCGGGCATAGGCGAGGATCGAACCCTCGAAGCGCTCCAGGACAGGGCCGACCTGACGGAGGTCGAGGAATTCACCCGCGCCGCTGACCAGGCGAGCCGCCTCGTCTTCTTCCAGATGGGAAAGGTCGACCGCCACATGCGCCTCGCTGCCGCGGTTGCCGAGGAAGATGACGGTTTCGGAACGTTCGACGAGGACAGTGAACTCCCGTGCGTTCAGGAGCGCCGCGGCTGGGGTTTCACTGTCCGCGCCGAGGACCAGAGAGCGGCTGCGCCAGACCGGCACCAGCCGGGTGCCTTCGTCGCCGACAAGCCTTTCCAGCCAGCCCTCCTCCTCGCGGAGATGGGCGCTGCGGTCGAGCCCGCTGAAGCCGTAGATGTTCGGCTGGCGGCGGGTAAGATCAAGGGGATATCCGGATGTCATGGCGCCGGAGTTTACACGCTCCGGCGCGGGCGGCAATCACGGGTTGGGGAAAGTGGGGCAGTCCGGTTATCTGCCCTCGTGCACGCACTCATAATCGCCGATCGGGACCTGATGGACCGCGAGCCCGGTCTCGGGCCGCCAATGCAGCAGCTGGACCTGCGGCGGCTCCATGAACACCTTGAAACCGGGCGCATGCGCGAGGTCGAGTCCCATCTGGTGCGCCGTCGAGGAGCATATATTTGCGGCCGTCCCGGCCCAGCGCCGGTGCACGGAGCGGTGAAAATGCCCCGCGAGCACGATCTCCACATTGTCGAACCGCCGGATCACCGCCGCAAGGGCGTCGCCGTCGCGGCAGCCGATCTCGTCCATCTTCGTGCCGGTTGCAAAAGGCGGGTGATGCAGCATGACGATCGCCGGGCGATTCCGTGTCTCGTGGAGGGCGGATTCGAGCCAGTCCCGACGCTCCGGGGCGATCTCTCCATGCACTTCGCCTTCGACCAGGGTGTCGAGTGCGATCAGGGTCAGCGGCCCGATCTCGGCGATATAGTCGAGATGCCCCTCTGACGGCAGGTAGCCATCCGCCAAGAAAGCGGATCGCATGTTCTCCCGGGCGTCGTGGTTTCCTGGAACCACAAAGACCGGTATTCCGAGGCGAGCGACGATTTCGCGGAAGATCCGGTAGGAACCCGCGGTTCCGTCCTCGGAGACGTCCCCCGCGACCAGCAGTACATCGGGGCGCGGCGAGAGAGAGGCCAGCTTGTCGACGGCCGCTTCCAGAAACGCTCTGGTGTCGATCGACCCATAGGCCGGAAGCCCGCCATCCATCAGATGCGTATCCGTGATTTCGGCTATCAACATGCCCGACTTCTCCCAACCTTTGATCCTATTGCACGGGTCCGTCCCCGAATTGTCCAGTTTGTTTCCCTTTGCATTTCGGCCAATGTGAATTAAGTCACCTTCAAGGGAGAACTGGCGCACATTGGAAACGTTTTGCTGGCATGACCAATGCGCAGCCGGCTTCCGGCGAGATCACATTCGAAAAGACAGGAGACCGAAATGGCCCTCGAACTGCCTGCCCTTCCCTACGATTACGAAGCGCTTCAGCCGTATATGTCGAAGGAAACGCTCGAGTTTCACCACGACAAGCACCACCAGGCCTACGTGACCAACGGCAACAAGCTGCTCGAAGGCACCGGTCTCGAAGGCAAGTCCGTCGAGGAGATCGTTCAGACCGCCTACAAGGAAAAGATGACCGGTCTGTTCAACAATGCCAGCCAGCATTGGAACCACGTCCAGTTCTGGCAGATGATGAAGAAGAACGGCGGCGGCGCCATCCCGGGTGCGCTGGAAAAGAAGATCGTCGAGGATCTCGGTTCGGTCGACGCTTTCAAGGCCGCGTTCATCGAGGCCGGCGTGACCCAGTTCGGTTCCGGCTGGTGCTGGCTCGCGATGGGCAGCGACGGCAAGCTGAAGGTCACCAAGACGCCGAATGGCGAGAGCCCGATGGCCTACGGTGAGACCGTGCTGCTCGGCTGCGACGTGTGGGAGCATTCCTACTACATCGACTATCGCAACCGTCGCCCGGATTACGTGAAGGCGTTCATCGAGAACATGGTCAACTGGGATTATGTCGGAGAGCTCTTCGCCAAGGCGAGCTGAGCATTCGCGTGAATCCTAAGGTCGAGCGGGCCCGCCTCAGGCGGGCTCGTTTGCGTTCCAGGCCGTCTCGGTACTAGACGGACGCTCGGCGGCTCATCCGCCAATGTCGTGAGCGGTCAGATTTCCTGTTTCCGGAAGTCAGCGAACAGTTCTATAAGCCACCGCAGGTGCTGCGGTCGTGTTCTGCTGCTCCCAACTGCTATTATGCCTTGCAGGGACCTCCGCCCGGCGAGCGCCGATTGGGGGTCGCGTCCAGATTTGAAACAGGTTGTCGCGTGTCTCTGAAAATCTCCGTCTACGTCCCCTGCTACAACGCGGAACGCACGATCGGCGCTTGTCTCGCGTCGCTGATTGCCCAAGTGCGCAAACCGGATGAGATCCTGGTCATTGATGACGGCAGCAAGGATCGGACTCTCAAGATCGCCAAGCGCTATCCCGGAGTCAGGATTGTTCAGCATGCCGTCAACAAGGGGCTCGCGACCGCGCGCAACACCGGCGTTCGGTTCACCAAGGGCGATCTGATCGCGTCGATCGACTCGGACTGCGCGGCCGACCCGCATTGGCTCCGGATTCTGGCAGAGGAAATGGAGCGCAGTCCGGATCTATGCGGTGTCGCCGGTGCGGTGAACGAGACCGAGCGCGGCACCATTGCAGATCGCTGGCGGACCTATCACATGCGCCAGCACTACGGGCAATCCGTGGTGGAGAATCCGCGTTTTCTCTTCGGGGCGAATACGGTGTTTCGCCGCAGTGCCCTTGAGGCCGCCGGTCGCTATCCCCCCGTACTGAGAACCAACGGTGAAGATTTCGAGATCTGCAGGAAGATCTACGCAAAAATCCCGGATGCGAAATTGCGCTATTTGCCCAGTGCATACGTCCACCATTTGCGCCGGGACACTTTCAAGTCGATCGCCAACGCCTACTGGCGCTATCAGACCTACGTAAGCTGGGCGCGGCCCCATCAGCGATCCATCGCGCGAACCCTGCGCCAGACAATGTTGTGTCTGGGCCTGGTATGGGGAGCCTATCTGCCGTGGGATTTCCGGAACAAGCAGCATGGCGCAATCTGGATCTCGCTCTACATAACTGCCGTACTTCCCTGGCTGCAGTTTCGACAGCACATGGATAACCGGGCCAAGGTTGCGCGCCTGAAAAAAATGGCGGAGTCATCCCGCACTGCAGCCCCGGGAAATTGAAAGTCATCTGGATTCTGGCCGGTAGAGGAACGTCGAGGTACGCTCGATCGTGGACTTTTGCCTGACGGTTCCGGAGAGGCCCTCCCGATGTTCAGATATTCGATCGCCCTCGGCGGGGTGAACCTGGTCCTGTTGGCCGTCCTCGTCCTGGAATGGGCCGGTGTCGGTCCGATCGCCGGAAACGGCCTTGCGGCCGCGCTCGCACTGGCCGCTATCGCCGCGGCCATGGTCGTCGCGCTCGCGATCAGATCGCGGACGGCGGAGCGGGAGCTTCGGCGCCACAGGGAATCGGAGTTCCTCTTCGGCGCGCTCTTCGAGCATTCCCCGGTCTGCATGAACCTGAAGGATCCGACGGGCCGATATCTCATGGCCAACCGTGCCTATTGCGAATGGTACGGCAAACCCTTGTCCGATGTGATCGGAACGGGCGCCGGAAAGATCATATCCGAATCGTCCGGGAACCGCGCCGAAATCGAGCGCGTCGAGAATGAGGTGGCGCGAACCGGCCGGCCCGCGACACTTGAGGTCGAAGTCGAGCGTTTCGGGCGCCGGCACAACCGGCTTCTGGTGAAGTTTCCGGCGCTTGACGACAGAGGTGTGGTGATCGGACTCGGCACCGTCGCGATCGATGTTACCGATATGAGAGAGACCCAGCTCGCCCTCTCTGCGGAGCGTGAGCGCGCGGCGCATCTCGAAGCCATCCTGCGGGGGGCCATCATGGCCATGCCGGCAGCATTTGCGATCTTCGACCGCGATGACAAACTTGTCATCTGCAACCGGAAATTCGCGCAGTTCAATCCGACGTTCCGGAATGATCCCGATCTCGCTGTGGGACTCAGTTTCCGCCAGGTTGTTTCCGAGATCGCCGAGTGCGGGCTCGTTGCAGGGCTCGAGCCTGAGGAGACCCGCCGCTACGTCGACGAGCGTGTCCGGAGTCACCTCGAGGCGTCCGGCGCTCCTTACGAGGAGCAATTGGGTGAGAGAACCTGCCTGACGTACGAGACCCGTGTTCCTCAGGGCGGAGTCATTCTCTTGCGCCAGGACGTGACCGAGCGGCGCGCGCTCGAGCGACGGCACCAGGAGGCCGAAGACCTTCTGCGCAACCTGTTCGACAACTTCGGACACGGGATCATGATCCGGGACCGTGAAACGCGGCTGGTTCGCGCCAACAAGGCGGCACTTGAACAGATCGGCTTGAGCGCGGAGCAGATCGTCGGCCGGACCACGGCGGAAATGTTCGAGCTGCTTGGGATCGAGGACGACGCGGCAAGTGTGACGGCGCAGGAACTCGAAATGATGGAGGCGCGCACGAGTGCGGACTCCGTCGTCTCGCGGGCCGGAACCGATGGCAAACCCGTACATCTCAGGATAAGCCGCTTTCCGCTCGTCGATCGCAACGACGAGGTGCAGGGGTTGGGCGTCCTGCGCTACGACGTGACCGAGCTGATCGAGTCCCAGCGCGCACTCGAGCGCGCGAGGGACGACCTCGAAAAAAAGGTGCTGGAACGCACCCAGGAGCTCAGGGTGAACGAGCGCAGGTTCCGGATTCTGGCCCATGCGTCCGCAGACTGGTTCTGGGAGTGCGATGCAGACCTGAGGTTCACGTATCTGTCCTCGGACAATTTCCCGACCCCCGGAGGGCTCCCGTTGTCCCGGCTGCTCGGGATGAAGCTTGCCGACTATCACGTCGAGGTCGGGGACAGCGAAGAGGTCGGACGAACGCTGTTGGAGGCCTACAACAGGCGTGAGCCGATCCGGGATTATGAAGTGACGCGAACCCTTTCGGGAACTCCAAGGCACTACCGCATGAATGCGATTCCGCTTTGGGAGAACGGCGTGTTTGAAGGATATGTCGGCGCGACCACAGACATTTCCGAACTGCATGAAGCAAGACAGAGCCTGATCGAGTCCGAGCGCCTGGCCTCGCTCGGCTCGATGGTCGCCGGCATCGCGCATGAGATCAATACGCCGATCGGGGTCTGTGTCACTGCGGGCTCGACGGTTTCGAGATCGGTCAGCGACCTCATGTCGGCGCTCGAGAACGGAAAGCTCAAGAAAAGCGAGTTCGACGCCTCGTTGATCCGGATTGTCGAGGGGATGCGACTGGTGGACGCGAACCTCGAACGTGCCGCGAAGCTGATTTCGAGCTTCAAGAGCATCGCGGTCGACCAGACCAGCGAGGAGGAGCGGACGTTCAACCTGCTCGGATATCTGCAGGACATCATGGACAGCCTCAGTCCGCAGCTGCGGACTGAGGGGGTGACGGTCTCGATTTCCGGACCGGACGACATCGTTCTTCGGAGTTATCCCGGCGCCATCGCGCAGATCCTGACCAATCTGGTGATGAATTCGATCATCCACGGTTTCCCGGCACGGGACAGCGGAAAGATCTCCATCACGGTTGCCCGGTCCGACGCGGTTCTCGAGCTGACCTATGCGGACGATGGCGAGGGCATGCCGGAAGAAACGGTGAAGCGGATCTTCGACCCGTTCTTCACGACGAAGCGCGGCCAGGGCGGCAGCGGTCTCGGCATGCATATCCTGTTCAATCTGGTCACGCAGGTACTGAAAGGTACAGTACGTTGCGACAGCGTACCCGGAGAGGGCGTGGAGATCGTAATCCGCTTTCCGATGGTCGAGGCCGCCGACTGAATTTTTCGCCGCGGCCGTCCCGGATGCCGTCGCTCTGCAACACCCCCTGTCAACTCTCTGAAATAAATTGTAAAAATCCTGCGCTGCGCTTAATCTATTAAAAAAATACGGGATTAGGTCGCGTGATCGAAACCTGCCGCATATGCCGGAATGGCTTTACTTTCCTGATGATTCACGTCCGGAAGCCGCTGACGGGCGATGTGGTTGGCCAGGGCATGAGCGTGCTGAATCATTACCCGGAATTCGGTCAGGGCGTACCGGTGCTCTGGGATCTGAGGGAGGCAGACCTGTCTCACTACACGACCCGGGACATGGAACAAACGAACGCCCATCTCGCCCGTTATCCGGGACGGCTCAACGCAAAATCGGCCAGTCTTGTCCTCGATCAGGGGGCGCTGTTTCTGGCCCGGCTCTGGTCGGTCTACCGGATGGAGCGGTTTCCGCAGGAGCGGAAGGCTTTTGTCAAAATCGAAGACGCAATCGCCTGGATGGCCGGAAAATAGTCTTCGCCGCCGCTACCCGCCGCATTGCACTCGCCGATTCTTTCAAGCTCTTGCCCCGCAGGCGGAATCAAGGAAGACGAGCCTTGTCCCGGGGGTACATCAATGTAAGGTGGCATTCGTTGAGCGGAATGGTCGGAGAGGGTTATGGAGAGGTTGTTTCGGAGAGCGGTGGCTATAGTGCTAGCCGCGTTTCTGTTTTTGCTGAATCCTTCGACGCGCGCCGATGCCGGCGCCGTGCTGGACAAGATTGTCGACGGGAAGAGCATCGCGCTCGGCATCCGCACGGACGCGCCGCCTTTTGCGTCCAAGGACGGGACGACACTGAGCGGGTTCAGCGTCGATCTATGCGGTCTGATCGCGAACGTTATCGTCGATACCTCCGGCATCGGGGACCTCAAGGGCACGGTCGTGCCGGTCGATGCGTCCAACCGGTTCGAGAAACTGACGACCGGGGAGATCGACGTGCTGTGCGGCGCCACGACCGCGACCCTTTCACGGCGTGAGAAGGTGTCGTTCTCGATCCCGACCTTCATCACCGGGGTTGGGGCGGCGGTTCGAACGGACGCACCGGATCTGCTGAAAGAGGTTCTGCTGACGAACAGCCCGGCCAATGCCTCGCGGGCGGTAGTGTCCACGGCGCTTCAGGGCAGGTCATTCGCGGTCCGCAAGGGAACGACGGCCGAAGCCTGGCTGATGAAGAGCGCGATCTCGGCGATCGAGGGGGTGACGATCGAGACCGTCGAGAATCACGACCGGGGCATGGACCGTCTCTCGGCCGGAACCATAGACGCCTATTTCGCCGACCGCGCGATTCTTGCCGGGCTGGTCCGCAAACGGGAACTCAGCGAGTTCGAGGTTTCCCGCAAGAGCTATACGCTGGAGCCCTATGCACTGGCGATTCCGCGTGGCGACGAAGAGTTTCGCCTGCTGATCGACCGGGCGCTCAGCAAGCTTTACCGTTCCGGCCAGATTCTGAAGGTCTTTGAGGCCCATTTCGGCCAGCCGACATCGGAGGTACGCTTCTTCTACGGCGCGGTCTCGCTCCCGGACTGATCTGGCAAGGCTGAGAATGCGGCCAACTGACTCGGTTCGGGCGTGCGACCGGACCTGTCGTCATTGAGTGTCGTCAGACGCGGAGGTGTGCGTGATCTCTCAAGCCGAGGAGACCCGGGCAGACGTAAGGTCGCTGTTCAGTATCGTCGATATCCGGGAATTCCGCCTCCCGTCCGGCCGGGTATATGCAGTGGTCGGGCAAAATCCCGAAATAGGCCTGATCTCCGATACCTGGTTCGGCGGTTTTGAAACGGAGCAACAGTTCCGGACCGTGCTCGAGTTCATCTGCGAGCGCTTCGAACAAGGCGGCTTTCGCCTCTGGCTTGCGGATCTGCGTTTTCTGAACTCCGGTTTCCAGCATTCCGACGCATGGCTGGCGGAGCATGTGTTTCCGCGTGTGATCGCCGGAGGTCTCACGCGCGAGGCGGTCGTGCTGCCGGGTTACCAGGGGGCGCCGGCAGAATATGACGTGTTCGGTTCCGCCTCTTCCGCGCTGAAAAAGATTACCGACGGCCGTGTCCGGGGATTCGACGATATTGATGCCGCACGGGCCTGGCTGCTCGGCCAGTGAAACCGGAACGGGATCACCGCATCAGCTGGTACGGGATATAGAGCGCAAGATCTTTCCAGAACCAGAGCAGCACCGCCGTCAGCAACATGAAGACGGCGAACGGCACGGCGCCGCGCGCGACGTCCTCCAGGCGGGCCTTGGCGACGGCCTGTATGACGAACAGGTTCATTCCCACCGGCGGCGTGATCAGCGCGGTCTCGATCAGCACCACGAAGAAGATTCCGAACCATACCGGATCGATCCCCATGTCGAGCACTGCCGGCAGCATCACCGGCACCATGATGAGCAGCATCGAGAGACTCTCGAGGAAGAAGCCCATGAGCAGCAGCACCGCGCCGACCGCCAGCATGAAGAGGGCGGGCGTGGAGATGCTCTCGGTCAGCAGCGAGGAAATGGTCTGCGGGATCAGGTAGAGGGTGATGGCGTAGGAGAAGACCTTCGCGCCGGCGACGATGATCAGCACCATGACCGAGGTCTTCAGCGAGGCCTCGACCGCCGCCTTCAGCTTCGGCCAGTCCATCCGGCCCATGGCGAAGGTGATGAGGAGCGCGACCACGAAGCCGAGTCCGGCGCTTTCCGACGGGGTGGCGATCCCGAGATAGATCGAGCCGACCACGGCGGCCGCGAGCAGGAGGGTCGGCAGGGCGCCGAGTGTGGCCCGCCCGCGTTCCTTCCAGGTTGCCGCGGAGACCGGCTGGTAGAGACCGGAGAACCGGGCATAGAGCATGCCGTAGATTGTGAAGACGCCTGCCAGGAACAGGCCGGGGCCGATGCCGGCAAGGAAGAGGGTCGGGATCGAGGTCTCCGAGATCACGCCGTAGATGATCAACGGGATCGAGGGCGGAATCAGGATGCCGAGCGTGCCGCCCGCGGCCAGCATGCCGAAGACGAAGCGCCGGTCGTAGCCGCGGTTCACCATCTCGGGAATCGCCACGGTACCGATCGTCGCCGCGGTGGCAACCGAAGAGCCGGAGATCGCGGAAAAGAGCGTGCAGGAGAGAATGGTCGCGACCCCGAGCCCGCCTGGCCAGTGACCGACCCAGCTCTGCACCGCGGAATAGAGATCGCGCCCGACGCCGCCCTTCAGCAGCACGTTGGACATCAGCAGGAACATCGGCACGGCGAGCAGCTCGAAACTGTCCATCGAACCGTGCAGGCGTTGCGGTACCGCCACCATCGGCAGCCCCTTGAGGGCCAGCAGGATGACGCCGAGGCCGCCGAGCGCGAAGGCAACCGGGGTGCGCAGCAGAAGCAGTGCGAGCAGGGCCGCGAGAATCAGGAAGGCTTCCATCTCAGTGCGCGCCTTCCAGGATGTCGTCCTCGGGCAGGTCCTCGGTCCAGACCCGGACAAGCTGCACCACGCCCTGCAGGACGAGAAGCGCATTGCCGACCCAGACCGGCGCGCTGGTGATCCATTTCGGCGGCGCCAGATAGGTGTCCGTGGTGTGGCCGGCGAGGGTTTCCTTCAGCCAGAGCGCGAAGCCGTAATAGATCGCGACACCGGCGAAGAGGAACATGACCAGGATGGCCAGGCTCTCGGCGAGGCGGCGCCAGACGGTGTTGGGATTGCGCAGAATCAGCTCGATGGTCACCATTTCGCGGTGCTTCAGCACGTAGGCCGCGCCAAGATAGACCACCCAGACCTGGAGGATCCGGCTGATCTCGTCGACCCAGATCGTCGGCGCCGTGAAGATGTAGCGCATGACGATCTCGAAGGTGATGAAGAAGCCGACCGCCACCAGACTCCAGGCGCAAAGCTTGCCGGTGAACTCGGAGATCGCGTCAATGCACCTGAGGATCATGGGGGCCTCGCGGAGAGAGGAAACGGGAGGCGGATGTCGCCGCCTCCCGCGGGATGGTTCGGCTTACTTCGCCGCGGCGCGGGCGGCGTCGACCGCAGCCTGGCCGGCCGGGCCGGTCTCCTTGACGAAACGGTCGACGATGCCGGCGGTCGCCTGTTTCCAGGCGGCGCGCTGGGCGTCGGTCAGTTTGACGACATTCATCTTGGAACTGACTTCCTCGACGGCCTCGGCCTGCTCGGTGTAGATCGCGTCGCGCAGTTGCTGCTCGACCTCGCGGGCGGCGTCGTCGACGATCTTCCTGTGGGCCTCGGAGAGCCCCTCGTAGAAGTCCTTGTTCATCACCGCGACGAACTCGATGGCGCTGTCGAAGGTCAGCGTCATGTGGTCCATCACCTCGTAGAGCTTGCGGGACTTCACCGCCGAGGCGCCGGTCATGCCGACATCGACCGCGCCCTGCTGGTAGGCGAGGAACTGCTTGGAGCCGGACATCAGGGTCGGCGCGCCGCCGAGTTCCTCGACGGTCCAGCCCTGGATCTTGCCGTAGGTCCGGACCTTCTTGCCCTTCAGGTCGCCCGGCTCGACGATCGGCGCGTCCTTGCCGAGATAGATGTTGAGGCCGAAGGCCTGCCACCAGAGGATCTTGTTGCCGGTCTCCTTGAGGACGGCATCGTCGATCTCCTTGCGCAGCGCCGAACCGGGTGCGACGGCGGCGCGGACATGGGCCTCGTCGTCGAAGACGAAGGGGATGGAGATCACGTCGACGGTCGGGACCGAGCCCGCGAACCGGCCGATGAAGGCGGAGCCCGCCTCGACCGCGCCGGAGCCGACGGCACCCGGGACTTCCTTGTCCTTGAACAGCTGGGCCGACGGGAACAGCTGCACCTTCAGCTCGCCGCCGGACTTCTCCTCGACGATCTTCTTGAAGGCGAGCCAGTTCTGCCCGAGCGAATGCTTCTCGGGGAGCTGCAGGGTGACGCGGATGGTGGTCTCGGCAAAGGCCTCGATCGGCTGCGCCATCAGGGCGGCGGCCGCGACGGCTCCTAGAATCCAACGCTTCATGGGTTTCCTCCTTTAGGGACTGGTCTTCTGGGTCATTCGAAAGGTTTGTTCGATCCGCCTGCCCGTAGCGCAACGGAGGCAGATCGAAGAAGAGGATTTCGGACGTTTCATATCGGAAATTGCGCGTGGGTCAAGCCGGGGTGGGGAGGAAACACGTTGACGCCACAATCCGCATCGGTTTCGGACAGCGTTCCGCGACTTGACATTAATACCAACTGGTGGGTATGTTCACTTCATGCCAAGACCGACGAAACTGGATCCCGACCGCGGCAATGCCCGCATCCGCCTGCTTGAGGCCGCCCGTGACGTGATCCGCGAACAGGGCTTCGCGGCGACCAGCGTCGATGCGCTCTGCGCCCGCGCGGGCGTGACCAAAGGCGCCTTCTTCCATCATTTTCCCAGCAAGGAGGCGCTCGGCGTCGCGGCGGCCGAATTCTGGTCGGAAACCACTGCGGACCTCTTCGCCTCGGCGCCCTACCACGATCGCGAGGACCCGCTCGACCGTGTGCTCG
The DNA here is from genome assembly GCF_965216895.1 of Nisaea sp. GTDB lineage: Bacteria > Pseudomonadota > Alphaproteobacteria > Thalassobaculales > Thalassobaculaceae > Nisaea. Next base: position 3,397,558 of record NZ_OZ244205.1, read on the forward strand.
GCTATCTCGATTTCCGCCGCGAGATCATCGCCGGCACACCCGCCGAGTTCACGTGTCTGGTGGGCACCATGACCCAGGAGGCCTATGCCTCCCACCCGTCCATTCGCGAGGCCTGCGCCGCCAGCATTCTCGGCCATGCGGCCACGCTTGAGGCCGATATCGCCGCGGCCATGACCCGGCGCGGCTTCGCGGAAGAGCAGAATGCGGGGAGTCTCGCCCGTCACACCCAGGCGGTGCTGCAGGGAGCCTTCATTCTCGCCAAGGCGACCGGCGATCCGGCGATGGCGGTGGAGAGCGTCGACCATCTGAAACGCTATTTCGAACTGCTGTTCGGCCGGTCCGGGAGACAGAAGGAGGCACCATGAGTGACACCGCGAACGATCTTGTCCTGAGCCTTACGCTCGATGCCGCCCGCGACAAGGTCTGGCGCTGCTGGACCGAGCCGGAACTGCTCGAGCAATGGTTCTGCCCGAAGCCTTGGTACGTCTCCGATGCGCGGCTTGATCTGCGGCCCGGCGGCGCGTTCTTCACCGTGATGAACGGGCCCGAGGGCGAACGCTTCGAGAATGCCGGCGTGTTCCTGGAGATCGTCCCCGGGGAGAAGCTGGTCACCACCGATGCCTTCGTGCCCGGCTGGCGTCCGTCGGGCCGTCCCTTCATGTGCGCCGAGGTGACGATGAGAGATGCTCCCGGCGGCCGGACCGGTTACGTCGCCCGGGCCATGCACTGGACCGGCGAGGCAAGGAGGGAGCACGAGTCGATGGGCTTCCACGCGGGCTGGGGCAAGGCGGCCGGGCAGCTCGAAACGCTGGCGAGGTCGCTGTGAGCGCGGCTGGCGGAGGGCCGAAGGTCAGGACCTGTCTCTGGTATGATCGCGATGCGCTGCCGGCGGCCGAGTTCTACTGTTCCCTGCTGCCCGACAGCCGCATCGACAGCGTCAGCCGCTACCGGGGGCGCCAGGATAGACACTATCGCGACGGTCCGGAGCCCGCGGATCCGGGAGAAGTGATGTCCGTTTCCTTCACCCTCGCGGGGACGCCCTACCAGGGCTTGAACGGCGGTCCGCATTTCAGGCTCGACTGGGCGGTCTCGATTGTTGTCGGCACCGAGGACCAGACGGAGACAGACCGGCTCTGGTCCGCCCTCACGGGCGAGGGCGGCAGCGAGGGACAGTGCGGCTGGCTGAAGGACCGCTTCGGCCTCTCCTGGCAGATCGTACCGAAGCGCGCGGCCGAACTCTTGAGCGGGCCGGGGAGCGCCCGGGTCTGGCCCGCCCTCATGCAGATGTCGAAGATCGAGATCGCGGCCCTCGAGGCGGCCGCCGGATAGCCGCCGCCAGGCGAACCGGTCAGGCCTCCCGGATCTTCAGCAGGAAGCCGGTCACGGCCTGTTCGAGGGTTTCGGATGCCTGTTCCAGTTTCTCGGACTCGCCGAGGGCCCGGGTCACGCCGTCGCGCGCATCTTCGGAGGACTGGCTGACGGTGCCGAGGCTCGAGGAAATGTCCTCGGTTGCCCTGGCCGCGGTCTGCATGTTGGTTGTGATCTCTTCGGTGGTCGCGCTCTGCTGCTCGATCGCCGCGGCGACGATGCTCGAGGATTCCGAGATATTGCTGACGGACTCCTTGATGCTCTTCAGCAGGTCCACGATGTCCCGGGACACCTTGTCCATCTCCTCGACCACGGAGGCCACGGCCTCGACCGAATTCTGGGTCTGGTTGGCGAGGTTCTTCACCTCGCTCGCCACCACGGCGAAGCCCTTGCCGGCTTCCCCGGCCCGCGCCGCCTCGATGGTGGCGTTGAGGGCGAGCAGGTTGGTCTGGTTGGAGATGTCCGAGATCAGTTCGATGACTTCACGCACCTTCGCGGTCGCGTCGGTCAGCGAATTTGCATGAGTGTCCGCCGTCTCGGTCTTGTCGACCGAGCTCTGCACCATGGACTGGGACTGGGAAATCTGCCGCGAAATCTCGCTGATCGACTCGGTGTATTCCGCGGCGGCGGACGCGACCGACTGCACGTTCGAGGAGGTCTCCTGGGCGGTCGTCGACGCCGTCCCCGCGACCGACGAGGAGCTCGACACGGAGTCGGAGACGTCGATCATGGTCTGCGACAGGGTGCCCGCGGCATTTGCGACCGAGGCGACGATCTCCTTGACGTCGCGTTCGAAGGTGTCGGCGAGCTGGCGCATCAGCTCGGTCTTCTCTTCCTGGGTCCGCTTCTCGGTCTCCGCGCGCTCGGCATTGAGGCTGTGGACGCGCTCGATATTCGCCCGGAAGGTGATCAGGGATTCGACGATGGAGCCGAGTTCGTCGCGGCGCTTCAGGCCCTCGATGTCGATGTCGGTGTTTTCCCGGGCCAGTTCGAGCGTGCGGTCGGCTATCACCCGGATCGAGGCGACCGCTTCGCGGGCGACCAGTCCGGCGGCGATGATCAGCAGCGCAAGGGCGATGCCCGCGTTGATCAGGAAGGTCTTTTCGACCTCGTTCGCGGTTTCGGAAGCCTGCTGTGCCCGCAGTCTGGCATTGATCAGCGCCTCCTCGGCCATCGCGCCGACGATACCGCGCACGTTCTCGTAATTTTCCCGGAAGGCCGGGATCGCGCCTGCTGCGGCGCGGAAATCCAGTTCGAGCATCGTCGCGAAGAACTCGATCGTCTCGGTATAGGTCTGCAGCGCCGCGACCGCGGTGCTGATCTGTTCTCTCTGCGCGTCGGAAGAGGCGGTCGGCTCGAACTGTTTCAGCCGTTCGATCAGAGCGGCCACAGTCTCCTGCAACTCGGTGCCCTTCGCGAAGACGTCACCGTCGAAACTTTCCGCCGCGACCTGCGACGCCATGGCGAAGAGCTGCTCGTTGATGCCCTGCAGATCCGCCAGCACGCCGGAAAGCACGAAGGCGGGCTCCACATCGGAGCTCAGCATGCTGTTGGTTTGTTCGACCTGATCCCTGAGGTTGCCGAGTCCGGAAAAGGACACGAACGCGATCGCAACCACCGCGATTGCCGGAGAGATCAGCGTCTTTACCGAAAACGGTACGTTCGCGAGCAGCCGCCAGATGGATCCGCCTATGCTCATTTGAAGTTACTCCTCAACATCCGGCCGGCTTGCGCCGGCCGGATTTTTCTCGGAATCACGGATCAGAACTTGACCGTGACGGATGCGAAGATCAGGTCCTCGACCTCGTAGGCGGCACTCTGGGGATCGGTGCCGGTGAGGGTCGACATGCCGGTGAGCGAAAGATTCACATCGGTGATCACCTCATAGTTCACCTTGATGCTGCCGAGCAGGACATCGTCGACATCGGAGCCCGACAGGTTGTACGGCGTATAGCCGGACATGTAGTTGCCGTAGAGATCGACGGTCCATTTGTCGTAGGTGTAGCCGAGCTGCGCGGTGAAGATATTCTCCGACTGCGAGTCCTCGTAGGAAAGGTTCACCGCCGGATCGATCGTCCCCTTTGCGGAATCGTCGGTCGAGACATAGGCGTAGCCGAGGCCCCAGTCCCAGCCGCCGTCGATGGTGCCGTTCAGGCCCAGCTCGAAGCCGTAGGCGTCGGAATCAAGCGGGTTCGGCTCACCGATGGAGACGACGATCTCCTGCATGTCCTCGATCGTCTGGTAGAACATGCCGACCGTGGCCGTGGTCTGCAGTTCCTGGAAGGTGTGGGCATAATCGACCCCGAAATTGTTCACGGTCGAGATGTCGGAACTCGGCGCCTGGCCGAATTCTACGACGCTCGGCAGATCGACGGCCCGGGCGTAGGTCAGCCGGAGGGTGTCGAGCGGTGTGACCTTGTAGACGAGCCCGGAATTGATGCTCACCGCGGTAAGATCACGATTGTACGCCTGGTTGCCGTCCTGCCGGCTGAGCGACAGAAAGTCTGCGCGCACGGCATTGGACCAGGAAAGCTGTTCGTTGATCGTCCAGTTCCAGAGCCCGCTGCTGGTCAGGACATCGTAGGAGATCTCCTGCGGATCGAAGGCTCCGTTGCTGGAGACGTGGCGATACTCGCCCGCGATCCGGAAGATGTGATCGGTTCCGACCTTGAACGTGTCGCTGATCTGCACGAAATCGGTCGTCGTTCCGAGCTTGATCTCCGACGTGTTCGCCACTTCGGCATCGGACTGGTTGCGATAGGCGATCACGTCGATCGTGCCGAGATCGGTCTCGGCGCCGACGGTGAACTTGGCCGACCAGTTCTGCTCCGATGCGTCGTTGAAGGACGTGTTGGTCGGGAACATGAAGTTGGTCGTGGATTCGGAGTTCGTGATCTCGAGGCCCATGTCCACGCCGTCAACGATCTCGTAGGCGCCGTTCGCCTTGAAGAAGCGGTTGTACGGATTGTCGTTCGCCAGCGCTGTCGATGCGCCGCCGGTGTCGCCGTCGAATTCCTCGCCGGCGAACCCGGATGCCGTCACCCGGATGCCGCCGCGCTCGTTGCGCCAAGTGGCCGTACCGTTGCTCTCGACGTAGTCGTTGTTGCCCGCGGAGGCGGAGACGCCGGAATAGTCGTCGAAGCGCGGATTGTAGGTGATGATGTTGATCACGCCGGAGGTCGCGTTGAAGCCGTAGAGTGCCGTGTTCGGCCCTTTGATGACTTCGATCTGCTTGATCTCCTGGAGCGTGACCGGGAGGTTGTCCCAGGAAACGAGACCCCAGTAATCCTCGTAGACCTGGCGCCCGTCGATCAGGACGAGGATGCGCTCGGCAAGCGGCTGGTTATAGCCGCGGATGCCCACGTCGTAGCTGTTGAAGCCGTTTTGCCGGACGCTCAGCCCGGGGATCTGGCGCAGCACTTCCGGAATATTCCGGGCAGCGGAGCGCTTGATGTCTTCGGCCGTGAGAATGGTCATGTTGACCGGAACTTCCGAGGCGCGCTGCGGCGTGCCCGTGGCGCCGACCGTAACCGGCTCGCCGAACAGTTCCTGGAAAGAGAGATAGTCGAGGTCCTTGGCGTCTGCGCTGGTGAGCGCTGCGCTGCTCAGCAGCGTGGCAAGGACAAGGCTATTGAGTTTCTTGCTCATTTGAGATTCCTAACGAGAGAGCGTGAGTCGACCGGCTGCGATTACTCGCTCTCGGTGATCATCATCTTGAGGGCCTGGGAGAACTCGAGACCGGTGGCCTTGGAAGCTGCCTGACTCACCTGGATCTTGACCGCCGGTTGCGCGGCGACTCCCATGACACATTGCTTGGAGTCGACGCAGGCGAAGTCTGTCGAGATCGTCATCACATTCGCCGCGGAAGCGGCCGCGAAGACCGGGGCGAAACTGCCGGACAGGCCCGACGTAACAATCGCGACCTGGGTGCCGGAGAAATCGAGCGCCGACACCGGAACCAGTTTCGGCTTGAGGTTGTGTTTGGCGACCTTGAGTCCGCCACCCATCAGCCCGTTGAGCTCGTCGGCTTCGGCCTTTGATGCCGCATCCGCCGGGTCGTGTACGATCGCGACGACGATTTCGCCTTTCGGGATTCCGGAGACAAATCCGAATGTTCGTGCCGCGACCTGCAGATCTCTTTCAGACATGCCTGCCTGAACTTCGAACGGAAGCAGTCCCGCGACCAGCAGCGCTAGTACGAGTTTTTTCATTTGTAATCACCTCCTGATTTAGGGGGGGTGATTACCGGTCAATGTTTAAAGTCAGGTTAAGAGGACAGGGAAAACGGAACCAGAACCGGGCCTCGTCACTGCGTTGCTTATCAAGACAGGAGCATGAGGAACTATGGACAACCCGCGTTTTCGACCCGCTGCCGGGATCGGTCCGGCGTGCGCCGGAGCCGACCACACCTCCCCTCTCATGCGCCCAGCAGGGAGGATCTATGAGTGCGGGCACTGCCGTCGCGGGGACAATTGACCGGGCGCGGAATCTCCCGGCGCCAGCTATATTCGGTCTCATGGACCACGATTTGCGCATGACGATGGCCGATGCACTGGACCGGAGCGCGGAATCGTTATGAGTGGTGCGCAGTCATCCGAGGGCATCTCGTTGGTCTATGACGGGGCCTGCCCGATCTGCCGGTCATTTGTCCATGCGGTGGTTCTCCGGAAGGAATACGGAAGCCTCGCACTCATCGATGCCCGCGCGATGCCTGAACACCGGCTTTGCCGGACGGCAGAGGAACGGGGGCTCGATCTCGACAAGGGGATGCTGATCGAAGCCGCCGGGCGCCTCTATTACGGGGCGGAAGCAACCCTCTTCCTTGCGAGCCATGGCGAGCCCGACCGGGTAATGACGAAGTTCGCCCGCGGCCTCAGGGCATCGCGCACAGCCTCGGCGATGGTTTACGTTCTGTTGCGCGCCGTTCGAAGGATCCTGCTGGTCTTGCAGGGAGTGGACCGGCTCGACACGCGGAGGACGGCGAAGAAACCGGCCAGATAGCTGCCGGTGAAAAAAAACGGCCCGGAAACCGTCTCCCGGGCCGTCTCGGTCTCAGGTCAGAAGCGAAGCCTTACTTCTGCAGTTCCGTCCAGATCGCGGTGTAGAAGTCACGCGCTTCCGGCGGGCAGGCGGGCAGGAACTGGCCCGCGGCCCGCAGTTCCTTTGGCGTCACGATTTCCGGCGCGGTCTGCATTTCTTCCGGCATGAACTTCTCCGAGCCCTCGACGCCGTTCGCGTAGCGCGCGAAGGCAGAGATCAGCGCGGCGTTCTCCGGCTCCATGATGAAGTTCTGGAACAGCTTGGCGTTCTCGACGTTCTTGGCGTCCTTCAGCACCGCGACCGCGTCCATCCAGAGCGGATAGCCTTCCTGCGGATAGCCGTAGGCGACCTTCGGGTTGTTCAGCCGCGCGCGGAAGGTCGAGCCGTTCCAGTTCACGGTCGCCTTGTATTCGCCGCTGGAGAGCTTGTCGGTGGTGCCGTAATCCATCGAGAGCCATTTCGGCTTCGCCGCGACCAGGGTGTCGCGCACCTTCTTCAGCACCGCCTTGTCGGTGGTGCAGGGCTCGCCGCCGACATAGAACAGGGTCATGTTGATGATGTCGTTCATCTCCGGCACGACATTCACCTTGCCGACCAGTTCCGCCGGCGGGTCGAGAAAGATCGCAGAGGTGTTGATGTCGCCGCCATAGACCGAGGTATCGACCGCGACGCCGGTGGTGCCCCACTGCCACGGAACGGTGTAGTGGCGGTTCGGATCCCACGGAACGTCCTTCCACTGCTCGGAGAGGTTCTTGAAGTTCTCCATCTGGTCGGGACGGGTCTCGAGCAGCAGGCCCTTCTCGACATAGATCGGCACGTAGTTGCCGGTCGGCACCACGATGTCGAAGCCGTGGCCGCCGGCCTCGATCTTGGTCAGTGCCGTGGTGTTCGAGTCATAGTCCGTGATCGTGACCTTGACGTCGTAGGTCTTCTCGAACTTCTCGATCAGCTTGGGGTTGGTGTAGTTGCCCCAGTTGTAGATGTTCAGTTCGCCGGCGGCGAAGGCCTGCGAGCCGAGGGCCAGCGTCGCGGCAGCGGTCAGTGCGAGCAAGGACGTACGCATGTGAATCTCCTTTCGTGCGCCTTTGTTCTGTTCGGTTCACGGTTTCTTGTCGTTGCCCCTCCCGGTGAGGAGGAAGAAGGCGGTGAGCAAAAGAATGGTCAGTCCGAGCAGCGCCGTGGAGATGGCATTGACCTCGGGCGTGACCGCCCGCCGCAGTTGGCCGAGCATGTAGGTCGGCAGGGTATCCTGTCCGGCCGATTTGACGAACTCGGTAATGATGACGTCGTCCAGCGAGATCACGAAGGCCAGCATCGCGCCGGCGACGATGCCCGGCGCGACCAGGGGCAGGGTGACCCTGCGGAAGGTCTGCCAAGGGGTGGCGTAGAGGTCCGCCGCGGCGATCTCCAGCGTGCGGTCCATGCCTTCCAGCCGCGCCCGGATCGGCAGGTAGGCGAAGGGGACGCAGAAGGCGGAATGAGCGAGTATCAGGTAGCCGAGGCCGGAATATCCGGTCGCCACCTTTATCGAGGCGAAGAAGATCAGCAGCGCCACGGCGGTGACGATTTCCGGCACCATCAGGGGCTGGTTGATCATCACGTAGATGAAGGTGCTGCCGGGAAACTTGGCCGTCCGCGTGGTCCCGAGAGCTGCCATGGTCGCAAGCGCCGTCGAAATGCCGGAGGCCCAGAGCGCGATCACCAGCGAGCGCAGGGTCGCCTCCTGCACCAGTTCGTTCTCCGCCGCGATGGCATACCACCTGAACGAGAAGCCCTGCCAGAGCGCGACCGAATCCCCGGCATTGAAGGAATAGATCACGATGATCACGATCGGCGCGTAGAGCGCGGCGAAACAGGCCAGCGTGACCGGGGTCACACCCGGCAGATGGCGGACCGAGAAGGCCTTGCGGGAGCGCTCAGCCATGTGGCTCCTCCCGCGAGGAGGCCCGGACATAGAGCAGCAGCGCGGCCATTACGACGAACAGCAGCAGGATCGAGAGCGAGGCACCCAGCGGCCAGTTCCGGCCCTGCCCGAATTGCAGCTCGATGAAGTTGCCGATCATCATGTTCTTGCCGCCGCCGAGCACCCGCGGCGTCACGTAGGCGCCGAGCGAGGGCACGAAGACCAGGATCGATCCGGCGACGATGCCCGGCTTGATGATCGGCAGGATGATCCTGCGGAACACCTGAACGCGGTTTGCGTAAAGGTCGTAGCCGGCCTCGACGAGACGAAAATCGAGGCGCTCGATGGCGGCATAGAGCGGCAGCACCATGAGCGGGAGATAGACATAGGCCATGCCGATCAGCACGGCGGTGTCGGTATAGAGGATCTGAAGCGGCTCCGCGATCAGCCCGAGGGCGATCAGGCTGTTGTTCACGATGCCTTCGTTGCGCAGCATCTCGAGGATGGCGAAGGTGCGGATCAGCAGGTTGGTCCAGAAGGGGATGGTGATCAGGAACAGCCAGAACATGCGCTGGCGGCCGGAGCGGGTGGCGATGAAGTAGGCCGTCGGCAGACCGAGCAGGAGTGTGATCAGCGTGGTCGAGAGCGAGAGCCGGACGGAGCGCCAGAAGATCGTCAGATGTGCGTCGGCGAGGCGGATCGTGTCGTCGAAGATGTCGCGCGAGAACAGGATCTGGAACCAGGCATTGAAGCTCGGCTCCCAGGTCACGCCGCTGTAATCGCCGGGCTTCAGGAAGGAATAGACCAGCACGATCAGCAACGGCCCGGAAGCGCCGACGAGCAGAAGCGCGAGCGCCGGCGCGGAGAGCAGCCAGTTGCGCCGGACCCGGCGGGCCGCCGCGTCGGCTTCGAGGGAACCCGGGCTGCCGTGCGCGTCGCTCATGCAGTCTCCTCGACGACGCGCAACGCGCCCGGCGCGAAGCGGATCCCCGTCCGCCCGCCTTTCTCGAGGCCGGTGTCGGAGCGCGCCGTCACCCGCGCGACGAGTGTGGTCCCGTCGCCAAGCTCGATATGCGCATGCATGTCGGTGCCGAAATAGACCAGCTCCGCGATCGTTCCGGCGAGAAGACCTTCGGCCTCGGCGCAGAGATCGATCTGTTCCGGTCGTACCGCGACGGTGACGCGGGCGCCCGCGCCGAGGCTGTCTGGAGTGACGGCAGGCGCGGACTTGCCGTCGCCGAGTTTGACGGCCCCCGGACCCGCGACCTCGGCGGGCAGGAAATTGGACTCGCCGATGAAATCCGCGACGAAACGGTCGGTCGGAGCGTTGTAGATCTCGCGCGGCGCGCCGATCTGGAGGATGCGGCCGGCGCTCATCACCGCGATCCGGTCCGACATGGTGAGCGCTTCCTCCTGGTCGTGGGTGACGAAGATGAAGGTGATGCCCGTCTCCATCTGCATCCGCTTCAGCTCGATCTGCATCTGCTTGCGCAATTTCAGATCGAGGGCGGAAAGCGGTTCGTCGAGCAGCAGGACGGACGGTCGCGGCGCCAGCGCGCGGGCGAGCGCGACGCGCTGCTGCTGGCCGCCGGAAAGCTGGGAGGGATAGCGCTCGGCCATCTGCTCCATGCGCACCAGCGCCAGAACCTCGGCAACCGCCGCGTCGATCTCTTTCTTCTGCTTGCCGCGCATCTCGAGACCGAAGCCGACATTCCCGGCCACGGTCAGATGCGGGAAGAGCGCGTAGCTCTGGAACACGGTATTGACCGGCCGCCGGAAGGGCGGCTCGGTGGTGATATCACTGCCGTCGAGGATGATGCTGCCCGAGGTCGGGGTCTCGAAACCGGCGATCATCCGGAGCAGGGTGGTTTTGCCGCAGCCGGACGGGCCAAGCAGGGTGAAGAACTCGTTGGTTCTGATGTCGACGGAAACGTCGTCGAGCGCGCGGAGGCCGCCGTCGGCCGAGCCGAAGATCTTGGTGATCGACTGGGCCGAAACCGCGACGTCGCTCATTTCCGCCCTTCCTTTGCCAAAGGCGGGCGTTTCCCGAACCAGGGCGCCGCCCGTTCGAGCTCGGCGCACACACTCATCAGAAGTTCGTCCGCGCCGAAGGGCGCCGCGATATGGACGCCGATCGGCAGGCCGCCCCCGGACCAGGCGAGCGGCAGCGAGACCGCGGGCTGGCCGGAGGCGTTGAAGCAGGCGGTATAGGGCGAATAGGCGAAGACCCCGTCCGGCCCGAGCCGGTAATCGAGGTAGCTTTCCCGGTCGTGTGAAAAACGGCCGACCTTCGCCGGCGGCTCGGCCAGCGTCGGGCTGACCAGCAGATCGTAGCGATCGAGGAAACCGGCCATCTGGCGGCCATAGGCATGAACCGTTTCCAGCGCGTCCAGATAGTCCGCGCCGGAGATCGTCCGGGCGTACTCGCAGGCGCTGCGCGCGACGGGCTCGAGGTCGTCCGGCAGCAATTCGCGACCGAGCTTCCCCAGTTTTTCTCTGACACCGAGCGCGGTGCCGCAGGCCACGATCGCGGTCCAGGCCTGCATCATGCCCGCGGTGTCCGCTTCCGGACGGGCGACCTCGACATGGTGGCCCATCTGTTCCAGCAGCCTTGCCGCCGCTTCCGCCGCCGCGGCGCATTCCGGATGCACCTTGTCGCCGTCGAAGGTCGTCGTGCAGAGCGCGATCCGGAGCCCGTTCGGGCGTTTCTCCATCGCTTCGACGAAACTGCTCTCGAGCGGCGGCGCGGCATAGGGCGCGCCCAGTTCCGGCCCGGAGCCGATATCGAGCAACAGCGCGCTGTCGCGTACCGATCGGGTCAGGAAGCCCTCGATCGCCATGCCGCCCCAGCCCTCGCCCGAGGCCGGTCCGTCGGGAAGCCGGGCCCGCGTCGGCTTGAAGCCGAACAGCCCGCAGCTCGAGGCCGGAATACGGATCGAGCCGCCGCCGTCCGAGCCGTGTGCGGCCGGGACGATGCCGGCCGAGACCGCGGCGCCGGAGCCGCCGGACGAACCGCCCGGCGTGTGGTCGAGGTTCCAGGGGTTCCGCGTCGGCCCGCCATAGACGGCTGCCTCGGTCGCACAGCCGATCCCGCCTTCCGGCGACGTCGTGCGGGCAAAGACGACGATGCCGGCCGCGAGAAGCCGTTCGACCAGGGTCGAATTGTAGCTGTAGGTGGTGTTCCTGAGCAGCCGCGAGCCGTTGTTTCCGGGAAAGCCGACAGCCTCGGCGCCGAGATCCTTGAGCAGGAAGGGCACCCCTTTCAGCGGCCCGTCGGGCAGGCCCGCCGCGATATTGGCGCGGGCGCATTCGCTCTGGATCTGCGTTAGCGCATTGAGCGCGGGATTGAGCGCGTCGGCGCGTTCCAGGGCGGTCGAGAGCAACTCGTCCGGGCTGAACTCGCCCTTCGCAACGCCCGCGGCGAGGTCGGTTGCATCGAAGTCGTCATAGTCCGAAAGACACTGCATTTTCTTCGTTTTTCCCGCTTGTCCGGGATCCCGGAACATCGTCTAAGGCAAGGCCGACAGTAGCCAATACCGGCCCGCGTACAACGATTTTTCTGCTGCTCCGGGATCCGCCGGAGCCGCGATACGGAGCGTGCGCGGCGTTTGGGAATCGACGCAAGGGGGGCGGGTCGAAGCGCCCGCCTTTCTTAACCGCTTCGATCTTTGGTACACTGATTGGGCGAACGAAGAAGCCGGTAAACCGGCTCGTTTCAGGGAGGAGCCTGCGGGTGGCGGCGAAATGATCGTCTCTTATGATCCGCTTCTGGTTGTGGCATCGGTCGCGGTGGCGGCAATGGCGTCCTTTACAGGACTGCGCCTGTTGACCGGCCTGCGCTATGTCGACAGCACGACACGCAAGGCGCAACTCGCCAAAGCGGCGATGGCGATCGGCGGCGGAATCTGGTCGATGCATTTCGTCGGCATGCTGGCCCTGCGTCTGCCGGTGCCGGTGGCCTACGACCTGCTCTATACCCTCGGCTCCGTCCTGATCGCGATCCTGATCACGGGCGCCGGCCTTGCCCTCATGCATCTGGGCGCGCGCTCGCTATCCAAGACCGTCGCGGCGGGAACGCTGATCGGCTGCGGCATCGTGGCGATGCATTACGTTGGCATGGAGGCCATCCAGGGCAGCTGCATCGTCAGCTACAGCCCGCTCGGCTTCGTCCTGCCGACCCTGATCGCGATTCTGGCCTCCACTTGCGCTCTGGCACTCGCTTACAAGAAACGTACCCTGATCCAGCTCAGTCTGGGGGCGCTGGTGCTCGGGATCACGATTTCCGGGATGCATTATTCGGCCATGGCCTTCACGGCCTTCAGCCGCTCCGAGGCCGCCATACTGGTCGAGCGCCCGATGCTGCCCGATACCTATCTGGCATTGGTCGTCGCGGTCGCGGCCTTTGTGGTCTGCGGTCTGTTCCTGCTTTCCGCGCTGCCGATGGAAGACACGCGCCCGATCCGCGACACGCCGGCGCCGGAACCCCATACGCCGGGCGAGAACGCCGGCGCTCCCGCCGGGGCGTCCCTCTCCGGCGGAGGCGCGGCACACAAGGCCGATCAGGCGCCGGCAGCGGCGCATGGCCGGATCCGCATTCCTTACGAGCGCAACAACACGACCTACTTCCTGACCCCGGACAATATCCGCTCCATCCGGGCGGCCGGTCACTACACCGAGATCTATGACGGCGCGGCGCATGTCTTCTGCCCCTGGTCGCTCTCCAAGCTGGAGGGAATGCTGAAAGGCACCGCCTTTCTGCGCACGCACCGCAGTTTCCTGCTCAACATGGAGCATGCCGCGGGATTCGAGCGGCAGAAGGACAAGGCCTTCGTGCTGGTTGCCGGGCACAGCCGGGAGGCGATACCGGTCAGTCGGTCCCATATGGGCGACGTTCGCAAGGCACTGGGACTGTAATCCCGCGATCCGCGGCCGTCGCAGTTCGTGCGGCTATTTCGTCATTCGTGCAAGGCAGGCGCCCGGGGCGCATCGCCGCCTGCGCAACCGCCGCCGCGTATTCATCCTGTCCTTCAAGTGTCGGCAAACCGGCAATCGACACGGCCCGAAGAGCCGCAATCCTTGAGGGAGGATAGCCACAATGATCCCTGGATCATTCGAATACCACCGCCCGGAATCCGTTGACGGCGCCGTTGCCCTGCTGAACCAGCACGGCGACGAGGCGCGTCTGCTCGCGGGCGGGCACAGCCTGATTCCGATGATGAAGCTGCGCATGGCGGTGCCGTCGCACATTGTCGACCTGCAGGCGATCGAGAGCCTGCACGGGATTGCCGAAGAGGGCGGCGAGATCGTCGTCGGCGCGCTCACAACGCAGCACGAGGTGCTGGCCTCCGATCTGCTGGCTGGAAAATGCCCGATCATTCCGGAAGCGGCGGCGCTGATCGCCGATCCGCAGGTGCGTTATTGTGGCACGATCGGCGGCAATGTCGCGAACGGGGACCCGGGCAACGACATGCCGGCGATCATGCAGGCGCTCGGGGCGCGCTATCGCGCGGTCGGTCCGGACGGCAGCCGCGATATCGCCGCCAGGGACTATTACGAGGCCGCCTATTTCACAGCGCTCGAGGAGAACGAGGTCCTGACCCAGATCCGGATCCCCATCCCGGCCGCCGGACACGGTGCCGCCTACGAAAAGCAGAAACGCAAGATCGGCGACTACGCCACGGCGGCGGCGGCCGTGCTCCTGACCATGGATGGCGGGCGCTGCGCGTCGGCTTCCATCGCGCTGACCAATGTGGCGGACACGCCGCTCTTCGCAGAGGCGGCGGCCGAGGCGCTTGTCGGGAGCGATCTCGGGCAGGCTGCCGTCGACGAGGCGGTGAAGCGGGCCGAGGCGATTACCGAGCCGGCAAGCGACGGACGCGGACCGGCGGATTTCCGGACCCATGTCGCCGGGGTCATGGTGCGCCGCGCCATTGCCCGCGCCCAGAAGAACGCCGGTTGAGGGAGAGCCGACCGATGTCAAAGATGCATGTGAAAATGAACGTCAACGGCGCCGAGGTCGAAGCCCTCGCCGAGCCGCGCACCCTGCTGATCCATTTCCTGCGCGAGCAGCTCAGCCTGACCGGACCGCATATCGGCTGCGAGACCAGCCATTGCGGTGCCTGCACGGTTGATCTCGATGGCAAGTCGGTGAAGTCCTGCACCGTCTTCGTCGCCCAGGCGAACGGCGCCGACGTCACCACGATCGAGGGGATTGCCGGGGCGGATGGCACCCTGCACGCGCTGCAGGAGGCCTTCCGCGAGCATCACGGCCTGCAATGCGGCTTCTGCACTCCGGGCATGATCACGCGCGCCCACCGGTTGCTGCAGGAAAACCCGGACCCGAGCGAGGAGGAGATCCGTTTCGGCATTTCCGGAAATCTCTGCCGCTGCACCGGCTACCAGAACATCGTCAAGGCCATCCGCGCCGCGGCGGATGAGTTGAACGCGACCAGGGAGGCAGCCCAATGAACGCCGAAGTCGCCAGCGTCGAGGAGCGTAAACAGAACCTGAAAGGCATGGGCACGGCCCGTCGCAGGGTCGAGGACGCCCGCTTCGTGCAGGGCAAGGGCAATTATGTCGACGATATCAAGCTGCCGGGCATGCTGTTCGGCGATTTCGTCCGCTCGCCATATGCCCATGCCCGCATCACGTCGGTGAACAAGGAGGCGGCGCTCGCCGTTCCGGGAGTCAAGGCGGTGCTCACCGCGGACGACCTGAAGCCGGTCAATCTCGCTTGGATGCCGACGCTTGCCGGCGACGTGCAGATGGTGCTCGCCGACGGCAAGGTCCTGTTCCAGGGACAGGAGGTCGCCTTCGTCGTCGCCGAGGACCGCTATGCGGCGTCCGACGCGGCCGAACTGGTCGAGGTCGAGTACGAGGAACTGCCGGTGCTGGTCGATCCCTTCAAGGCGATGGACGCGGGCGCACCGGTCCTGCGCGAGGATCTCGAGGGCAAGACCGAGGGCGCCCACGGTCCCCGCCGTCACCACAACCACATCTTCACCTGGGAGGTCGGAGACAAGGAGGCGACCGAGAAGGCGCTCGCCGAGGGTGAGGTGGTCGCGAAGGAGCTGATCACCTACCAGCGCGTTCATCCCTGCCCGCTGGAGACCGCGGGCTGCGTCGCCAGCATGGACAAGGTGAACGGCCAGCTGACGCTCTGGGGCACGTTTCAGGCGCCGCATGCGGTGCGTACCGTGGCTTCGCTGATCTCCACCATTCCGGAGCACAAGATCCGCGTGATCTCGCCGGATATCGGCGGCGGTTTCGGCAACAAGGTCGGGGTTTATCCCGGCTATATCTGCGCCGTCGTCGCCTCGATCGTGCTCGGCGTCCCGGTGAAATGGGTCGAGGACAGGATCGAGAACCTGCAATCGACCGCCTTCGCCCGCGACTACCACATGACGGGGGAGATCTCGGCCACGAAGGACGGCCGGATCACCGGGTTGAAGTGCCATGTGCTCGCCGACCATGGCGGCTTCGATGCCTGCGCCGACCCGACCAAGTTTCCGGCCGGCTTCTTCAACATCTGCACCGGGTCCTACGATATCCCGGTCGCGCATGTCAGCGTCGACGGCGTCTATACCAACAAGGCACCGGGCGGGGTCGCCTATCGCTGCTCGTTCCGGGTGACGGAGGCGTCCTATTTCATCGAGCGGATGGTGGACGTGCTCGCCCGCAAGCTGGAGATGGATCCGGCGGAGCTCAGGATGAAGAATTTCATCCGCAAGGAGCAGTTCCCCTACACATCCG
The DNA here is from genome assembly GCF_965216895.1 of Nisaea sp. Classification (GTDB taxonomy): domain Bacteria; phylum Pseudomonadota; class Alphaproteobacteria; order Thalassobaculales; family Thalassobaculaceae; genus Nisaea. Next base: position 3,413,621 of record NZ_OZ244205.1, read on the forward strand.
CGCTCGGCTGGGAGTACGACAGCGGCGACTACCACACGGCGATGGAAAAGGCGCTGGAGACCGTCCGGTACAAGGCGCTCCGCGAAGAGCAGAAAGCCAACCGCGAAGCCTTCGCGCGCGGCGAGACCCGTTCGCTGATGGGCGTCGGCGTCGGGTTCTTCACCGAGATCGTCGGTGCCGGCCCGATCAAGAATTGCGACATTCTCGGGCTCGGCATGTTCGACAGCTGCGAGATCCGCGTGCATCCGACGGGCAGCGCGATCGCCCGGCTCGGCACGATCAGCCAGGGCCAGGGCCATGCCACGACCTTCGCCCAGATCCTGGCCTCGGAGATCGGTATCCCGGCGGACCAGATCACCGTCGAGGAAGGCGATACGGACACCGCTCCTTACGGTCTCGGGACCTACGGCTCCCGTTCCACGCCGGTGGCCGGAGCGGCGACGGCGATGGCCGGCCGGAAGATCCGCGCCAAGGCGCAGATGATCGCCGCCTGGCTGCTCGAGGTGCATGACGACGATGTCGAGTTCGACGTCGACCGGTTCGTGGTCAAGGGGGCGCCGGAGCGCTTCAAGACCATGGCCGAGGTCGCCTTTGCCGCCTACAACAACGTCCCGCCGGGCATGGAGCCGGGTCTGGAAGCGGTCAGCTACTACGATCCGCCGAACATGACCTATCCCTTCGGGGCCTATGTCTGCGTCGTCGAGATCGACGTCGATACCGGGGTGACCGACATCCGCCGCTTCTACGCGCTGGACGATTGCGGCACCCGGATCAACCCGATGATCATCGAGGGCCAGGTGCATGGCGGCCTGACGGAAGCGCTCGCCATCGCGATGGGCCAGGAGATCTCCTACGACGAGATGGGGAACGTGAAGGGCGCGAGCCTGATGGACTTTTTCCTGCCGACGGCGGTCGAAACGCCGGTCTGGGAGACGGATTTCACCGTCACCCCATCGCCGCATCATCCGATCGGCGCCAAGGGAGTCGGCGAGTCGCCGAATGTCGGCGGCGTCTCGGCTTTCTCCAATGCCGTCAACGATGCCTTTGCCCATCTCGGCCTGACCCACACGCAAATGCCGCACGATCACTGGCGGGTGTGGAAGACGGCCGAGCGGCTCGGCGTCACGGCCTAGAAACCCACCTCCGGGCCGGGTGGCGGTCGATGCGTCGTCCGGCCCGGGTTTTCAAGCCATGAGAAATTACAAAGAGCTACAGGCAAGACTCGCAGAGACCGGCTATATCGCGGAGGACAGTCTCGCGATGGCGTTGACGCTTGCGACCGAGATTCACCGCCCGCTGTTGCTTGAGGGCGAGGCGGGGGTCGGCAAGACCGACATCGCGCGGGCGCTGGCGACGCTGCTCGGGACCCGGCTGATCCGTCTGCAGTGTTACGAGGGGCTGGACGCGAACGCGACGCTCTACGAGTGGAATTACCAGCGCCAGCTGCTCTCCATCCGGGCCCGGGAGGCGTCCGAAGGCACGGATTCCGCCGAGAGCCTGGAGAAGCACATCTTCTCCGAGGACTATCTCCTCCGCAGGCCGCTGCTGGAAGCGATCAGCCAGCCGGAGCCGCCGGTCCTGCTGATCGACGAGATCGACCGTGCCGACGAGGAGTTCGAGGCCTTCCTGCTCGAGCTGCTCGCCGACTACCAGGTGACGGTGCCGGAACTCGGCACCATCGAGGCGGTCTCGGTCCCGCATGTGGTCCTGACCTCGAACGGGACCCGCGCGCTTTCCGACGCGCTGCGCCGGCGCTGCCTCTATTCCTGGGTCGATTATCCGGACGCGGAGAAGGAGCGGGCGATCCTTGCCGGGCGGATGCCGGAGATCGACGACGAACTCGCCCGTCGGATCGTCGGCTTCGTGCAGCAGCTCCGCCGGGAAGAGCTGGAGAAGGTGCCGGGTATTGCCGAGACCCTGGACTGGGCGACAGCGCTTGTCGGTCTCAAGGTGGCGAAACTCGAGGACAATCTCGAGCTGCTGCAGGCGAGCCTCATCTGCCTGCTGAAGACCGAGGCGGACCAGCGCGCGATCGCGCCCGAGGTCACGCAGCGTCTGATCGGAAAGGTCGCGTAGCGATGGCGGCGCCGGGCGAGAACGGCGTCCTGCCGGAGCCCCCGGGACCGCGGGAACGGATGCGGGGCTTCATCGCCCATCTCCGGCTGAACGGATTTACCCTGGGGCCGTCCGAAACGGCCCTTGCGCTCGACATCGTCGGGCGTCTCGACAGGCCGGCGCCTGAGAGCGTACAGGCGGCGCTCAGGGTCGCCCTCTGCGGCTCGCGGGAGGAATGGGAGCGCTTCGAGGTGCTGTTCCGGGCCTATTGGTTCGGCGAAGGTGTTAGGCGCGCGAACATCCTGCGGGGGGAGAATACCAGCACGCCGAAGCGGGCGCGCCCGGCGCTCTGGGACAAGGTGCTGCCGCCGGACGGGAGGGCGGGACGTCCGATCGGCGCGGCGGCGCAGGCGACAGGCGCCGGCGAGGACGAGGAGGATGCGGCAGCGCCGTCCGCTCCGCACCGCATCGCCGCCGATCGGCGTGACAGTCTGTTCAAGACCGATTTGCGGGAGATCGCGGCGAAAGAGGACATCGCCGAGGCGGAGCGGGTGGCCGAGACTCTGGCGACGGCGATGCGCTACCGCCTCAGCCGGCGCCGGAAACCCTCGGCACGGGGGCGCGGTCTCGACCTCCGGCGCACCATCCGGCGCAACATCGCGCATGGGGGCGAGCCGGTGGATCTGCTGAAGCGGGCACGGCCGGACCGCCCCGTGCGCATCGTGGTCCTGCTCGACGTCTCCGGCTCGATGAAACTCTACAGTCGCTATTTCCTGCTCTTCGTGCGCGGGTTGCTCTGCCGCTGGATGCGGGCCGACGCCTATCTCTTCCACACCCGTCTCGTGCGGGTGACGGACGCGCTGACCGACAAGGATCCGTTCCGGGCGCTGGCGAAGCTCTCGCTGATGGTCGAGGGCTTCGGCGGCGGCACCCGGATCGCCGGCGCGCTCGCCGATTTCAACGCGCGCTATGCCAAGCGGGCGATCGACAGCCGGACCGTCGTGGTGATCCTGAGCGACGGCTATGACACCGAGGCGCCGGAAGATCTGGCGCGGGAGCTGAAACGGCTCCGGACCCGGGCGCGCCGGATCGTCTGGCTCAACCCGTTGCTCGGCTGGAAGGACTACGCGCCGGTGGCGCGCGGCATGGCGGCGGCGCTGCCCCATATCGATCATTTCGCCGCGGCGAACAGCCTCGAGGCGCTGGCGGCGCTCGAGCCGGAACTGGCGGCCTTGTAGGGAGGCGGAAGCATGGAACGGCAGCACGACGACGTTTTTACCGAGATTGCGACCCTGATGGTGGCGGAAGCGGAGTTCTGCGTTGCCACCGTGGTGCGGACCGAGAACGCGACCAGCGCCAAGGCCGGCGCCAAGGCGGTGGTCCTCGCGGACGGGACGATCAGGGGATTTCTCGGCGGCGGCTGCGTCCAGGGCGCCGTGCGCCGCTCCGCTGAAGCGGTGCTCGAGGCGGGGGAGCCCCGCCTGATCCGGGTGAAGCCCGGCGACGAGGTGATCGAGCGGCTGGACCGGGACGGCGTGGAGCTGCACAAGAGCGGCTGCCCGAGCGGCGGCACCGTCGACATCTTCATCGAACCGATGCGCCAGGCGCCGCGACTGGTGATCTGTGGCGGCGCGCCGGTGGCGGCGGTGCTCGCCCGGCTCGCCGTGACGCTCGGCTACCGGGTGACGGTGGCGGCGCTTGCGGAAGATCACGCCGGTTTTGATGACGCGGTGGAGCGGCAGGAGGGCTTCGCGCTCGACGGCCTCGATCTCCGTAGGCGCGACTTCGTCGTCGTCGCAACCCAGGGCAAGCGCGACCGCGAGGCGCTTGCCGCAGCCCTCACCAGCGGTGCCGGCTTCGTCTCCTTCGTCGGCAGCCGCCGCAAGGCGCAGGCGCTCCGTACGCATCTTGCGGAGCGGGGTGTCCCGGAAACACGGATCGACGCGCTGAAGGCGCCCGCCGGGCTCGACATCAACGCCATCGAGCCGGAAGAGATCGCGCTTTCCATCATGGCCGAACTGGTTGCGGTCCGACGGACACGGGCGCGCGACGGGGCTGAGAACACCGGGCGGGCAACGGCATGAGGCGCCGTCTCGTCTCGGTTGCCGGCCGAATTGGCTCCCTGCTCCGCAGGGCGCTCGAACAGGCCAGGGACACGACGCCGATCTGCTGCTGAGCTACGGATGCGTTTCGGACGCTGCGTAGGGACCGGAGGTCGGCGTCTCCGCCATGTCGGCGGGACGGAAGCTGTCGATCCGCGCGAGCTTCCAGGGGCCCGCGAAGGCCACCGGGCAATCCTCCTCGAAGAGCTGCCCCGGCTTTAGCCTGTGATGCAGGATGCTTTCCGGGTCGGTCGCGCGGATATGCAGCGTTTCGGGGCGGATCTGGCTCGGATCGTCCAGCCCCATGGCGCCCAGCATCTCGGCGAAGCCGCGCAGCGTGTTGCGGTGGAAGTTCGCCACCCGCTTGTACTTGTCCTCGACCACCAGGCCGCGCTGACGAGTCGGGTCCTGCGTCGCGACGCCGGTCGGGCAGCGGTTGGTATGGCAGGCGCGGGCCTGGATGCAGCCGACTGCGAACATGAAGCCGCGCGCCGAATTGCACCAGTCGGCGCCGAGCGCCAGCGCGGTGGCGATGTCCGCGCCGGAGATGATCTTGCCGCTTGCGCCGATGCGGACCCGTTCGCGGATCCCCGCGCCGATCAGCGTCATATGGACGAAATGCAGCCCTTCGCGCAGGGGCATGCCGAGGCTGTTGGTGAATTCCACCGGTGCCGCGCCCGTCCCGCCTTCCTTGCCGTCGACGACGATGAAGTCGGGATAGGTGCCGCGCGCGATCATCGCCCTGCAGATGGCCATAAACTCGTGCGGATGGCCGACGCAGAGCTTGAAGCCGACCGGCTTGCCTTTCGCCAGCCGGCGCAGCTCGCCGAGGAAGGAAACCAGTTCTTCCGGTGTCGAGAACGCCGGATGCGCGGCCGGCGAGACGCAATCCCGGCCCATCGGGATGCCACGGGTCTCGGAGATTTCCGGCGTGATCTTGGAGGCGGGGAGAACGCCGCCATGGCCCGGTTTCGCACCCTGGGAGAGCTTCAGCTCGATCATCTTGATCTGCGGGTCGGCGGCGGTCGCGGCGAACTTCTCCGGATCGAACTTCCCGTCCGCGGTGCGGCAGCCGAAATAGCCCGAGGCGATCTGCCAGATCAGGTCGCCGCCATGGCGCCGGTGATGCGGCGAGATCGCGCCTTCGCCGGTATCGTGCGCGAAGCCGCCGGTCGCGGCCCCCTTGTTGAGCGCGGCGATCGCGTTGGCGCTGATCGCGCCGAAGCTCATGCCCGAGACGTTGAAGAGCGAGATGTCGTAGGGCTGCGCGCAGTCCGGCCCGCCGACCCTGCGGCGGAAATCCCGGGCCGTCGTATGGACCGGGGCGAGGGAATGGGTGAAATAGCCGTAACCCGCCCTGTAGACGTCCATCTGGGTGCCGAAGGGAACGGTTTCCTGTTCCTGCTTGGCGCGCTGATAGACCAGCGAGCGCTGTTCCCGGTTGAACGGAAAGGCGTCGGCGTCGCTCTCGATCAGGTATTGCCGGATTTCCGGGCGGATGCCCTCGAAGAGCCAGCGCATATGGGCGAGGACCGGGTAGTTGCGCAGCAGGCTGTGGCGGATCTGGACGAGGTCGCGGATCCCGAGCACCGTGAGTAATCCGAAGACGGGAACGGCGAGCCATGCCCAGGCGAAGCCGGCAATGCCGAGGCCGGCCGAGGCGATGGCCGCCGTGACGATTGCCGCAAAGAAAGCAAAGCGCACTAGAGTGTCTCCCCCCGGTTGAAACCGCTTCCCCGGCGAAGGTTAGACCCGGTGACGGTGCGGCGGGAAGGGGGCGCGCACCGGGGGCAACGGAAGGGAGCGTCGGCGGGCGCTGCCGGGGGCTAGGCTTCGACAGCCTTGCCGGGCGCCGCCGTGGTCGTCGGCTTGGTCGGCGCGGCGGGAACGTCCACCCGGAAGAAGGTGCAGTAGAACACCGGAACCAGAACCATGGTCAGCAGGGTGCCGACGCTGAGACCGGCCATCAGCGCGACGGCGAGCCCGATCCAGAACACGTCCTGCAACAGGGGGATGACCCCGAGTACCGTGGTCGCCGCCGCCAGCACCACGGGCCGGAGCCGCGACTGGGCGGCGCGAATGGTTGCTTCGTAACGGTCCAGGCCCTGGCCCAGATTGAGATTGATCTCGTCGAGCAGGACGATCGCGTTCTTGATCATCATGCCGGCCAGGCTCATCGCGCCGAGCAGGGCGACGAACCCGAACGGCACCCCCGTCACGAGCAGCCCCCAGGTGATGCCGATGATGACGAAGGGCACCACCGCGAGGATCACCAGCGGCGGCCGGATCGCGTTGAACAGCGCGACGATGATCAGCAGCACGATGATCCCGGCCGGGACCACCCCGGGGAGCAGCGAGGCCTGCGCCGTCACGGTGTCCTCGTATTCCCCGCCCCATTCCATCCGGTATCCCGGCGGCAGATCGGCGGCCAGCGCCTCGAATTCCGGCAGCACCGCGGCGCGCAGGGTCGGCAGGGTGGTCCCGAAGACCGGATTGGCCTGCAGGGTGATCGTGCGCCGCCGGTCGCGCCGCACGATCATCGGGTCCTCCCAGGCGAGATTGATCGAATCGACCACCTGGGCGAGCGGGATCGGAGCGCCGCTGCTGTGGCTGGATTCGACATCCAGAAACGGCATGTTGGCGACATTGGCGTCCTCGGACTGCTGATAGCGCATCACGATCGGGATCAGCTTGTCCCCTTCGCGGTAGAGCCCGATGGTGCGGCCGTCATAGGCGCGCTTGGTGGCGTTGGCGATATCGCCCCGCGTGACGCCGGCCCAGCGCGTCCGGTTGTCGTTGACGATCGGCTCGACCTGCAGGATCCGCTGCCGCCAGTCGACCTGGTGGTCGCCGGCCAGCGGGTGTCCGTCGATGATCGCGGTCGCCCGCTCGGCGATCTCGCGCAGCTTGGCCGGATCGGCCGTCGAAGGTCCGCTCAACCGGACTTCGAATTTCCAGGTATTGCTCGGCCCGACGCCGAACTTGCGGACCGGGACCTGGGCATCGGCGACATTGTCCGAGACCCAGGCGCCGAAATCGCGGATCAGAGCGTCGATCTGCTTGAAGTCGTGGACATTGACCACGAGTTGCCCGTAGGACGGATTCTGGGCCTCGGGATCGACCGGCAGGTAGAAACGCGGCGGACCGGCGCCGATGAAGCTGGCGACGGCGGCGACCCTGTCATCCTCGCGCAGATGGGCCTCGATGCGTTCCATGTCCGCGGCGACATCCTCGATCCGCGTGCCCTCGGGCGCCCAGTAATCGACCATGAACTTGTTCATCGAGGAATCGGGGAAGAACAGCTGGTCGACCCGGGTGAACGCGCCCGCGGAGATCACCAGAGCTCCGACCGCGACGGCGATGGTCAGCCAGCGGGCGCGGATGGCGCCTCCAAGGAACTTCCGATACAGCCCCATGAAGCGGCTCTCGCCTTCGCCTTCCTGCGACTTCGGGGCCGGCATCATGTCGATGCATTGCAGCGGCGTGACCGTTACCGAGATCAGCCAGGACAGGAGGAGGGAGATACCGACCACGGAGAACAGCGTGGCGCAGTATTCGCCCGCCGACTCCTCCGACGCGAAGATCGGATAGAACGCCATCACCGCGATGATGGTGGCGCCGAGCAGGGGCATGGATGGCTGGCTTGCCGCCTCGATGCCCGCCTCGGTCCGCTCCTTGCCGTTCTGCAGCCGGACCACGAAACCGTCCGCGACCACGATCGCGTTGTCGACCATCATCCCGAGGGCGATGATGAGCGCGCCGAGCGACATCCGCTGCAGGTCGATGCCGGCGATCGCCATCACGATCAGCGTGCCGAGAATGGTCAGCAGCAGCGCGGTGCCGATGATCACGCCCATGCGCCAGCCCATCGAGAGGGCCAGGACCGCGAGCACGATGGCGACGGCCTGGACCAGGCTGATCAGGAATCCCTGCACCGACTGATCCACGATGTCGGACATCCAGTGGACCTCGTGGACCTCGATGCCGACCGGCAGGCCCGGTATCAGTTCGTCGAGCCGCCGGTTCACGGCTTCTCCGACCGTGACGACGTTGGCGCCGGAGATATTGGCTATGGCGATGCCGAGCGCAGGCTGGCCGTTGTATCGCATCATGACCGGCGCCGGGTCCTGATAGCCCCTCCGCACCGTGCCGATATCGCGGATCCGGATCAGCTCGTCGCTGCGCTCCCGCGCCTGCAGATTGTCCAGGGCCGAGGGTTTGATCGGCAGGTTGGCGATGTCCTCGGCGGACTGGAACGAGCCGGACGGCGAGATCCTCAGACGGCGCTGCTCGAGATCGACGCTGCCCGCGTCGACCACCACATTCTGTTCCTCGAGGGTGCTGATGATGCTGGCGTCGGAAAGTCCGAGCTGGGACAGCTGCGACTGCGAGACGTCGACATAGACCACTTCGGGCTGCACGCCCCAGAGATCGACCCGGGCCACACCCTGAACGAGGGCGAGTTCCCGTTTCAGATCGTCGACATACTCCTTGAGCTCGGCATAGGTAAAGCCGTCGCTTGTGATCGCCAGCAGCAGGCCGAACACGTCACCGAAATCGTCGGTTACCTTGGAGGGCCCCGCGCCGGGCGGCAGTTGCGGCTGGATGTCGTTGACCTTGCGGCGCAGTTCGTCCCAGATCTGCGGCAGCTCCGTCGAGGTATAGAAGGCCTTGACCTCTATGGCGATGGTCGACATGCCGGCTTGCGAGACCGAGTCGATATACTTGATCTGCGGCATTTCCTGCAGCGCGAGTTCGATCCGGTCGGTGACCTCGAGTTCGACCTCGGTGGCGGTTGCTCCTGGATAGGGTGTCGAGACAACGGCTGTCTTGATGGTGAATTCGGGGTCTTCCAGCTGACCGAGCTTGAAGAAGGCTCCGACACCCGCCAGCACCAGAAGGGCGGTGATGAAATAGGTGACCGTCCTGTTCCTGACGGCAGCGCCCGCGAGCGACATCGGCAATCCCTTTCGGTCCTACGCTATCCTAGGACTTCGGTGTTTTGACCTTCTGGCCGTCCTGAAGATAGTGGACCCCCGCCGTCGCGATGACCTCGCCCGGCTCGAGGCCGTCGAGGATCGAAACGCCACGGTCGCTGATCGCGCCGACCTTGACCTCTCGCCGCGACACGGTCTGGGTCGTCGTGTCGACAACCCAGACAAACTGCTTTTCGCCCGCCGTGTCGTCGAACAGGGCGGCGGGCGGCACCCGGATCCCGGAGGAATGCATCTGCTCGAGCATCGTCCTGTCGGGCTCGCCGGTCGCGGTGCCGGCCATGCCGGGCAGGATCTGGGCCGTCTCGGGCTGTTCCATCGCCAGCGTCACCGGGTAGGTTCTTGTCGTTGCCGAGGCCTCCGTGCCGATTTCCTTCACGGTTGCCGGCACGACCGTGCCGGGCAGGGCATCGAAGGTGACCTGGATGTTCTTTACCGCCGGCACCAGGGAGATCAGGCTCTCGGGAATGTTGATCACCATTTCGATGCGGGTCGAATCGAGCAGCCGGATCACCGGCTGCTTCTCCCGCACATTCTCGAAATTCTCGACATAGGTCGCGGTGACGACGCCGGAAAACGGTGCCTTCAGGGTCGTGTAATCTAGATCCAGCAGCAGACGGTTCAGGGCCGCCTGGTTGGCTTTGACGCTGGCGCTCGCCTGCAGCTGCGCGGAAACATAGCGATCCAGCGCCGCTTCGCTCTGGTGACCCTTCTCGGTCAGGATGCGCTGGCGCTTGAGCTGCGCATCCGCGTTCGCCAGCGAGGCCTCGGACTTGGCGAGATTGGCCTCGATCTGCTCCGCCTCGGCGAGGTAGGTGGCGTTGTCGATCGTGGCGAGGGTATCGCCTTGCTCGACATAATCCCCGACGCTGACCGCAAGGGAGGTGAGCGGGCCGGAGACATTGAAGGCGAGATCCAGTTCCTGCGCGGCGCGCGCCCGCCCGGAAAACGAGCGCTCCCTGAGCGCGCCGGAATCGGCGACGGTCATGACTCTGACCGGCCGGACCACCTCGACCTTCTCCGCCGGAGCGTCGTCTTCCAGGCATCCGGTCAGAGGCAGTGCCACCGCAATTATCAACCAGAACGCTGGACGCATTGGCTCCCACTCCGAATCCGCTTGCCCCATCATTATCCTGAAAAATGGGGGCTTGTAACATTAAATCTTACCCGTAGCGGTTGCTCGAAAGACGGGATTCCGGCACCGGGAAACGAAAACGGTCACGTCACCTGCGCGGGCCGCCGGCGCCGTGGGGACACATTGATTCTTGAACCGGACGTTGGCGCGCCCGAGAGGTTTCGAACCTTGGGTCTCTGTCCCGGGAGTGCGCCGGTGTCGCGGGCCGCACGGCGAATGGGGGGCATCCAGAGGCAAGCCGCAATACCCAATGGCGCGGAGCGATTCAGCGGAGACGGGCGAGGTGTCCCGATACCCGGCGCTGTTCCCCGGAGGGCGGTGGGATCCCGGCTGCCGTGAAGTCGGCGCCCCCGGCCCGGAAATGCAAGCGGGTCGCGACGGGACCGAACATCTAGGGCGCGACCTCGGTTACGACGTGCGCATCGATCAGTTCCGCCAATTCCGGGTACCACATGCCTGAGGGCTGGCTTTCGAACATCATGTCCAGGAACCAGGCGGCAACCCCGGCCTGAAGAAAAATCGCGCGGTCGCGGTCCTGTTCCCGCGAGGGGTCCGCTCTCAGGACGGCATAGTCGGCGTCAATCCGGTACTGGTGGAACCCGAGTTTGCCGCCAGATGCCAGTTGTCGTTTGATCCCGCCGATGAAGACAGTCGTGCAGGCCGAACTGCATTCAGACAACACCAATGTGTTCAGGCCGTTCTGCCTGATGGTGTTCGACAATCCTCTGGCCTGGTAGATATTGCCGCCGGTGCTGGACAGAATGATCCGCCTTACATCCGGATAGGCTTTGAGTCGCTGTCTGAGATGGTCCGTGATTCCAAGCTCCAACGAACCGCTCAAGGTCAGTGACCGCCCATCGGGTGTCGGCTCGATGCTGTATTTTCCGGCGCGTTCGGCTTCGAGTTCGGTTTGGGGTCTCAGATCGTCCGGGACCGGAAGCGTCATGCGCCAGGCATCGATCGCGTAGGTCATGACCCAAAAACAGGCGCAGACCAGGACCAGCTGGGTTCCCCAGACCGGGGCCATGTATCCGCTGGTGCGAATATGGGCCGCCCCGGCGCGAATGACTCCGACAGCCTGCCAGACAAACAACACACCATGGAAAAGCAAAGCCAGAAGCAGGACCGGCACCGTATCGTCCCGGAAATCCCGGCCCTCTTCGGGGCGGAGCCATTCCTGCAACGCAAACACAATCACGCGGATCAAGACGAGATTGATCCAGAAAGACCATGCAAGCCCGTGTGCGCCGCGCCAATGCCCGGTCAGGTACCGCCTGACTGTGTGCATCAGTATGCTCCCCGCCATCGGCCGAAAGCGCCCCCCGCGTCGAGGAAGCGCTGTCGGCCATCATCCTAGGCATCGTTTCGCGACGCAACTCGACGCGGACTCGAGCTTTTTTGGTGGGGCGACTTGCGCCTCTCATCCGCTCCGGGGGCGACATCTCGGCACGGTGCGCCGAAGCATTGAGCAATTTGGCGCACAACGCCCGTGCCCGTTGCGTGGGGGGGAGGAGCAATTTCAAGATATCGACTGAATGGAAATTGGCGCACCCGAGAGGATTCGAACCTCTGACCTCTGCCTTCGGAGGGCAGCGCTCTATCCAGCTGAGCTACGGGTGCATGCCGGGGGCCGACCCGGAAAGGCCGGGCGGCCGAGCGAGGCGGAAACTACCTGCGCGGGCGCGTGCATGCAAGGGGAAAGCGGTGGCGTGTCAGTCCGGATCGCCGTTGCGGCAGAATTCCGGCAGAGGAGGGGCATTGTCCCCCGCTCCGAGTTCCGCGCCGCCCGGCAGCGGGGCGGCTGGATCGACCAGCCAGGCGGCGATATCGGCACTGACTTCGCCGCCGTTCAGGTCGCGGAACAGCATGTGGTAGCCGTTCTCGTAGAGTGCGAGACGCCAGCGGCGCCGCCCGTCCGGTCCGTCGGGCAGGGCGCGCAGCATGCGGCAGGTCGGACCGCGCGGGATGATCCCGTCCTCCTTGCCGTAGAGCACCAGCAGAGCCCCGTCGAGCCGGGGCGCGGACTCCAGAGCGCGGTCCATGAGGCCCGTCAGGCCCCAGGCGGATTCGATCCGCGTCTCCTTGATTGTCATCGGGTCGTAGTAGAGCCGCCGCAGCATTTCGATATTGTCGGAGGGACGCTTCGGCAGGGTCTGCGGCCGCACGCGAATTCTGGGCGCGAGATGGGCGGCGGCGGTGAGCAGGCCCCGCTCCCAGGCGCTCATCGTGCTGCGTCCCCAGACCGCGGGCGCCGATAGCACGGCGCCGTCGAGGCGCGGCGGGCTGTGGCCGCCGAGCGCGGCCATGATGACGGCGCCGCCCATGCTTTCCCCGAGGGCGTAGACCGGCACGTCCGGGTGCGCGATGCGCAGCAGGTCGGTGACGGTGCCGAGATCGCGGATCATCGCTTCCGTGCCGGCCCAGTCGCCGCGCATCGAGGTTCCCCCGAAGCCACGCTGGTCATAGGCGACGACGAGCAGGCCCTCGGCGGCAAGCAGCGGGCCGAGATCGCGATACGCGCCGGAATAGTCGTTGAATCCGTGCAAGGCGATGACCGCGGCCTTCGGCGGGCCGTCCGGGACCCAGCGCCTGTAGGGCAGGAGTGCGCCATCCCGCATGACCAGAACGTCGTCCCGGATCTCCGCCGGTCGGTCCGGTCCGACGCGCGGTGCGATGGACGGTGCGCAGGACGCTCCGGCCAGAAGGGCGAGCGCGGCGGCAAGCAGGCCGATGCGCGTCTTACGCCGCATGAATGCGGCCGGCCTCCTGCTTGTTGCTGGTCAGTTCGAGGAAGATATCCTCGAGGTCGCTCTCGTCGGTGCTGATGTCCTGGATGTGGTAGCCGGCGGAGGCGAGCGCGCCGAGAATGCGGGCGATCGGGCCGTCACTCTTGCGGAATTCGAACGTCAACCGCTTGGGGCCGCTGATCTCGACGGCGAAGGAGGCGAGCGCCTGCGGCAGTTTCTCCCGACCCTCCGGCAGGTCCTCGGCGACGGTCACCGCGACCGTCTTCGAGTCGAGCCGGCGCATCAGGTTCTCCTTGGTGTCGCAGGCGATGACCTCGCCATGATTGATGATCGCGATGCGGTCGCAGAGTTCCTCGGCCTCCTCGAGATAGTGCGTGGTCAACAGGATGGTGACGCCGCGACGGTTCAGTTCGCGCACATTGTCCCAGAGCTTGCGCCGCAGCTCGATATCGACGCCGGCCGTCGGCTCGTCGAGCACCAGGATCGGCGGATTGTGCACCATGGCCTTGGCAACCAGCAGGCGCCGCCGCATGCCGCCCGAAAGCGAACGGGTATAGGCATCCGCCTTGTCGGCAAGTTCGACCAGTTCGAGAATCTCGTCGGTCCGGCGCTCCGGTTTCGGCACGCCGTAGAGCCCGGCCTGCAGGTCGAGCAGCTCGCGCGGGCTGAAGAATGCGTCGATGTTCAGCTCCTGCGGCACGATGCCGATCGCGGCACGTGCCTGGCGCGGATCCTCGTCGATATCGATGCCCCAGACCTTCGCCGTCCCGGCGCTCTTGTTGACCATACCGGCGAGGATGTTGATCAGCGTCGATTTGCCCGCGCCGTTCGGTCCGAGCAGGGCGAAGATCGATCCGCGCGGGACCTCGATATCGATGCCCTTGAGAGCATGCTTGCGCCGCGGACTGCCGGCCCGGCCGTAGGTTTTCTCGAGTCCCTTGATCTCGAGGGCGAGCGCGGGAGCGGTCCGGGTGGTCTGGCTTTCGTTCGGCACGGAAAGGGACCCTTTGCAGGCGATTGAAAATAAGCGGCGGATGGCTATTATCTTCCGGCAATCCGGGATCGGAGACTGGGCACAATATAGGGGCCCATGCGTGGAAGGACCAGTCAGATGGCAAGACCGTTCGAAGTGATCACTGTTACGGAAAAGCGTGTCGCCTGCGACGGCGGCAAGGGCGCGCTCGGCCACCCGCGGGTTTTTCTGACCATCGATCACCACGAAGGCAAGGTGACCTGCCCCTACTGCTCCCGCGAGTTCGTCTACAGCAAGCCGGTTGCCGGAGAGAGCGCGGCCTGATGCGCCTCAGGCAGCCGCCGGCTCACGGCCGGATATCTGCCAATAGAGATTCCCCTCCTTCTTCTTCAGCGCGAGGGCTCTGAGTTCGCCGTCCTGCGACGTCACCTCCACGTGCTCGAAGCCGGCGGCGAGGAGTTTCGCGGTGAGCGTCCTGCCGCTGAAAGCGGTTCTGTGGGCCATGAAGTCATTGCCCGCGACCAGTTCCCAGGAAGCGCCGAACAGCATGTCCAGACCGGTCACCTCTCTCGGGCCGTCGAGAGTCTGTGCCTCGTAGAGCTTGGTCTCCGGGCCATGCTCCAGGATGGTCCGGCAGACCGCCACCAGATCGGGTGTCCGCACAATGGCAAATCCGGAATCGTCCAGCACACGGTGGAAGTTGCCAAAGCAGATCGGGATCTCGTGAAAATCGAGATGCTCGACATTGTGTTTCGAGAACAGCAAGTGCCCGGCGCCGTCGGCGATCTTCGATAGGGTCTTGATATCGTCGATGACATCGGCCTCTACGCTCGGATCGAGATCGACGCGGATTTCTTTCCACTCTGTCTTGAAATCCAGCGGCGGCAGGACTTCCGTGCTCTGGTGCCCGCAGCCGACATGCAGGAGTGTTTTCATAAGGTTCGCTATTCCGTATCTGCCGGGACGCCGGGATGTTGACGGTGATGGATCATTCGGGCGCGCCGGACAGGCTTGCGGCGCGGCCGGTGACGTCCCAGTAAACGTTGCCCTCGATCTTCTTCAAGGCGATCGCAAAGAGTTCGAGCCCTGTCGAGACCGTTCGGACTTCGACTCCCTCGAAGCCGGCTTCGCGGAGCTTGCTGTACAGCGTCCGCTTGGTGAAGGCCGTGCGGTGCGCCATGAACCGGTTGCCTCTGGCGATTTCCCACGTCGCTCCGAAGAGCATGTCGAGGGCCATGATGTCGTGTTTCTCGCCATAGACGTCTGCGCGGTAGAGCGGGCGCTCGGGACCGTGCTTGATGACCCTGCGGCAGATGCCTTCCAGATCGGGCGTACGGATGGTGGCGAATCCCCTTTCTTCGAGCACCCGATGCAAGTTGGCGAGGCACTGAGGCACGGCGTGGGTTTCGAGATGCTCGATATTGTGTTTGGAGAACACCATCGTGGCCGACCCGTCCGGAATCTTTGACAAAGTCGCGATGTCGTCGATCACGTCCGGCTCGACCGAAGGGTCTATATCCACACGGACCTCGCGCCACTCGTTCTCGAAATCGAACCGCGGCAGGGTCTCGGTGCTCTGGCGCCCACAGCCCACATGAAGCAGAGTTTTCATCAAGTCTCGATTCGGCCTTTCCATTGAGTGGCGCATGCATACCGCCACCGATCCTTGTGTTCAATCGCCCAGACCGCCTGTTCTTGGCCAATTCGCTTGTCATGGGCTATCCCGACGCTAGACTCCGCGCTGGTTCCCCCGATGCCAGAGCTGGACCGCAGCCATGACCGATCTCGCCATTCCTGACGATCAGACCGCCGCCGCGAACGGCGACAATCATCTCTATCTGGTCGACGGCTCCGGCTATATCTTCCGCGCCTTTCATGCCCTGCCGTCGATGAACCGGTCGGACGGCACCCCGACGAACGCCGTCTTCGGCTTCACGAACATGCTGCTGAAGCTGGTCGAGGATATCGAGGCGGACCATGTCGCCGTTATCTTCGACACCAAGCGGTTGACCTTCCGCAACGAGATCTATTCCGACTACAAGGCCAACCGGGACGAGCCGCCGGAGGACCTGCGCCCGCAATTCTCGCTGATCCGGGATGCCGTCCGGGCCTTCAACGTGCCGTGCCTGGAGATGGAAGGCTACGAGGCGGACGACCTGATCGCGACCTATGCGAAGCAGGCCAGGCAGAAGGGGATGCGGGTCACCATCGTTTCCTCCGACAAGGATCTGATGCAGCTCGTCGATGACGGTGTCGACATGTTCGACCCGATGAAAAACCGGGCGATCGGCCGCGACGAGGTGTTCGAGAAGTTCGGTGTCGGCCCGGAGAAGGTGGTCGACGTGCAGTCGCTCGCCGGCGACAGCGTCGACAATGTCCCGGGGGTGCCCGGCATCGGCATCAAGACGGCGGCGCAGCTCATCACCGAATATGGCGATCTCGACACGCTGCTGGCGCGGGCGGAGGAGATCAAGCAGCCGAAGCGGCGGCAGAACCTGATCGAGTTCGCCGATCAGGCCCGGATCTCCCGCGACCTCGTGCGCCTGAAGAACGATGTCGATGTCGAGGAGCCGCTGGAGCGGCTGACGGTCGAGGATCCGGACAGCGCGACCGTGCTCGCCTTTCTGAAGGAGATGGAGTTCAAGCGCCTGATCGCCCGCTACGAGGCGGAGCTGGCCGACGGAGAGGCGGCGGCCGGCGGCGGCAAGACGGCTGTTGCGCCGGCGGAGGGCTCGGTCGGCTCGCCGAAACCCGAAGGCGAGATTGCTTACGAACTCGTGCAGGAGAAGGCCGACCTCGAGCGCTGGATCGCGATGGCGCATGCCGAGGGGACGGTGGCAATCGATACGGAAACGACCTCGCTGAACGCCATGCGGGCGGAACTGGTCGGCATTTCCATGAGCGTGGTGCCGGGCCGGGCCTGCTACATCCCGCTCGGTCACGAGAGCGAGGGCGAGGCGCAGGGAAGCCTGCTCGACGGCGGCGTGGGGGGCGGATCGGGCAAGGAGCGTCCGAAGCAGATCGCGCGGGACGAGGCGCTCGGCCTGCTGAAGCCGCTCTTCGAGGATCCGTCGGTCCTCAAGGTCCTGCACAATGCGAAATACGACCTGCTTGTGCTGGCGCGGGAGGCGAACGGCGGCATGACGGTCGCGCCGGTCGACGATACGATGTGCATGTCCTACGTGCTCGAGGGCGGGCTGCACGGGCACGGACTCGACGAGCTGTCCGAGCTGCATTTCGACCACACCAACATCAAGTACGCGGAAGTCTGCGGCAAGGGAAAGACGCAGATCCCGTTTGCCGAGGTGGCGCTGGACAAGGCGCTCGATTACGCGGCCGAGGATGCGGACATGACCGTCCGTCTGCACCGCGCCTTGCGTCCGGAGCTGCCGAAGGCGGGCCTGCTCACCGTCTACGAAACGCTGGAGCGGCCGCTGATCCCCGTGCTGGTCGGCATGGAGAAGGCCGGTATCCGCGTCGATCCGCAGATCCTGCGCGACATGTCGAAGGATTTCGAGAAGCGGCTGGACGAGCTCGCGGTGCAGATCCACAAGCTCGCGGGCGCAGAGTTCAATATCGGTTCGCCCAAGCAGCTCGGAGAGATCCTGTTCGATCGCATGGGACTGTCGGGCGGCAAGAAGGGCAAGACCGGCGCCTATGCGACCGGGGCGGACGTCCTAGAGGAACTGGCGGCGCAGGGGCACGACCTGCCGGCCCGGGTGCTCGACTGGCGCCAGCTCTCGAAGCTGAAATCGACCTACACGGATGCGCTGGTCGGGGCGATCAATCCGGAAACCAAGCGCATCCACACCTCCTACTCGATGACCGGAGCGAGCACCGGGCGGCTGAGTTCGAACGATCCGAACCTGCAGAACATCCCGATCCGTTCCGAGGAAGGCCGCAAGATCCGCACAGCCTTCGTCGCCGAGCCGGGCAACAAGCTGCTGGCGGTGGACTATTCGCAGATCGAGCTGCGCCTGGTCGCCCATATCGCCGATATCGAAAGCCTCAAACAGGCCTTCCGCGACGGCATCGACATTCACGCCCAGACCGCCTCGGAAGTGTTCGGCGTGCCGCTGAAGGACATGGACCCGACGACGCGGCGCAACGCCAAGGCAATCAATTTCGGCATCATCTACGGCATTTCCGCCTTCGGTCTCGCCCGCCAGATCGGCACCGAGCCGGGTGTCGCGAAGAAATATATCGACGCCTATTTCGAGCGCTTCCCGGGCATCCGCGACTACATGACCGAGACCAAGAACGCGGCCCGCGAGCTCGGCTACGTCACGACGATCTTCGGGCGGCGCGTGCACATCCCCGGCATCAAGGACAACAACCCGGCCCGCCGCGCCTTTTCGGAGCGCGCCGCGATCAACGCGCCGATCCAGGGCTCGGCGGCAGACGTCATCAAGCGCGCCATGGTGCGCATCTCCCCGGCGCTTGACGAGGCAGGCCTGAAGGCGAAGATGCTGCTGCAGGTGCATGACGAATTGCTATTCGAGGTGCCGGAAGACGAACTGGAGAAGACCACCGGGGTGGTGCGCCGGGTGATGGAGGGGGCCGCCGAGCCGGTGGTCGAACTGTCGGTGCCGCTGGTCGCCGATGCCGGGACCGGCGACAGCTGGGCCGAGGCGCATTAGAGCGGGGTGTCATGAGTGATCTTCCGAGACCGAAGCCGAAACCCAGGGGCAAGCCTCTTCCCGTAACGGTTCGTCAGGCGGAGGAACGGGACAGGCCGCGGATGGTCGAGATCATGGACCAGTGCTGGGAGGCGACCTGGATGCCGTTTATGCCGCCGGCCGTTCCGGCGCGCTACCGCAGCGAGAATCTCGGCCGGGCCTTCGTCGAGCACGCCTGGCAGACCTGCCGGGTGGCCGAGGCGGATGACGGGAAGACCGGCGTGGTCGGCTTCTCATTTCTGCTCGACCGTCAGATCAAGACAATACAGGTGCTGCCCGACCACCAGCGCCGCGGCGCCGGCCGCGCGCTGCTCGAGGATGCCGAGGCCGAGCTCGCGAAAGCCGGGCATAATGCGGTCTATGTCGAATGCGACGTCTTCAACGCCCGCGCGGCGGTGTTCTACCGCGCCATGGGCTACGAGGAGACCGGCCGGATAGACACGGATATTCTCGGCTACAAGGTCGCGACGCACGTGTTCGAGAAGAAACTCGCCGGCACCTGACCGAAACGCCGCCGGCGGTCAGTCGGTGCGGGTGAGCCAGGCGTCCGCAGCCTCTGCCTCGTCCATCCGAAAGCCTTTGATCTCCAGCCCCGGGATCAAGGCGCCCTCGATATCGGAGGCTGTGCGGAGCCAGCTCTCGTCGCTTAGGACGGCGCAGCGGTCGAAGCGTCCGAGCATCTTGAAGAGGTCCGGCAGGTGTCCGAACTTCACGCCGATCGCGGCGAGGCTCGGCCAGGGAAAGCGCTGGAGCCGGTAGAGCAGCTGGCCGTGCTCCATGTCCTTCGTAAGCGCGATCAGCTCCTCGATCGCGTTCTGCATCGTGTCCTCGTCGATGCTGTCGCCCTCGAACTCCATCTCGATGCGGTTCGGCGCGGTTTTCGCGATCCTGATCATGGGTGGGCTCCCGTCTGTTGCGTGAACAGCATATGGGGACGGATCTGGCCGGCCAAAGGGGCGGGATGTCGCGCTTTCGCAAATACACGTCATCCCGACGGACGTCGGGATCCACTCGTCGGCCGTGGATCCCGATTTGCACGGGATGACAATCTTGGCTTAGCACGCAACAGAAACAGAAAAGGCCGCCCGGAGGCGGCCTTTTCGTCATTCAGCATGAAGCAAAGATCAGGCGGCGGCCTTGACCCCGGCCTCGATCACGGCGGCTTCGACATATTTTTCGAACTGCCGGAAGTTTTCCTGGAAGCGCCCGCGGAGGTCGGCGGCGGTGGCGTCGTAGGCCTCCTTGTCCGACCAGCTGTTGCGCGGATCGAGCACGTCCGACGGCACGCCCGGGCAGCTCTCCGGAATGAAGAGGCCGAAATGCGGCTCCTGCTTGACCGGCACATCGTCGAGCTTCCCGGCAAGCGCGGCGCGGACCATGGCGCGGGTGAAGGCGATCTCCATCCGCTTGGCGCCGGAGCCGGCGCGGCCGCCCTGCCAGCCTGTATTGACCAGCCAGCAGGTCGCGCCGTGCTGGGCGATACGCTCGCGCAGCATTTCGCCGTAGACGCTCGGATGACGCGGCATGAAGGGCGCGCCGAAACAGGTCGAGAAGGTCGCCTGCGGATCGTTGCCGAGCCCCTTTTCCGTCCCGGCGACACGGGCGGTGTAGCCTGAGAGGAAGTGGTACATCGCCTGTTCCGGCGTCAACTTCGAGATCGGCGGAAGAACGCCGAACGCATCCGCCGTCAGCATCATGATGTGCTTCGGATGACCGGCAACGCCGCTGATATCGGTGTTCGGGATGAAATCGATCGGATAGCAGGAGCGGCTGTTTTCGGTCAGGCTGCCGTCGTCGAAATCGATCACCCGCGAGTCGGGGTCGTAGACCACGTTTTCCAGCACGGTGCCGAAGCGTTGCGAGGCGGCGTAGATCTCCGGCTCGGCCTCTTCGGAGAGCCGGATCACCTTGGCGTAGCAGCCGCCCTCGAAATTGAAGATTCCCTTGTCGGACCAGCCATGCTCGTCGTCACCGAGCAGGATGCGGGTCCCGTCGGAGGAGAGCGTCGTCTTGCCGGTGCCGGAGAGGCCGAAGAAGATCGCGCTCTCGCCCTTCTCGGAAACGTTGGCCGAGCAGTGCATCGGCAGCACGCCGACATCGGGGAGCATGTGGTTCAGGATGCCGAAGATCGACTTCTTGATCTCGCCCGCGTACCAGCTGCCGCCGACGATCACGAGGCGCTTGTCGAAATTGACCAGGATGAAGGTCTCGGAATTCAGCCCGTCGGCCTCGCCCGCAGCCTGCAGGCCCGGGGCCTGAAGCACGGTGAACTGCGGCTCGAAACCTTTCAGTTCGGCCGGTTCGGGGCGACGGAACATGTTCTTGGCGAAGAGATTGTGCCAGGCGGTCTCGGTCACGACGCGGACCGGCAGACGGTAGTCCTCGTCGGCGCCGGCGAAGCAGTCGAGCACGTAGCAGTCGCGGTTCTGCATGTAGCCGGCGAGCCTGCGGTGCATCTCGTCGAACAGCTCCGGCGTGCAGGGCCGGTTGACGTCGCCCCAGTTGATCTGCTCGTGGACCGACGGCGTGTCGACGATGAACTTGTCCTTCGGAGAGCGGCCGGTGTGCTTGCCGGTCTCGACCGCGAGCGCGCCGCCGGGGACAATCTGTCCCTCGTCGTTGCGGATCGCATGTTCGTAGAGTTCCGCCACGGAGAGATTCCAGTAGGCGGTTCCGAGATTGAACAGCCCGTGCTGTTCCAGATCCTTGGCGGATCGATCCTGGCCCATGAGACTCGTTTCCTCGATCTAGCTTCAGTAACTCCGCGCGGAAATTACGACTCTTTATGAGCGGTTCCGCTCCGCTGGGGTCGGAGATTGTTACGAGTCTGTTTCGGCGATTGCAACCGCCGGAAGCCGCCGATCCGTGAAAAAACCGCCGATCATTCCGCGGCACTCTGACGCGCGCGCCTGACGAGGCTGACCAGCGCCTTCCGCGTCTCCTCGGCGTCTTCAACCGGCGCGTCGTAATCGAGGCGCGCGACGGCGCCGCCGAGACGCAGGTCGCAGCCTTCCGTATCGCAACCGGTCATCTCCCAGCCTTCGCCGGAAAGCCCCAGAAGAACAGAGGCATAGAGCTGGTTCGCGTCGGCATGGTCCGCGTTCATGTGTTCCACGATCCCAGCCTCCGCCGCCTCCAGGGCCTCCGAGCGCGCGGCCAGGATATCCTTTGCCTCGACCCAGTGGATACGCCCGAAGCCCGCGACGATGTGCGCCCGTTCGACCTCGACCCTGTAGAAGTTGAAATCCCTGAAGGTGGCGAACATGCGCGCGGAGGGATGGCGGCGGAGATAACGCTCGGCCAGCCTCTCGTCCTCGATCCTCGCGACTCGACCGAGCACGGTCGCGCGCGGACCGGTCAGCGGCTCGTCATAGCCGCCGGTCCCGTCGAACAGCAGCGAGACCCGCGGATCCGCCTTCAGGTTCTTCGTGTGCTCGGCGAGATCGGAGAGCAGAAGCAGCGGGGAGCCGTCCTGGTCGACCGCGACCATGACGAGGGAGCCGTAGGGCCAGCCGCCGTCCGCCATGCCGGTCGCAAGCGTCGCGCGGTCGAGCGAGCGCATGAGATGGCGGATCTGGGTACCGGGTGTCTGTGTCTCGGTCTCGCTCATGGTTCTCGGTCTCCGTCCGCTTCTTTGGCCGGAATCAATATCGTGCCGGGAGAGAAGCGCAAGGGCGGATGGCCGGCGGTGGATCCCGACCTGCGCCGCCGAAACAATGCCCAAAGCTTGTCACAGCTTCGCCCCATTCCGACATCATTGAGACCATAGGAGATTGAGGCACCTGTCACGCCGGCTGGTCCGATAGCGCGGACAGGTGCAGAATTGGGGACGTCGCAAGTCGGCGGGAAGGGCACGAAACATGAGCACCATCGCACTGGTCGATGACGATCAGAACATCATCACCTCGGTATCCATCGCGCTCGAGGCGGAAGGCTTCGAGGTCCGCTGCTTCAAGGATGGCGAGGAGGCGCTGCGCGGGCTGAGCCAGCGTCCGGTCGACCTTGCCATACTCGATATCAAGATGCCGCGCATGGACGGCATGGAGCTGCTCGCCCGGCTGCGCCGCCAGAGCGCGCTGCCGGTGATCTTCCTGACCTCGAAGGACGACGAACTGGACGAGGTGCTCGGCCTCAAGATGGGCGCCGACGACTACATCACCAAGCCGTTCTCCCAGCGCCTCCTGATCGAGCGCATCCGTGCCCTGCTGCGGCGTCAGGAACTGGCCCAGGACGAGGCCAATCCGGCGAGCGAGGCCGTGCTCGCGCGCGGCGACCTGATGATGGACGGCTCGCGTCATCTCTGCGCCTGGAAAGGCAAGCCGGTTCCGCTCACCGTGACCGAGTTCCTGATCCTGCGCTCTCTCGCCACCCGCCCGGGACATGTTAAGAACAGGGATCAGTTGATGGATGCCGCCTACGGCGATGCGGTCTATGTCGACGATCGGACGATCGACAGCCACATCAAGCGCATCCGCAAGAAGTTCAAGGGCGTGGATGACGATTTCGAGCAGATCGAGACGCTTTACGGTGTCGGGTACCGCTATCGCGACCCGGCCATGGTGCCCGCCGGCTCGGCATGAGCTTGTCCTTGGCGGAGAGTTTCCGCGCGCTCGGGCGCCGGCGGAAATTCCGGGGCGTGGCTGAGATGCCGGAGAAAGCGGACACCGCCGCGCATGACAGACCGGCGGCCGAGGGCGCGCGCCGGCGTCCGCGCATTTCCGGACTGACGCTGCGCATCCTCGCGATCAATCTTTTTGCCGTCGCGATCCCGCTCTTCGGCCTGCTCTACATGGACCGCTATCGGGACAACCTGATCGAGGCGGAACTGGAGGCGCTGACCCGGCAGGGCAGCATCTTCGCCAAGGGTGTCGCGGCACTTGCCGTCGAGCCGGAATTTTCCGAGGCCACCGAGCTTTCCAAGGATCTGGTCCGGCGTATGGTGCGCCATGCCTCGGATCAGTTCGGCACGCGCCTGCGCCTGTTCGCGCCGGACGGTCACCTGATGGCGGACAGCAACAGCTTCGGGCGCCGTGGCGGCGTCGTGCAGATCCGCCCGCTTCCGCCGCCGCAAGAGTCCGGGCTGTCGCCCTCGCTCTGGCTCGACGCTCTTTATGACCTTTTGGTGAACTGGCTGCCCCGGGGCGGCGATTTCCCGCGCTACGAGGAAGCGCAGATCCAGCAGGCGACGGATTATCCGGAGGCGAGAGACGCCTTGCGCGGGCTGAATGCCCGCGCGGTACGCACCCAGCCGGACGGCCGCCTGATTCTGACCTCGGCGGTGCCGGTGCGCCGCTACAAGCAGGTGCTCGGCGCGCTGATGCTGAGTGTCGACGGCGACGAGATCGACAATGCGATGCGCGACGTGCGTTTCGAAATTCTCGGCGTCTTCGCCTTCGTCTTCGCCGTCACCATCCTGCTTTCGCTCTATCTCGCCGGGACCATCACCCGGCCGGTGCAGCGCCTTGCCGCGGCGGCGGAACGGATTCGCCGCGACCGCACCCGGGAGACCGAAATCCCGGGTTTCGAGGGGCGCGGCGACGAGATCGGCGATCTCGCCCGCGCCATGCGTGAGATGACCGAGGCCCTTTGGCAGCGGATGGACGCGATCGACCGCTTCGCCGCAGACGTCGCGCACGAGATCAAGAACCCGCTGACCTCGGTCCGGAGCGCGGTCGAGACCGCGGCGAAGGTGCAGGATCCGGAAAAGCAGAAGAAGCTGATGGGGATCATCCTCGATGACGTGCAGCGCCTCGACCGCCTGATCAGCGACATTTCGGAAGCGTCGCGCCTGGATGCCGAACTGTCCCGGACCGGGACCGGGACGGTCAATCTGGCGGCGGTGCTGGCGACGCTGGCCGAGGTCTACACAACCGCGGACAACCGGCACGGTGTCCGCGTCGAGACCACTGTCAACGGTTCGGCCGATCTCAGCGTGCGCGGCAGCGAGAACCGGATCGTCCAGGTGATCCGCAACCTGGTCAGCAACGCGATCACCTTTTCGCCGGAGGGTGGCTCTGTGCGGCTGACGGCGGGGGCCGATCCGCTCGACGGCCGCGAGGTCATCGTCACTGTCGAGGATGACGGTCCGGGCATTCCGGACAACAAGCTCGAGGCGATCTTCGACCGGTTCTATTCCGAGCGGCCGTCCGGCGAGAAGTTCGGCACCCATTCCGGGCTCGGCCTCAGCATCTCCCGGCAGATCGTCGAGGCCTCTTCCGGCCGGCTCTGGGCGGAGAACCGGATCGGCGCGGATGGCTCTGTCATTGGGGCCCGGTTCGTCATACGTTTACCCCGCGTGATGGGGTGAGAGCCGAACCTGTCCGGGTGGAGATCCGATGGAACTGGTATATGGCACGACCGTCGCCGTCGATGGACGAGCGGTGCTCTTGCGCGGCCCGAGCGGCAGCGGAAAATCCGATCTGGCGCTGCGCCTGATCGCGGCCGGAGCGCAACTGGTGGCGGACGATCAGACACGACTGGTCCGCGAGGCCGGGCGGCTGGTGGCGAGTGCGCCCGATACGATCGCGGGACAGCTGGAGGTGCGCGGTGTCGGCATCGTGCCGGTGGAGAATGTGCGCCGGGCGCCGCTCGATCTTGTCATCGACCTGGTGCCGCCGGAGCAGGTCGAGCGCTACCCGGAAGCAGGGACCTGCTCCTATCTGGAGGTCAGCGTGCCTCTGCTCGCGCTGACTCCTTTCGAAGCATCGACACCAGCCAAGGTGCGGCTTGCACTGACCCACTTCACGACCAGATAATGCGGCCTTCGCAGCTGCGCGTTTAGGGGGAGACGAACGTGCGAGAATCCGCGGAAACGGGCGGAAAACCGATGCGTGTCGTGCTGGTGACGGGGCTTTCCGGCGCGGGGCGCACCACCAGCCTGAAGGCGCTCGAGGATGCCGAGTTCGAAGCGGTGGACAATCTGCCGCTGTCGCTCCTGCCGGCCCTGCTGGCGCCGCGGACGAACGCGGACGGAGGGCACCGGATCGCCGTCGGCATCGACACGCGGACCCGGGATTTCACGCCGCAGCGCCTGACCGGTGAACTCGCCGCCCTGCGCGTCCGAAGCGATATCGAACTGACCGTGGTCTTCCTCGATTGCGACGAGGACGTGCTGGTCCGGCGCTTCACCGAGACCCGGCGGCGCCATCCGCTTGCCATGGACCGCCCCGTCGCCGACGGAATCCGCACCGAACACGAGATGCTGGCACCGCTGCGGGAGCAGGCGGATGTAACGCTCGACACCTCGCGGCTCAGTGTCGCCGATTTCAAGCGGGTCTTCGCCGAACAGCTCGGCATCGGGGGACAGGGCGGTCTGACGGTGACGGTGACCTCTTTCTCATTCCGCCGCGGATTGCCGCGCGAGGCGGACATGGTTTTCGATGTCCGTTTCCTCAAGAACCCGCATTACGACGAAGCCCTGCGGCCACTCGACGGGCGCGACCCTGCGGTCGCGGACTATGTCGCGGCGGACGGGGACTTCGCGGCCTTCTACGAGCGCCTGACCGGTTTCCTGAAGCCGCTCATGCCGCGCTTCCAGGCCGAGGGGAAGAGCTACCTGACCATTGCGGTCGGCTGCACGGGAGGGCGGCACCGCTCGGTATTCGTCGCCGAAAGGGTGGCTCGGGAGTTGAAGGCGGGCGGCCTTGCTGTCACGCTGCTACATCGTGACGTCGACCGGAGCGGTCAGGATTGACTCTCGGGTGTGGCAGGGTAATTCGACTGAACGACACCAAAACAGTGCAAAGAACACTGGCAGACGGGGGCTAACCAAATGGGTGCGGAGGCATCGGAATTGCCGATAGGCATTGTATTGGTCACGCATGGCCGGCTCGCCGACGAGTTCCGCTCGGCGGTGGAACATGTGGTTGGGCCGCAGGAACATCTGGCGACCGTCTGTATCGGGCCGGAAGACGATATGGAACAGCGGCGGGCGGAGATTCTGGAGAGCGTGGGAGCGGTCGATCAGGGCCGCGGCGTGATCGTGCTGACCGACATGTTCGGCGGAACGCCGTCCAATCTCGCGATCTCGATCATGGAAAAGGCGAATGTCGAGGTTCTTGCGGGGGCGAACCTGCCGATGCTGATCAAGCTGGCGAGTGTCCGCGGCACGCTCGATCTCGCCGCGGCGGCTGCCGAAGCGCAGGATGCCGGGCGGAAATATATTCGCATCGCGTCCCAGGTCCTGGCCGGAACCGATTCATGAGCGGGGAAGCCGTGGCGGACCGGTGTACGGCGCGCGACCTGACGATCGTCAACCAGCGCGGACTGCATGCACGCGCCGCGGCGAAATTCGTGAAGCTCGCCGAGAAATTCGAGGCGGAGATTTCCGTCACCAAAGGCGATATGACGGTATCCGGACGCTCCATCATGGGGCTGATGATGCTGGCGGCGGCGCCCGGATGCACGATCCGCGTGGCGGCCGAGGGCGGGGATGCGGACTCCGCGCTGGAGGCCATTGCAAAACTGGTGGACGACAAGTTCGACGAAGATTGAGGAACAGACCCCGATGGTGAAACGGGCATCCGGAAAGACCGGAGAACGGGTAATCGACGGGGTCGGCGTTTCCGCTGGGGTCGCGATCGGCGTCGCCCATGTGGTCGAGACCGGTCTCGGCCAGCTGCCGGAATACGAGATCGATGAGAGCGCGGTGGAGGCCGAGGCGGGTCGCTTCCGCGCGGCGCTGGCAAAGGCGCAGAAACAGGTCAGCAAGCTCCGTCAGAAGACCGTCGGGATGCCGGATTCGGTGGCGGAGGAACTGGCGCCACTGCTCGACGCGCATGCCGCCATGCTCGGCTCCAGCCGCCTCGGCAAGGGGATAGAGAGCCAGATCCGCGAGCGGCGGATCAACGCGGAAGCGGCGGTCCAGCATGTCGTCCACGAAATCGCCGAAGCCTTCGCGGCGATGAAGGACCCCTATCTCGCCGCGAGGGTGACGGATGTTCGGGACGTCGCAGGCAGGGTGCTGCGCAATCTCGCTGAAAAACCCTATCAGGCCTTTTCCGTACTGCCGAAAGACGCGGTCATCATCGCCGACGAACTGAGTCCGGCGGACACGGCACTGCTCGACCCCAAGCGGGTGGCGGCGCTGGCGACGACCGCGGGCGGGCCGGAGGGACATTCCGCGATTATGGCGCGTTCTCTGGGATTGCCGGCGGTTCTCGGGGTGCCCGGGCTGCTCGGCAAGGTACGGTCGGGCGATCGCGTGCTGGTCGACGGCGAGCGCGGTCGGATCGTCATCTCCCCGAGTGCGGAGACCCTGGCCGAGTTCGAGCGCAAGGCCGAGGCGCGGAAGAGGCTCGAGCGCCAGCTCGCCCGCCTGCGCTCGCTGCCGGCGGAAAGCCGCGACGGGGAGATCATCGCCCTGCAGGCCAATCTGGAATTGCCGCGGGATGTCGAACCGGCCCTGACGGCGGGGGCGGAAGGGGTCGGCCTGCTGCGCACCGAGTTCCTGTTCATGAACCGGGACACCCTGCCCGACGAGGACGAGCAATATGCGGTGCTGCGGGGGATCGTGGAGGGGCTGGGGGGCCGTCCGGTGACGATCCGGACGCTCGATGTCGGCGGGGACAAGATCTCGACGGCACTCGGCGGGCGGGTCGGGGTTTCGCCGAACCCGGCACTGGGATTGCGCGGTATCCGGCTCTCGCTCGCCGAGACCAGGTTGTTCGAGACCCAGCTCGCGGCGATCCTGCGCGCCGGCGCGCACGGGCCGGTCCGGCTGCTCCTGCCGCTGATTTCCTCGGCCGAACAGATCCGCCAGGCGCGCAAGGTGATCACGAGGGTGGCGCGCCGTCTGATCCGCAAGGGCGTTCGCATCGCCGACCCGGTCCCGCCGCTCGGCGCCATGATCGAGGTCCCGGGCGCGGCGCTGATGGCCGACGGGCTTGCGCGCGAGGTCGATTACTTCGCCATCGGAACCAACGACCTGACCAGCTACGCGCTCGCCATCGACCGCAGCGACGAGTCCGTGGCGGGTCTCTACAATCCGCTGCATCCGGCGGTGTTGAGGCTGATCCAGTTCACCGTCCAGGCCGGGCACCGGGCCGGGATCCCGGTCAGTATCTGCGGCGAGATCGCGGGCGACCCGCGCTATGCCCCGCTGCTGGTCGGGCTCGGCGTCAGGGACCTTTCCATGACCTCGCACAGCATCCCGCGCGTGAAGCAAAGAATCCGTTCAATCGATACCGGTGCGGCGACGCGGCGGGCCCTGGCGATCATGGACCAGGGCGACGAAGGGCGGATCTCCGCGCTGCTGGACGATTTCAACGACAGTCTCTAGTCTCCGCTTTTCTTTCCCGCTCCTTCGGGTGTGCCCCAGATGACCTTTGCCTTGAATGCGGATGTGCTCGGCGCCATCGAGCCGCCGATCGCCGAATCCCAGACCTGGATCGCCGGCCGGACCTTTCCGGCCGAGAAGCCGTTGCTTGACCTCTCACAGGCCGTGCCGAGCTATCCGCCGGCCCGGGAACTGACCGATCATGTCGCCGAGCGCGCCGCGCATTTCGAGACCGCGCAATATTCGGTCATCCGCGGACTGCTGGAGCTGCGTCAGGACCTCGCGGCCCATGTCGGACGGCGTTATGGCGGCAGCCTCGGCCCGGAGCATGTGCTGATCTCGGCCGGTTGCAACCAGGCCTTCTGCATGGCGATCCTCGCCGTCGCCGGGGCGGGCGACGCGGTCATGCTGCCGGTGCCCTATTACTTCAATCACCAGATGTGGCTGGAGATGCAGGGGATCGCGCCGATCCACCTGCCGTTCCGCTTCGACCGGGCGGGCGTGCCGGATCCCGAGCAGGCGCGCGAGATGCTGACAGAAAAAACGAAGGCCATCGTGCTGGTCAGCCCGAACAACCCGACCGGCGCGGTCTATCCGCCGGAGGTGATCGCGCAGTTCCGTGACCTCGCTGCGGAAAAAGGCATCGCGCTCATTCTCGACGAGACATACCGGGACTTTCTGGAGGACGAGAACGGTCCGCCGCACAATCTGTTCCAGGACGAGAAGTGGGGTGAGACGCTGATCCAGCTCTACAGCTTCTCCAAGACCTTCAGCCTGACCGGCTACCGGGTCGGCTCCGTGATCGCGGGGGAAAAGGTGATCGACGCGGTGACCAAGATCATGGACACGATCCAGATCTGCACGCCCCGGATCTCGCAATACGCCGCGCTCTACGGCCTGCGCCATGTCTGGCCCTGGGTGGCCGAGAAACGCGCGATGCTCAAGGGCCGCAAGGAGGCGCTGGAAGCGGCTTTCCGCTCGAACGATCTCGGCTACGAACTGGTTTCGGCCGGGGCCTATTTCTCCTATGTCCGCCATCCCTTCGAGGGTCTGACGGCGAAACAGGTCGCCCGAAAGCTGGCGGACGAGGAGAACATCCTCTGTCTGCCCGGCAGCTTCTTCGGGCCCGGGCAGGAGCGCTTCCTGCGCCTCGCCTTCGCCAATGCGAGCGCTGAAATCATGCCGGAACTCGCCAAGCGCCTGCGCGCCAGTCTGCCGGCGTGACGAGGATTCGCCCCTACGATCCGGAGCGGGACGATCTCGCGGAGATCGTCGCGCTGGTGCATCGGGCATTCGGGGAATATCGCGGGAAACTCAAGCCGGAAAGCGGCGCGCTGTCGGAAGATGTGCAGAGTCTGGCGTCACGGCTTGAGAAGAACCGGCTGTTTCTGGCGGAGGAAGAGGGCAGGCTCCGCGGCGCTGTGTTCGCGGCGGGGAAGGGAGATGCGGTCTATCTCGACCGGCTCTCTGTCGATCCAGGCGCGCGTGGCCAAGGGGTTGGGCGGAGCCTGATTGACGCGGTGATAGCGCATGCAAGGGAAATCGGCGCCGAACGCGTCACGCTCGGCGTCCGTCTCGCCCTGACGCAGAACATCGCCTATTTCCAAAGGCAGGGCTTCGTCGAGACCGGCAGGCAGGCCCATGCCGGCTACGATGCGCCAACCTCGATGGATATGGAGAGGCGGCTCTAGCCGTGCGTCTGGATGAATGCCGAGAGCCGCCGGGCGGCCTCGTCCAGCGTCTCGTCGGAGGCGCCGAAGCTGAGCCGGAGATGGCCTTCCAGCATCCTGCCGAAGCCCTCGCCGGGCAGCAGCGAGACGCGCTGTTCCTCGAGTAGCTTCCAGGCGAAGTCGATGGCGTTCCAGCCGGTCTCGCGGATGTCCAGCATCAGGAACATGCCGGCATCGGGCTTGCGCAGCTTGATCTTCGGCACCGCGGCGAGGCCCTCGCAGACCCGGTCGCGGCGCTGGCGGTAGAGTTCGCGGATGCTGTCGACGGTGTCTTCCGCCTCGTCCAGCGCGGTCATCGCCGCTTCCTGCACGAAGGGCGGCGTGCCGAACAGCATCGAGCCCATGACCATTTCGACCGCCTCGATCGTTTCGGGGTCGGCGACGATCCAGCCGAGGCGCCAGCCGGTCATGGCGTGGCTCTTGGAGAAGCTGTAGACCGAAATGGCCCGGTCCTTCATGCCGTCGATCAGGCGCGGGCAGTAATGCGGCTGCTCGTAGGTCATGGTGCAGTAGACCTCGTCCGAGATCAGCCAGAGATCGTGTTCCCGGCAGAACGCGGCGACCGCTTCCATGGTCTCGCGCGGCCA
Source organism: Nisaea sp. (assembly GCF_965216895.1). GTDB lineage: Bacteria > Pseudomonadota > Alphaproteobacteria > Thalassobaculales > Thalassobaculaceae > Nisaea. Next base: position 3,444,899 of record NZ_OZ244205.1, read on the forward strand.
GACGGCACCGGTCGGATTGTTCGGCGAGTTGATCACGACCGCCCTGGTCTCGGGCCGGAGCGCGGCATGCACCTCGTCCATATCCGGCAGGAAGCGGTTTTCCGGGTGCAGAGGCACCTGGGTCAGGGTCGCCCCGCGCGCGATCAGCGCGCCGTAATAGGTGACATACATCGGATCGAACGCGATCACGTGGTCGCCGGGATTGAGGGTGGCGAGGCCCGCGGTGAAGACGCCGCATTGGGCGCCGGGGACCACGGCGACGTTTTCCGCACCGACCGTCTCGCCGATCCGCTTGCTGTGGAAGGCGGCGATCTTCTCGCGCAGCGGCACCAGGCCGATGCTGGGCGTGTAGTGGTGATGTCCCGCGCGCAGCGAACTCACCGCGGTATCGACGATGCGCGTATCCGTGGTGAAGTCGTGATCGCCGACCGAGAGCACGATCAGATCGGTTTCGCCGGCACGCCAGCGCTTGCGGGCCGTTGAATGGACGGCCCAGGCGTCTTCGGCTTCGTCACCCTGCATGGCGGCGATATAGGAGGAATGGGACGGCATCGATCTTGTCTTTCGGCAGGCGGAAGGACCGCCACATAAGGCGGCGCGGCCGGACCTGTCAATCCGTCCACTTGCCGTTTGGCGGGTTGCCCCTACATTGCGGGCCTGATATAGCCCACATCGCTCGATACCGGCGGTCTGCCGGTGCGAATCTGTTCAAGGAGCTGCCCGAATGGCCGATACCGCGTTCACCGATTATAAAGTTGCCGATATTTCCCTCGCCGAGTGGGGCCGCCGCGAGATCGCCATCGCGGAAACCGAAATGCCGGGCCTGATGGCGCTGCGCGAGGAATACCAGGGCAAGAAGCCGCTGGCCGGCGCGCGGATCACGGGCTGCCTGCACATGACGATCCAGACCGCGGTGCTGATCGAGACCCTGGTCGATCTCGGCGCCTCGATTCGCTGGAGTTCCTGCAACATCTTCTCGACCCAGGATCAGGCGGCGGCGGCGATCGCGGCTGCCGGCATTCCGGTCTTCGCCTGGAAGGGCGAGACCGAAGAGGAATACGAGTGGTGCCTGCGCCAGACCATCAAGGGCCCGGACGGCTGGACCCCGAACATGCTGCTGGATGATGGCGGCGACCTGACGCTGATGATGCACGAGGACTATCCGGAGCTGCTCGACGAGGTGCGCGGCGTCTCCGAGGAGACCACGACCGGCGTGCACCGGCTCTACGAGATGGCCAAGGCCGGCACGCTCAAGGTCCCGGCGATCAACGTCAATGACAGCGTCACCAAATCCAAGTTCGACAATCTTTATGGCTGCCGCGAGAGCCTGACCGACGGCATCCGCCGGGCCACCGACGTGATGCTGTCCGGCAAGGTCGCGGTCATTGCCGGCTACGGCGATGTCGGGAAGGGCTCGGCCGCGAGCCTGCGCAACGGCGGTGCCCGCGTGCTCGTCACCGAGGTCGATCCGATCTGCGCCCTGCAGGCGGCGATGGAAGGCTACGAGGTCGTGACCATGGAGGAGGCGGCGCCGCGCGCCGACATCTTCGTCACAGCGACCGGCAACAAGGACATCATCACGATGGACCACATGCGGGCCATGAAGGACCGCGCCATCGTCTGCAACATCGGCCATTTCGACAACGAGATCCAGGTCGAGCCGCTCCGCAACCTGACCTGGCACAACGTGAAGCCGCAGGTCGACGAGATCGAGTTCCCGGACGGCAAGCGGATCATCCTGCTGGCCGAGGGCCGGCTGGTGAATCTCGGCTGCGCCACCGGTCATCCGAGCTTCGTGATGAGCGCCTCCTTCACCAACCAGACGCTGGCCCAGATCGAGCTCTGGAACCATTCCGACAAGTACGAGAAGCAGGTCTACGTGCTGCCGAAGAAGCTGGACGAGAAGGTCGCCGCGTTGCACCTGAAGAAGGTCGGGGCCATGCTGTCCCAGCTCTCCAAGGAGCAGGCCTCCTATATCGGCGTGACGCAGGAAGGCCCGTTCAAGCCGGAAACCTACCGCTACTAGAGACACGTCTTGAGCGGCGGCGCTTGACCCGCCGCCGCTCGCCCTTATCTGAAGCCATACGCACTTGCGTCGAGAGGACGGAACCATGCGCTGGCTTATTGCCGGTTTGATCGGAGCGGCGTTGCTGGCCGGAAAGGCCGAAGCACGCGAACTGGACCTGTCCTACGCGATCTATTTCGGCGGCTTTTCCGTCGCCGATTTCCAGTCGAAGATCGAATATGACAGCAGCGACTACCGGGTGACGACGGAAGCCCGCTCGGCAGGTGTCCTCGATTACTTCTTCCCGATCGAAGTGACGAGCGAAGGACTAGGTTCCCTCAGGGACGGCAGGGTCGAACCCAAAGCCTATCTCAGCCATGGCAGCTTCAAAGGCGAGCCGCGCCGGATCTCGCTCCGGAACCGGAACGGCGCCCCGCCGGAGATCGCGATGCATCCGCCGCGCGATCCGGACAAGCGCGATGCGGTCCCGGAAGCGCTTCAGCTCGGCACGCTGGACCCGTATGCGGCATTGGTCGCGCTCGCGCTCAGATCCGACGGCCATCCCTGCGAGGCGGAGCTTCCGGTCTTCAACGGCCGGACCCGGACCGACTTCAGACTGAGGCACGCGGGAAGCGACCGGTTGCAGAAGTCCGACTACAGCGCCTTCAGCGGGACCGCGGATCTTTGCGAGGTCGAATACGAGACGCTGGCCGGGGGCTACAAGAAGCCGTGGTTCGGCAAGGACAAGAGCAATTCGCGGACCCGCCTCTGGGTCACCCGGCTGAGCGCGGACGGACCTTGGATTCCCGTCCGGCTCGAGGCCGAAGGCGCGTTCGGCATGGTTGTCGGGCATATCACCGGTGCGTCCGAGCGGATCGACCTTGCCGAACGTATCCTGCTGAAACCCTGACCCGCCCACGCCCCCAGGCGCTGTCGAGCATGCACGGCGGCTGAGCTGCCGATTACCCGCCTTGGGCGGTGCCGCAAGCTGTTGCATATTGCGGCCTCGATAGGGCTTGCAGGGCCTGCGGGCGATACGGTCCGCGGGCGGATGGGATGTTTGCATGGCGTCGCTTGTCGAAAGAGTCTTGGAGGGGGAGCCGCAAGCTGTCGGACGGGGGGAGAACCGCGTCCGTGACGCGGGCCACGATGATGATGAGGCGAACGAGCTGCGCAAGGCTCTGGTGCAGCACTACACGAGATCGGAGGGTACGCGCAGGGATGCGGGCGTCGGCCATCTGGAGCGCGATTTCGAGGCGGCGCTGCGGCACATGCGGCCACTCTATCGCTCGGCTCCGGATCATCCGGGATATGCGTTCAGATTCGCTTCTCTGCTGACCGAGACCGGGCGGTTTGACGAGGGGATTCCGCTGCTGGAAGAGCTGCGGGAGGCGGGCGGCACATTCGATTTCGCGGTGAATGTCGAGGGCGCGATCACGCGCGCATTCTATCACCGGGGAGAGTTCGAGCGCGCGGCGGAATTGCTGCGACAGACCCTCGCAATGGCGACGCAGCGTTTCGGCGCGGAGCCGAGCGACGAGCAAGCACGGTTGGTCGGGTCGCTGCTCGCGAGATTGTCGCGGATCCATATCAACATGGGCGATTACGCCGGTGCGATCCGGGTTATCGAAACATGTCCTTACGCGATCGATCATCCGTTCATGACGCGGACGCTGCGGCGGGCGCGGGCGCTTCTGAGCGACGGACTGCCGTCGGAAGGCAGGGATGCGCGCCCTGTCGAGCTTGACCACCTCACCGTCGCTTGCGTGAAGCACGGAACGAAATACGGTCCGGACTACGTCAACCGGCTCTACGCGATGGTCCGGCGCCACCTGCCGGGAAACTGGCGCTTTGTCTGTTACACGGACGATCCGCAAGGGCTGCGGCCGGAGGTCGGAATCATCGATATTTCAGGCATCCGGATCCGCGGATGGTGGACGAAACTGGCGCTCTTCGACCCGACGTCGCCGGTGCTCGACCCGACGATCCTCTATCTCGATCTCGATACGGTTGTGGTCGGTGATCTCGGGTTCCTGGAGGGGATGAAGGTGGGGTTCCATATTCTGGAGCATCCCGATTCCCCCTGCTACAACTCCTCCGTCATGCTGTTCGACCGCACCTTTGCGGCACCCGTCTACCAGCGTGTCCGCAAGCGGGATGTCGAGCGTCTGGTCGGCGACCAGGACTGGATCGAGGAATGCCTGCCGGGGCTGGATACATTTCCCTACGGTCTGATCCGGCTCTACCGGGGCCTTCATCCTGATCTCGGCCCGGACGGCCTGGCGGCGACGGACACCCGCATCGTGACCTTTCCGACCAACCCGAAACCGCACCGGATCCCGTCCGGCTGGGTTCCGGCGCACTGGAAGTAGCGGGGCTATTTCAGCGCAAGCGCGTGGCGGATGCCGAGCCAGATCACCGCCAGTCCGGAACTGATGATGCTGGTCAGCACCATCAGGCGCACGCCAATCCCGATTTTTTCGGAAAGATTGCGCTGGTGGCGCAGGTAGGCGAAATCGTGCTGCGCCTGAATCACCCGTTCGGGCGAGGTAACGTCGAGCCCGAGTTCCGTCAGGGTCGCCCGCACCAGCCTGCGGGCGTCATCGTCGCTCATCATCGCATCTTCTCCCTATTCGTCCTTGTCGGCGGTCAGGGCGGCGACAAGGCCCGCGGCCGCGACGCCGAAGCCGGCGATCGCGTCGCGCAGCTCCGGCGCGACGGCTATTCCGAGTGACGCGAGGCAGGCGGTGACGCCGAGCCAGGTGCTGCGCTCGCGCAGCCGGTTCAGAAGCCAGGTCCGGTCGAGATTCATGGTGCGGTCTCCTTCGTTGCCATCGTGACGCAGTCATCCGGGGCGGGGACGAAACCGCTCGCTTTCAGTAACTGTCGGCGAGCCGCGGGCGAGAGCGCGCAGTAGACGTCTCTTGCGGCCTTGATCGCGGCGAGGGCGTTCTGACGGCGCATCTCGATCCGAGACGCGGCCTCCAGGTCCGCACACGAGGACAGCCCTGCCAACAGGACAAGCATTGCCGGCAATGACCGAGCGGACATTTCCATCTCCCTGACTATTGCGGGATCCCCAACGGGGTGTGCGACCTACCAGACGGCGAAACCGCTGGGTGCGCGCCCGCGGGCGATCTCCGGAATCTCCGCGGCCGCTTCGATCGCCGCGTCGTTCGCGGCGAGGGCGCAGAACAGGTAGTAGGTGCCGGCGGGAAGGCCGGTATATTGCGCGCCGGCGCCAGACGCCGGATCCGCAGCACCGTGCCAGGCAATCCCATGTTCCCAGGGCCTGAGTGCGCCGATCCAGAGCTTGCCGCCGTCCAGGTCGAGTGCCAGAGCGATCGCGTCGCCGGACAGAAGCTCGATCGCGGTTCCCGTGGCGTCGACGGAGACGCTCTCCGTCGTCGCGGTGAGCGGCGCCGTCGAGGCCATGGTCTCGGGGCCGATGAAATCCGTCGAGGTCGCGGTGAACAGATCCTGGTCCCCGTCGATATCGAAGCCGCAAAACACCCGCTCGGGCCTGAACCGGAGACTGCGCAGTTCGACATACCATTTGCCGCTGTTCTTGCCCGTGGCAGAGCGCACTCCGCGCCCGATCAGAACCGGGCTGTTATTTGTTATCGCCGCGACCCGGTTGCCGCCGGACAGGTTTGTCGCATTGTCCGACGGATTCCAGCGCACGCCGGTCGCCGCGCCGCCGGCGCTGCCTTCCACGATCCACATGGCTCAGCTCTCTTCCGTTTCCCAGAGGCGCAGTTCGTCGTCCCAGACCTCCGCGGTGACCCGGGTCACGGTCCCGGCCGGCTGACCCGCATAATTCGGCTGCAGGCCGATGCGTTTCACGCCGGCGGCACTTCCGCCGACAGTCCATGACGGCGCGAAGCCGCCGCCGTTGCCCTGGGTGAGGCGCAGTTTGCGGGTGTATTCGAAACCCGTGCCGAGTGCGGCGAAGTCGAAGGTCGGGCTGCCGTCCATGGTGGCGGCAAGTGCGTTCCACCGGTCCGCGGTGATCGATACGGTCTCGGCGCCGAGCGATCCGAGAATCTCGACGCTCATCCGGGTGCCGCGGAGATTGCCGCGCGCCAGCGCATGGCCGCGCAGATCGACGCCCATCGTGCGGATCTCGCCGTTGGCGCGGTCGATCTCGATCGGCCGTCCGGTCCAAGCCCCGCTGTTGTCGAAGGTATGCAGGTAGATCAGGCTTCCGCCGGCCGTGTCCGAGAGCGGAGCGTCGTCGAGGCCGAAATCGAAGAAGGGCTGGTCGTCCCGCGACATCCGGACATAGACATACTGGCCGGGCGGCGCGTTCAGCAGCAGGGAGTGCCCGTCGACCTTCAGCCCGCCGGAGACCGTGCCGCCGCTCAGTTCCAGGAAGGCGGCGAACAGCGGGTAGGTGATCACCCAGTCGTCGCGGCTGTCGGTGCCGCCCGAGAAGCTGGCCGACAGGGTGACGTCGAGTCCGGAGATCGCGGAGATTGCGCCAACCATGAAGTGGCTCGGATCCCCGGCGCTGGAGGCGCGGAGGACCTGTCCCGGTTTCCAGGCCGGCGGTGGCGCCGTCTGCAATGTGAAGGTGGCCGAGCCGGCGGCCGGCACATGAGGCGACGCGGACAGTCCCGCGACGCCTTTCAGCGCCGCGGTCTCCTCGGCGATCGCGCGGACAATAGCCGGAAAGCCGGACTCTTCCTCGGCATAGGCGTTACCGTCGAGATTGGCGTCGGTGAAGGTGCGGTCGCCGATGGTCGCGGACCAACTCATCAGTAAAGCTCCTCTATCACGAATTCCTTGGAATAGCGCTCGAAGACGTCGTTCACGATCGGGGTTGTCTCGGCGATCCGCCCGTAGACGGTCCGCCGGTGCAGGTGCGCGGTGTCTTCCGGATCGACCATCGCGAGGATATCGCCGCCGGTGCCCTTCAGGCGCTCGAGCTCGTAAGCATTGGCGAGCATCTCGTCGATATCGAGATGCTCTATCAGGAAGCGCAGGCGGCGGTATTTCGGCTTGGCCTCGAAATAGGCCTGTCCGCCGCGCGACTTGACGATCCGGCTCTCGTCGACCTGCTCGATGCTCCAGCCGTATTGCAGGTTCACACTCGGGGTCCATGCCGGGGCGAGCAGGACGCGGCCGGCCTGTAGGTAGCCCGCCGCATTGGCGGAGTCGTCGAGCTCGATGCGGGCATAGCGCACCCGGCGCGCGGCCGGCAGGATGGCATAGGACCCGATCCCGTAGGTCTCGGCGGTCTCGCTATCGAGATGGCCGCCCCACTGGAACTCGCCCCAGTGACCGGTGCCGAACGGCACGACCCGGGGCCAGATCGGCACCGTTCCGGTATCCAGTTCGGGAGTGTCCGCATCGCCGTTATGCAGGCGCACGCGCCAGGTGCCGCGCTGGGAAAGATTGTGATTGAGGATACCGGCGAAACTGACGGGCGCCTGTGCGCCGAAATCCGCCTCGAACCAGCAGCTTCCGCTTGCCGCGCCGGCGCTCCGGGCGACACGGCTCGGATGCGGATGTGCGAGGTTTTCCAGCGGCAGGCCGCTGCTCCAGTCGCCGCCCGACAAGGCCGCCGCGTCGAGGTAATTGCGGTAGACGATCAGCATGTTGCTCATGGCCGGGCTATCCCCAGAGGGTGAGTTCCGCTTCATCGAAGGCGCTGTCCTCGGAGAACCCGACCAGCACCAGGTTCCGCCCGCCGGCGAGGCCGTGGCGGGGATAGCTGATCCGGATCGTCGTTCCGAGCGCGAGGCTGTAGGGACGGGTCTTCACACGGATACGGAACAGGTCGCGGGCGGTGCCGAATAGGGCGAGCCGCCGGAGCGACTCGGCGGCCGCATCGCTCCCGGTGGCGATCAGGCTTTCCTGTTGCAGGTCACGGGCGAGTCTGTGGCGGGTCCGGAGCGCGCTGTCGGAGGCCTCGGCATAGCGATAGGGCTCGGCAAGTTGGTTCCGCATGCCGGTATCGAGGCTCGCCGCGCTCTCGCTCTCTGAGATCGTGCGCCAGTAACGGGCGTATCCGAGCCGCAGGCGCCAGAGCGGCAGTGCGGCCGGTTCCCGCTCGAGGCTGAGGATCGCGCTCTCGTCGAAACTCTCTGCAGCCTCCGCTTCGGGATCCGAGAGGCGCCCCGCCGTGAACCGACCGCTGCGATCAAACCCGAAATGTGCCCCCGCCGCCTCCGCGAGATTGTCGAGCACGGCGAGCAGGCTCGTTTCCGCGGCGGAGAAGAAGCCTGTAGCCATCGGTACGGCGACCGTCAGGGCTGCGAAGGCGGTCCAGTCGATGTTGCTCAGCTCCGGCGCCCGCATTGCGATGCGCAGCATCAGGCTGGCCGCATCCTCGACATAGGCGCCGGAGCTCGCATCGCCGCGGACATGGGCGGTGACCGGCCCCTCTGGTGCGCTGCCGAGGCGGAAGGTTCCGGCCGCGAGATCGCTTGAATAATGCGCGGGCGCCGGAGGGTCGGTGCCCGGAGCGAGCGCCACGCCGCTGTCGAAGACCGCGTCGATCGCTTCGACCGGTCCGTCATGCACCTGATAGGTGAGGGTCGATGCCTCTATAAGAACTGCCGGCACATGCAGGCAGCGGCCGTAGCAGAGCGGTTTCACCCGGCCCGCGAGCGCGGCATCGCCTTCCGCCCCGCCGCTGCCGCGGTAGAGACTCTCCTGCAGCGGCCGCTCGAACAGCACCTGCAGATCGCGCAGATGCACCCGCACCCGGTCGTCGTCGAACTCGATGCGCTCGGCGGTTCCTTCGAACACGGTGCGATAGTCCGCGAACCGAAAACCGTTGCCGCCGAGCATCAGACGGACCCGGCGCCCGTCAAAGGCAAAGTTCCGCCAATGGTCGAGGCCGCCGTCCGCATTGTTGGCGTCCAGGGTTCCGAATCCGGGAACCGACCGGCCCCCGAGTTCGCCGCTGCGGTAGAGATGCCGCTCGAAGCTCAGAGCGGAGAGCAGCCGCGCGTCGAAATAGCGGTTGCCGGGGCTGTCGTCGGGTTCGGTGGCGAAACCGTGATCGCTCAGATAGATCGGAACCGTAGCTCCGGCCGTCGGATCGTATGGTTCGATGATCGCCAGATAGCGCCGGACCGCGAACGGGTCGGCGGTCAGCTTCTCGAAGACATCCATTCAATCCCTCCTCAGGCCGTTCGCCGAGACAGGCTGCGGCCGAGCAGGCGGGCCAGCCGTTCGTTGTCCTCGCGCAGGGCCGCGACCTCGCTGTTGAGACGCTTCATCTCCCGCACCAGCTCGCGGCTGTCGGCTTGCTGGCGCTGTGGGACCTCAGGGGTTTCGCGCTCCGGCATGTCGTTCGCCGGAAGCGACAGGGTGACGGGGATGGTCCGTCCGTCGGGCAGCGGTACATAGGCTTCCGGCAGGCTGCCTTCCCCGAAGATCGCGACCGACGGCTCGAGGGCGATGCCGCCGCTCGCCGGTCCGCCCGCGGTCATGATGCCGCCCCCGGCGAACCCCATGGCCGAGACCACGGCATCGACGGCGGCGTTCTCCCGGCGCAGGCGCGCGAGCTGGCCTTCGCCGAAGCCGCTCGGCAGCGGCAGTCCGGCCGCGTCGAGCGCGGTCAGGATCGCGACGGCGATCTCCGGGCGGTAGCCGAGATCGTAACCGGCGGCGACCGGTCCTCCGCGGTCTGAGAAATACTGCCCGCCGCCGTTCTCGCGCCAGGCCAGCGCTCCGCCGGCGCCGTCGGCCGGGGCGAGCCGGTCGCGGATCTGGGTCAGCACGTCGAGCTGCCGCTCGGCTGTGGAGATCTGCGTCTCTGTGCCGGCGAGGGCGGCCTCGAGCGTATTGTCGACCTCCTGGAAGATCTCCGCGTAGGCCGCGCCGGACGCATGCACCTCCCGCGCGACGCCGAGATAGTCGCGGGCACTCGCCGCGAGTTCCTCGCGGGCATCGAGATCGCCTTCCGCCGAGGCGGCGGCGAGGGTGGTGAAGGCGGTCTGTGCCCGCGCCAGACGCTCCAGCGGAGAATGCGGCGAGAGGCTGCCGTCGATGGCGAGACCGTCGCGAGCCGCGCGCAGGTCTTCGGCCAATCGCGCGAAATTGGCGACCGTGCCTTCCTGCGCCGAGATCTGTCGCTCGAGCCCGGCGGTCGCAGCCTCGATGTTCTCGGCGAAGGTCTCGAAAAGGGCACCGCTTCCATCGAGCGCGAAGCCGAGTTCGTCCAGTTTGCGCGAGAGGTTTTCCGCAATCCGGCCGAGCACGGTCCGGTCGTGGCCGAGCCCGAGCTGCTCGGCCTGCCGGAGCAGGCTGTCGCGTTCCTCCAGCGCCTGCCGGGCAGCGGCACGACCGGGCGACAGGCCGTCTTCGAGGGACCGGGCGAATTGCCCGCTTATCTCGGCGGCGAGCCGTTCGTTGGCGGTATCGATCGCCGCCGTCAGATCGATTGTTCCGAGGCCGAGCGCCGCGAATTCGGCATTCAGGCTTTCGAGGCTCGGAACCAGGGCCGCGATCTGCGCGCGCTGCTGCTCGTAGCGCAGGGCGAAGCCTTCGAGCGCCGGCTGGGGGCCGGTTAGAGAGACGGCGTCCAGCAGGTCCGCGACCATGCCGCGGATGGCGCTTCCGGCCCGGGTGAGGCGTGTGATGTCCGCCGCGTGCTGTCCGTCGCCGGAGCCGAAAAGAAGCTTCGCGTCTTCGAGGAAGAGCCGGATCGGCTCAAACGCCGCCGCCGCCGCGGTGCGCCCGTCCTCGCCAAGGGCGGAAAGCTGTGTCTCGAGCGACCGGTTGTAGGCATCGAGGCTCTCGGCGCCGTCCCTGTAGAGCGCGACGGTGTCTTCGAAGCTGGCAAGGAAATCGATGCGCCGGAGCGAGCTTTCGAGATCCTCGAACGGGGCGGCGAGCAGCCGCGTGAGGCCGTCGGAGAAGGTCTTCCGGGCCCGTGTGTCGGCATCCGGATCGTCCGAGAAACCGGTCAGGGCGTTGTCGCGCAGGGCCTTCGCGAGCGACAGCTCGACGGCCCGTGCGATCAATTCTTCCCCGTCCTCGAGACCGCTCAGATCGGCGCCGCTGGCGAAATCGCCGCTGCTCTCGAGGCCGGCGACGAAATAGCCGGCGGGCAGCGCGGATTTCCGGCCGCTGGCATAGCCGATCTGAAGAAAATTGGCGGAGCTGCCCGAGAAGGCGGCGCCGATGCGGCCGGTCATGGTCTCCAGGGTCTCGATCACCCGGTCCTGCAGATCCAGAATCTGGTCGAGCGGGCCGCCGTCCAGTTCGAGGGAGCTTTCCCGCGTCGTCCGGCCGTTCTCGATGCCGATGACCGCCTTGGCGAACGGATAATCCTCGTCCTTGAACAGTGCTCCGAGGCCTGCCACGGCGGCGGAGGCGATCGCGCCGATGGGCAGGAAACTGCCCGCGCCGCCGAGGAGTCCCGTCAGGCTGCCGCCGATCCCCGCGCCGCCGGGCCCGGCGGTGACGCCGGTCGGCAGGAAGCTGGACAGGAGCGACGTCTCGATGCCGAAGATGCCCGATCCTCCTCCGCCGCCGGCAGAGGGAAACAGGCGGCCGGCGATGGAGGCGATCTGCCCGGCGCCCTTGCCGGCAATCCCGTCCCAGTCGAGGCGGGAGAACGCCCGGGTCAGACCGAGTGCCATTTCTTGCCAGAGCCCGGAAAAGGCATCGGTTCCGCTGCCGGCGATGTCGGCGAAGGCGGCGTCGAAATCACCGACGATATCGTCGGACAGCCGCTCCCAGGCCAGTCCGCTCCGCCGCGCCGCGCGTTCCTGACCGTGCGCGAGGGTTTCGGTCGCCTCGGCCTGGCCCCGGAGCGCTTCGGTGATGCGCCGCTCCTGACCGATCCGCTCCGCACCAGCCGCGAGAGCGTCGGTCCGGAGCCGCTCGTAGGCGGTTTCGTGCAGCACCGGATTGGAGAATACATCTCCCCCCTGAGGACCGGGAATCCGGTCAAGGCCCGCGGCCGCCGCGCCGAACCGCTCGACCAAGCCGCCCGCGCTCGCGGCGAGGGTGTCGAACGCGGATTCCGCCCGATGCAGGACCTCCGGCAGCAGGTCGACCGCCTCCATCAGCGCGTAGACGCTGGGGGCGGCGCTTTCCGAGGGAAGCTGGCGGATCGGCATGACGGTTCAGTCCTTCCTGGGTGATGCGGAGCGGCGCGTGGCGCGGGCCGCGAGATAGGCCTCGTCCATAGCGCGGAGCAAAGCGACGAAACGTTCCGGCTCCCCCGCGCCGAACACCGCGCAATAGGCGGCGATCTCGGTCATCGGGATCGCCGCTTCCGCCGCGCCGAATGGCGTGGCGATCAGCGGCCGGCCGCGGGCGAGGAGGGCGAAGGCGCGGGCGATTTCCTCGAGATCGGGAAAGAGGTCCGGCTTCGCGGAGAGTGCGGGCGGAGCCGTGCCGTCCCGCTCCGCGAGCGCGGTCAGGAACTCTTCGCTCTCGCCCCAGGCGACGTGCCAGCGGACGAAGGCGGCAAGTTTTTTTCCGCCTCCTCCTGTTCCTGCTGGCGATAGAGCTCGATGTCGCTCGCCATCTCCACGATCAGGTCGCGGAAATCGCGCAGCGCCGGGTCGAGCAGCAGATCGCGGGCGCTGTCCGGCGAATAGGCGAGCGCCTTGCCGTCGAGTTCGAGATCGCGCCAGTCGAGCAGCACCGTCTCGGCCAGCACCTCGGCGGTGATGCGCTCGGCCGTCGCTTCCTCCAGCGTTCCGGCCCGGAGCGCCCGTCGGTAGGGTTTCATCCGCCGCTGCATCGCTTCGCGGTAGCGCCGGTTGCCGATGCGGGCAAGCTTGAGCGAGGCGCCGCCGCCCGCATCGGTGCCGTCGAGTGCGACCCAGACCCCGTCATCCTCGGCGCTGCGATCGGATTTGAACCTGCAAAGATCCATGTGCGTCTCCCTGTTCTGAAGTGGCCGGAAATCAGGCGGCGAGGCGGTCGATCTGGAGGGTTGCGCCGCTCGCGGGATCGCGCACCGCCTGGAACTGGAAATCCGCCATCACGTCCTGATCCGGGCCGCCGGCTGCGATCGTTCCGCGCGTCAGCCGCACCCTCGGCAGGGAGAAGACATAGGCGTTGCCGTCCGCGTCGGTGACCCGGAAGGAGAGGCTGGTGGCGGTGCCGTTCAGGTATTTCCCGTAGAGCGCGCCGTCGGCGAAGTAGAAGCTGGCGCGGCCCGTCACCTGGCAGCGTCCGCTGCCGATATCGACATTGCCCAGCGCGCCGACAGCGCCGATCCCGCGCAGCCCGTTGGCGAGCGAGATCGAGAGCGATTGCAGGAAGAGGCCCGAGAGTGGGGCGCCGCCCTCCATCACCTGGCCGATATTGTTGACCGCGTTCAGCACCGGATTGTTCGGTGCCGGAATGGCGGGGCCGGTACCGGCGGTCGCGCCGGCGATGGTGGCCTTCGCGCCCATGAAGCCGAAGCTGCCGGTCAGCACCCGCCCGGTCTGGATCTGCAGGTCCATGGCATCGGCCACCATGCCTGTGAAGGCGATGTACTGGCCGATATCGGTGAAGGCCTTCTCCAGGGTGAGCGAGGTTTCCGAAATGCCGTTGCGGATCATCGAGCCGCCGATCGTCACGGAAAGCCCCGCCGCTCCCTCGTCGCTTGCCGGTGCGGGCGCGACGGAAAGGCTGTTCGCGGCAATGCCGGTCACCCGGTAGAGGCCGTTGTTCTCGCCGCCATTCGCCGCGAACCCGCCGACCTTGACCCACTGGCCGGTCTGGATCCCGGCGGTGGTGAAGTCGGTGCTTGTGCCGGTGAAGGAAGAGGAGGCGTTGCTGGCCGCGATGTCGTCCGAGACGGAGATCGCGACCGGCGTGCTCCATGTCGAGAACAGGGCGCTTTCGATCAGCGTGTCGCAGGCGCCGTAGGAGAGCTCCAGATTGACCGATCCGGCGGCGCTGGCGCCGGTCTGGATCAGGTCCGGGACCTGGCGGTCGGCGCGGACTTCGGACGAGCTGGTCGTCGCGATCGTGTATCCGAGGCTCTCGCCTGTGAAGCGCAGCCGGGTAAGGGCCGCCGCCGGGGTGGTGCCCCAGAGCGGTTCCTTCACATAGGCGAGTTCCGTGCGGCTCGAATCCGCCATCGATGGTCTCCTTTGGGCAGATGTGGATCTTCTGGGGGTGGGTCAGACGAGTTCGTCACGCCAGAACGGAATCGCGACACGCGTCCGGTAGGCGCCGTCGATCTCCTCGTCCTCGGCGAGTTCCGGCGGCAGCAGCACGTGGCCGGCGATCGGGGCGCCGTCGAACAGGGACGCCGCCATGTCGGCGAGCCGCGTCGCGGCCTGCGCCCCGCCGCCGGTCGGCGCGAAGCAATAGATCAGGATCCGCCCCCGGTAGCGGCGCAGCAGCGGGCGGCCGAGCGCGGCCTGTTCCGCCTGTTCGTTCAGGATCAGAAGCTTCACCCAGCGCCCGTCCTCGGGCGGCGTGAAGACCACGTTTTCGAAGGCGATCGGCGTCTCCGACCAGTTGGCCGCGAAGAAGCTCTCGACCGCGCGCCGGGCGCCGGTGAAGGACATGGGACAGGTTCCGTTCGATTTCTTGAGATCAGCGGCGCACGAGCAGCCGGAAGAGCAGCGGCGCGGCGCCGGCGGAAACGGTGGTGACGTCGATGACGTCGTGCCAGCGCCCGTCGATGCGCAGCCGGTCGCCCGGCGCCGGGCGTGCCGCTCCGAGGCCGGCGCCCGACAGCGTGACGAGCAGGTCGCCGCTCTGCACCAGGCCGCCGACAAAGGCGGCGTCGATGCTCTCGACGATGCCGGGCGCCTCAAGCTCCGACGGCGATCCCGAGACCGTTCCGGTATCCGGGTCGTAGGTTGCCGCCCCGGTCTTGCCGAGCCGCATCGGCGCGCCGTAGCGGGCGATCAGCCGCGCGGCGGTGCCGGAAAGCGTGGAGCCGGTGGGGGTCATGCGCGTTTCACCTCGTGACGGGCGGCCGGCCGCAGAAGCGGTTTCAGCAGCAGGTCGATCAGCGGATATGTCCGGCCGGGCGCCGCCCCTGGCTGGTACTCGACCTCGACCGGTCCGACCTTCTCGCGGGACACCTTGCCGCCGCGCTCGCGCGGCGGGAGCAGGTCGCCGGCAAGCGCGATCAGTGCGAGCTCGGCGGTGGCGTGCTCGACCCGGCGCGGGATGCCGGAGAGGGGGCGGCCCTCGCGGTCGACGGCTCCCTGGCGGGGCCAGGAAAGGGCCTGTCCCGGATCGGCGATCCGGCCGCGAAAGCTGTAGCTCCCGTCGATATAGGCGGTGGCCTGCAGCAGGGCGGCCTCCCGCGCGACGCCCGGCGCGCCGGACCAGCCCGCGTGGTTGCGGGCAGCGAAATAGGCGTCCGCGTCGCCGAGCGAGAGATAGCTGTCTTCGCCGACAGTGAGGCTCATCTCCGCCTCCCGCGCCGCTGCCGGCGGTTCAGCCGCTTTGCCGGCGCCGGCGCCGGCGCGGGATCGGGGACCGGCTCGGCTGCGGCGCGGCAGGGCGCCGGCCGGAGTTCGGGATCGTCGTCGGCCAGCAGCCAGTTGCGGAACCGGCCGTCCTTGCCGTGGATGTAGTCCGCCCGGTTCGCCAGAATGCGTTGCTCGCCGTAGCGATGCTGCAGGGTCACGGTCGGCAGCAGGTCGGGTTCGGGCTCGGGCATGGCGCGGCCTCATCGGTAGATCGGATGCGGAAAATGCGGCCCGGGTCTCCCGGAGAAGGGCGCGAGAGACCCGGGCCAGGCGGACGGGGAAGGCGCTATCCGGCGATGCGGACCGCGAGTTCCGGGCGCACCAGCTTGACGCCCCAGAGCACGTCGAATTCCCACACCGTCTGCTTGTACTGGCGCGAGATTTCGAGCCGGAGCGAGATCCCGGTCTCGGCATCGGTCATCGAGAGGATCTGGTTGCCGAGCGAGAGGTCCTGGGTGCCGGCGCTGAGCGGGCGCATGGCGAGCGCGAAGGCGTCGCGGTGGAAGGCCATGTTGACCACGTGGCTCGCGGTCACGGTGACCGCCGCATCGGCGGCGACATCGGTCCTCAGCGCCGGGCGGAGCGTGACCGCGACGCCGATCGTGTCGAGCGTGGCGCCGGCGGCGACCGCATAGGTCTGACCGTGGCCGGCGAAGCTCACGATATCGCCCGTCTTCAGTTCCGGGCTGCCGGCGTCGGATTTCAGTGTCACGGCGGTTGCCCCGGCGCTCGCCGCCGCGGCGCTGATCGTGTAGCTGCCGCTGTCGCTTGCGCTGCCGGCGGCATGGGTCAGCACCCCGTCGTCGGCGAACCAGTCGATGCCGAACTTGCGGCCGATCTCGCCCTCGATCTTCACCGAAGCCGAACCGACCTTCTCCGCGTCGGAGAAGGGGGCAAGAGCGAGCGCGTTGGCCTCGGCGTCGTAATCGAGCACGGCCCGCCGGTCGCCGCGCGGGGCGAGCTGCTTGTTGAGCAGCTTGCGGGCGGAGGTGGCGTCGGTGACATCGGCGGCGAAGGGCGTCGTGCCCGGCGTGCCGACCAGGCCGTAGATGCCCTTGTATTCGGCATGCACGGAAGCATTCACGGCATTGGCCAGGGCCCGGATCGCCTCGCTCATCTGCATCGGCACGAAACTCTCGTTGCGGTCGATCTCCATCACCTCGCGGTCGGTCATGAAGAAGCCCGCCTTCTTCCAGTTGGAAAGCGGGATCTGCACCTTCGAGATCGTGGTGTCGCCCGGTTGCGGGGCGGCGGCCGACGGGGTGACGTCGGTCGCGGCGATGGCGCTCGGCAGCGGCACGTCGACGGTGTCGCCCTTGCGCGCCGCGTCGTTCGAGTAGTCCGCGTTCACAAGGCGCGGCAGGATCGCCTGCTCGCGCAAAGCCAGAAGGCCGCGGGCCAGGATCTTCGGCATGATTTCGGTCATGGCATTCGCCATCTGGAAAGCTCCTCGAATTGCGTGATGGGAAGGGGAAACCGTGCCGCCCGGCCCGCGCGCAGCACCAAACGCCGCCGGCCGTCCCGGCCGCCGGTTGGATCAGTCTGAATTGTCCCGAGAAAGCAGCGTTAGCGGGAAACCCGCACCCGACCGCTGGCGATCGCCGCGATATTTCGGTCGAGCGCGTTCTGGTCCGAGAGCGCGATCACCGTCTCGGGCATGCCGGCCTGGCCGAGACTCGGGGCACCGCTGCCGCCCTTGGCGGGCATCTCGAAGGCGCGGCCGAAGGTCTTGCTCGACTGCAGGGACTGCACGAAGGCGCGCGGGGTGACGGGCGTGCCGTCCTCGGCGCCGCGCACCGGCTCGCCATCGTCGCCGCGCACGACAACCGTGTAGCCGGCTTCGCCCTCGCGCAACATCAGACGGGGCATGACCACGGGCAGCAGCAGCTCGGCGATCCCGTGCTCGGCATGGATCGCGGCGCGCGCCTCGGCGGCGATCAGCGCCGCCTCCAGCCGGTCACGGGCCTCGTCCGGGGCGCCGTCGCCGCGACTTTCCAGCTCGGCCTTCAGTTCCTTGCGCGCGGCGCGTTCCTTCTCGAGCGCGGATTTGAGGCCGCTCACATCCTCGATGCCCTCGGCATCGAGGCGAAAACCGCCTTCCCCGGTCTCGACATAGAAGGCGCGTGCCGCCTCCGGGACGGCATCGAGGGATTCGGTCACGGCGGGCAGGGGCATGATCGGCTCCAGCTGGTGAAAGGGGGCTGAAACGAAAAACGCCCCGCTGGGCGCGGCGTCTCGAATTCCGGTGAAGATGATCGACGGTCAGTCGAACATGGCGTCGATTTCGTCCTGCGAGATGGCCTCGCCTTCCTGCATCGGGCCGCTGAGGGTGAGATCCTCGTCCTTGCGGGTGATGTCTTCCGGCAGCGGCATGGTCTGGAACTCGCGGATGTCCCAGGTCTCCATCATCGCGTCGACGCGTTCCTCGATATAGTTGAGAACCTTGATCACCTTGGTGATGCGCTGGCCGGTGAGGTCCTGGAAGTTGCAGGACTCGTAGATCGCCGTGACGAAGTCCGCGATCTCGCCGAGCCGGGAATTGGCATATTCGTCCTGGGTGACCGACATCAGGTCGGCGATCACCTCCTCGATCTTCTCGGCATTCGACATGATGCCTTCGGTCGCGCCTTCGGTCTGGCGCACGATTTCGCTCAGCTCCGCCGAAGCGGCCTCGAACTTGTCGTCGTTGGCAAGCGGGTGGCGCAGGGCCGCGATCTCGACCTTGGTCGCCTGGATGCGGCCGGCAATGTCGGCGATCTCGGTGCGGATCT
The DNA here is from genome assembly GCF_965216895.1 of Nisaea sp. Taxonomy (GTDB): domain Bacteria; phylum Pseudomonadota; class Alphaproteobacteria; order Thalassobaculales; family Thalassobaculaceae; genus Nisaea. The sequence continues at coordinate 3,463,087 of NZ_OZ244205.1, forward strand.
CCTCGATCTTACGATCCTGGACAGCGGTCACATCGCCGGTGTTCGCCGGGGCCGGATGTCCGTCGATCTTTCGCTCGAGATTCCGGATCGCCTCCATGACTTCCGAAAGATCGACCTCGGCCGTGGCGACAACGGCCTCCGCAGCCGAGCCGCCTTTGGCCATGGTGTTGGCCGTGCGCCGGGTCTCGATGCTGTAGGGCGTTTTCATATACCTGGGCAAAGCGTCTCTCCTTTGACTCGCCCTAGTCCTACGCGATCAAAGTTATCAATCCGTAAAGAGCCGGTCGCGCCCGAATCCCGCGCCTGCAATTCGCGCGACGGGGAAAGTCAGACCGTCTCCGCCGCTTGCAGGTCCGCCGTATCCTTCTGGTGCAGTGCGACCCGCCCGGCCTCCTCTCTCGGGATGTCGAGCCAGTCCGCCATATAGCCGAAAGCGGCCGTCAGGCCGTCTTCCACGGCACGGATCAGGGAGAGCAGGGCGGTACTGTTCTCGGCGGCATCGATGGCGCGGGCCGTCGCTGTCGTTGCGCCGGTGCCGCTGCGCCGCGTCATCAGGTCGAGCCCCATGACCGCCATGCGATCCTCCAGGTCGATCAGATCCTGCCGCCCGGCGGCGATTGCCGCGCCGCTATGTTCGACGAAACGCAGGTCGGCGCCGTCCCCGTCCCCGGTCACGATCCTGTTCGGCCCGAGTTCGAGCCCGTCTTCCGGCAGGGTGAGGTTGCGGCCGAACAGGATCGGGACCCGCGCGACATGCAGGATATGGCGCTGGTCGCTCGCCGATTGCCAGTGGGCGAGGTTGAGCCAGGCGAGATCCATCAGCGGCGGGCGGGCGGTCATGAAGCCGGTGCGGCTGGCATAGATGGTGACCAGAGGAATGCGGCCGAGGCTGCTGTCGCCGGTCTCCGCCCGGCGCCAGGCGCCGTCCCCGTCCTCGCCGGCGCGGCGCCAGATTTCGTAGCGTCCGGGGAAGAGAACCCTGATCTGCTGCCGGGTCCGGTCCTCCCAGGCGCCGGAGCGCCGGTTCACGGTCTCGCGCATGCGGATTCTGGACAGCGCGCTGCCGATTCCGTTCTCCTGCCCGCGCCAGCCGATGAGGTCGGGCGCGGGGACATGGACGAGGTAGGGCCTGGCCGCCTCCCGAGCTCCGTCTCCGAGGCGCGGATGATCGACCAGAATATGGGTCAGCCCGTCGGTCAGCGCGGCCTGCAGCACGTCGCGGGCAAACACCGTCAGGTTGCGTCCGCCGAGATCGACGTCGCCGGACAGAGCGGTCATCGCCGGTGCCGGATTGCCTTCGAGGCCTGCCGGCCGGTGGAACGGCTTGCCGACCAGGGTCTGCAGGGTGCGCTGCAGCCCGTTGAAGAGCACGCTGCGGCCGAGCCGGATGGCATAGGCCTCGCGGCTTTCGCCGGGCTCCCGCGGCAGCCATTTCTCGCCGCGCAGGCGCATCATCCGGGTTCCGCCGAGCAGGTCGTGGATCAGTTCCCAGTCGGCGGCCATCTCGCGATAGGCGGCATTCGGGGTCGCGACATCGGCACTCATCATCTCTCCTTCCGCGTGTCGGGAGCGGGACGGGCCCGGGCCTCAGCCGTCATGGCGGAGCCAGAGCTCGTGCCGGCCGGCGATCTCGAATTGCTCCGGCACGAATTCGGCGAAACGGCAGGCCTCCGCCGACACCAGGGTCAGGAGCGACGGGGGAACGAGCGCGCCGGAGATCTCGGAGGAGGTCAGCCGGCCGTCCCGAGTCACCCATTTGAGGCCGTGCGTGTGGACCTTTACGCGATACGGAAGCGCCGGCTGCAGGCGGGTCCCCGGCGGTACCGGAAAACGGATGACGAAGCGGTGACGGTCGAACACCCGCTCGGCCAGAACAGCCAGGCTCCGGCCGAGCGCGGTGTCGCCGGCGAAACCGAGGGTCCGCAGCCTCGCGGTCATCGTGCGGAGCACCCTGGTTCCGCCGCGTGGCGGAATGTAGAGCGTGGCGGTGCCGGTCACCGCGCGCAGGCCGGCCATGGCCGGCGGCGCGGCTTCGCGCAGACACTGGAAGGTGACGGAGGCGGGATCGATCATGGCGCGGATATCGCCGCGCGATTCCTCCAGGAGATCGAAGTCTTCCTGAAACCGGCTGATGACGTCGGCCAGTTCGTCGCAGGCGCGGCCGTCGACCTGTCCCGTCCAGTATGGACGGTTGCCCGGATCGTCGATCTGGCCGAGCAGGGCCTGCACCAGGGCGATATCGTGCGGCTGTCCGATTCCGGGCCCGACGGGCGCGTCGAGGCATGCGATCACACTCATCTCTCATCCCCTCTCATTCGTCCCGGATTCTTGTCCGCGCGTGCCGCTCAGACCAGAAACTGCTCCGTGCGGGTCCTGTTTCGGTTCAGAAGAAGTTCGCTCAGCGCCCAGACGAGCGCGTCCAGTCGGTCCGGCGACGCGCCGCTCTCCCGCGCGCCGGTGAAGCCGCACATCTGGTCCTCGAGCGCGTCGAAGCGGCCGAGATGCCACACCCGCCCCTGTTCGTAGAGCGCGGCGACGGGTTCCGCCCGCATCTGCTTGCCGCGGCTTGCCCGCACCAGGCGGAGCGGGGCCGTCGGATCGATGCTGCGCAGCACCTGCTCGACCATGTCGCCGCCCTGGTTGATCTCGGCCACGATTCGGTCGGCACGGTGACGGCGAAACGCGTCGAGGGCGACGGCCGCCCAGTCGGCCGGTGCGCGACGCCCCGACAGATCTTCCAGCACATAGCCGGTCTCGCCGGCGCGCGCCGCGACCACGATCCCGGTTTCGTTCGACGCCGCGTGGTGACTTGCGGCGGGGTCGATGGCGACCACGATGCGCGCGAAGTCGGGCGCCTCGGCCGGCGCCATCCGGGCCCGTTCGATCCGCTCGCGCCGCCAGAGGGCGCCCGGGATGTCGGCGAGGAACTCGCCGTCAAGCTCCTGGCGCCCGAGCCGGGTGCCGCCGTAGGTCTGTTCCATCGCGGCCAGAAATCCGGGCGCGAGATTGAAGCGGTTCTCCGTGCTGCGGCCCCGGGTCAGAAGCGTGTCCGCAGCCTCCATGATACGCTTCAGCCACGCCTTCGGGCGCGGCGTCGTGGTGGCGACGCATTGCGGCGCCGGGCCGAGGCGCAGCGCCATCATCAGATTGTCCCAGGCCTCGGGTCGCGGCCAGGCCGCGATCTCGTCCGCCCATGCGGCATCGAACTGGTGGCCGCGGACCTGGTCCGGGTCGTCCGCGGAGAGCAGGGTCGCGATGCTACCCGATGGCCAGGTCAGTCTGCGTTTCGAGGGCTCGTAATGCGGTCGCCCCCAGGGCGGGGCGATGGCGAGCAGGCCGCTCTCGCCCTCGATCATGACGTCGCGGACGTCGCCTGCGGTGGCGCCGATCACGGCGATGCGGCGGCGTGCGCCCGACTCCGCGCCGCTCCGGACCCATTCGGCGCCGGTTCGGGTCTTGCCGAAGCCGCGTCCGGCAAGGATCAGCCAGACGCGCCAGGGCGGGGCGGGCGGGAGCTGCTTCTCGCGCGCCCAGAACGGCCAGTCGTAGAGCAGGATGGCGGCTTCCGCGTCGGAGATCTCATTCAGGATCCGGGTCCGTTCCAGCGCCGTCAGACTGCCGAGCGACGGCCTCGAGACGGGCGGCGAGCTGCTGTTTCGCCCCTTCGATCCTGCGTTCGAGATCGTCGGTCCCGGCATTGCGCCCCTCCCTGAAGGTCTCGGGCCTGTGGGCCCTGAGCAGGAACATCAGGAGCGAGTCAGAGTACTTGCGGACCGTTCCGCAGATCTTGCCCTGGTGAAACCGGGGCTGCTCGATCCCGTCGACCGCCCGGTTCCGGGCTTCCGCCTCGAGCAGGTCGACGGCGGTATCGAGGGCGTCGTCCCAGGCCGCGGCGAATTCGGTCTCCTGCCGGCGTATCTGGTAGGCGTGGCTGCGCGCGATCCGCGCCTTTCGGGCTGCTTCGCTGACATTGCCGGTTTCCGAGAGGGCCTTCAGGAAGGCCCGCTTCTTGCGGGACCGGAGCGCCGAGTCGGCCATGTTCCTCACCCATGAAAAAAGGCGCTCCCGGGGGTGGTCCCGCAGAGCGCCGACTGTAGGATAGTATTTAGCCGATTTCATAAAGTTTGTAAAGCGGTTTTTTCCGATAATTGGTCGCATTAAAGTATGCCGATCCGATTCGCGGGAAAGTTTTCTGCGCGATAACATTGCTTTACGGCAATCGGCGATTGGAAAAAACCGATCATTTGGGCGTGTTGAACCCGGTGTTTGCGTCTCTGCTCCGCAGCCGGTCGCCAATGGCCGCCAGGCCCTGGTCCTCGATCCGGCGCAGGGTGACATGGCTGCGTCCGTCGATATCCTCCAGTTTGCGCCAGGGCACGCCGCAGGCCCGCGCCCAGACGATCTTGCGCTGTTCCGGGTTGCAGGCGAACATCCAGTGAAGACTCTCGTCGAGCCGGTCGATCGCTGCCGGGCTTGGTGCGGCCCGCCGAGTCCGCCCGGGCGCGAACTCGTGGATCATGCTGTTCCGGACGACGTCGGGCCAGCCCGTGAGCCGCGGTTTCGCGTGGGCGCGGGGCAGTCGGCGCAGCGTGTCCGCCGCTTCTTTCAGGCATTCCTTGATCCATTTTGGATCCGGCACGTTCTGTCTGACGGTCATAGGCTTCCTCCAGTAGGATCCCGTGCGGGCGCCTCTGGCGCAGGCGTCAAGATGGTTGCATGGTCAATCGGTTCTGCGCCAATTGCGATTTCACGCCGCAGGATCGGATTTTACCGGTTAAAAATATCCAGATCACTGACGCGTAGGTTGTTGTAGGCCAACTTCATTTTGTTCGCAATAGGAAAAAAACTCTTGAAGTTCCGATTGGGTGGGCCTAGGCTCCGGCCATGAAGCTCGACATCCAGCGCAAGCGCATCCTCGAACTGGTCGCGCACCGCGACCCGCCGACGGACCTCAAGAAAGCCTCGCTGGCCTGCGGCAAGAACCACGCCTACCTGCATCAGTTCATCAATCGCGGCACGCCGCGCAAACTGCCGGAAGACGTGCGCTATGCGCTTGCCCGCCATCTCGGCGTGGACGAATCCGTGCTGCGGACGGACCGGGACGCGCTCCCGGCGCCGCCGCGCGCCGGGCGCGCGGCGGCCTTGCCGGCGGCGGACCCGCGGGGCGGCGCCGGCGTGATCGCCGTACCGGAAGTCCGGATCGCCGCCTCGGCCGGCGGCGGGGCCCATCTCGAGCAGGAGCCGGGCGGAACCGACTGGTATTTCGATTCCGGCTGGCTGCGCTACGAGCTGCGCGCGGCGCCGCGCGATCTCCGGATCATCTCGATCGACGGCGACTCCATGGAGCCGGTGCTGCATTCCGGCGACAAGGTCATGCTCGATCTCAGCCGGACCGCCCCCTCGCCGCCCGGGATCTTCGTGCTGCATGACGGGATCGGCCTGGTCGCGAAACAGCTCGAACTCATTCCCAACAGCGAGCCGCCGCGCCTGCTGATCCGCTCCGAGAGTTCGCGCTACCAGAATTACGAGCGGACCCTCGAGGAGGTGAATATCGTCGGCCGCGTGATCTGGTTCGCCCGCCGCCTCTAGCGGAGCCCGGCATGCTTACTATATTTTAACGGGGCACCGGCATGATGTGCCGGACACCGGAGACCCGCCGTGAGCACAGAACCGAAAACCATCTGCGGTCCGTTCCGCTATGTGCTGCTGGCCGTCGGCGTGGTCTGCACGGCGATCGGCATTGCCGGGATCATCCTGCCCGGACTGCCGGGAACGCTCTTTCTGCTGATCGCGCTCTGGGCGTTTTCCCGCTCCTCCGAGCGCTTCCATCTCTGGCTCTACAATCATCCGCGGTTCGGGCAGGGCCTGCGCGAATGGCACGAATACGGAGTCATCCCGCCGCGCGCCAAGATCGCCGCCGTGACGATGATCGCGGTCACGCTCGGCCTTCTCTGGGGCGTCGTGCTCGAGGACTGGCGGCTGGCGGCGGCGACCAGCGCCGTGCTGACGCTGGTCGCGATCTGGATCGTTACCCGCCCGGGCACGGTCAAGCTGGAAGATCCCGCCTGACGGCGCCCTCCGGGCTGCGGCCTGCCTAGTTCTTCTTCATGCCATGGCCGGCGCCATGGTTCATCTTCATGCCCGTGCCGGCGCCGGCGCCGACGGACTCGACGGTGATCTCGACGGTCACTTCGCCGGCCTTCTCGAAGACCAGCGTGACCGGGAAGCTCTCGCCCTCGACCAGCGGCGCCTTCAGGCCGATCATCATGACGTGATAGCTGCCCGGTTCGAGCATGACGTGACCGTTCGCCGGTACCTCGATCGGGCCACTCGGGCGCATCTTCATGATGCCGTTCTCGTGGATATGGGTGTGCAGCTCGACCCGCTCGGCGACATCGCCCTTGGCATCCATCAGGCGGTCGGGCGCGCCGCCCATATTCACCAGCTTCATGAAGGCGGCGCCGTTCTTGGCCCGGCCCGGGGTCGCGCGCGCCCAGGGATGGTCGATCATGATGTCGCCGGTCTTGAACTCGTGGGCGCAGACGGGCGAGAGACCGCCGAACAGCGGCAGGGTGAGAAGGACGAGCGCGGCGAAGCGCGCGATGTTTTTCACGGAGAGATTCATGGCTCTGGCTTTCAATTCTGATGCGCGGCGGGGCCGCGCGGAGATCGGGTTCGGATGAATTGAAACGTCAGAGCGGCGGCGCGCGCGGGAATTCCGACGACGCGATCCGCCGTGTCGGGGCCGATCGCGGAGGTTCGGTGGATGGGGTCCGATGATTGCGGAGCGTGTCCGCTGACCGGTCCGCCTCGGGCAGACAGGCGAAAGAGCTGCCGCAAAGCCGGCAATGGTCGCAGGGTTGCGCGCCGCCGTCGGTTCCGCCGGCAGCACCGTCCGAGGCGTCGAGGCAAAGCGCAGCGAGGTCGGCCGCAAGGCTCCCCGCAACGGGATTGTCGAGGCTGGCCGCGGTGCCGAGCGAGAAGCCGAACTGCAGGACGAAGGCGAAAAGCCCGATCCATGCCGCGAGGAACCGCCGCCGGCGACGGGCCGGCGCGGGCGCGCACCTCAGGTCGGCTGTTGTCAGATCGGCTCGTGCCATGTCATCACCATTGCGGCGCGCCGGTCCAAGGCGGACCGGGCCGCGCACGCGCGAAAAGGATGGACGCTTTATGGGCCGCGGACGGCAGAGAAGCAAGCGGGGACGCGACGGGCAGCGGCGACGTTTCGCCGCAAACAGCACGATCCTGGAGCTCGAGGTCGAGCGTCTCGGCGGACGCGGCGACGGACTTGCCCAGGCGGAGATCAAGGTCGGTTATGCCGCGGAAACGCGACCGGTCTTCGTTCCCTTCTCGCTGCCGGGAGAACGGGTCCGGGTGCGGCCGGTCTCCGATCGGGGCGAGGGTGTGGCCTGCGAGCTGATCGAACTGGTGCAGCCGTCGCCCGAGCGGATCGAGCCCGCCTGCGCCCATTTCATGGCCTGCGGCGGATGCGCCGTGCAGCATCTCTCGGCGGAAGCCTATCGTGGCTGGAAACGGGACCAGGTGGTGCAGCATCTGCGCCGGGTCGGGCTCGACCGGGTCCCGGTGGCGGACCTGCATCCCGCCGCCCCCGGCACGCGCCGGCGCGCCGATTTCGTGCTGCGCCGGATCGGGGCAAAGCTGATCGCCGGGTTCCACGAGCGGGCCAGCAACAGGATCGTCGAGCTTGCGGAATGTCCGGTCCTGCTGCCGGAAGTCTTCGCCCTGCTTGAGCCGCTGCGGGCCCTGTTCGAACCGGTCCTGAAGCCCGGCGAGGGCGTCGATTGCATCGTCAACGCGCTCGATAACGGGCTCGACGTGCTGCTGCGGCTGCCGGCCCATCCGGGACTGGGATTTCGCGAGCGCCTGGCCGTCTTCGCCGACACGCACGATCTCGCGCGGCTGTCCTACCTTGCGGGTGACGAAACCCTGACGGACGCGGTCCCGCTGACGGAGCGCCGGCGGCCCGAGATACGCTTCGGCGGTGTGCCCGTCTCTCCGCCGCCCGGGGCCTTCCTGCAGGCGACGCGCGACGGCGAAGCGGCGATCCAGCGATGTGTTCGCGAGGGAATTGGCGCCGCCCGCACGGTGCTCGACCTCTATGCCGGGTGCGGGACTCTTTGCCTGGCACTCGAAACGGCGACCGATCGCGTGGCGGTGGAGGGGGATGGCGGCCTGCTGGCGGCGATCCGGGCGGGGGCGGATGCGGCGGGCCTCGGCGCGCGCCTCCGGACCGAGCGCCGGGATCTGACGCAGCGTCCCTTCGCGGGCAAGGAACTGGCGCGCTTCGAGGCCGTGATCCTCGATCCGCCACGGGCCGGCGCGCGCGAGCAGTGCATCGCGCTCGCCGACTCCTCCGTGCCGCGTCTGGTCTATGTCTCCTGCAATCCGGCGACCTTCGCCCGGGACGCACGGGCGCTCGTCGACGGCGGATACATCTGCACCGGGGTGACGCCGATTGACCAGTTCCTCTGGACCCCGCATATCGAGCTCGTCGCCACCTTCGAGCGGGCGGCGCGGTGAGCGCCGCCGACCCGACCCGTCTGCGCAAGCGCACGGTCACGGTTTCCGGGCATCAGACCTCGATCTCGCTCGAAGAAGCCTTCTGGGAGGCGCTGAAACAGATCGCCCGCCGGCGCGGGCTTTCGATCAACACCCTCGTCTCCGAGGTTGACGCCACGCGTACGGGGAATCTCTCGAGCGCTCTGCGCGTCTTCGTGCTCGCAGAACTCCAGAGCGGCGGAGCCGGTTCAGTTTCCGAGTAGTCCCTTCAACACGCCCTGCAGGGCCTTTTCCGGCGTCAGCTTCTCGACCGGTTGCGACGGCGCCGCCGATGGCGTCTCGGTCGCGCTCCCCGAGCCCTGCGGCTGGGCGCCGCTGCCGCCCTTGTTGAACTGGCGCAGGATCCCGCGTTCGATGACACGCTGCAGGACGAAGGCCTGGAGCCTGTTCGCATCGAGAACCTGACGAGGATTGTTGAGCGGTCCGACCATGCGCAGGCCGATCGGCGGCGAGTTCGGATGCTCGCTCAGCCAGAACTGGGTGTTTACGTCCATTTCCTGCGGCGGCAGGTTGACGACGGCCGTCCCGCGGCCCTCTGCCGTCCCGGACTTGAGCGCGATATCCTCGGAGCGCAGAACGCCGTCAGTGATCCTGTAGCTCGCGGTGAGGCTGTCGAACGGCGTGGTGCCGCCGCTCATCGCCTTCTGGGCCAGCACGAGAAAATCGACGGAACGGTCGAGCTGCTTCAGCTGGTCGCTGACGGCCGGCAGGTCGAAGCCGTCGACGGTGCCGTTCCGGACCGCCATGTTGCCGGTGCCCTGCAGGCCGGAAACGAGGGCGAACTCGCTGCGCCCGCTGGTCTGGAGCGCGGTCTCGTAGTCGAGCGTTCCGGTGACCTGCGCGACATCGGCCGCCGACATCGCGGCCTGGCGCACGTCCGCGTTCCTGATCCGGAGCGTCATCTCGGCCGCCGGCGTCGGCGCATGGCGGAGGCTCGCGGTTCCGTCCACGGTGCCGCCGAACAGGCCGGAGGCGAGACGCGAAACGGCCAGCACGCCGTTTTCCAGCGTGGCGGCGAGATCCAGATTGTCGAACAGGTAGGCGCCGTACCGGACCTGCTTGGCCTTCAGCGAGATTTCCGCATCGGCGGTCAGCAATCCGGAGGTGTCGATGGTCTCGCGCGACCAGGCGCGCGCGCCGCTCTTTACGGGAACGGCCGGCGCGACGCCGCCGCCAGGACGGGCGCTGCCCTTCGGCAGCCACGGATCGATGGCCACCGTTCCGGCTTCCGCGGCAAATGTCAGCTTCGGGCGCGGCTCCTTCAGCGCGAGAGCCGCGGTGCCGGTAAGCGCCAGCGGGCCGGCGCCGAGTTTCAGGCCGTTGATGGCGAGATCGTCCGTCGCGCCTTCGAGCCGGGCTTCCAGGTTCACCGGGCCGAGATCGCGTTTTGCCGGGCTGTAGGCGGGAGCGAAGTGCCGGATCAGCGCAACCACGTCGGGATGGGCGTATCGGGTGTCGAGCGCGAGTACCGGAACGCTCCCACCGGTATCGACGGTACCCGAGACGCCGAACCGGCCGCCATCGAGATCCATTGTCGCATCCACGCCGAAGGCGCCGTTCTCGACGCTGACCAATGTCGCGGCAAGCGCAACCGCCCCGAGGGTCATGTCCGCGGGCAGGGCGCCCGGAGACAGGGTCTCCGCCATCCGTTTCACGTCCGGATGCTGCAGTTTGAGGGCGAGGTCGAGGCCGAGCGGCCGGGCCAGCGGCTGCAGCACGCCCTTGATCGAGGCGCTTCCGCCGACGGCGCTTGCCGTCGCGTCGAGAGTCAGGTTCGAGAGGTCGCCGAGAATGCTCCCGGCGAGTTTCACGGCGCCGACCCGCTGAAGGATCTCGTTCGGCTCGACGCCGCCGAGCCGCGCGAGTCGGGCCGCGGATTTCGCGTCGATCTCGAAGTCGAGTTTGGTGTTGGGATCGGCGACGGAACCGGCAAGCGAGCCGCTCAGATCGACCCGCGCACCGCCGAGGTCGGCGATCGACAGGTTGCGCAGGTTGAGGGCGCCGTTCTGGATCGTGGCGTCGATCTTGCCGTCGAGGATCGCGGTCTGGCGGATCAGGAGCTCTTCGAAATTGACCTTGATATTGGCATCGAAACTATTGAGCGCGACCGCCGCCTGCTGCATCGGCGACGGGCCGCCGGACGCGGCCGGGCCGGCATCACCGCCCGCCTTGGTTCCGTCCCCGGCGCTTTCCGGCGGCAGATAGGCGTCGAGATTGAGCTTGCCGAGATTGAGCGCGAGGCCGAAAGCCGGCCGCTCGCGCAGCAGCAGGGTCAGTCCTCCGCGGATCTGGGTGGTGTCGAGATCCATCGTCCAGTTGGTGAGCTGGACCTGCTCCGGGGTCGCGGTGATATCCGCCCCGAGGCTGCCCTTGCGAAGACGGTCCGGCGCGACGGCATCGAGGTCCGTGCCGAGCCAGGCAAGGGCGCCGCGCAGATTGTCGGAGACGAAATCCGCCCGCCCCGCGAAGCGCGGCTTACCGTCCGCGCTCTCCAGAGTGCCGGAAACGGTGAGATCCGAGCCGCCGGGCATTTGTGCGCTGAGCACTTTCAGCACCACGGTCCGGTTCGTCAGCGTGGCTTCCACCCTGGGCTGCCGGACCACGCCTCCGCGGTAATCCATGGCGTCGGCGGTCAGCGCCAGGTCGGCTTCGATCCCGTCGGGGAGCGCGAACGGGGCGGCGGCCTTGCCCGGTGCCGAGGGGCCGGACCCGGCCGGGGCGGCGGGCGTTCCGGCCGCACCGCCGAACGCGGCGAGAAGCTCGTCGAGCGAGAAGCGGTCGACCGACAGCGCGGCATCGATGGCGAGCGGATCGGCCAGTTCGGCGGAAACCTGGCCCTTCGACACGAGGCCGCCGGCGGTGAGGGTGAGATCGCTCGCGGTCAGCCGCTCCTGGTTGCCTTCCAGCTTCGCGGAGAACCTGAACGCTCCCTTGAGGGCGGGGGGGACCGTTCCCCTGGCGACGCCAAGCGGCGCAAGGGCATCGACCGCAGCGACGAGGTCGGCGCCGGACGCCGCTACCGAGCCCATCAGGCGCGGCGTTTCGCCCAGCACCACCGTGCCACCGAAGGAGGCTTCCGCAGCCTCTTGCCCGACGGAGAGCACGGCTTCCAGCACGGTCGCGCGCCCGGCGTCGATCCGGCCGGTGGCCGCGGAGAGGGTGAGCGGAAGGCCCTGATAGACCAGGCCGGCCTTTGCCTTGAAGGGGCCGTTCAGGCTCTCGGCGCTGAGGATCGCATCGAGCCCGGTGACGGTGTGCTCGGTGCCGCCGGCATGATCGAGAAAGCTCACCTGTCCGTTGACGATTTCGGCGCCGTCGAGGCTCAGATCGAGAGCGCCGCCGTCTGCGGCCTCTGACCCGGCATCGGCTTGAGGCGCCGTGTCCGTGCCGCTCGCGAACGTCCAGTTGTTGCCGCCGCCGGCGAACTTCTCGAGCCGGATCACCGGGTCCTTCAGAGTGATCGAGGCGACCTTGATACGGCCGCTGAGCAGCGGCGCCAGCGCGACATGGATCTGCAGCGCACCGACCGAGACGAAGGTGTCCCCGGTTCCGCCCTCGGCATTCGCGAGGCGCAGCTTTTCGACCGAAAGACGCGGGGCGGGCAGCACCTGGAAACCGATATCGCCGTCGATCTCGAGCTCGCGGCCGGTCTGCTCCTCGACGGCCCTCGCGATCTCGGTCTTGTAGCTGTTCCAGTCGACGAAACCCGGGCCGACGAGAATCACGGCGCCGAGCACAATCAGCAGCGCCAGGATCGCGAGAACCAGTTTCTTCACAATTGCCTCCATCAGGTGCCGCACGCACGGAGCTACCCGCGACCGTGTAGACTGCGGCATCAATATGGCCGCAATTGGATGTCCAATCTATATGGCCCGGACCGGCGCGCAAGTCACCAGATCGACCGGGTGGCGCGACGCGCGGGATGGGATAAGCTGCCGCCTCTACCGGCAAGAAACTTTTGCGGAAATCCGACCGTGCTCGCTTTCCTGATACCCGATGCCGTACCGCTCTGGGGCGCTGTCGCGCTGGTGCTCTTCAGCTACGTGACCTCCGCCGTCACCGTCGCGTTCGGCCTCGGCGGCGGAGTCATGATGCTCGTCGCCATCGGTTCGGTGCTGCCGCCGCTCGCCGTGATCCCCGTGCATGGCGTGGTGCAGCTCGGCTCCAACGCCGGACGCGCCTACCTGATGCGGGAGCATCTGCAGCACCGACTCTTCGGCTTCTTCGTGCTCGGCGCCGTCGTCGGCGCGGCGATCGCGGCGCAGCTGGTCGTCGCCGTCCCGCAGGCCGCCCTTCAGGCCGTGCTGGCGCTCTTCATTCTCTATACGGTCTGGGGGCCGCGCCTCGGCAAGCACAAGGTTCCGGCGCCGGGCTTCGCCGCCGTCGGCCTGGCGACCACCTTCGCGACCATGTTCGTCGGCGCCACCGGGCCGCTGCTCGCCGCCTTCCTGCCGCCGGACCGCTACGGCAAGATGGCGACGGTGGCGACCCACAGCGCCTGCATGACCATGCAGCACGGCGTGAAGATCGTCGCCTTCGGGATTCTCGGCTTCGCCTTCATGGAATGGGTGCCGCTGATCGCCGCGATGATCGCGACGGGCTTCCTCGGCACCGCGACCGGCAAGAAGGTTCTGGAGAGGCTGCCCGAACGGGTCTTCGCAATCGGCTTCAAGACCGTACTCACCCTGCTGGCGGTACGCCTGCTCTGGGTCGGGGGGCGTGAACTGACCGCGCTGTTCTGAAGCCTTCCGAACGCCGGGCTAGTCGGAGCCGGCTGCCGCGGGCAGCGGCACGACGTCGGCCGGCAGCTCCGAGACCGGAACCTGCATGGTCATCGGCCGGATGACGTCATGCATCTTGATCGACCGGATCTGCAGGTCGTGGATGGCGTCCCGCGGGACGTACTGCGTCGCGATCTGAGCAAGTTTCCGGCGCAGTTGGGGGACCCGGATCTGCCAGACGGCATTGTCGACCAGACTCTGGATGTCGGTCTGACAATGCTGCGAGATGGCCTTGCACTTCTCTCGGATCACCTGGGCACTGGCGGGACCGGGCGCGGTGAACATCACGTCGATGACGCATTTCTGGTCGCGTCCCCGGTCGCTCTCGAAATAGACCTCGATCGTCGGCGAGAGCCGCACGGGCTCGATCCGGATATAGCGGTTCGGGTCATGGCTGATGATCGGATCGAAATGCAGGATGCTCATCATCGCGGTGATCAGGCAGGAGCCGAAGGTGATGAAGCCGAAGAGATGCGCCCACGGCATGTGATCGAGGGTGAGCGGCGTCAGCGGATAGGTGACGAGGCGGTCGTAGTAATCCGGGTCGACGCGCCAGTTGAACAGGCGGATGTCGAGGACGAAGGAAAAGTCGCCCCAGTCGTTGATGGTCGGCCCGATGCCGAGAATCGCGGCGTTCCAGAGGGCGATCAGCAGGCCGGTCAGGAAAATCATGCCGAGGGACGCGATCAGGGCGACGCCAAGATGCCATTTTGCCCAGTAGGACGCGATTTCCGCACGATAGCGGTGCATGACACGCGCTTCGCGTTCGGCCCTCTCGTCCAATACCAGGTAACGGCCCATTGGCTAAATCACTTTCAATTCAGAAAGTTCATGCTCAAAAATCAGGTCACTTTGAAATTATATACGACATTTTGCCTTTGGGATAGAGTTCCTGGCGGGAAAGATTCAATTTGAGGGATTATAGAGGCAATTCGACGGGGCTGTCTTCCATTTCCTCCAATTTTCTTGTGGACGCTATCCCGCGTCGCGCGGCCATGCCGGCTCGCGCTTCGGTATTCCGGGGCGGGCCCCGGAGCGCAAGTGCACGGGGCAGCCTTGTGCGCGGGGCTGAAAGGTATGGCTTCTGCGGGGCGCGCCGTCCCGCCCGGTGTCGTCTCAGGGCACGAAGGCGCAGCGCATATTGCCCCAGTGTTGCTCCGAGAGTGTGATCGGGCAGTCGATTTCCTTCAGCAGCACCTTCTTCCCGCCGCCCATGTCGCGGATATAGGTCTGCAGCTGGTGCGGTTCCCGGTTCCCCGCCGCGAGCAGGCCCGCGCGATCGTCGAAGATCCGGCGGTTCCGGCAGTTGGCCGCGTTCCAGACCGGATCGTCCGGCCGCTGGGGCTGCGAGACGACTTTGTTGTGCGTGCCGATATAACCGTTCCGGTCGGTCGCGCAGAGCAGCCGGATACGCTCGTCCCTGGCTTTGCCGCGTTCCTGGATCGGGGTCAGGATCTCGTCCGTCAGCTCGACAAACTTGGTTGAGAACTGGATCGGATTGGTGCCCGGGATGGCGGTGTAGTGGCTGTCGAACATGTCCTCGAGCGAAATCCGCCCCGACTGGATTGCCGCATTGAGTGCGTCGGATGCCTCCTTGGCGGCTTCCTGGCAGATTTCCCGGAAGACGTCGTTCTCGCCCATCGCCTGTTCCATCATGGCGCTGACGGCCGCGGCGGTGTCCTCCGTCAGGTTGGTCAGCCCGACATGCAGGCCGAGCGAGGTGGCCGCGACCACGCGGGCGGGGATGCGGAGGCCGTTTGCCAGGGAGATGTGACCGTTCGTATCCGGGGTGGCCGTTTCCTGGTTGTCGCAGAGCAGCAGTGCGCCGCGGGGCGAGAGGTCGGCGATGAAGCCCTTCTCGCGCAGGTCCCCGAACTCGATATCGGCCTCGATCACGGTCGGAACGCGGTCATTGGCCCGGCGGTCCGCCTGACTGCTGGAGCGCACGACAATGGCGAGGCGGCGTTTCATGTCGCCGACATTGACGCTGACATTCTTCGCCAGCGTCTCGATGGCGCCGGCGGACTTGCTCGTACGGTCGGCATGCTCGGCGACCCGCGCGATGGCGTCGGCGACCTGTGCCGTCATTTCCGAGGCCTCGTTCGAGGAGCGTCCGATCTCGCTGGTGGCGGCCTGCTGTTCCTCGACGGCGGTGGCGACCCCTGTTGCGATACCGTTCACCTCGTTGATCTTCGCCGCGATGCCGGTGATCGCGTCGACGGAATTGCGTGTCGCGGCCTGCACGTTGGAGGTGTGCTGGCTGACATCCTGGATGGCGTTCTCGGTCTGCTGGGCGAGCGACTTCACCTCCGAGGCCACAACGGCGAAACCCTTGCCGGCTTCCCCCGCACGCGCCGCCTCGATCGTCGCGTTCAGCGCAAGCAGCTTGGTCTGCGCTGCGATCGTATTGATGAGGTCGACGACCGAGCTGATGTTCGTGGTGGCTTCCTCCAGCGCGGAAACCTGATTGCGGGCGTCGTCTGCCGAACTGGTCGCCTGGTTCGTCAGGGTTGCCGACTCGGAAACCTGGGTGGCGATTTCCTGGCTCGACGCGCTCAGTTCCTCCGTCGCGGCGGCAACAGAGTTGACGTTGTTCGCGGTCACGTCCGTTGCCTGCCGCACCTCGTTGACAAGGGCGGCCATGTCGTTCGCCGCCTCCGCAAGGCTGTTGGTCAGGCCGGCAACGCGGTTGGCCTGCAGCGTCACTTCCTCGACGGTCTGGTCGATCTCGCGTTCCAGCGTGTCGGCGATATTGAGGATCTGGTTCTGCAGCTTCACCGCCTCGTCGGAGCTGCTGTAGGCCTCGAGGGCAAGATCCATGTCGATCGCGATCGCCCTGGAGACGGCGTTGCAGTAGCGGAGGGCGTCTTCGGTCCGCTTGTACTTCTTCGCGATCAACCGGAAGAGAAGCGGCTGGATGAACGCGTAAGCGCCGATATACCAGCGCGGGGTCAGGCCGATCCGGGCGTGGATCCTGCCGATCCGGATCGCGCGCTGCAGATGCGCGTCGTCGAATCCATCATTGAAGACGCAGCGCCAATGTTCCGTCTGGGCGCGCTTGAGGGCATCGATGCCGGGGCCTTTTTCAAGGATCCCGGCTGTTTCCGGAGCGGCCGAGATATGTTCGTAGAACGCATCGAGCACAGACGGCAGTCCGGCCTCGATCACCGGCCAGATGGCCTTCATGTCCGAAAGAGTGTTCTTGTCCAGCCCGGCAAAAGCCAATCGTGAAGTCTGCGCGATATCCGGCATAGCGCTGTCCCTGCCCCTCAGATCGTTATCATGATCGCGTTTTCGCGATCAGTTCCCGCATTCGTTTCCTCTATCCTGCGATGCGCTCGCGAAATAATACAATAATATTCTGGATATTCTCAAAAATTCCGATTCAACCGGTCGAACGGAAGAAATCAACCAATCTGAAGACAATGCCCGGGCGAATTTCGACTTGCCCGATGCTGTCGGAGCGCCATCTAGCAATTGTATGCAATCTTGGGGTGACTCGATATGCTGCTGCAATTCAAGCAATTAAAGGCGCTGCCGAAGGCGTTTTGCGCCGCCCTTGCTCTCTCGGTTGCGGTTTCCGGCTGTGCGTCCGCCGCCGATCTTCCCGTCCAGCGCTCTGAGCGGCATGCCTTCAGGGCCGTTGCGCTGGCCGAAGGACTGGCCCATCCCTGGGGTCTCGCCTTCCTTCCGGACCGGCGAATTCTGGTCACCGAACGCGAGGGGGGACTGCTTCTCTTCGGGGCGGATGGGGGCGAGCCCGTTTCGGTGTCCGGCCTGCCCGAATTCCATGCTTCAGGTCAGGGCGGGTTGCTCGACGTGGCGCTGCATCCGGGTTTTGCCTCGAACGGGTTGCTCTACCTCTCCTATTCCGGCCGCGGCGCGGGAGGCGCGGGGACCGAGGTGGCCCGTGCGCGGCTCTCCGGCAATTCGCTTGTCGGGCTCGAGGTCATTTTCCGCCAGCAGCCGAAAGTGTCGGGCGGCCGCCATTTCGGCTCCCGGCTCGCTTTTGCCCCGGACGGGACCCTGTTCGTCAGTATGGGGGATCGCGGCGGGTACATGGAGGAGGCGCAGAATCCGGCAAACCATATCGGGACCGTGGTCCGCCTCAATGACGACGGCACGGTTCCGGCGGACAATCCGTTCGTCGGCCGGCCGGGTGTCCGTCCGGAGATCTATTCCTATGGCCACCGCAACGTTCAGGGCATGGCGCTCCGGCCGGGAACCGACGTGATCTGGACCCACGAGCATGGCCCGCGCGGCGGGGACGAGGTGAACATCCTGCGTCCGGGCCGCAACTACGGCTGGCCCGCGATCACCTACGGGATCGACTACAGCGGCGCCATCATCTCGGACAAGACCGCCGCGCCGGGCATGGAGCAGCCCGTGATCTACTGGGTACCGTCGATCGCGCCGAGCGGGATGGATTTCTATGTCGGCGACCGCTTTCCGCGCTGGCGCGGCGATCTCTTCGTCGGGGCGCTGGCCGGTTCCCATCTCCGCCGCCTGACGCTCGAGGGCGATCGGGTGACGGGGCAGGAGGTGTTGCTGGAGGAGTTTGGAGAGCGGATACGCGCGGTGAAGCAGGGGCCGGACGGACTGCTCTATGTCCTGACCGACAGCTACGACGGACAGTTACTCCGGCTGGAGCCGTCGGAGTAGCGGGGTTGCCCCTCTGAAAAACGGGGTTGCACCCATGATGTGTCGGTGGTGTAACCTTGCCGCGTTCGGGTTCTGCTAATCGGGGACGGTCATGGCGGCGCAGACCATCGGGGTAAAAGTCAGCGAGGAATTGCGGACGCGGTTGCGCGACGCGGCGGAGCGGGTCGGCCGCACGCCGCACTGGCTGGTCAAGCAGTCGCTGCTCGGCGCCATCGAGCGGATCGAGCGGGGCGAGCCGCTCGACGGCTATCTCGGCGCCGAAGCCGGGGTCGATCTCGAAGACGGCCCGGCGGCCGCCGACCCGGGGCCGCGGCCTTTCCTCGATTTCGCCCAGGGCGTTCAGGCCCAGAGCGTGCTGCGCGCCCGCATCACCGCCGCCTACCGCAAGCCCGAGACCGAGTGCCTGCCCTACCTGATCTCCGAGGCCAGCCTGCCGCCGGCCAAGCTCCGGGCGGCGACCGACCTTGCCCGCGAGCTGGTGGTCGCCCTGCGTGAGAAAAACATGCGCGGCGGCGTGGAGGGTCTGATCCACGAATACGACCTCTCGAGCCAGGAGGGCGTCGCGCTGATGTGTCTCGCTGAGGCGCTGCTTCGCATCCCGGACCGGCAGACCCGGGACGCGCTGATCCGCGACAAGATCTCCGGCGGCGACTGGAAATCCCATCTCGGCCATTCCCCCTCGCTCTTCGTCAATGCGGCGACCTGGGGTCTGGTGGTCACCGGGCGCCTGACCTCGACCCAGAGCGAGGAGAGCATGGGGGCGGCCCTGACCAAGCTGATCGGGCGCGGCGGGGAGCCGCTGATCCGCAGCGGCGTCGACGTCGCCATGCGGATGATGGGCGAACAGTTCGTCACCGGCCAGACCATCTCCGAGGCGCTCGCCAACAGCCGCGTGATGGAGAAGAAGGGCTTCCGCTATTCCTACGACATGCTGGGCGAGGCGGCGACCACGGCCGAGGACGCGGCGCGCTACCTGAAGGATTACGAGCAGGCGATCCACGCCATCGGCAAGGCCTCGAAGAACCGCGGGATCTACGAGGGACCGGGGATCTCGATCAAGCTCTCGGCCCTGCATCCGCGCTACCAGCGCCAGAAGCTCGACCGGGTGATGGAAGAGCTGCTGCCGATCCTCAAGCAGCTGGCGCTGCTCGCCCGCTCCTACGATATCGGACTCAATATCGACGCCGAGGAGATGGACCGGCTGGAGCTCTCGCTCGATCTGCTGGAGGCGCTCTGCTTCGATCCGGACCTCGCCGACTGGAACGGCATCGGCTTCGTGGTGCAGGCCTATTCCAAGCGCTGCCCCTTCGTCCTCGACTACCTGATCGATCTCGCCCGGCGCAGCGGCCACCGGCTGATGATCCGGCTGGTGAAGGGCGCCTACTGGGACACCGAGATCAAGCGCGCGCAGGTCGACGGGCTCGAGGATTTCCCGGTCTTCACGCGGAAGATCCATACCGACGTCTCCTACCTCGCCTGCGCCAAGAAGCTGCTGGCGGCGCCGGATGCGGTCTATCCGCAATTCGCGACCCACAACGCCCAGAGTCTCGCCGCGATCATGCAGATGGCCGGGCCGAACTATTATGCCGGCCAGTACGAGTTCCAGTGCCTGCATGGCATGGGCGAGCCGCTCTACGAGGAGGTCGTCGGCAAGGACAAGCTGAACCGTCCCTGCCGGGTCTATGCGCCGGTCGGCAGTCACGAGACCCTGCTCGCCTATCTCGTCCGCAGGCTGCTGGAGAACGGCGCCAACACCTCCTTCGTCAACCGCATTGCCGACCCCGATTTCTCGGTCGAGGACCTGGTCGCCGACCCGGTCGCGGCGGCGCAGGCGATCACGCCGGTCGGCGCGCCGCATCCGCAGATCAGTCTGCCGCGCAAGCTCTATGGCGAGGCGCGCCCGAATGCGGAAGGTCTCGACCTCTCCAACGAGCAACGCCTGGGCTCGCTCTCGGCCGCGCTGCTCTCCAGCGCCGAGAGTCTCTGGACGACGGCGCCGACGGTGCCGGGCCACGATCCGTCGGGAACGGTGCGCGAGCTGCGCAATCCGTCCGATCGACGCGATCTCGTCGGCACGGTCAGGGACGCCGACGCGGAGACGATCGAGAAGGCTTTCGCCGTGGCGGAGGCGGCCGCTCCGGTCTGGGCCGCGACCGAGCCGGCGGAGCGGGCCGCCCTGCTGCTGCGCGCCGCCGACCTGATGGAAGCGCGGATGCCGGTGCTGATGGGGATCTGCGTCCGCGAAGCCGGCAAAACCATGGCGAACGCCATTGCCGAGGTGCGCGAGGCGGTGGATTTCCTGCGCTATTATGCGCGCGAGGTGGAGACCAAGTTCGACATGGACAGCCATCGCCCGCTCGGGCCGGTGGTCTGCATCAGCCCGTGGAACTTCCCGCTCGCGATCTTCACCGGGCAGCTCTCCGCGGCGCTCGCCGCGGGCAATCCGGTGCTGGCGAAGCCGGCGGAGGAAACCCCGCTGATCGCCGGCGAGGCGGTGCGCCTGCTGCACGAGGCGGGCATTCCGGAAGACGTTCTGCAACTGCTACCGGGCGCGGGCGATGTCGGCGCCGCGCTGGTGGCCGACAGCCGGGTGCGCGGGGTGATGTTCACCGGCTCGACCGAGGTGGCGCGGCTGATCCAGTCGGGCCTCGCCGGTCGCCTCGCGCCGGACGGCACGCAGATCCCGCTGATCGCCGAGACCGGCGGGCAGAACGCGCTGATCGTCGACAGTTCGGCCCTGCCGGAGCAGGTCGTCGCCGACGTCATCATGTCGGCCTTCGACAGCGCGGGTCAGCGCTGTTCGGCGCTGCGCGTGCTCTGCCTGCAGGACGACGTGGCCGACCGCATGCTGGAGATGCTGAAGGGCGCGCTGCGGGAGCTCGCGGTTGGCAACCCGGACCGGCTCGCGACCGATGTCGGCCCGGTCATCACCGCAGAGGCGAAGACCACGATCCAGGCCCATATCGACGCCATGCGCGAGCGCGGCAACGGGGTCGAGAGCCTCGACCTGCCGCCGGAGACCCGGTACGGAACCTTCATCGCACCGACCCTGATCGAGATCGGCGACATCTCCGAGCTCGAGCGCGAGGTGTTCGGTCCGGTGCTGCACGTCATCCGCTTCAAGCGCAGCGGTCTCGACCGGCTCGTCGACGCGATCAACGCGACCGGCTACGGTCTCACCTTCGGGGTGCATTCCCGGATCGACGAGACCATCGACCGTGTGGCGCGGCGGATTGCGGTGGGGAACGTCTATGTGAACCGCAACATCATCGGCGCCATCGTGGGTGTGCAGCCTTTCGGCGGCCGCGGGCTTTCCGGCACCGGCCCGAAGGCGGGCGGACCGCTCTATCTCAATCGCCTGCTGGCGCGGCGTCCCTTCACGTCGGCACTGCGGGACCGGGCACCCGAGGTCGGACCGGAGCCGGCACATCAGTTCGAGACCTGGCTCCGGGATACGGGGCGCGGCGCGGAGGCCGATCTCGCCAGGGCCTATATCGCCCGCTCGCCGCTCGGCACCGATCTCGACCTGCCCGGGCCGGTCGGGGAGCGCAACCGCTACCTGGTGCATCCGAAAGGCCGCGTCGCCGCCATCGCTTCGGGCGAGGCCGGGTTGCTGCGCCAGGTCGCGGCGATCCTCGCGGCGGGCAACGCGGCGGTCCTGCAGGAGAACGGCGCCGCCACCAGCCTGGTGTCCGGCCTGCCGAAGGATCTCCGCGACCGTGTGGCGCTGACCAAGGACTGGGTGGCGGAGCCCGCTCTTGCCGCCGTGCTCTTCGAAGGCGACGCGGATGCGCTGATCGAGATCCAGAAGCTGGCGGCCGGGCGCGACGGACCGCTGGTCGGCGTGCAGGGCGTCTCTCCCGCCGGGCTTGCGTCGGGCCGGGAGGACTACTGTCTCGACTGGCTCGTCGAGGAGCAGTCGATCAGCATCAACACGGCGGCCGCCGGCGGCAATGCCAGCCTGATGTCGATCGGCTGACGGCACTCACGCCGCGTATTCGTCGATCGCCTTCTCGTCCCAGACGATTCCGGCACCCGGCAGGTCGGGCGGCACCACGAGGCCGTCCGCGATCCTCGGCCGTTCGGCGAGGATGCCGGCGGCAAGGTCGAACCATTCGAGGATATGCCCGGTCGGCGTTGCCGCCAGCAGATGCACGGAATGATCCGGGAACAGGTGGCTCGAGACCGGGATATTGTGCGCGGCGGCGAGCCCCGCGACCTCCATCCAGCCGGTGACGCCGCCGATCCGCATCGCGTCCGGCATCGCGTGGTCGATCGCGCCCGCCTCCAGCATCTTCGCCATGTCCCGCGCGCCGTACCAGTTCTCGCCAGACTGTACCGGCGTCGCGATGGCGGCGCGGACATTGGCATGCCCGGCCACATCGTCCCAGGCGACCGGTTCCTCGATCCAGGCGAGGCCCTCGTGGTCGAGCAGGTGCATGCGTCTTGCGGCCTCGTCGGCGCTGAAGGCCTGGTTGAAATCCATCGCCACCCAGGCATCCTCGCCGGCAACCGATCTGATCGCCCGGGCGACGGCGACGTCCTCGCGCGGATCGGGCGCGCCGGACTTCACCTTGAAGGCGCGGAAGCCGTCCTCCAGCGAGCGCTCGATATCGCGCGCGGTCTCCTCGGGGCCCATCTGCCCGAGGCTGTCATAGACCCGGACCGGGCGTGGCGCGCTGCCGAGCAGGGCGGCGAGCGGCAGGCCCTGCGCCTTCGCCGCGGCATCCCAGAGCGCCATGTCGATCCCGCCGACCGCCGACGCCATGAGACCCGGCCAGCCGGAAAGCCGGCAGAGCGTGCGCAGTTTCATCCAGACGTCGCGCGGCATCAGCGCATCGCCCTTCACCTTCGCCTCCAGCTCCGACACGAGCTGGGCGAGGGGGCGGAGGAAATAGTCCGAATAGGGAAAGAGATAGGCCGAGCCGGTGATCCCGGCATCGGTCGCGATGTCGAGCAGGACGAGCGGGGCGGCCTGCAGGGTGCCGGACGCGGTCTTGTGCGGTTGCGGCAGGGGCACCACGACGGTGCGGACGGTGAAGCCGCCGATCCTGATGTCTCTGGTTCCGGTCATCGTCAAGCTCCCTTCGCGATCCGCGTCGCCGCGGTCTGCACGCCGGCCGCCGACCAGCCGCCGTCGATATTCACCGCCTGGCCCGTGATGTAGGAGGCCTTGTCGCTCAGCAGGAAGGCGGCAAGCTCGGCGACCTCCGCCGGCTCGCCATAGCGGTTCATCGGGATGCCCTGCATCCACTCGGCGCGGACATTGGCGTCCTGGACACGCTCGATCAGCGGGGTGTTGATCGGCGCCGGGCAAAGCGCGTTGACCCGGATCCCGTGCCTGGCGAATTCGAGTGCGGCGACCTCGGTCAGGTTTATCACCCCGGCCTTGGACGCGCCGTAGGCGGCCCGCTCGGCGCAGCCCCGGACGCCGGTCGCGCTGGCAAGCGAGACGAGGGAGCCTCCGGTGCCGCGCTCGATCATCACTTTCGCCGCCGTGCGGAGGGTCGTGTAGACCCCGGTCAGGTTGATGGCGATGATGCGCGCGAAATCCTCCGCGTCGCCGTCGAGGATGGTCTTGCGGTGCCCGATCCCGGCGCTGGCGACGCAGCCCGTGAGCCCGTCCATGAATTCGGCGCCGGCGCGGATCGCAAGATTGAGCGCGGCCTCGTCGCGGACATCGACCGCGCCGGTCATCACCCTGTCGCCGCCGAGCTTCCGCTTCGCCTGTTTGAGACTGTCCTCGTTCAGGTCCAGCAGGCAGACCCGGCCGCCATCGGCATGCAGCTTCTCGGCAATGGCGAATCCGATCCCCGACGCGCCGCCGGTGATCGCAACCTTGTCGGTCATTTGTTTCCTCCCTCTGACTGCCCGTATTCTTCCGCGCTTTCGGGCCCCGGTCGAGGAGAATGGCGCATGGGGAACGTTCCGAGACGCGCATTGCAAAAGCGCGGGCGATGAAAGACTGTTAGCCTCGAAATCCAATCGGGGCACGCTAGGGAGGACGCCATGGAAACCAGAGCCGCCGTCGCATTCGAGGCCGGCAAGCCGCTCAAGATCGAGACCGTCACCCTGGACGGACCGCGTGCGGGCGAGGTGCTGGTCGAGATCAAGGCGACCGGGATCTGCCACACCGACGAGTTCACCCGTTCCGGCGACGATCCGGAGGGCATTTTCCCGGCGATCCTCGGCCATGAGGGCGCGGGCGTGGTGGTCGACGTGGGCCCCGGCGTGAGCAGCCTGAAGAAGGGCGACCACGTGATCCCGCTCTACACCCCGGAATGCCGGGAGTGCGAATACTGCCTCAACCCGAAGACCAATCTCTGCCAGAAGATCCGCACCACCCAGGGCGCCGGCCTGATGCCGGACGGAACCAGCCGGTTTTCGATCAACGGCGAGAAGATCTTCCACTACATGGGCTGCTCGACCTTCGCCAACCACACGGTGATGCCGGAGATCGCGCTGGCCAAGGTGCGCGAGGACGCGCCGTTCGACAAGATCTGCTACATCGGCTGCGGCGTGACCACGGGGGTCGGCGCGGTGGTCAACACGGCCAAGGTGGAGCCGGGCTCCAACGTCGTCGTCTTCGGCCTCGGCGGCATCGGCCTCAACGTGATCCAGGGTGCCCGCATGGTCGGGGCGGACATGATCGTCGGCGTCGACATCAATCCGGCGCGGAAAGAGATCGCCGAGAAGTTCGGCATGACCCATTTCGTCAATCCGAAGGAGGTCGAGGGCGATCTCGTCCCCTATCTGGTGGATCTGACGAAGGGCGGCGCCGACTACAGCTTCGAGTGCATCGGCAATGTCACCACCATGCGCCAGGCGCTCGAATGCGCCCACAAGGGCTGGGGCGAGAGCATCATCATCGGCGTCGCCGGCGCCGGCCAGGAAATCTCCACCCGCCCGTTCCAGCTCGTCACCGGCCGCTCCTGGCGCGGCACCGCCTTCGGCGGGGCGCGGGGCCGCACCGACGTGCCGAAGATCGTCGACTGGTACATGCAGGGCAAGATCGACATCGACAGCCTGATCACCCACACCATGCCGCTGGACGACATCAACAAGGGTTTCGACCTGATGCATGCGGGCGAGAGCATCCGCAGCGTGGTGGTGTACTGACCGCCACGTAGCCCAACCATATTCCGTCATCCCGGACCCCGATCCGTGACCCGGGGGCGGAGGGCTCTACCCCATGATCATCCGGGGCCCGGCTCTGCGGCCGGGATGACGACTGTTGCGGGCACTCTTCGGGCTCGGCAAGCCGTGGCGCGCGGCCTATGATCGCGCCGGGGACATTCATCCGGGGGGCCGCGTGTTCGAGATACCGCCATTTCCGACCGTGACGATCGGCATCATCGTCTTCTTTCTCGGCGCCGCGCTGACCCGCAGGGTCGGCTTCCTGAAGGCCTACAACATCCCGGAACCGGTTTCCGGCGGACTGCTCGTCGCGGTTCTCGTCTGGCTGCTCTACGTCTTCCTCGATATCGAGATCGCCTTCGACCTCGAGGCGAGGGACGAGTTCCTCGTCATCTTCTTCGCGACGGTCGGGCTCAACGCGCGTCTTGCCGACCTGGCCCGCGGCGGCCGTCTGCTCGCCATCCTGCTGGTCGCGACCTTCCTCTTCATCGTGCTGCAGAATGTCGTCGGCTTTCTCGGCACGCAGCTCTTCGACCTGCCCGCAGCCTTCAGCGTGCTGATCGGCTCGGCCGCGCTGATCGGCGGGCACGGCACCGCGATCGCCTGGGGGCCGACGATCGAGACCGCGACGGGCGTTGCCGGCGCCAGCGAGATCGGGATCGCCGCCGCGACCCTCGGCCTGGTCTCGGCCGCCCTCGTCGGCGGGCCCATCGCCCAGTTCCTGATCCGGCGCCACGGCCTCTCCGGCGCGGACGGCCAGACTCTCACGGTGGGCATGCCGCACCCGAAGGAGGAGGACGGGAAGGACGAGGGACAGGTCAACCACATCACGCTGATGCGGGCCCTGCTCTGGGCCCATATCGCGGTGATCATCGGCTATTTCGCCAACAAGGGGATTGCGGCCGCGGACCTGAAGCTGCCGCTGTTCGTGCCCTGCCTGTTCACCGGGATCGTGCTGGCGAATGTGGTTCCGGCGCTGCTCCCGAAGCTGCCGTTCCCGTCGCGCAGCCGCTCGCTCGCCGTCATCTCCGACTACAGTCTCTCGATCTTCCTCGCCATGTCGCTGATGAGCATCCAGCTCTGGACGCTCGCCGGGCTCGGCGGGCCGCTGGTCACGGTGCTGGCGCTCCAGGTGCTCGCGGCGGCGGCGTTCATCGTCCTGGTCTTCTTCCGGGCGATGGGGCGGGACTATACCGCGGCCGTGCTCAGCGCCGGTTTCGCCGGCTTCACCCTCGGCGCGACGCCGACCGCGATGGCCAACATGTCCGCCGTCACCAAGCAGTTCGGCCCGGCGCCGCTCGCCTTCATCGTGCTGCCGCTGGTCTCGGCCTTCTTCGTCGACCTCGCCAACGCCGTCGTCATCGGCTTCTTCGTCGGGCTGTGAGGCGGCTGGGAGGCGGCCGGCCGGTCGCCCGCCTCCCGGCGTCAGATCTCGGTGATTGTCGCCGCCGTCGCCGCATCGCCGGTATTCGGGGTGCCGGCCTTCTCGATCAGCAGCAGATGCGCCTCTTCCTCGGCGACCGGCCGGTGCCGGACGCCTCTCGGGACGACATGGAGCTCGCCCGGCCCGAGGGTGACGTCGCCGTCCTCGGTCTCGATCCGGATCCGGCCTTCCAGCACAAGGAAGAAATCGTCCGTATCGTCGTGCGAATGCCAGTTGAACGCGCCTTTCACCTTCACGACCATGATGTCATGCCCGTTGAAGGCGGAGACCTTTTTCGGCGACCAGTGCTCGCTGAATTTCGAGAGTTTACCGGCGAGGTTCACGGCTTCGATGGCCATGCTGCGCGTCCTTTCGCCCGTCCTAGAGGTTCTGCCCGCCGTCGACCGCGACAGTCTGGCCGGTGACCCAGCTCGCGGCGGGGGAGAGCAGGAAGGCGGCGACCTTCGCGACCTCGTCGGGCCGGCCGAAGCGGTCGAACGGGATGCGGGCGAGGGTCGAGGTATAGACGTCCGGCGCCTCGGTCTTGCGCCGCTCCCAGCTGCCGCCCGGAAACTCGATCGAGCCCGGGGCGATGCAGTTCACCCGCACCCGGTCGGCGGCGAACTTCTGCGCGTGGCTCTGGGTCAGCTGGATCACCGCCGCCTTGACCGCGCCGTAGGGAATCGAGGTGGAGGCGCCGATGCCGGAGATCGAGGAGATCGTGAGCACGGAACCCTGGCTCTTCGTCAGGTACGGATAGGCCGCCCAGGTGGCGCGGACGACGCCCATCAGGTCGACATCCATGCCTTTCTTCCAGCTTTCCTCGTCGTCGCTTGCGCCGAAGCCGGAGGGATTGTTCACCAGCCCGTCGATGCCGCCGAGCGCGCCTGCCGCCGTCTCGATATAGGCCTTCAGCGCGTCCGCGTCGGCGACGTCGCAGATCGCGGTGTGCACTGTGCCGCCGTGGGCGGTCAGCGTCTCCGCCGCGGAGGCGAGGCTCTTCTCGCTGCGCCCGCAGACGGAGACGGCGGCGCCTTCCGCGGCGCAGGCTTCCGCGATCGCGAGCCCGATGCCGCGGGTGCCGCCGGTGACGATGATGTTCTTCGCTTTGAGTCCGAGATCCATTTGTGTGCTCCCCAAGAACAGACAATTGTCATTCCCGCGAATGCGGCGACCTGGGGAGCTTAGAACACAGCCTATCTTCCCTAGGTCCCCACGTGCGCGGGGATGACGAAAAAAGAGTGGCGCCGAAAATCTCAGCCGCCGGAATTGATCCCGAGCGCGTGCCCGGCGAGATAGAGCGAGCCGCAGATCAGGAAGCGCACGGGCGCACCCTTCTTCTGGCTGTCGCGGAGGGCCTGCTTCACGGACCTGACCGGGACGGCCGGCATGGCGGCGCGTTTGGCGCCGTCCATCAGCTCGTCCTCGGTCAGACTGTTCTCCTCGCCCGGAACGGGCATGACATAGAGCCGCTTCGCGTGGCCCTTCAGGTGTTTCAGGAAAGCCGCAGGGTCGCGCGTGTTGAGGGAGCCGAAGAGAAGATGCACGGGCGGCGCCCCCGGTTCCTTCGCCCAGCCGTCGAGGATCGCGGCGACGGCCGTCCCGGCGCTCTCGTTATGGCCGCCGTCGACCCAGAGCGTCGAGCCCGGCGCGAGATAGTCCGTCAGAGCGCCCTCCCGCAGCTGCTGCATGCGGGCGGGCCAGCGCGCCTCGGCGATGCCCTTGGCGCGGGCGCCCTCGGTCGTCGGGACGGGTTTTTCGGCAAGCTCCGCGGCCATCAGCGCCTGCCCGGCATTGGCGACCTGGTGCGCCCCGAGCAGGCCCGGCCGCGGATAGCGCCGCGTGGTCCCGCCGGTGCTGAAGAGCATGCCGTCGCCGCCCTCCGCGATGGTCCATTCCCGGCCGTGGCGGTAGAGCGGTGCGCCGACCTCCGCCGCCCGCGCCTCGATCACCGCAAGCGCCGCCGGGTCCTGCGGACCGATCACGGCCGGCACGCCCGGCTTCAGGATCCCGGCCTTCTCGAAGGCGATCTTCTCGATCGTGTCGCCGAGGAAACTCATATGGTCCATCGAGACCGGCGTGATCACGGAGACGGCCGGGGTCTCGATCACGTTGGTCGCGTCGAACCGCCCGCCGAGCCCGACCTCCAGCAGCAGCACGTCCGCGGGTGTGCGGGAGAAGGCGAGGAAGGCCGCCGCCGTGGTGATCTCGAAAAGCGTGATCGGTACGCCGGCATTGGCGCGTTCGCATTCCTCGAGGATCGCGACCAGCGCGGCGTCCCCGATTTCCTCGCCCGCGATGTAGAAGCGCTCGTTGTAGCGCACCAGATGCGGCGAGGTGTCCGCATGGACGCGGCGTCCGGCTGCTTCGTAGATCCCGCGCAGCATGGCGATCGTGGAGCCCTTGCCGTTGGTCCCGGCGACATGGATCACCGGCGGCAGCTTGCGCTCCGGATGGCCGAGCCTCTCCAGCAGACGCTCCAGCCGGTCGAGCGTCAGGTCGATCAGTTTCGGATGCAGGCGCTGCAGCCTCTCGAGGATCGGCTGCGGCGAGGGCTTGGATGCGGAAATCTCGGGATCCTCCGGGAGGAGAGCCTCAGCTCTCCTCGTCCTCCTCGACGCTCTCGGCCGGGCTCGCGGCGGCTTTCGGCAGCTTCACCACTTCCGCCTCCGGAAGGGGAGAGCGGATCATCGAAAAGACGCGGATCAGCGTGTTCCGGAGCTCCTTGCGGTGCACCACCATGTCGACCATGCCGTGCTCGAGCAGATATTCCGAGCGCTGGAAGCCGTCCGGCAGCTGCTCGCGGATGGTCTCCTGGATCACCCGCTGGCCGGCGAAACCGATGATGGCGCCGGGCTCCGCGATATGGATGTCGCCGAGCATCGCGAAGGAGGCGGTGACGCCGCCGGTGGTCGGATCGGTCAGCACGACGACGAAGGGCAGGCCGGCTTCCTTGACGATCTCGCGTGCGATCACCGTGCGCGGCATCTGCATGAGCGAGAGGATGCCTTCCTGCATCCGCGCGCCGCCCGATGCCGGGAAGACCACGAGCGGAGCCTTCTGCGCCTTGGCGAGTTCGGCCGCGCGGACCAGCGCGTCGCCGACCGCGATGCCCATGGAGCCGCCCATGAAATCGAAGCGGAAGAGCGCGAGCACGACCGGCGCGCCGCCCATCTTGCCGTGCGCGACGATGATCGCGTCCTCGGCGCCGGTCTTCGACTGGGCTTCCTTCAGGCGGTCGGTATAACGCTTGCGGTCGCGGAATTTCAGCGGGTCGAGGACCGGTTTCGGCAGCTCGATCCGGTCGTGCTTCTCTCCGTCGAACAGCATCTCGAGGCGCTTTTCCGCGCCGAGCCGCATGTGGTGTTCGCAGTTCGGGCAGACCTGCTGGTTCTCTTCGAGATTGCGGTGGAAGATCATCTCCCCGCAGCCGCCGCACTTGATCCAGAGGTTGTCCGGCACGTCGTGCGGCTGCACGAGCGCCTTGATCTTCGGCAGGACCGAGTTGGTGATCCAGTTCATCTCATCTCACTCCGCACTCCGCGGGTTCAAATCTCAGCCGCGCGCCTCGCGCACGCCCCTGGCCAGTTCCGCGACCAGATCGGTCACGGCAGCGACCGTGCCCGGCGCGGCCTTTCCGTTCTCGTCCAGCGTGCCGGCAAGCGCGTTCACCACCGCGGTGCCGACGATGCAGGCATCGGCGACGGACCCGATGGCTGCCGCGTGTTCGCGGGTCTTGATCCCGAAACCGACCCCGATCGGCAGGTCGGTATGGTTGCGCAACCGGCCGATCGCCGCGCGGACCATGTCGATCGGCACGTCGGCGGTCCCGGTAATCCCCGTGATGGAGACATAATAGATGAAGCCGCTGGTATTGGTCAGCACCTTCGGCAGCCGCGCATCATCGGTGGTCGGCGTCGCCAGGCGGACGAAGGGCAGGCCGCGCTTCACCGCGGGTTCGCAGAGCTCGTCATCCTCTTCCGGCGGCAGGTCGACCACGATCAGCCCGTCGGCGCCGGCCGAGATCGCGTCGGTCAGGAAGCGCTCCACGCCGTAGATGTAGATCGGGTTGTAATAGCCCATGAGAACCACCGGCGTGCTCTGGTCCTCTTCGCGGAACCTGCGCACCAGTTCGATCGTCCCGGTGAGCGTGGCGCCCGCCTTGAGTGCGCGCTGGCTCGAGGCCTGGATCGAGGGGCCGTCCGCCATCGGGTCGGAGAACGGCATGCCGAACTCGATCATGTCGGCGCCGGCGCCGGGCAGGGCCTTCAGGATCGCGAGCGAGGTCTCCTGGTCCGGATCTCCGGCGGTCACGAAGATGCCGAGGCCGGGGCGGTTCTCCGCCTTCAGGGCGGCGAAGCATTTGTCGAGGCGCGAAGCGGTGTAGTCCATCAGAGTTTGCCCATCTTCTCGAGCCGCGGAATTACCGCATCCAGGTCCTTGTCGCCGCGGCCGCAGAGATTCATGACCACGATCTTGTCTTTCGCCAGATCGCCGATCATCGTGCCGACATAGGCGAGCGCATGGCTCGGCTCCAGCGCCGGGATGATGCCCTCCAGCTTGGAACAGAGGGCGAAGGCCTCGAGCGCGTCGGTGTCGGTGGCGCTGACATATTTCACCCGGCCGGATTCATGCAGCCAGGAATGCTCGGGGCCGATGCCGGGATAGTCGAGACCGGCGGAGATCGAGTGTGCCTCGGTAATCTGCCCGTCATCGTCCTGCAGCAGGTAGGTCCGGTTGCCGTGCAGCACGCCGGGGTTTCCGCCGGTCAGCGAGGCCGCGTGCTCGCCGCTCGGAATGCCGTGGCCGGCCGCCTCGACGCCGAAAATCTCGACGCTGGGATCGTCGAGGAAGGGATGGAACAGGCCGATGGCGTTGGAGCCGCCGCCGATGCAGGCGACCAGCGCGTCGGGCAGCTTGCCCTCGGCTTCCTCGAGCTGCCAGCGCACTTCCTCGCCGATGATGCTCTGGAAGTCGCGCACCATGGCCGGATAGGGATGCGGGCCGGCGGCGGTGCCGATGATGTAGAAATGCGTGTCCGCCTTCGAGACCCAGTAGCGCAGGGCCTCGTTCATCGCGTCCTTCAGCGTGGAGGAGCCGGAGGTCACCGGGACCACCTTGGCGCCGAGCAGGCGCATGCGGTCGACGTTCGGCTTCTGACGCCGGACATCCTCGGCGCCCATGAAGACCTCGCACTCCATGCCGAAAAGGGCACAGGCGGTCGCGGTCGCGACGCCGTGCTGGCCGGCGCCGGTCTCGGCGATGATCTTGGTCTTGCCCATGCGCCTGGCGAGCAGGGCCTGGCCCATCACGTTGTTGATCTTGTGCGCGCCGGTATGGTTCAGCTCGTCACGCTTGAAGTAGAGCTTGCCGCCGCCGAAATGCTCCGTCAGCCGCGGCGCGAAATAGAGCGCGCTCGGGCGGCCGATATAGTGCTTGCGGTAATAGTCCATCTCCGCCCAGAAGTCCGGGTCGCCCTTCGCCTTCAGGTAGGCTTTCTCGACCTCGAGAATCAGCGGCATCAGGGTTTCGGCGACATAACGGCCGCCGAAGATCCCGAAATGCCCGTTCTCGTCGGGGCCGGATCTGAACGTGTTCGGGGCTGGCGTGGCGCTGGCCATGGTCAGACTTCCTCGTAGCTTCTGGGCTCGTGTTTCGGGGAGGCTCGCGAAAGGCGGCATAATGCGCGGGGCGCCCGGTCAAAGCAAGGCTCCGGGCGGGCAAAAAACGTCAGTGGGCTCCGAGCGCCGCGGCGACGAATTGCGCGATCTTTTCGGGGTTCTTCACGCCCGGCGCATCCTCGGCGCCAGAGGCGGTGTCGACCGCCCCGGCGCCGGTCACCCGGATCGCCTCGGCCACGTTCTCCGCGTCGAGGCCGCCGGCCAGCATCCAGGGCGTGCCGCCCCGGTAGGCCTTGAGCGCCGTCCAGTCGAACAGGAGACCGTTTCCGCCGGGCAGCTTGTCCAGTTCCTTCGGCGGCTTGGCGTCGAACAGGATCATGTCGGCCGCGCCGTCATAGGCTTCCGCATCGCGCGCATCCGCCGCATCGGCGACCCGCACCGCCTTCATCACGGCGACGCCGTAGCGCGCCTTGATCTCGCGGACGCGGTCCGGCGTCTCCCGGCCATGAAGCTGGAAGATGTCCGGGTGAAGGTTTTGCCAGATGGCGGCGAGCAGGGCGTCGTCGGCATCGACCACTAGCGCGACGATCTTCACCCCGTCGGGCACGTGGCGCACCAGCTCCCTCGCCTCTTCCGGAGTCACGGAGCGGGGAGAAGGCGCGAAGAAGTTGAAACCGAGATGGGTGGCGCCGGCTGCCGCTGTCGCGGCGACGGTGGCCGGCGTCTTCAGGCCGCAGATCTTGACGAGCATGTGTCTACCGTGTGTCCGGAGCCGGCAGGGCCTTGCGCAGATCCGCGACCTCGTGCTTGCGGTCCTCAAGATCGTGTTCGAGCCGCCGTGCCTTGCCTTCGGCCACCCGGGCCCGGCGGCGGGTGCTGCCGCCGCTGAACCAGGCGGCGACCGTGCCGAGCACGAAGCCGAACAGCATGGTGCAGAGCCCGAGAATGTAGGCCGGGACCTCGACGGTGATCGGCAGCGGCCAGAATCCGACCTCGACCGCATGCCGGTTCGAGATGGCGAAGAGGACGATGACGACTGCGACCGGCAGTCCGATCAGCATGCCGAGGGTCTTAGCGATGAATGATCTGCGGGCCATGGCGCTTCCGTTTTGCTAGCGCTCATAATCTAGTGCGCCGCGCGGAAAATCGAAATGCTGGATGTGATTGTTTTTCGCCGTCGGCGCCCTGTCGGCCGGCTTGCCACGGTATGACAAAACCGCAACCGGCGCGGGAAAGGGTCCGAAGTCTCCGGCGTCAGCCGTCGTTGATCCGGTCGCGCAACTGCTTGCCGGTCTTGAAAAAGGGGACGAACTTTTCCTGTACAGGGACCGAGTCGCCCGTTCGCGGGTTGCGGCCCACGCGGGCATCCCGCTTCTTCACGGAAAACGCGCCGAAGCCTCGCAGCTCCACGCGGTCCCCGCGCGCAAGCGCGTCGGAAATCTCGTCGAAGATGGCGGAAACGATCCGTTCGACATCGCGCTGGTAGAGGTGAGGGTTCGCCTCGGCAAGACGCATGATCAACTCTGATTTGGTCATGTTTGCCACGCTCCCCCAATCAACTCCTCGGCCCGTCCAATCGGTGGCCGGATGAGTCACGGCGACAATAAAACCGAATTTTAAGGCCTTTCGTCAAGTTTAAGTCTCTCTATTGCATAATAAAAATGCACTTCGCCGATTTGGAAGTGTGTCAAGGGCGGTCTGAAAAGAGAACGGCGCCGCCCGGTTGGGGCGGCGCCGCTGCTCGCGAGACGGTCGGGTAAGGCGCGTGCCCTAGCCCTGGTTCTCTTCTTCTTTCTGCTTCAGGGCCGCGCCGAGGATGTCGCCCAGGCTGGCGCCGCTGTCGGAGGAACCGTAGTCGGCCATGGCCTTCTTCTCTTCCTCGATCTCGCGGGCCTTGATCGACAGGGTCAGCTTGCGCGTCTTGTTGTCGATCTGGGTGATCTTGGCATCGACCTTCTCGCCCACGGCGAAGCGGTCCGGGCGCTGCTCGGAACGGTCGCGGGAGAGATCGGACTTGCGGATGAAGCCGTTCAGGCCGTCGCCGACGGAGACCTCGAGGCCGTTGTCGGTGAGCGTGGTGACCGTGCAGGTGACGACAGCCCCCTTGCGCAGATCGGAGGCACCGGACTCGAACGGATCCTCGGAGAGCTGCTTGATGCCGAGGGAGATGCGCTCCTTGTCGGTATCGACGTCAAGGACCTTCGCCTTGACCATGTCGCCCTTCTTGAACTCCTTGATGGCCTCTTCGCCCGACTGCTCCCAGGAGAGGTCGGAGAGGTGCACCATGCCGTCGATCTCGCCGGAAAGGCCGACGAACAGACCGAATTCGGTGATGTTCTTGACCTCGCCCTCGATCTCGGTGCCGACCGGGTAGCTGGTGACGAAATCGTCCCACGGGTTGGCCATGCACTGCTTGAGGCCGAGGGAGATGCGCCGCTTGCTCGGATCGACGTCGAGGACCATGACCTCGACTTCCTGGCTGGTGGAGACGATCTTGCCCGGATGCACGTTCTTCTTGGTCCAGCTCATTTCGGAGACGTGGACCAGGCCTTCGATGCCCGGCTCCAGCTCGACGAACGCACCGTAGTCGGTGATGTTCGTGACGCGGCCGGTGAACTTGGTGCCGACCGGGTACTTCAGCTCGACGCCTTCCCACGGATCCGCCTCGAGCTGCTTCATCCCGAGGGAGATACGCTGGGTTTCCGGGTTGAAGCGGATGACCTGCACCTTGACGGTGGAGCCGATCTGCAGCGCCTCGCTCGGATGGTTGATGCGGCGCCACGCGATGTCGGTGACGTGCAGCAGGCCGTCGACACCGCCGAGATCCACGAACGCGCCGTAGTCGGTGATGTTCTTGACCACACCCTGCAGGACCTGGCCTTCCTGGAGGTTCGCGACCAGCTCGGAACGGGCTTCGGCGCGGGACTCTTCAAGAACGGCGCGGCGGGAGACGACGATGTTGCCCCGGCGGCGGTCCATCTTCAGGATCTGGAACGGCTGCGGGGTGCCCAGCAGCGGGCCGATGTCGCGCACCGGGCGGATGTCGACCTGGCTGCCCGGCAGGAAGGCCACGGCGCCGGAAAGGTCGACGGTGAAGCCGCCCTTGACCCGGCCGAAAATGGTGCCGGTCACGCGCTCGCTCTTTTCGAAGGCGCCCTCGAGAACCGCCCAGGCCTCCTCGCGGCGGGCCTTCTCGCGGCTCAGCATGGCTTCGCCGTTGCGGTCTTCCATGCGCTCGACATACACCTCGACGGTGTCACCGGGCTTCAGGTCGGCCTTCTGGCCCGGGCCGCCGAATTCCTTCAGCGCCACGCGGCCTTCTGACTTCAGTCCGACGTCGATCAGGGCGCTGTCGCCTTCGATGGAGACGACCGTGCCCTTGACCACGCTGCCTTCGATGCTCGTGACGTCGCCGAAGGACTCGTCGAGCAGGGCAGCAAAATTCTCAGTGATTTCCGGTTCCTGAACCGCAGCGGCTGCATTAGCCATGTAAGCTCCTCAATGGGTATTGCCGGAGAACCGAGGTTCACCGGCAGCAGTGTCATGGTGGCTGTGCAAATTAGATTCTTTGCGTCCCGATTCGCGGAACCGTTCCACCCGGTCCGGGGGTTGGAACGCGGCTGAGCCTGTCAGCCACCGTTGGGTTGCCAAAGCCGGTCATCGGACCTCGTGACCGGCATCTCAGTTCGTTTTCCAGGCGGCGGCGATCAGTCCGTGCCCTTGATCACCTCGAGCGCGGCCGCGTAGGCCTCATCCGGGGTCATCGACGATGTGTCGATCAGAACCGCGTCGTCCGCCTGCACCATCGGAGCGTCGCTCCGGCCGGCGTCACGGGCATCGCGTTCCCGCATGTCCTGTAAAACGCGCGCATATATAGCGGCCTCGCCCCGCTCCTGCAACTCTTTGAATCGCCGGGTCGCCCGCGCCTCGACGGACGCGGTGACGAAGAGCTTGCGATCGGCGTCCGGGCAGATGACGGTTCCGATGTCCCGGCCGTCCAGAATCGCGCCCCCGGCGCCGCCCGGCGGGGTGGTGGCAAAGCCGCGCTGAAAGTCCTTCAGTGCGGCACGGACCTCCGGGACAGCCGCCACTTTCGAGGCGGCGACACCGGCCTCTGCGGTGCGGAGTGCCGGGCTGTCGAGAATGCTCCGGTCCAGGTTGCGCGCCGCCTCGGCGGCGGCGGACGCGTCCGCGGGATCTCTGTCCGCCCGGAGCAGCATCACGCCGACAGCGCGGTAGAGCGACCCGGTATCGAGATAGGCGAAGCCGAGCTCGTCGGCGAGACGGCGCGCGAGGGTGCCCTTGCCGGCGGCGGCCGGGCCGTCGATTGCGATGATCATGGGTCAGGCCTCGTTCTGGATCTTCGCGCCGGCACCGCGCATCAGTTCGGCGAAGCCGGGGAAGCTGGTGTCGATGGTGCGCGCGTCGTCGATCGCGACCGGGTTCTCCGCCCCCATGCCGAGCACGAGGAACGACATCGCGATGCGGTGGTCGAGATCCGCCTCGATCAGCGCATTCCCGGCGACGCCGTTCGAGGAGCCGGTGACGGCGAGCGTGTCCTCGCCTTCCTCGACCCGGACGCCCGCCTTGGCAAGCCCGCGCGCCATGGCCCCGAGCCGATCGCTTTCCTTGACCCGGAGTTCGCCGACGCCGCGCATGACGGTCGCGCCCTCGGCGAAAGCCGCGGCGACGGAGAGGATCGGATATTCATCGATCATGCTCGGCGCCCGTTCGGCGGGGACCTCGATGCCTTTCAGCCCGCTGCTGCGCACCCGGATGTCGCCGACCGGTTCACCCGCTTCCTCGCGCCGGTTGGTGATCTCGATGTCGGCGCCCATCTCGAGCAGGGTCTCGAAAACGCCGAAGCGCAGCGGGTTGAGACCGACGGCTTCGAGCAGAATGTCGGAGCCCGGCGTGATCAGGGCGGCGACCGCCGGAAAGGCCGCGGAGGAAGGATCGGCCGGCACGACGATGTTGCGGCCCTTGAATTCCGGCTGGCCGGTCAGGGTGACGACGCGGCCCTCGGGAAGATCTTCGACGCGCACGTCCGCGCCGAAATGACGGAACATGGTCTCGGTGTGGTCGCGGGTCTTATCCGGCTCGATCACAGTGGTATCGCCCGGCGTGTTGAGGCCGGCGAGCAGGATCGCGGATTTCACCTGGGCGGAAGCGACGGGCAGCGTGTAGCGAATCGGCAGCGGGTCGCGTGCCCCCTCCACGCAGAGCGGCAGCTTCCCGCCGGCGCGGCCGTGAAACGTGGCGCCGATCTGGCCGAGCGGGTTGATCACCCGGGCCATGGGCCGGCGCCTCAGGGACGCGTCCCCGGTGAAGATGGCCGAGATCGGATGACCGGCAACGACGCCCATCAGCAGCCGCGCCGCGGTGCCGGAATTGCCGAGATCGAGCACGTCTTCGGGTTCGTCGAGCGTGCCGATGCCACGCCCGTGGATCTCCCAGGTTCCGTCGCCGTGCCGCGTCACCCTGGCGCCGAGCGCCCGCATGGCGGCGGCGGTCGCCAGCACGTCCTCGCCTTCGAGCAGGCCCGAAACGGTGGTGCGGCCGACCGCGAGGCCCCCGAGGATCAGGGAGCGATGGGAAATCGATTTGTCGCCGGGCACTTTCAGGGTGCCGGTCAGGGCGGTGCTCTTGGATGCGTTTAGGGACGTCATGGACCTTCTCGGACGGCGAAATCGCGTTGACCGCAGGCTCTCTATCACAGAGGCTTGCATACTGTCTGGAGGAAATCCGCGGCTCCTGCCGGAATCCGGCGTCCGCGATGCGCATTTTCGCTTTGACAGACGGAAATATGATCGCTATTCGGCGCCTCGTTGGATTGCGATCCGAAGTGAGTTGTTCTCGGAGGAATGACGTGGCAAAGCCGGAATGGGGCATCAAGCGTACCTGCCAATCTTGTGGCACGCGCTTTTACGACCTGATGAAGTCTCCAATCGTTTGTCCGAAGTGCGACACCGAATTCGACCCGGAAGCGGTGTTGAAGAGCCGGCGTGCCCGGGCCGTTCCCGTGGCGGATGAGAAGAAGAAGAAGCCGAAGGAAGCCGAGGACGCCGAGACCGAGGACGAAGAAGACGAGGTCGAGGAGCTTGCCTCCGACGACACCGCCGTCGCCGACGATGATGACGGCGATGACGATGACGACAGCGATGACGGCGATGACCTGATCGGCGATCTGGACACGGATGACGACGACGATGATAGCGACTCGTTGCTCGAGGACGCGTCCGATCTTGACGACGACGACGATGTCGCCGTGATCGGCAAGGACGACGACGACGACGAAAATCTCTAGGCGGCGCTCTGCGTCAAAAAGGGATGACAAAAAGCTCTTGATCCGCGGCGCGGGGCTCGCTACATAAGCGGCCCATCGCGCCGGCACCCAACCGGTCCGGAAGCAGTTAGGGGCCATAGCTCAGCTGGGAGAGCGCTACAATGGCATTGTAGAGGTCAGCGGTTCGATCCCGCTTGGCTCCACCATCGAAGCCCGCAGGGAAACCTGCGGGCTTCGTCCATTTCTGGATTCCTTGTTCTGCGACTGCTCCACGGACTCGAAATCTTTGTCTTCGAGATGGTCCGCCGCTCGAAGCGTGGGTGGGAGGCGAACGGATTCAGATTGTTCGTCAGCCGGTCCGCGGATCAGGAGGTGCCCATGATCTTGTCGATGCAGGCCAGTGCGAGCGGTCGTGACGGATTTTCCTGTCCCGGCATTGTCGCCCAGCCGGCATCCATGATCACGTCGTTGCGCTGGTAGGAAGATGCTTTCTCCAGCGCAGCCAGGGTGCTGGCCGCGTTCGGGTCCGCGATCGAGCGCGCGATGCAGACCGGGACGAGCGCCTGCACGACTTCCGCCCTCGCTCTGTCGGAGGCGAGCACTTCCGCTTTGCTGCCGGTTACCCAGCCGCCCCATGTAAAGCCGACGATGGTGGCGGCGATGGCGCCGAATCCGAAGCCGACGAGGGTGGGTTTGGTCCATTCAGGTAGGGGCATAGTATGGTGCTCCATTTGGTGGCGCGCGGGCCACGGGTGCGATTTAGGGACGGCGCGGCTTTGAGGGCCTGTGCTTCGCCGGGGAGCCGCTCTCTGAGGTGGCGGCAAGGTGCTTGGGCTGCTCGCAAGAATGCGCGTCGCGCGTAAAGTGACCCGCATCGCCCAATATTCTGAAATATTGCGAAATCTTGTTTCCTGTTATCAGCTTTTATGTGCTGATAATATTTCGTATTCTGACGTAATAATTGATTTTTGGATACCTAATTATTTCATTGTTCTGGATAATATTTTGGTGAATCAAAGTATTTTGTTTTCTAAGTGTCTGAAATCGGGCGAGTAATTATTTCGTTCGTGAGGTTTTTTGAGCGTGAGCATGCCTGGCTGAGCGCGGGAGGGATCATCCGGCGCAAGGGCAGGTTCACGGCGCGGCGCCGGGAAGCGCGCTCACAAGTGTCCGGAGTGCGTTGTTCTCGAAAGTCGGTGGGGCGTGTCCGCTCAGGCCGCCCGGAAACGATTGTAGCGGCCGCCGGGGCGGAAGCGGTCGAGATAGGTCGGCAGAATCGCCTCGCAGGCGGTCGGCGTGACGCCGAGATCGGCGAGAGTGAGGGCCCCCTCGGACACCACGTTGTCGCTCTTCAGCAACGTGACCTGATCGCGCGTCAGTGGCGGGGTCGGCAGCCATTCCAGGAACGCGGCCTTGACGGAGGCGGCCCAGAACGGAAGATCGATCAGTCGGCGCGGCCGTCCGGTCTGCGCGATCACCAGCTCCATCAATTCCTTGAAGGTATAGACTTTCGGGCCGCCGAGTTCGTAGGTCTTGCCCGCCGCCTCGTCGGAGGCGAGCGCGTTGAGCGCGGCGTCCGCGACATCGTCGACATATACCGGCTGGAACTTCGTCTTGCCGCCGCCGATCAGCGGAAGGAACGGGAAGCTCTCGGCCATGGCACCGAACCGATTGAAGAAATCGTCGTCCGGGCCGAACACGACGCTGGGGCGCAGGATGGTCGCGGTCGAAAAGGTGCTGCGCACGGCTTCCTCGCCGGCTGCCTTGCTGCGGGCATAGCGCGAGTCAGAGTTGGCATCGGCGCCGATTGCCGAGACATGCAGGAACCTGGAGGCGCCCGCCTTGGCGGCGGCGCTCGCGATCAGGCCCGGCGCCGTACCCTGCACCGCGTCGAAGCGATTGCGCCCACTCTCGAAGAGGATGCCGCAGAGATTGATCACCATGTCGGCGCCGTCGACGGCGGGGGCGATCGCGCTCTCGCCCTCGGTGATATCCACATGGACCGGCGTCACCTGCCCGACCACGCCCTGGACCTTGAGGAACTTGGCGGCTTCCACGTCCCGGCAGGCAACCTCAATGACGGCACCCTGCTGGGCCAGTTCGCGCACGATGTTCCGGCCGATGAAACCGGAGCCTCCGAAAATGGTGATCTGCTTGCCTTGGAACATGGAAATCGTCCTTCCCCAGCGCGCCGTTACGGCTCCAGCAAACCGGTGGCGCAGTCCTTTACCTTACGGGCGCTTATAATATAGCGGGGCGGCCGCGGCGATCAAAAATCCCGGGCATCGGGACGGCAGCGCAAATGAACGCCGTCCCGCCGTAAAAAGCCTTTGACAGACGCGTCGCGTGCTGGCATTTACGGCGGCCTCGGCGGCGGACTGGTTCCGCCCGCCGTGCCCAGGTGGCGGAATTGGTAGACGCGCTGGCTTCAGGTGCCAGTGGCCGCAAGGCCGTGGAAGTTCGAGTCTTCTCCTGGGCACCATCCTCCTTTAAAAGAGACCGGAAGTGTTTGTCCGTCCTTGCGAAATCGCGATGGGCAGAGGAAGAGGTGCGGCCGTCCGGCTGCCGAAGCAGACGGGGCAGGAGAATCCGATGACCATTATCTTGCACAAAGGCGACCTGCCCGACGGGCTCGATCTCGGGCCGGTGGTCGCGATCGACAGCGAGACCATGGGGCTGCGCCCCGAGCGCGACCGGCTCTGCGTCGTGCAGCTGTCCTCCGGCGACGGAACCGCGCATCTCGTGCAGTTCGCCAAAGGCGTCTACAACGCGCCGAACCTGGTCCGGCTGCTGACCGATCCGAAGGTGCTGAAGCTGTTTCACTTCGCCCGCTTCGACGTTGGGATCATGCAGGCCTATCTCGGTGTGGTGACGGCGCCGGTCTATTGCACGAAGATCGCCTCCAAGCTGGTCCGCACCTATACCGACCGGCACGGGCTGAAGGATCTGTGCCGCGAGTTGCTCGGGGTCGAACTCTCCAAGCAGCAGCAATCCTCGGACTGGGGCGCCGACGAACTGACCGAGGAGCAGATGCACTACGCGGCGTCGGATGTGCTCTATCTGCACCGTCTGAAGGAAGAGCTGGACCGGCGTCTCGTGCGCGAGGGGCGCGACGGCTATGCCGCGGCGACCTTCGCCTATCTGCCGGTGCGGGCATCGCTCGACCTGATCGGATATGGCGCCGAGGATATTTTCGCCCATTAGGGCCGGAAATGCCGGGATTCGTTGACCCTTTGGCGGTCCTTCGCCATACTTCGGACAAGATGACAAGCAATTGTCGGGCCAGAATCGGCCGTTGAAACGGGGGCCGCTTCGACGCGCCGCGGCCGGTTTCGTGATTCCGCGCTGTTGCGGATGTTAAGAGGAACGGATGTCCGAGCAGACGGCGGCAAATATCGGGAGCGACTTCGGCGGGCGCCGTTTCCAGCCGGATGCTCCCCGACGGCGCGAGGCGGCGCATTTCCGTGCCAGCCGGCTGGTCGTGCTGATGAAGCTGATCCTGCCGGCGCTGGCGCTTGCCATCGTCGCGCTGATCGTGAGCTGGCCGCAACTGATCCCGGATCACACCAAGTTCCGTCTCGGCGACAAGGCCAGGAGCCTCCTTGCCGTCGCGACAGACGGGCTGAGCATGGATCAGCCGCGCTATGTCGGTGTTGACGATTCGCAGCGCCCTTACGAGATCACCGCGGAACGCGCGAGCCAGGACAGTCATGAGTCTGACCGTCTCGATCTCGTCGCCCCGCAGGCCGACCTTGCCATCAACGAGGAGGAATGGCTCGCGCTGTCCGCGGCCGCCGGCATCTACGACAAGAAACAGAGGACGATCGACCTCAGCGGCGGCGTCACCGTGTTTCACGATCGAGGCTACACGGTGACCTCGGAAAGCGCGCGCGTGCTGCTCGACGAAGGCATGGCGACCAGCGACGATCCGGTCAGTGCCCACGGGCAGAGCGGTATCGCGACCGGTGAGGGTTTCCGGATCTATGACCGGGGCGAGCGCATTGTTTTCGTTGGCAAGAGCAAGGTGGTGCTTTATCCGGCTCAGCTCGGTGGGCTCGAGACCCGGAGAGCGAATTGATGCGTGCATACCGACCCGGCCGTCGGACCGTCTGCGGCTGGACCATACTGATGCTGGCCCTTTGCTGCGCGATGGCCGCGCCCGATATCCGGGCCCAGAGCTTTTCGGGTCAGGCCGGAGACGACGGCCCGGTGACGGTCGAAGCCGATGACGGCATCGAATGGATCCGCGATCAGCGGATGTATGTCGCCCGTGGAAATGCCAAGGCGGCGCGCGGCGGGGTCACGGTTCGGGCCGATACCCTGACGGCGCTCTACCGCGACGCGAACGGGGCGACCGATATCTACCGGCTGGAAGCGATCGGCAATGTCGTGATTTCCTCCGACAAACAGACCGGCTATGGCGAACGCGCCGTCTACGATCTGGACGAAGCGGTCGCCGTGATGCTCGGCAAGCAGGCGCCGCCGAGGCTCGAGACCGGAACCGAGACGATCACCGCGCGGGACAGCCTGGAATACTGGGAGCAGCGCCAGATCGCCGTCGCCCGCGGAAACGCGACGGCGAAAAAGGACGACCGGACGATCCGTGCAGATACCCTTATCGCCCGTTTCGAGGAGGATGCCGGCGGTAAGCTGGTCGCCACCCGGATGGACGCGGTCGGCGATGTTGTCATCACCACGGCCGAGGATGTCGCGCGCGGCGACGAAGGCATCTACAATGTCGATTCGGAAACCGCGATCCTTCAGGGCAATGTGCGGATCACGCGGGGCGAGAACCAGCTCAACGGCGAGCGCGCCGAAGTGAACCTAAAGACCGGCATCAGCAAGCTCTTGTCGGGACCGGATGGAGCGAAACAACGGGTCAGAGGATTGTTCAACCCGAAGTCGGACAATAAATGAACCGGCAGGGAAACGGCAGACCG
This sequence comes from Nisaea sp., assembly GCF_965216895.1. Taxonomy (GTDB): domain Bacteria; phylum Pseudomonadota; class Alphaproteobacteria; order Thalassobaculales; family Thalassobaculaceae; genus Nisaea. The sequence goes on from NZ_OZ244205.1 coordinate 3,506,517, forward strand.
CAAGGCGGGGCAAAGGCAAGGGATGAGCGATACTAGTCTTGGTGGGGCGGGCGGCCCGGCGGCAGGTGCGGACGGACCGCGTCTTGTCGCGAACAATCGCGGGCTGGTCGCACGCAATCTCGGCAAACGCTACAAGTCGCGGCCGGTCCTGCGCGACGTCAGCATCTCGGTCCAGCGCGGCGAGGCGGTCGGGCTGCTTGGGCCCAACGGCGCGGGCAAGACGACCTGCTTCTATGTCATCACCGGGCTGATCTCGGCCGATTACGGCTCGATTCATCTGGACGGGGCGGACATCACCGAATTGCCGATGTACCGCCGGGCGCGCCTCGGCATCGGCTACCTGCCCCAGGAGGCTTCGATCTTCCGCGGTCTGACGGTCGAGCAGAACATCCGCGCGGTGCTGGAGGTGGTCGAGGACAATCCGGCGCGCCGCGATGCGCTGCTGGAGGATCTGCTGGCGGAGTTCTCCATCAGCCATCTGCGCCGCACCCCGTCCATCGCGCTCTCGGGGGGCGAGCGGCGGCGGGTCGAGATCGCCCGGGCGCTGGCCTCGCATCCGGCCTTCATCCTGCTGGACGAGCCGCTGGCGGGGATCGATCCGATCGCGGTGGGCGAAATCCGAGACCTGATCTCGCATCTGAAGGACCGCGGCATCGGAGTGCTGATCACGGACCATAATGTCCGCGAGACGCTCGATATCGTGGACCGGGCCTTCATTCTGCATGACGGCACGGTTCTTATGGATGGTGCGCCGGACGAAATCGTCGCCAATACCGATGTGCGGCGGGTTTATCTCGGCGACCGTTTCAGGCTCTAGGGAGACCGGCCTTGGCGCTTTCGGCCAGACTGGACCTCAGACAGTCCCAGAACCTGGTAATGACGCCGCAACTGCAGCAGGCGATCAAGCTGCTGCAGTTCAACAACCTTGAACTGACCGAATTCGTCGAGGCGGAACTCGAGCAGAACCCTCTTCTGGAGCGCGACGACGGCGACGGGCCGGCGACCCTCGAGGCGCTGGAATCCGACAATCTCGCAGCCTACGACAAGGCCGTCGAGGGCGAGGGCGCGGCGCCCGAGGGGACTGCCGATACCGGCTGGGAGGATACGCCGGACGGTCCCGACATCGTCGACCGGACGACGTCCGAATCGCTTCCGGCGGGCGGCGAGGATCCGGGCGACACCGATTATGACAACAACTGGGGCAGTGCGGGCGTCGATGAGACCGATCCGTCCGTCACGCCCACGCTCGGGAGCTGGGAAGCGGCCGCGGGCTCCGGGTCCGGCCGGGGCGGCGACGACATGCCCGGCATCGAGGAGAGCGTCGGCGGCCTGAAGACCCTGCGCGAGCACCTGCTGGAGCAGATCACGCTCGATATCGAGCGTCCGGACGAACGGATCATCGCCGCGGACCTGCTCGAGCAGCTCGACGATGCCGGATACCTGAGCGGCGATCTGGAAGAGGTGGCCGAACGGCTGGGCGCGGCGCCGGAGGCGATCGAGACGGTGCTAGGCAAGCTGCAGGCCCTGGATCCGCCGGGAATCTTCGCCCGCAGCCTCTCCGAATGTCTTGCGCTGCAGCTCAAGGACCGCAACCGGCTCGATCCGGCGATCCAGGCCCTGCTGGACAATCTGCCCCTGCTGGCCAAGCGCGACATGCCGGCCCTGCTCAAGATCTGCGGCGTGGATGCCGAGGATCTGACCGAGATGGTGGAGGAGATCCGGTCGCTGAACCCGAAGCCCGGGCTCGCCTTCGAGCCGGACAACAGCGAACCGGTGGTGCCGGACGTGCTGGTGCGCGCCGCGCCGGACGGCAGTTGGGTGGTCGAACTCAATCCCGACACTTTGCCGCGCGTGCTGGTGAACAACGCCTATCTCTCGCAGATCAGCCGCACGCCCAAGAACAAGAGCGACCGGGAATATCTCAGCGAATGTCATCAGTCCGCGAACTGGCTGGTGCGCTCGCTGCATCAGCGCGCGACCACGATCCTCAAGGTCTCCGGCGAGATCGTCCGCCAGCAGGACGCTTTCTTCCAGCACGGCATCCAGTATCTGCGTCCCCTGGTGCTGCGCGACATCGCGGCGGCGATCGAGATGCACGAGAGCACGGTCAGCCGCGTCACCTCGAACAAATTCATGGCGACGCCGCGCGGCATCTACGAGCTTAAGTACTTCTTCACCAGTGCCATCGCATCATCGGCGGGTGGTGACGCCCTTTCCGCCGAAGCGGTACGGTTCAAGATCAAGAAGCTGATCGACGAGGAACCGGCCAACAAGGTGCTGTCAGATGACCGCATCGTCGAGATACTGAGAGGCGAGGGCGTCGATATTGCACGGCGGACCATCGCGAAATACCGCGAAGCGATGAAGATTCCGTCGTCCGTACAGAGGAGACGCGAAAAATCGATTGGAATTTGACCAATAAGCCGGGCACTTAGAAATCTCGTAACCGCAGCGCTTGACTCTCCTATGAGGCGCGCATAAGTTCCGCGCCTTCGTCGCCGAGGCGACGTTGCGGGCAGACTTTCTCCGGATGGTTCAATGCCGGGTCCCGACGCCGAATGGCCAAATGTCATCGACCGCGAAAGACGCATGCAGCTAGCAATCAACGGTAAGCAAGTCCAGATCAGCGACGCGCTCAAGGAACATGTTGAGCGACTCGTGACGGACATATCCGAGAAGTATTTCGGCGATCCTCTCGAGGGAACTGTGACGGTTTCCAAGGAGGGGAACGATTTCCGGACCGATATCGCGGTTCATGTCGGGCGGGACATGTTTGTCCGCGGTCAGGGCAATGACGGCGATGCCTACAAGTCCGCGGACAAGGCCGGCGAGCACATCGACAAGCGTCTGCGCCGGTTCAAGCGCCGGGTTCGGGACCACCATCGCGGCAACGGTGGCGCAAATATTGCAGCCCAGCAATACGTGCTCGCGGCCGATCACGCGGATTCTCAACCTTCCCCGGAGGAAGAGTGGCAGCCGGTGGTCGTCGCGGAGATGACCACCTCTATCGAGGATCTCTCGGTGGAAGAGGCCGTCATGCGGCTGGAACTGGGCGATCTGCCGGTGGTGATGTTCCGGAACCGGTCGCATGGTGAACTGAACGTGATCTACCGCCGCGGCGACGGGAATATCGGTTGGATCGATCCAAAGGGTCTGGCTCAAGGCTGAGCCGGCCCTCAACGGGACTGGCATCGTAGAAGGGCTGCTCGGTTGACAGAGATGGCCCGCACAGTGCCAATTCGAAGCGAGAGCAGGGTAGAAACGATGGAAATCGCGGAAATCCTAATTCCCGAGGGCGTTATTCCTCATCTTAAAGTCACGTCGAAGAAACAGGCGCTGCAGGAACTGTCCCGCCGTGCTGCCGACGTGACCGGACTCGGGCAGAGAGAAATCTTTGACGTCTTGCTGGAGCGGGAGCGTCTCGGAACCACGGGGATGGGCGACGGAATCGCGATTCCGCACGGCAAGCTGCCCGGACTGAACCGGCTGTACGGCATCTTTGCGCGCGCCGACAGGGCGGTCGAGTTCGACGCCATCGACGACAAGCCTGTGGATATTATTTTTCTGCTGCTCGCGCCGGAGTCCGCCGGAGCGGATCATCTGAAAGCGCTTGCCCGCGTCTCGCGCCTGCTGCGCGACAAGGGAACCTGCGAAAAGATCCGCGGCGCCGACAGTGTCGACGCGATCTACGCGCTGCTCACCGAAGCGACGGCCAGCAACGCGGCCTGATCCCGCCGGCAACCGGCCGGCGCGATCGAGGACCCTCTCAGTGGATTCGGGCCGCCTGCATTTCGTTTTCCTGGATCAGGGTAACGGCGGCGTCCCAGCTCGGCGCATCGGCGACGAATTTCCCGTCCGCGGTGTGAATTTCGAAGCTTGCCTCTCCGCCGCTCTTCACCCGTTTCACAAACGCGATGTCGAACAGTCCGAGGGCGGCGAAATCCTGGGCGCTCATCCGGCGCACGTCGATTTGTTCTGGCATATCCATATCCATTCGCATCTCCTTCCCGGCTGATGCGCTCGTTTCGTTGAGAGTGTGCGGCCGAACGGCGGCTATCAGTCCGCGTGCTCGATATCGAGCTTCTCGGCGGTGATCCCCGGGGCCTTCCTGCCGCCGTTGATCTCGATCGTCCGAACTTTCACTTCCGGCATCGGCCTGTGCAGCTCGATGTGAAGCAATCCGTTATCCAGATCCGCGGCGACGACTTCGATGCCCTCGGCGAGGACAAAGGTCCGCTGGAACTGGCGCGCGGCGATGCCCCGGTGCAGATACACCCGGTCCTCCTCGTCGCTCTGGCGACCGCGGATCACCAGCTGGTTGTCCTCGATCTGGACGCTGAGGTCGTCGGAAGAGAAACCGGCCACGGCAAGCGTAATGCGCAGGCCGTCCTTGCCGGTCTGCTCTATATTGTAGGGCGGATAGCCGTCGGAGGTGGTTTTTGAGATCCGGTCCAGGGCCCGTTCGAAATGATCGAATCCGAGCAGGAGCGGGGAGTTGAAAACGGACATGCGTGACATGGGACCAACCCCTCATACATGAGCGAGACGATCTTCGAGCCCGCCAGTGCGGCACTCAACACGCGCATCCTCATTGATCGCGCGCTCTTTCCATGTAGGTGATCGTGCCGTCCGGATCAAGTCGCCGGCACCAAGCCGCGTTGCCGCCCGGCCCGATTGCCGGGATCAGTCGAACAGGGCGTCGATATCGTCCTGGCTGAGTCCGGCGCTGCCGAGCGCGGGACCGTTCAGAAGATCGTCTTCCTCGGAGGCCGTTTCCTCGTTTTCGTCCGTCGGGATCGGCAGATCCTTGAAAGCCTCGAGCCCGCCCCAGATATCGATCATCGCAAGAATGCGGCTTTCGATGAAGCGGAGCGTCTTTACCACCTGGTTGATCCGCTGACCCGTGAGGTCCTGGAAGCTGCAGGCTTCAATGATCGAGATCAGCTGGTTCGATGCCTGGTCGATAAGCTGCTGCACTTCCGGGTCGTCGAGCGTGAAGCCGTGGATTTGCTTGAGCGTGCCTTCGATCGAATCGACGGAGGACATGATCTCGTTGGTCGCGGTTTCGGTCGTCTGCACGATCGTGTCGAGCTGCAAGGATGCGGTCTGCATCTGGTCTTCCGTCGACATCGGATGCTTGATCGCCGCGATCTGGCTCTTGGCGCGGCCGATCGAGCGCACCATCTGGGCGATCTCGATCCTGAGAACGTGATCGATATCGGTTTCGACCTCGTCCTCTTCCGGAACCTCGGCGACGGGCGCCGTGACCCCGGTCATGCCGACCGCCTTCCGAATTTCGGAAAGCTCGGTCCGGAGGCTCGAGATTTCCGCAAGCAGCGCTTCTTCGAAGGCGCTCGAGGAAAGGCCGGGAGCGATGGCCTTGGGGGTCACCGCCCCACCGGCCCCGTTGCGTTGTTGCGCGCGGCGCTCGACCGAGAAAATTCTTCCCTTTGCATCACCCACGGCGTGACCTCGGCAATAGTGGCAATAGTTATGCTCACGGGGAGAGCCGGGAGTTGCACCCGAGCCTTGCGCCCCCGCGTGATTGCACTATAGAACGGGCGTCCTAATTTTCCGTTAATCAATTTTCTCTACAAAGATCGGCGTGAAGAGGTACCCTCGCTTTTACGGGGCGACGTTAGCTATTCATTCAGTCTCTTGATGTAAGACAAAGCAGGACGTTGGGGATGCAGGTCCGCGGACCTGCAAATGTGGAGCGACAATGACCGCCACAGAACAAGAGCAAGAGCAAGCGCTAGATCCGTCGACGCATTTCGCCTTCGAGCACAAGATCTTCAAGGTGAACGGTGCCCATTTTCGCCTGACCGGTCAGGACCGGATCCCGGCGCTTCGTGTGCGCGTCGGCGAACTCGAGGCCTCGATCCCGCTTGAGTCCCTGTGCACCGAATTCGGCATCGACGAGGATTCCCAGGACGGCAAGCTGCTGGACACCGTTCGCAAGGGGCTGAACTACGTCAAGGACATTCGCCCTGGCGACACCATTCCCCGGGAATTGCTGGACGGCTCGGCCAGCTGGTCGATCGAGGAAAAGCACAGGGAACGGGCGAAGAACCGGCTGATGGTGCAGATCGCTCAATGGGTTGCCGGAACATCGATCGCCAATCCGGACGAGTCCGAAATCCAGGCTGAGCTCGCCAAACCGGAGACAAAGGAACGGATCCAGAAAGGCATTTCCGAGATCGCGCAGAAGCTCAAGCTCGGCGAGGAACGCAAGCAGGAGGTCCTCGACCTTGTCGACCGGGTCGGCCGTGAACTTGCCTATATCGAGGCGCTGCGCGACCGCTTCGTCCATGCCAGCGCGATCCAGACGAAGCTTGTTCAGGTGATCGCATTGCATCGCGGCGATCGCCAGTTTACGGCGGAAGTCCAGCGGGTAAGAACCCTGATGGAGCCGCCGATTCGGGATTTCAGCTTCATTTTTGATCAGGTCGACGGACAGACCGGGGAAATCCTCACGGTCCTGAAAAGCTACGACAAGCAGATCAACTTCATTCGCGAGATGCGCGACGAATTGCACAAGAAGATCATGATCTGGGACGAGGTCATCGAGATCTGGAACATCGATCTATCAACGCGGTCCAAGGGGATCCGGGAAGCCGTGCAGTCAACCTACAGGTTCGTCGCCTATAATTTCCCGCAAGCTCAGGATTGGATGTAAATCCGGCCTGTACGGAATATTTTTTTGCATTCGGCCATCGGAACACGATCTACTCAAATGATGGCGGGACGCACAAAGTGTCTCCGCGCAGAGTTTGGGAAGTAGGCGTAGGTCTTGTCCGGACACAACGATGATACTGACACGGTCCCCGGCATCCCGGCAGAAGTCGCCTGGGCTTCGTCTGAAGCAAGACTGGATCTGGGTACTCCGGCTACCGACGACATTCCGCTAAGGCAGATCACGGTAGCCGAGCTTGAGGACGTCATCGAGCGCCACGGAATGTTCTTGCGCGGACAGACCGGTGGTGCCCGGGCCAACCTTCAGGGGTACGATCTCAAATTCAAGGATCTGAGCGGGCGCGAGCTAGCGGGCGCCGAGCTCTCGGGCTCTTCGCTCCGCAATGCCAATCTCGAGAAATGCAATCTGAAGACCGCGAACCTCTTCGCCTCCGACATGCGCGAGGCGCAGCTGACGGGCGCGGATCTCTCCCGCGCCGATCTTCGCGGGGCCTGCATGCGTGGCGCGGATCTCTGCGATGTGACCATGCAGGAAGCCGACCTGCGGGACGGCGTCTTGCTGAAACCCGACGCACGGGGCAACCTCGTTGCCGTCACGTACAACACGGTCGATGCCGATCTTGCGGTGGCGAATGCGACCCGCGCGGACATGAGTGGCGCCCGGCTTTCCAACGCCTTCATCGTTCAGACCGATCTCACCGACGCGAAGCTCCGCAATACCCGCTTCGTGCGTGCCGATCTCAGCCATTCGAACCTGACCGGCGCCGACCTCGAAGGCGCGGACCTGACCGAGGCGACGCTGACCGGCGCCATTCTGCACGGTACGATACTCTATAATGTGATCTTCAGCGGCACGGACCTGACCGGCGCCGATCTCGCCGGGGCCGTGTTTTCGAACATGAATCCGGACGACCCGCAGTTCCGGCTGGCGCGTATGCCGCGCGCGCTGGACGCGCTCGGACCGGAGATGCAGGAGATCATGATCCAGCACGATCTCTGGATCAAAAGCAATGGCAAGCAGGGCACCCGGGCGCCGCTCGCACGCCGGGACATCAGCAAGCAGAGCCTCAGCCGGCTGAACCTCGCTGCGGCCAATATGGAATGCAGCGTCCTGACCAGTTGCGATCTGACGGGCATCAATCTGCTGATGGCGGATCTTGCGCTGGCCGATATGCGCTCGGCGGACCTCTCGAATGCGGACCTGCGCGGCGTGACAATGCGGCGTGCCAACCTCATGGAAGCGCGGCTGACCGGGGTGCAGGCGGGGCCGGTCCAGATCGTCGGGGCCAAGACCCAGCGCTGGCCGGCCCATTTCGACCGGGCCAGGTTCGACCGGGCGATCCTCCGGGGGGGCGATTTTCACCAGGCCGAGATGAGCGGTGCCGTCTTCACCGGCGCCGATCTCCGGGACTGCAATCTCCGCGGCGCGGTCTTGCGTGACGCCGATTTCGACGGCGCGGACCTGCGGGGGGCCGATCTTTCCGGCGCCGATGTGCGGGGCGCGACGAACATGGTTCTCGACGACTAGCGGCGGCGGCATGGTGGAGCGTCCGGAAATCACGCAGCAAGTGACCCGCGGCGTGTCGCGGCTTTTTACCGACCTGAAATGGAGTCACGTCACCGAGATGCCCCTGCGCACGGGCCGGCGCGTCGACGTCATGGCGCTCGATACCGCGGGCGGAATCGTCGTGGTCGAGGTCAAGTCCGACATGGCGGACTATCTGGCGGATCGAAAGTGGCACGATTATCTGGATTTCTGCGACCGCTTCTATTTCGCGGTCGCGCCGGACTTCCCGCGTGAAATGCTGCCGGACGATCCGCTTTGCGGGGTGATCCTGGCGGATCGGTACGAGGCGGTGATCGCCCGGGAGGCCACTGAAGCGCGACTGAACGCGGCGCGCCGCAAGTCCCTGACGCTGTCGCTCGCCCGCACCGCGGCGCGTCGACTGACCCATTTGATCGGGGAGTCGGGCGATCTTCCCGGCGCATACGATTAGTTTGATTTTGTCACTAATGCTGCTGTGTTTTGGCGTCTCATGACGTATTTGCAATTGTGCATTGCAGTATCAATGCATGTTGCGCTGCGGTCTGTGCCCTACATTGACAACCATGGAGTCGTCATATGCCCAGAAAGGATATCGATATGACCCGGATTAGCATTTCCCAGACCATCCTCACCTGCGCCGGCATCCTCGGCCTCATCGCCTGCGTCGCCTATTACGGTGCGATGAACAACATCTAAGGCGAAAGCCTCTGCGAGGGGCGCGATCAGACTTGGAGGAATGCCTCCGGGCGTCCTAGACTGTGCGGATCTTCCTCTGCCAAGTCTTTGAGAAACCATGAGACGCGCCCCGCCGAATACCCTGCCCGGACTGGTCGAGCCCGGGCAAAAGCCTGTCCGGCCGAAAGACTCCGCCAGTCTGATCGTCCTTCGTCGCACCGGCGACGGGCTTGATGTGCTGATGGGACGGCGCGGAAAGAAAGCCGTCTTCGGCGGCGTCTATGTCTTTCCTGGCGGAAAGGTCGATGCCGCGGACCGCAGGGTCGGTTTCGCGAGCGATCTCCAGCCGCATGATCTGAAACGCATTTCCAAGGACGAGAGACGCGCCCGCGGCTTCCCGATGGCGGCCGTGCGCGAGGCCTTCGAGGAAACCGGCCTGCTTCTGGCCGACCGCGGGGAACTCGGCCCGACCCAACATCCGTCCTGGTCCGAGATCGGCGGCCGGGGATTGGCTCCGGACCTCGGGAAGCTCGGCTATGTCGGACACGCCATCACGCCGTCCAAGCGCAGGTTCCGTTTCAACGCCCGCTTCTTCTTCGCCTGGGAGGAGCATATGTCCGGCACCCTCGGCGGCAGCGGCGAACTGGCGGATCTGGACTATTTTCCGCTCGACGAGGCCCTGAAGCTGCCGCTGGTCGACGTGACCGAGTTCATGCTGCTCGAGATCAAGCGCCGCGCCGCGGAGAAGCTGGCGCCGCGCGAGACCTATCCGTTCTTCAGCTACCGGACCGAAACGCCCTATATCCGCTACAGCTGATCCGCCGCACTACGGCAGCCGATAGAGGCTTTCCTCGTCCGGCGCGCCGTCGGTCTTCACCCGGCCGCTCTCCACCAGATGGATCAGCGCGGCCAGCAGCGAGCGCGCGGCAGCGCCGTGGACTGCGGGCGGAACGTCGGCATAGATCACCGGCACCATGTCCGGGATCGTCTCGAGTCCGTCCCGGAGGCAGGCGAGGATTTCCTCCTCGCGGTCCCGGCGGTGGGCGATGAAGGCCTCGATGAAAGGTTTCGGATCGCGGATCGGCCCGCCATGGGTCGGCCAGTAGGTCGCTTCGTCCCGTTTGAGCATTTTCCGCAGGCTGGCCAGGTAATCTCCCATATGCCCGTCCGGCGGCGATATGACGCTGGTCGACCAGCCCATCACCAGATCGCCCGGAAACAGGATCGAGCGCTCCGGCCAGGCGAAGGCGAGATGGTTCGAGGTATGGCCCGGCGTGTGCAGCGCCTCGAGACGCCAGCCCCTGCCCGCGATCTCGTCCCCGTCGCCGATCCGCACGTCCGGCGCGAAATTCGGATCTCCTCCGGCCTCGATCCCGCCCGGCCCGCTCCCGTGCGGACCATAGCCGAAGGTCGGCGCACCGGTCCGCGCCTTCAGTTCCGCCGCGGCAGGGGAATGATCGAGATGGGTGTGGGTCACCAGGATATGGCTGACGGTCTCGTTGCCGAGTCCCTCCAGCAGGGCGGGAATATGGCCGGCAAGATCCGGTCCCGGATCGATCACCGCGACATCGCCCTCGCCGACAATGAAGGTCGCGGTGCCCCGAAAAGTGAAGGGGCCGGGATTGCGCGCCACGATCCGCCGGAGCCCGGGACCGAGAGGTTCGACCACGCCGTAGCGCGGCTCGAAATTCCGGTCGAAGGGGATGACGGTCGCCAAGACTCAGCTTTCCGCGACGACCGGATTGACGAGACGGCCGATCTTGTCGATCTCGACAACGATTTCGTCGCCCGGTTGCATCCAGACCTGCGGATCCTGGCGCGAGCCGACGCCTCCCGGCGTGCCGGTGACGATGACGTCGCCCGGCACCAGTTCAGTGAAGGTGCTGATGTAATTGATCAGGTGCGGGATCGGGAAGATCAGGTCGTCCAGCTTCGTGTGCTGCATGACCGCGCCGTTCAGGCGGGATTCCATCACCAGCGCCCCAAGGTCGTCGATCTCGTCCGGCGTTACCAGCCAGGGGCCGAAAGCGCCGGTTCCGACGAAGTTCTTGCCGGGGGTGTACTGACCGGTATGGCGCTGCCAGTCGCGCACGCTGCCCTCGTTGTAGCAGGCATAGCCGGCGACATGCGCCATCGCGGCAGCCTCGGAGATATGGCGCCCGGACTTGCCGATGACGACCGCGAGTTCCGCCTCGAAGTCCAGCTTGTCGGAGACCTTCGGCTTGATCATCGGCTGCTTGTGCCCGATCTGCGAATTTGCGAAACGGGCGAAGATGGTCGGATGTTCTACCTCCGGATGACCGCCCTCGAGCCGGTGGGCCTCGTAATTCAGGCCGACGCAGAGGATCTTGTCCGGGTCCGGAACGAGCGGAAGGTACTCGGCGTCCTCGGCCGGGACAGAGGGGGCGCTGGCCGCGAGAGCCGCGGCGGCCTCGCCGAGGGCATCGGCGGAGATCGCCGCTTTCAGGCTCGGCCAGCGCGACTTCGTGTCGGCTCCCGCGGCGTGCAGGCCCTTCTCGGTTGCAAGACCCCAGGTCGCCTCGCCGTTCAGTTTGAATGATGCGAACCGCATGCCGTGTCTCCCCAGCCCACTCATGAATGATGCTCAACTCTAGGAAGCCGGGCGGGTCCAGTCGATGGTCGATCCGGCACGAGAGCCCTCGGTCAGGCGGCATAAACCAGATAGAGCAGAACCCCGCCGAGCAGGATGCGATAGATGACGAAAGGCATGAAGCCGGCACGTCGGAGCCAGGCCATCATGAGCACGATCGCGACCAGGGCGGAGGCGAAGGCGAGGCCTGCCGCAGTGAAGGCGTCGCGGGTGAGCTGGACGTTCCCGCTTTGCCAGAGCTCGATACCGGATAGCGTCCCCGCCCCGGCGATCGCCGGGATCGCGAGCAGAAGGGAAAAGCGGGCCGCATCCGCGCGCTCGAAGCCGAGAAAACGGGCCATCGTCATGGTGATGCCGGAACGACTGGTGCCTGGAATAAGGGCAAGCGCCTGGGCAAGGCCGATGGCGAGGGCGCTGCCGTAGCCCATGTGCTCGAGCCGGCGCACCGTCATCCCGGCCCGGTCGGCAAGTCCGAGCAGGATGCCGAAGCCGAGCGTGGTCCAGGCGATCACCTCGACGCTGCGGAACATGCCGCCGGCATATTTTTGCACGGCGTATCCGGCCGCCACGACGGGGATCGAGCCGAGAATGACCTGCAGCATCAGCCGGGTCCCCTGGTCGATCCGGCCGCGCAGGAGGCGCCAGAGCCCGCCGAGCATCATCCAGATCTCCCGCCAGGCATAGAGCATGACCGCGAGCAGGGTGCCGACATGCACTGCCACGTCGAGCATCAGGCCCTGATCCGTCCAGTTCATGACATAGGGCACAAGGACCAGATGTCCGCTGGAGGAAATGGGCAGGAATTCGGTGATCCCCTGGACGAGGGCGAGGATGGCCAGATGGAGGAGCGGCACGCGTGGACTCCGGTCGGAACATGTCGGCGGGCATCTATCTGGAGGCCGCGGCGGGAGCCCCCCGACCTCCCCGACATGGCCGGCGGACTATAGCATCGGCAAGCAAGGGAAAGAATAAGCGTTAAAGGGCCGAAGTGAGACTATTTATTCGTTTCATATCACGTATGGTGTTGTGCGCCGCGGTGCGTTCGACGGCTGAATAAAAAATTAGTCCTATCTATTGACCTTTTCCGTTCCTTTCCGTAGATAGGCGCTCCCGATTGCGGTATAGTGCCGTCATAACGAGAAGTCGGGCGGCGACGAGACCCGAAGCGGATCAGGTCCCCAGAGGCCGAGGGAGAGAGTGGAATGACCACCGATCACATGCTGAAATTCGTCCATACCGCGAAGCGGATGCCGGCGAAACGCAAGGCGGAGGAGCGGCGCCAGGACTTCGGCGAGATCTATGACGAGTTCGCCACGGAGCAGGCGCAGGAGCAGGCCGGCCGGTGCTCGCAATGCGGTGTTCCCTATTGCCAGGTCCATTGCCCGCTCTCGAACAATATCCCCGACTGGCTCATGCTGACCGCCGAGGGACGCCTGGAAGAGGCCTACGAGATCTCCAGCGCGACCAACAATTTTCCCGAGATCTGCGGCCGCATCTGTCCGCAGGACCGGCTCTGCGAAGGCAATTGCGTGATCGAGAAGGGTTTCGACTCGGTCACTATCGGTTCGATCGAGAAGTATATTACCGAGACCGCCTTCGAGCAGGGCTGGGTCACGCCGGTCAAGCCGGTGCAGGAACGCGAGGAGAGTGTCGGCATCATCGGCGGCGGCCCGGGCGGCCTCGCGGCGGCGGAGCAGCTCCGCAAGCGCGGCTACCAGGTGCATGTCTACGACCGATACGATCGCATCGGCGGCCTGATGATCTACGGCATCCCGAACTTCAAGCTGGAGAAGGACGTCGTGCAGCGCCGCGCGAAAGTGCTCTCCGACAGCGGCATCACCTTCCACACCGGCGTCGATGTCGGCAACGACGTGACTGTCGCCGAATTGCGGGAGAAACACGACGCGGTGCTGATCGCGACCGGCGTCTACAAGGCGCGCGAAATGAAGTGCCCGGGAATCGGCCTCGGCAACGTCAACGCGGCGCTCGACTATCTGACAGCGTCCAACCGCATCGGACTGGGTGACAAGGTCCCGGCCTTCGAGGACGGCAGCCTCGACGCAAAGGACAAGGACGTCGTCGTGATCGGCGGCGGTGACACCGCCATGGACTGCGTGCGCACCGCAGTCCGTCAGGGTGCGAAATCGGTGAAATGCGTCTACCGCCGCGACAGGGCCAACATGCCGGGTTCCCAGCGCGAGGTGCAGAATGCCGAGGAGGAGGGGGTCGAGTTCATCTGGCTCGCGGCGCCCGAAGCCTTCACCGGTGACGGGGTGGTTGACGGCGTGCGCTGCCACCGCATTCATCTCGGTGTGCCGGACGCGACCGGACGGCAGGCGCCGCAGGTGGTCGAGGACAGCAGCTTCACGATCCCGGCGGACCTGGCGATCCTGGCGCTCGGCTTCGATCCGGAGGATCTGCCGGAGATGTTCGGCGAGAAGGACCTCAAGGTCTCCCGCTGGGGCACGCTCTCGGTCGATTTCACGACCATGATGACCAGCCTCGACGGCGTCTTCGCCGCCGGCGACATCGTGCGCGGCGCCTCGCTCGTCGTCTGGGCGGTGCGCGACGGCCGCGACGTTGCCGACCAGATCCATGCCTATATCGAGCAGAAGGCCTCGGCCGCGCTCGATCTCGCCTCCTGAAGCCGGGGATGACCGACATGAAGCAGGACAAGAGCCTTCCGATGCGCGATGGCGAGCGTTTCGTCGCCGAGTACCGCGAGAACCTCTCCCGGCTGACCGGGGCGCATGCCTACAACCCGGCGGACGAGCACGAGAACTGCGGCGTCGGCTTCGTCGCCTCGATCGACGGCACGCCGCGGCGCGACGTGGTCGAGGCCGGCATCCAGGCGCTGCAGGCGATCTGGCACCGCGGCGCGGTCGATGCCGACGGCAAGACCGGAGACGGCGCGGGCATTCACCTGCAGATCCCGCAGGACTTCTTCCGCGAGCATGTCGAGCGTGCCGGCCAGCCGGTGAACGACGGCCTGATTGCGGTCGGCATGGTGTTTCTGCCGCGCACCGACCTGGCCGCGCAGGAGCGGTGCCGCTGCATCGTCGAGGAAGAGATCCTTGCGCGCGGCTACAAGATCTTCGGCTGGCGCCAGGTGCCGGTGAATGTCGAGGTGATCGGCGAGAAGGCGAATGCGACCCGTCCCGAAATCGAGCAGATCATGGTCTCGGGCGAGTCCGGCGCGGACGAGGTCATGTTCGAGCGCGATCTCTACGTCATCCGCCGCCGGATCGAGCGCGCGGCGCTGGCGGAGAACATCACCGACTTCTACATCTGTTCGCTCTCCTGCCGGTCGATCATTTACAAGGGCATGTTCCTCGCAGAACAGGTCACGGCCTTCTTCCCCGACCTCCTGGACGAGCGCTTCATCTCCAATTTCGCGATCTACCACCAGCGCTATTCGACCAACACCTTCCCGGCCTGGCGCGCCGCCCAGCCCTTCCGGGTGCTGGCCCACAATGGCGAGATCAACACGCTGAAAGGCTGCTGGAACTGGATGCGCAGCCACGAGACGCGGATGGCCACCGACTCGTTCGGCGAGGAGATCGAGGATATCAAGCCGGTCATTCAGGACGGCAGTTCCGACAGCGCCGCGCTGGACGCGGTGTTCGAGCTGATGGTCCGCGCCGGCCGCTCGCTGCCGATGGTCAAGTCCATGATGATCCCGGAAGCGGTCGCCGACGGTGGCAGCCTCAGCCAGGAACTGCGCGACCTCTATGCCTATTGCAACGCGGTCATGGAGCCGTGGGACGGGCCGGCGGCGATCGCCGCCTATGGCGGGCACTGGGTGCTCGGCGGCATGGACCGCAACGGCCTGCGCCCGATGCGCTACAGCGTCACCAATAACGGCCTGCTGATCGCCGGCTCCGAGACCGGCATGGTCCGCATCAAGGACAAGAACATCATCGAGAAGGGCCGGCTCGATCCGGGCGAGATGATCGCGGTCGACCTAGTCAACGGCAAGCTCTACCACGATTCCGAACTGAAGGAGCATTTGGCCAAGTCCCGTCCCTTCGGAAAATGGATCAAGAAGAGCGTCAAAATCGACGGTCTGATCAAGAGTCACCACGAGGAGAAGGCGGGGCTGGAGCGCGACGAGCTGCGCCGCCGCCAGGTGGTCTCCGGATGGTCGCTCGAGGACATGGAACTGCTTCTGCAGCCGATGGCCGAGGGCGGCAAGGAAGCCATCGGCTCGATGGGGGACGACACCCCGCTCGCGGTGCTGTCCGAGAAATATCGAGGTCTGCACCATTTCTTCCGGCAGAATTTCAGCCAGGTCACCAACCCGCCGATCGACAGTCTGCGCGAGCGCCGGGTGATGACCCTGCGCACCCGTCTCGGCAATCTCGGCAACATTCTCGAAGAGACCGAGGAGCAGTGCGAGCACCTGCTGCTCGAATCCCCGGTGCTCTCGAACGCCGAGTTCCAGGCGATGCGCGACTATATGGGCGACACGGCGGAGGAGATCGACTGCACCTTCGACGTCGCGGGCGGCGAGTCCGCCCTGGCGGAGGCGATCAGCCGGATCCAGCGCGAGGCCGAGGACGCGGTCCGCGGCGGATGTACCCATGTCATCCTCTCCGACAAGGAGATCTCGGCGAAACGCGCCGCGATCCCGATGATCCTCGCGACCGGCGCGGTGCATTCCTATCTCGTGCGCCAGCAGCTGCGGACCTTCACCTCGGTCAACGTCCGCACCGGAGAGTGCCTCGACGTGCATTATTTCTGCGTCCTGATCGGCGTCGGCGCGACGACCGTGAACGCCTATCTGGCGCAGGAGGCGATCGCCGACCGCCATGCCCGCGGGCTCTTTGGCGACAAGACTCTGACCGAGTGCGTCGCGTCCTACCGCAAGGCGATCCAGGACGGCATTCTGAAGGTGATGTCCAAGATGGGCATCTCCGTGCTGTCCTCCTATCGCGGCGGCTACAACTTCGAGGCGGTCGGCCTGTCCCGCTCCCTCGTCGCGCGTTTCTTCCCGGGCATGTCCTCGCGGATCTCGGGACTCGGTCTCGCCGGCATCCAGAAGAAGGCGCTGGAGCAGCACCGCAAGGCCTTCGACGACACCGTCGTCACCCTTCCGGTCGGCGGCCTCTACCGCTTCCGCCGCCAGGGCGAGCGGCATGCCTTCGACGGCCCGATGATGCATACCCTGCAGCATGCCGTCGCGACCGACAGCTATCATCTCTACAAGAAGTACGCGGCGGAGATCTACGCCCAGAAGCCGATCAATCTCCGCGACCTGCTCGGTTTCAAGCCGACCGGCCAGGAAGTGGCGCTCGAGGATGTCTCCTCGATCACCGAGATCCGCAAGCGGCTGGTGGCACCGGGCATCTCCCTCGGCGCGCTCAGCCCGGAGGCGCACGAGACGCTCTCCATCGCCATGAACCGGATCGGCGCCAAGTCCGATAGCGGCGAGGGCGGCGAGGATCCGGCGCGCTTCAAGCCGCGGGCCAACGGCGACAATCCGAGTTCGGCGATCAAGCAGGTCGCGTCCGGCCGCTTCGGCGTCACGGCGGAGTACCTGAACAACTGCCGCGAGCTCGAGATCAAGGTCGCCCAGGGCGCGAAGCCGGGCGAAGGCGGTCAGCTTCCCGGGATCAAGGTGAATGCCATGATCGCGAAGCTCCGGCATTCGACAGAGGGCGTGACGCTGATCTCGCCGCCGCCGCACCACGACATCTACTCGATCGAGGATCTGGCGCAGCTGATCTACGATCTGAAGCAGATCAATCCGGAGGCCCGGGTCTGCGTGAAGCTCGTCGCCTCTTCCGGTATCGGTACGATCGCCGCCGGCGTCGCCAAGGCCAAGGCCGACACGATCCTGATCTCCGGCCATGGCGGCGGCACCGGCGCCAGCCCGCAGACCAGCATCAAATATGCCGGCATTCCGTGGGAAATGGGTCTTTCGGAAGTGCATCAGGTGCTGACCCTGAACCGGCTGCGGCACAAGGTGGCGCTGCGGGTCGATGGCGGTTTCCGCACCGGCCGCGACGTGGTCGTCGCGGCCATCCTCGGGGCCGAGGAATTCGGTATCGGCACCGCCTCGCTGGTGGCAATGGGGTGCATCATGGTGCGCCAGTGTCACAGCAACACCTGCCCGGTCGGGGTCTGCACCCAGGACCAGAGCCTGCGTGCGAAGTTCGACGGCACGCCGGAGAAGGTGGTGAACCTGTTCTCCTTCATCGCCGAGGAGGTGCGCGAGATCCTCTCCGATCTCGGCGTGCGGAGCCTCGAGGAAGTGATCGGACGGACCGACCTTCTGCACCAGGTCAGCCGCGGCGATCCCTCGCTCGACGATCTCGATCTCAACCCGATCCTGGTGCGCGCCGATTCGGGCGGGCTGCCGGTGATGAACGCGGTCGAGGGCCGCAACGAGGTGCCGGAGACGCTGGACGCGCAGATGATCAAGGATGCGCAGCCGGCGCTCGATGGCGGTGAGAAGATGCAGCTCACCTACAATATCGCCAACACCCTGCGGGCCATCGGCACCAAGCTCAGTTCCCGGATCACCCGGAAATACGGCATGACTGGGCTGCAGCCGGGCCATATCACGGTCCGCCTTCGCGGTTCCGCCGGCCAGTCGCTCGGCGCCTTCGCGGTGCAGGGCCTGAAACTGGAAGTGTTCGGCGATGCCAACGACTATGTCGGCAAGGGTCTCTCCGGCGGGACCATCGTCATCCGTCAGATGACGGCGGCGCAGTTCCCGTCGAACGAGAACACCATCGTCGGCAATACGGTGCTCTACGGCGCGACCGCGGGCCAGCTCTTCGCGGCCGGACAGGCGGGCGAACGCTTCGCCGTCCGCAACTCCGGCGCCGAGGCGGTGGTCGAGGGCTGCGGCTCCAACGGCTGCGAATACATGACCGGCGGAACCGCCGTGCTGCTCGGCCCGGTCGGCGAGAATTTCGGCGCCGGCATGACCGGGGGCATGGCCTTCGTCTATGACAGCGACGGCAGTTTCGAGCGGAACGTGAACCCGGAGACGTTGCTCTGGCAGCGGATCGAGACCGACTACTGGGAAGCGGTCCTGAAGCGTCTGGTGCAGGAGCACGCGGAACAGACCCAGTCCCGCTTCGCAGAGCGTCTGCTGATCAACTGGAGCCAGGAGATCGGGACCTTCTGGCAGGTCGTGCCGAAGGAGATGGTCGCGCGCCTGCAGCAGCCGCTCAGCTACTCGAGCCGGGAAAAACGCGCTTGAGCGACGGGCGGTTCACGCTCTATGGCGACCGGCGTTCCGGAAATTGCCTGAAGATCGTCTACACGGCCGATCTTCTCGGTCTCGACTATCGTTTCGTCGATGTCGACATTATGACGGGCGAGAGCCGGACGCCTGAATTCCTGGCGGTCAATCCGGCGGGGCAGGTCCCGGCGGTGGATTTCGGCGGCGGTCGGACGCTCGCGCAGTCGAATGCCGTGCTGGTCTGTCTGGCGGAAGGTACCTCCCTGCTGCCGGCAGATGTCTTCGACCGTGCCAAGGTGCTGGAGTGGCTGTTCTGGGAACAGTACAGTCACGAGCCCTATGTCGCGGTCTGCCGCTTCCAGATGGTCTATGAGGGCAAACCGGCGGAAGAGCGCGAAGGCTGGCGCGTGACGAAGGCCGAGGCGGCGCTCGATCACATGGAGCGGCAACTCGCGGGGAAGCCGTTCCTCGTCGGCACACGCCTGACGATCGCGGACATCTCGCTGCTCGCCTATACGCGGCTTGCCGGGGAAGGCGGGTTCGACCTTGCGGGCCGTCCGAAGCTTGGCGCCTGGATCGCCCGCTGCGAGAGCGAGCTGGGGATCGCCGGGGCGGGGTGAATCTCCAGAGTTCGCGTCATCCCGGGCTCGACCCGGGACCTTCGAAGACAGCGCAGTCCGGCGTTCGACAGGATCCCGGCCCTGCGGCCGGGAAGAGGTTGCTTCAACGAGAAACAAAACGCCCGGGCCTTGGAGCCCGGGCGTCGTTTATTCGGAGGTCGGTATCAGGTCAGACCCTACGCCGCCTTCTTGTTCTCGATCGCAGGAACGCCGGAACGCACCTCGATCTTGCGCGGCTTCGCCTCCTCCGGAATCTCGCGGACGAGGGAGACGTGAAGCAGGCCGTTCTCAAGATCCGCACCGGTCACCTTGATGAAGTCGGCGAGCTCGAAGCGGCGCTCGAAGGCGCGTTCGGCGATGCCGCGATGCAGGAACTGGCGGCCGTCGCTTTCCTCGCTCTTCTCGACCTTGCCGGTGACGATCAGCGAGTTCTGGGTCACCGTGACGTCGATGTCCTTCTCGGCGAAACCGGCGACCGCCATGGTGATGCGGTAATCGTCCTCGCTCACCTTCTCGATATTGTAGGGCGGGTAGGCAGGGGCATTGCTGGCCGCGGGGCTACGCAGCGCCGCATCGGCAAGCTGGGCCATCCGGTCGAAACCGACGGAATTGCGGAACATCGGGGAAAAGTCGATCGTACGCATCGGTCCATATCCTTTCAAAGCAACATGGTCGTCAAACTGTCACCCGCCTTGTCAGAAGGCCGGGTGGCGTGTCCAAAGGCCCCGTCCCGAACGTGGCAACGGCGCCTGACTGAAAATCTGGGAAGCCGAAAAACGGATTCAAGAGGGACATGCGCAAAGAAAAACGGGCGCCCCGAAGGACGCCCGTTTCCGTCGCCACAGGGCCGGAGCCCTTGGAAAACCCGGTATTAGATGCCGAGGTTGGCGAAGCGCTTGTTGAAGCGCGCCACCTGGCCGCCGCTGTCGACGATCCGGTGCTGACCGGTCCAGGCCGGATGGGTCTTCGGATCGATCTCGAGCCGCAGAACGTCACCCGCGTTGCCCCAGGTCGACTGGGTCTTGTATTCGGTGCCGTCGGTCATCACGACAGTGATTTCGTGATAATCGGGATGGATATCAGCCTTCATTTCTCGTACTCCTGCCCCCGAGCGTTCATGGGCGCGGGTATAAATCCTGATCAAGAGCGCGACGATATATAGGAGACAGGTGCCGAGCGCAAGTGCGAAGGCGCCTGTTTTTTGCGGGAAACCGGTATGAGTGAAGAGAACAGTCGGCGCGACCTCGGCCCCCTGAAGGCCCTGATGCCGTTCGTGCGGCCCTACAAACTGCAGATCGCGGGCGCGCTGGTGGCGCTGGTGGTCGCGGCGGTGACCGTGCTGGCCATGGGCAACGGACTGCGCCACCTGGTCGATAACGGCTTCTCCGCCGGCGACCCGGAGCTGCTCGACCAGGCGGTGATCGTGCTGCTCGGCGTGGTGATCCTGCTGGCGGGCGCGAGCTATGCCCGCTTCTATCTCGTCTCCTGGATCGGCGAGCGGGTCGTGGCGGATATCCGCAAGGCGGTGTTCAACCACGTGATCTCGCTCAGCCCCGGCTATTTCGAGACCATGCGCACCGGCGAGCTGCTCTCCCGCATCGCCACGGACACCACGCTGGTGCAGACGGTGGTCGGCTCCTCGGTCTCGATCGCCCTGCGCAACACGCTGCTCTTTCTCGGCGCCATGGTCATGCTGCTGGTCACCAGCGCCAAACTGACCGGCTACGTCTTCCTCGTGGTGCCCATCGTCGTGGTGCCGATCATCGTCTTCGGCCGCAAGGTGCGGAAACTTTCCCGCGAGACCCAGGACCGGGTCGCCGATCTCGGTTCCTATGCCGAGGAGACGCTCTATGGCATCCGCGCCGTGCAGGCCTTCGCGCACGAACCGGTGGACCGGGCGAATTTCGGTGCGCGGGTCGAGGACGCGCTCTTCACCTCGCTCCGCCGCATCCGCGCCCGCGCGGCCCTCACCGCCATCGTCATCACGCTGGTCTTCGGCTCCGTCGCGGTGATCCTCTGGATCGGCGGCAGGGACGTTCTGGACGGCCGGATCAGCGGCGGCGAGCTCTCGGCCTTCGTGTTCTATGCCGCCGTCGTCGCCGGCTCCACCGGCGCGCTCTCGGAGGTGATCGGCGATTTGCAGCGGGCGGCGGGCGCGATGGAGCGGCTGATGGGCCTGCTGAAGGCGGAGAGCGAGGTCTCGGCGCCCGCGAATCCCGTCGCGTTGCCGAGCCCGGCCAAGGGCGTCGTCGCCTTCGAGGATGTCGAGTTCCGCTATCCGGCGCGCCCGGACGTGGCCTCGCTCAGCGGTTTCAGCGCCAAGGTGTCGCCGGGCGAGCGGGTCGCCGTGGTCGGCCCGTCCGGCGCCGGCAAGTCGACCATCTTCCAGCTCCTGCTGCGGTTCTACGATCCGCAGTCCGGCAGGGTGACGATCGACGGCGTCGATCTCCGCGATGCCGATCCGGCCGCCTTCCGCGCACTGATCGGGCTGGTGCCTCAGGAACCGGTGATCTTCTCCGACAATGCGATGGAGAACATCCGCTACGGCCGCCCGGACGCATCGGACGCGGAAGTTCGCGCCGCGGCCGAGGCGGCGAACGCGAAGAGTTTCATCGAGGCCCTGCCGGATGGCTATGCCACCCATCTCGGCGAGAAGGGCGTCCGCCTTTCCGGCGGCCAACGCCAGCGCATCGCCATCGCCCGCGCCATCCTGCGCGACCCCGCCATCCTGCTGCTCGACGAGGCGACCAGCGCGCTCGATGCCGAGAGCGAGCGGGCGGTGCAGAAGGCCCTTGAGGCGATCATGCCGGGGCGCACCACGCTGGTCATTGCCCACCGCCTCGCGACGGTGCTGAAGGCCGACCGCATCCTGGTGCTGGAAGAGGGCCGTCTGGTTGCCGAGGGCAAGCATGCCGAGTTGCTGGAGACGAGCCCGCTCTACCGCCACCTCGCCGATCTGCAGTTCGCCGACAGCGCCGCGGCGGGGCTGGCGATCTCGGCGGAATAGGCCACCGGGATCGTTCCGCGAGATGTCGTGGAGTCCGGTTCGAGCGTTGGGTCGCAATAAGATAAAATTTACTTGTTTCCGCCAGACTCCCAATATGGCGGTCCGATAGGTCCGCTGCACCACTGGCCCTCGAAGGCATCATAGACATCGGCCGGGGGTTGCAAGGCACGGCGCGGGGCGCCGGGATTGCGAGGGAGATGTTCAAGCAACCGCGGACCGTGAACGTCCGGAGACTGCGTCGGCGCCTGATGCTGGCCTACGCTACCGGCACGCTGGTGATGTGCTCCATCGTTGCCGCGGCCGCGATCCTGCCCCTGCAGGACCAGCTCCTCTCCGAAGCGCGTTCGGGGTTGTCGCGGTATGCCGACAGTCGCGCCCAGGCTGTCCATCAGCTCGTCGAGAAGGCGTCGGGCGTGGCCGAACAGATCGCGAGCCGCACGCGGGCCCGCAACCTGCTCGAGCAGCTCATCGCCGGTACCGTGGCGCCGTCGGATTATGTGCGGGAAACCGAGCGCATTCTGACCGACGCGCTGGACCGCACGCCGGATGTTCTCTCGATATTGCGCCTGGACCTCGCAGCGACCGAGGTTGCGCGTGTCGGCTCCGGGTTTGATTTCGCTCCGTACATGTCACATGCGGGTGCCCGGGACACGGCGCGTCCGTATGGCCCCGTGATGATCGGCGGACGGCCGCATCTGATCGTCACGGCGCCCATCCGGGCGTCTTCCGGTAGGCGGATCGGAACCGACATGGTGCTCTACCGCATGGGGGGACTGGCGGCGCTGCTCACGCCGTCGAACGGGCAGGGGCTGGTCTTCCTGCGGTACGAGACGGACAATACCGCCGGGCTCCTGGCCGTTGCGCCCCCCGGCGAAGAGAGCGGCGCCGGGTTCGTCATGCTTGACGCAGCGTCGCGGGAGCACCCCTGGTTGGCCCTGGCCGCGGAGGAGTTCGAGACTGTCGAGCGCACCAGCGTCAGCGACCATTCCGGAATTGTCGTCGCGCTTTCCCCCATCGCCGGCATGCCCTGGCTGATCGGCGTGGCCTCGGAGCAGAACCAGATCTTCGAGCCGGTCAACGATCTGATTCTGACGATCATCTGGATTCTCGTCGGCCTGACGCTTCTGGGCTCGCTGCTGCTGGCGTTCGGTCTCAAACCACTTACCGGTCGAATGCTCTACGACGCGGCGGCTCTCGAGGAGGAGGTGAGCAGGAAAACGGCGGAACTCCGGAGAGCAAAGGAAGAGGCCGTCGCGGCCTCGGAGGTGAAATCGCGCTTCGTTGCGGCCGTCTCCCATGAACTGCGCACCCCGTTGACCGGTCTCCTCGGAATGCTCGACCTTGCGGTTCTGCGGTCCTCGATCGACGAGATCAAGCAGGATGTCGAGACGGCGCGCGGCGCCGGCCGGCATCTGCTCGCGCTCGTCAACCAGGTCCTGGATTTCTCCAAAGTCGAGGCTGACAAGCTCGAGCTTCGCGTCCGTCCCTTCTCGCCCCACAAGGTCATCGGAGCGGCCGTGTCGATGCTTGCCGTTCAGGCTCAGGCGAAGGACCTCGAGTTCACGATCGAGACGGATGACGAACCGCCGCCACCGGTGCTTGGAGACCCGGATCGCTATGCCCAGATCATCGTCAATCTCGTCGGCAATGCGATCAAGTTCACGGATGCGGGCTCGGTGGTTGTGGAGTTCCGCTGGAATACGCTGCCCAACTGCCGCATCAGGCTGGTCACCAAGGTTGTCGATACCGGACCCGGGATTTCCGAAGAACATCATGGCGAGCTGTTCAGGGAGTTCTCGCAACTCAAGGCGTCCCGGTCGAACCGGGCCTCCGGCACCGGCCTCGGGCTGGCCCTTTCCTCCCGGCTCGCCGCGTTGATGGACAGTCGGATCGAGGTCGAGAGTACCCTCGGCGCCGGTTCGACCTTTTCCTTTTCTGTGGAGCTGGAACCCGCCCCGCCGGAGGACGAGAGGCTAACCGCCAAGGCAGCCGTGCCGGACCGGGCGTTGCGCATCCTGGTCGTCGACGACGTTCCCCTCAACCGGGACATCGTCCGGATGTATCTCGGCAAGCTCGGCCATACGGTCGAGGAAGCGGCCAATGGCCGGGAATGCCTCGAACTGGTCAGGCGGACCGAGCCGCCCTTCGATGCAATTCTGATGGATGTCGAGATGCCGGTGATGGATGGCGTCGAGGCGAGCAAACGTATCCGTGCCCTCGATCTCCCGGCGTCGAGAACCCCCATTCTCGCCCTGACCGCGAATGCCTTCGCCGAGCAGAGACGTGAATACATCGCCGCGGGCATGACCGATTGTCTCGCCAAGCCGATCGAATGGCCGGATCTGCTCGAGGCTCTGGCGCTTGCCTCCGGAGCCGAGGCCACGATCGCCGATCAGGCGGCAGAGGACGATGGATCCGCTTCCATGGCGATATCGGGCGTCCTGATCGACCGAGGGCAGATCGATCCGGTTGCCGGAGCCATCGGGCATCACGAGGCGGTAAAGGTGATGCGCGACAGCCTGGATGAAGTGCGTGAGGTGCTGGAGTTGCTGAAGGCCGGCGCCGTCACGGACGATGGCCGCCTGCGCGAGCTGCGGAGAATTCGGGATCTGTCGGCCAATCTCGGCATGATCCGGATCGCGGACATCGCCGGTCTTCTGGAACGGAGCGTCCGCAACGAGCGCGGGACGGCCCGATTGCTTTCCGATCTCGGCAGCGCCATCGAACAGACGGGAACGGCACTCGAGCGTTTCGCCGGAGATCGCGGGGCGGGTTCTCGCTGAATGGGGTAGTGTCCGTTCAGCGCTGCGTCAGTTTCATCTCGATGCGGCGGTTGCGGCGGTTGCCGATCTCGTCCTTGCGCTCGTCGATCGGCTGGAACTCTCCATAGCCGGTGGCGGACAGCTTTTCCGCCGGAATGCCCTCCGCGATCAGGGTCTGGACCACCGAGATGGCACGGGCGGCGGAGAGGTCCCAGTTGTTCTTGAAGCGCTCGTTGTAGATCGGCACCGGGTCGGTATGGCCCTCGACCTGGAGGATCCAGTCGATCTCCGCCGGGATCTTCGAGGCGATGTCCTTCAGCTGGTCGGCGAACTGGCGGAGCTGGATCTGGCCGCGAGGACCGATCTGGTCCGAGCCGCTGTCGAACAACACCTCCGACTGGAAGACGAAGCGGTCGCCGACGATGCGGATGCCCTCGCGCCCGCTCAATACCTCGCGCAGGCGGCCGAAGAATTCCGAGCGGAACCTCGCCAGTTCCTGCACCTTGGTGGCGAGCGCGCGGTTCAGCTTGGCGCCGAGATCGACGATCTCGACCTTCTGCTCCTTGTTTACCGCCTCAAGCGCGTCCATCGCCTCCTGCAGGGCAAGGAGCTGTTCGCGCAGCGCCCGCATCTGCCGGTTCAGCAGCGCGACTTCCTCCTGCGCCTTGGCGGAGATCTCCTTTTCCGCGCCGAGCGCGGCGGCGGTCTCGTTGAAGTCGGCGGTCAGCTCGGCGAGCCGGATATCCCGCGCCTCGATCTCCTGCTGCTGCAGGACGGTGCGTTCCTCGCTGCTCGAGAGCTCGGCCGTCAGTTCCTTCGAGCGGTCGCGCAGCGCGCTCATCTCGGCCCGCAGCTGCTCGATCCGGGCCTGCCGTTCCTCCGCCGTCATCTTCGCCGCGTCGAGCTGGTCCCGGGTCTCGCCGAGGTCGCTCTCGAGGGTCTCTTTCAGCGCCGCAAGCTCGGCGACCTCGCCCTCGAGCCGTTCGCGGGCATCCTTCAGCGCGAGCAGGTCGCGGCGCAGGCTCTCAAGCTCCTTCAGCTGCGTCTTGATCGTCTCGCGGTCGGCCGCGATTACCTTGAAGGCGTCTTCCAGCCCGGCGCTGACCTCGTCGCGCTCAGCCCTGACCACGGCCATCTCGTTCTCGACCGAGCGCAGCTTGGAGAGCAGGGCGTCGCGCTCGCTCAGTACCTCGGACAGGCGCTGGTCGAGGCCGGCCCGGCTGTTTTCCAGTTCGGACAGGCGCTGCTGCATGTTCGAACGGTCCCGTACCGACTCGGCCAGCCGGTCCTCGAGCTGGTCGCGCTGGGAAATCAGCTGGGTGACCTGCTGGGAAAGGGCGTCGCGGCGGGCGATCGAGGCCTGAAGTTCGGTGGAGAGCTGGGCGACGTTCAGGCGCAGCTCGGCATTGGTCTCCCGCTCCAGATTCAGCAGGTCCGACAGTTCCGCGATCTCGGCCTGCAGGTTCTTCAGCGCCTCGTCCCGCCCGGAAAGCGCCTGGGTCAGGTAGAATTGCGAGACGATGAAGACCATCAGCACGAAGATGATCACCATCAGCAGCGTGGCGAGCGCGTCGACGAAGCCGGGCCAGATGTTCGTGTCGCGCGTCGAGGCGCGGCTGCGGGCGGACATGGCCGCGCTCCCCTAGCGTTCTTCCTCGGCCAGCGCAGCGATGGTGCGTGCGACGAGCCGGATCTCCTGGCGGATTTCCTCGACGGTCCGGTTGCGGCCTTCCGAGGCCTCTTCCACGAGACGGGCGACATAGGCTTCGATGTTGCGGAGATGGGTGCGCATGAGTTCGTCCCGCCCGCCGGTCTGGCCCTCGGCGATCTTGGCCAGCACGGGGCGAATCTCGAGCTGGGCCTCGCCGATCTTGCTCATGAGGTCCTGCTCGGTGCGCATCTGGTCGACCAGCGTGCCGAGCTTCTCGTTCAGCGCCATCAGATTGGCATTGGCCTGCCGGCGGTCGTCCTCGCTCCTGAGGATGACCCGCTGCAGCTTGTCGAGGCTGTCCGCCGTCTGCTCCCAGAGCGCGGTCTGGTAGGCGCTTGCGGAATGTTCCCCGTCCGCCAGCACGCCGCCGCCGGAGCTGAGCCGGGTCAGGCCCGAGAGCCATTCCTCGAGGTCGTTGTAGAAGCGGTTCTGCGCCTGGCCGAGCTGCAGCTCCATGAAGCCGAGGATGAGCGAACCGGCGAGACCGAAGAGCGAGGAACTGAACGCCGTCGCCATGCCGCCAAGCGGGCTCTCCAGGCCCGATTTGAGATCGTCGAAGACGGTGCCGAGATCGCCGCTCTCGATGCTGAGGCTGTTGATCACGTCGCCGACGGCGCCGACCGTCTGGAGCAGTCCCCAGAACGTGCCGAGCAGGCCGAGAAAGATCAGCAGGCCAATGATGTAGCGCGAAATGTCCCGGCTCTCCGCGAGGCGGGCATCGATGGAATCGAGCAGCGAGCGCAGGGACATGGCCGAGAGGCTGACCCGCTCGTCCCGCCGCTCGCCCAGCATGGTCGCGACCGGGGCGAGCAGGGTCGGGGCCTGCTGCATCGAGAGGCCGGGCTGCGAGGTCCGGTAGGATTCGATCCACGAGACCTCCGGGCCGAGCGAGACGACCTGGCGGACGATGTAGAGAATGCCGATGGCGAGCGTCGCCAGGATCATCCCGTTCAGCGCCGCGTTCGCCATGAAGGCGTCGAACAGAGGGGCGAAGAGCAGCACCGCCACCGCGACGACGAGCAACAGGAATATCGCCATGCGGACGAGAAAACGCGTTGGTCTGGTCACCTGATCGATCCCCTGAACTCGGGCCGCGCGTGGCGGCCTTGGACATGTGTTCCGGTTACGTATCCGGATTTATGGTCGGAAAATGCGGCGATATTCGGTCCACGCCCCCTTGCCGGTCGGCGCCCCCCCAGCGGTCAGCGCTCGACCAGGGTCAGATCGACCCGGTCGGCCGGCGCCCCCGGCGCTTTGTCGCCGAGCGCGCGCACATCCATGCGGGTGCTGGCGATGCCCTCGCGGATCAGGAAGGATCGTACCTCGAGGGCCCGGGAGAGCGAGAGCCGCCGCGCCTTTGCTTCCGAGCGCTCGCCGGAGCTTGCATAGGCCATCAGCTGCACCCGAAGAGTCTCGTCCGCCTTCATTTTCGCCGCAATGCTCCCAAGCACGTTGTCCGCATCGTCGGGCAGGGACTTGCTGTCCGCTTCGAAGACCACGCTGATCGCGGCGCTGTTCGCCGACGCGGCCGGTGCCGGCGCCGGTGCCTTCGGCGCGGCGGGGGCGGACGCGACCTGCTTCGCCGGCTCGGGCGTCTTGGCGGGTGGGGACGCCTTTGGCGTCCCCGCGGTCACGGCGGCCGGTGGTGGTGGCGGCGGCGGGACCGCGGCCGTGCGGGCGCCTGAGGCGGGCGGCGGCGGGACTTCGATCGCGGGAATGCTCGTGGTCGCCCTGCTGCTGGTCGCCCTGCTGCTGGCCGTCCTGCTGCTGGTCTGCGGCGCCGCCGGTGCAGGCGCCGGAATGGCGACCTTGGCCGGTGCGGCGACTTTCGGTGCCGGCGTCGCGGCAACTTTCGGAGCGCTCGGAACCGGTGCGGTGACACGGGGGGCTGCCGGCACGGCGGCTGTCCGGGTCGGCGCCGCCGGAGCGGGGGCGATCCGCCGTGCGGTCGGCAGGGCTGCCGCCGGCGGTTTCGGCGCAACCGGTGCGGTCGCGGGCGGCGCGGCGGTCAGACGTCGTGTCGCCGTCTGCGGCGGGCGACTCGGCGGTGGCAGCGGAGCGCCGCGTGTGACGGACGGTCGCGCCTCGCCCGGCAGGGGCAGCGGCGTGCCGCCCTGGACCTTGCCGCGCCGGATATCGGCGCGCAGCAGCCCGGCGACATTCGGCGGGGTGCCGAGCGCGTCGAGCACATCGAGGTTGATTTCGACCTGCTCGCCCGTGCCGCCGATATAGACGGTCTCCTGGCCGAGCGCGGCGCCGGCCGGCAGGGCTAGCAGGCCTGCGAGAAGGAATAGGGCGGGGCGTCGGCCCGGATATCGTGACTCGGCCATTGCTGCGCGTCCTCAGTGGGAGATCCAGTCTTGGAAAGGACCTTATCCCAACACGGCTTTTGGCGACAACAGCCTAGGGGCGGGCGGCGGGCTGTACCCGCCGCCGATCGTCATGCGGCCCGGACAGACTTGAGGAAGCCCTGGATCCGTTCGGCGAGAGTCGCGGAGCGCTCTCCCATCGTGGTCGAGGCGTTCAGGACCTCTTCCGCCATCTGGGTGGTGCGCTGCGACGCCTGGCCGACGAAGCCGACATTGTCGCTCACGTCCTGGGCCGCGGAGGCGACATCCTCGATGTTGCGGGAGATTTCCTGCGTGGCCGCGTTCTGCTCTTCCACGGCGGCGGCGATGGAGCCGGTGATGTTCTCCATTTCCTCGACCTTCGTCACGATCGACCGGATGGCCTCGACCGCGCCGGCCGTCCGGGACTGGATCGCGCCGATCTGGGCCGCGATGTCCTCGGTCGCCTTGCCGGTCTGCCCGGCGAGGTTCTTCACCTCCGAGGCCACCACCGCGAAGCCCTTGCCGGCTTCACCGGCGCGCGCCGACTCGATCGTCGCGTTAAGCGCCAGCAGGTTGGTCTGCTCGGCGATCTCGCGGATCAGGGTGACGATCTCGCCGATCCGGTCGGTGGTCTCGCTCAACGCGTCTATGACCCCCGATGTCTCGCTGGCCTGGCCCGCGGCCTCGTTGGCGACCCGGGTCGCGTTCGCGACCTGCGAAGAAATCTCGGCGATCGAGGAGGACAGTTCGGTGGTCGCGGTTGCGACCGTCTGAACGTTGGCGGTGGTTTCCTCCGTCGCGCTGGCGACGCTGGTCGCCCGCTCGCCCGACTCCGTCGCGGTGCGGGTCATCTCCCCGGACGTCTGCTGGAGCATCGCCGCGGACTGGTCGAGGCTGTCGAGAAGATTCTGGACTTCGTTGTCGAAGGAGCCGGTCAGACGTTCCACGTCGGCCGCGCGACGCAGGTCTTCCTCTTGCTTGGCCTGAACCTCCGCCTGCAATTGCTCGTTGCGGATCATGTTTTCTTTGAAGGTCTGGACCGTGCGCGCCATGTCGGCGATCTCGTCCTTCCCGTCCGTGCTGATCTCGACCGACTTGTCGCCGTCCGCCAGCCGGAGCATGCGGTCCGAGAGTCTGGCGATCGGCTTGCTGATGGAGCGGCCCACGATCAGTCCGAAAACCACGCAGGCGGCGGCGATGATCAGGATCAGCACGCCGGTGATGATCAGGGACTGGCGGTTGGACGCGAGGACCTCTGCACGCACGGTCTCGTATTCGGACCGGATGCTGTCGCGCAGTTCGGCCAGGACCGGCTCCGCCTGGGCATAGAGCTCGGAGAGCACCGTAGTCTGCTCGCCGATCCCGAGGCGCAGGGCCGTGAATTCCTTGAAGCTCGCCTCGTAGAGCGAAAGCGCCGCGAGGATGTCCTTCTTCACCTGCGCGTCGAGCGAGTCCTTGCCGTTCAGGATTTCCGTGAACTCGGCGATGCGCTTCTCGATCCGGCCGATATATTTCGGCGCGAGGCGGATGATGAAGTCCTTCTCGTGGCGCCGCATCATCAGCAGCTTCACCATCAGGTCGTCGGTCGCATGCTGCTTGATCCGCTCTTCCGCATTGTGCACGGCGGAGCGCAACTTGCCGCGCAGGCCGGATTTCTCGTCGAGGCCCATATCGCCCCAGCTCTGGGCGATGGTCGCGAACTGGGCCATGTAGGCGTCGTAATTGGCCCGGATCGTATCGAGGCGTGCGACGTCCTCTCCTGTGACCTCTGCGGCCAGGCGGTCCGAGATCGCGAGGACCTGCTCCGAGACAGCGCCATGCTGCTCGATATATTTCGTGTCGAGCCGCAGCAGGAAGTCCTTCTCGCGCCGGCGTGCATTCAGGAAGAGGCGGCCCATCTCCTGCACGTGATTGAGGCGCTCGAGGGCGATCTCCTGGCGGACGTCGTTCCGGTTCCTGATCGTGTCCTGCCAGAGAATGACGCCGCCGATGGCCACGAAACCGATCAGCGCGATGGCGCTGATGAGAAACACGCGAGTCGAGATCTTCAACTGGTTCATTGGTCCTGTCCTGTCTTGGCTGCATGAATCCCGGCCCTCGCGCATTGGAGGCAAGGCCCGGTATCCATGAAGTCAGCCGCACAATGACCGACAGGAGTTAACCAATGGTGACTGAATTGAGATAAATAATCCTAAATTAGAATATAGCAGAATATGCGGCAGCGACGGATGCGAGCCTACGTCGCTAGGCCTTCGTGGCGTCCCGCAGCGTCTTCAGCAACTTGCCATGGACGTAATCATTCGCGGCCACGACTTCGCCGCTCTCCAGGCACTTGTCCCGGTTCTTGAAGTCGGTGCAATAGCCGCCCGCTTCCTTGACGATCAGCATGCCCGCGGCGATGTCCCAGGCGCTGAGGCCGCGCTCCCAGTAGCCGTCGCAGCGCCCGGCCGCGACATAGGCGAGGTCGAGCGCCGCGGCGCCCATGCGCCGGATCGAGGAGCAGCGCGTCATCACCGCCTCGAGATGCTTCAGGTAGGTCGCGTGATCCTTGCCGCGCAGGGTCGGGATGCCGGTCGCGAAGACGCTGTCTTCCATGTTGCGGCGCGCCGAGACGCGCAGACGCCGGTCATTCAGGTAGGCGCCCTTGCCCTTTTCCGCCCAGAACATCTCGTCCCGGGTCGGCTCGTAGATGATGCCGGAGACGATCTCGCCGTCTTCCTCGAGCGCGATCGAGATCGCGAAATGCGGAATCCCGTGCAGGAAGTTGGTGGTGCCGTCGAGCGGATCGATGATCCAGCGCCGGCCCTGCGGGTCCTTGCTCTCGACCGCATTGCCTTCCTCGAGCAGGAAGCCGTATTCCGGCCGGGCCCGCTTCAGCTCGCTGGTGATGGTGTTCTCGGCCGCGGTATCGGCGGTGGAGACGAAATCCGCCGGCCCCTTCTTGGAGACCTGGAGCTGTTCCACTTCGTTGAAATCGTGCAGCAGCTGCCGGGCCGCCTTCATGGCGGATTTCACCATTACGTTGATCGCGGGCGAACGGGTCGCCATGGTTTCTCCAGTTCGGATAGGGGGAGGCAACAGCCGGCCCGGAGACCGGCGCCTTCGGTCAGTCCTTGGCGCGCTCGACGTAGGTGCTGTCCTCGGTGCGCACGACGACGCGGGTGCCGCTTTCGATATGCGGCGGCACCAGGATCTTCACGCCGTTCTCGAGCACGGCCGGCTTGTAGGAGGAGGAGGCGGTCTGGCCCTTCACCACGGCGTCCGCCTCGACGATCTCGAGCACCACGGTTTCCGGCAGCTGCACGGAGAGCGGCTCGCCCTCGTGGCTCTCGATCTGCACTTCCATGCCGTCCTGCAGGAAGACCACGTTCTCGCCGATCAGGTCCTTGGAAATCTGGGTCTGCTCGTAGGTCTCGTTGTCCATGAAGGTCAGCAGCTCGTCCTCGGCGAAGAGGAACTGGGCGGGGCGCTGTTCGAGGCGCACGCGCTCGACCTGCTCGTCGGCGCGGAAGCGCTCGTTCAGCTTGGTGCCGGAGCGGATGTCCTTCAGTTCCACCTGGTTGAAGGCGCCGCCCTTGCCGGGTTTCACGGCCTGGGTCTTCACGGCGACCCAGAGGCGGTCCTTGTGTTCGATGACGTTTCCGATGCGGATGGCGTTGCCGTTGATTTTCATGTCTCTGTCCGTCGAGCGATCGAAGTGGCCGACGTCGCGCGGAAGCGGCGCGAACGTACGCAATATCGGGTGCGGCGCGCTTTTATCAGGTTGCGCGGGCGGAGTCTATCGGTGGGGGCGGTCAGGTAGCGCGGAGCAGCTCTGCAAAGCGCTTCACTCCCGCCGCCGGCCCGTCCGAATGCTTCCAGACTGCCGTGATCACGCAGATGAAATCCGCGCCCGCCTCGATCAGCGGTTTGGCGTTGTCCTGGGTGATCCCGCCGATGGCGACGCAGGGCACGGTCGAGAACGAGGCCCAGGTCTGCAGGGTCTCGATATCGGCGTGATGCAGGATTTCCTTGGTCTCGGTCGGGTAGAAGGCGCCGAAGGCGACATAGTCGGCGCCGGCCTCCGCCGCTTCCATCGCGAGATGGATCGAGTTGTGGCAAGTCACCCCGATCATCGCCTCGTCGCCGAGGATGCGGCGCGCCTCATCGTAGGGCGTGTCCTGCTGGCCGACATGGGCGCCGTCGCAGCCGGTGACGAGGGCGAGGTCCGGGCGGTCGTTCATCAGCAGCGGCACGCCGCGCGCATGGCAGACCGGCAGCAGGGTCTCCGCCGCGCGCTTGACCTCGTCGTCGGAGGTGTCCTTCAGGCGGAGCTGCAGGCAGGCCACCGGCCCGGCGTCGAGGGCCGCCGCGAGGTCCTCGGCGAAGGCATCGATTTCGATCTTCGGCGGGGTGATCAGGTAAAGCTCGCAGCTCTGAGCGGACATTGGCGCCTCTTCCTTGTGAAAACGGCGCCCGCCCTTTCGAGCGGGCGCCGCATCAAGCGGGTATGGGCGGAGGTTTACGCCTTGCCCTTGTAGATGTCGATGATCGTGTTGAGCATCGCCATGGCGTCCTCGCGCGGACGCTGGAAGGTGTTGCGGCCGATGATGGAGCCGTTGGCACCGCCGTCGCGCAGGCCGCGGATCTCGTTGTAGAGACCGTCGAGATCCTTCGCCTCGCCGCCGGAGAAGACGACGATGCGGCGGCCGTTGAAGCAGGACTTCACGACATGCTCGATGCGCTCGGCCAGGGTGCCGATGGCGATCTTGTTGGTCTCGTAGGACTTCTTCGCGGCCTCGAGCTCGAGATGCTCGGTCGGCGGCTTCACCTTGATGATGTGGGCGCCGAGCAGGGCGGCCATGTGGGCGGCATAGGCGCAGATATCGACCGCGGTCTCGCCCTTCTTGGTAAGGTCGCCGCCGCGCGGATAGGACCAGACCACGACCGCGAGGCCGTAGGCCTTGGCTTCCTCGGTCATCTCGCGGATCTGCCCCATCATCTCGAAGGCATTGTCGGAGCCCGGATAGATGGTGAAGCCGATGGCGGAGCAGCCGAGACGGACCGCTTCCTGCACCGAACCGGTCAGCGCCTGGCTCGGGCCGTCCTTGTCGCGGGCGAGGCTGTTGGAGCTGTTCACCTTCAGGATCGTCGGGATCTGGCCCGCGAAGGTGTCGGCGCCGGCCTCGATCATCCCGAGCGGCGCGGCATAGGCGGAGAGACCCGCATCGATCGCCAGCTTGTAGTGATAGTGCGGATCGTAGGCGTCCGGGTTCGGCGCGAAGCTGCGGGCCGGGCCGTGCTCGAAGCCCTGGTCGACCGGCAGGATCACGAGCTTGCCGGTGCCGCCGAGCTTGCCCTGCATGAGGATGCGCGCGAGGTTCGCCTTGGTGCCCGGGCAGTCGCTTTCATAGCCGTCGAGGATACGCTTGACGCGCTGGGTGATTTTCATCGCCGTTGTCCTTCCCTTTGCTTTCTAGAGCGTCGCCGCAACCGCTGCGGTGGTGTCCAGCATGCGGTTGGAGAAGCCCCATTCGTTGTCGTACCAGCTGACCACGCGCACCAGCTTGCCCTCGATCACCTGGGTCTGCTTCAGGTCGAAGGTGGAGCTGTTCGGATTGTGATTGAAGTCGATGGAGACCAGCGGCTCGTCATTGGTGCCGAGGATGCCCTTCAGTGTGCCGTTGGCGGCGTCGGCGATCGCCTTGTTGACTTCCTCCACGGAGGTCTCACGCTTGGGCACGAACTTGAGATCGACGAGGCTGACATTCGCGGTCGGCACGCGGATGGAGGAGCCGTCGAGCTTGCCGGCGAGTTCCGGCAGCACGAGGCCGACGGCCTTGGCGGCGCCGGTGCTGGTCGGGATCATCGAGGTCGCCGCGGAACGGGCCCGGTAGAGATCCTTGTGCATGGTGTCCAGCGTCGGCTGGTCACCGGTATAGGCGTGGATCGTCGTCATGTAGCCGCGCTCGATGCCGATGGCATTGTTTAGCACATGGGCGACCGGCGCGAGGCAGTTCGTGGTGCAGGAGGCGTTCGAGATCACGGTGTGCCCGGCGGTGATCTGGTCGTGGTTCACGCCGTAGACGACGGTGAGGTCGACGCCGGTGCCCGGAGCCGAGATGATCACGCGCTTGGCGCCGGCCGAGATGTGCTTCGCCGCATCTTCCTTCTTGGTGAAGAGGCCGGTGCACTCGAGCACGATGTCGACGCCGAGTTCCTTGTGCGGCAGGTTCGCCGGATCGCGCTCGGCGGTCACCTTGATCGGGCCCTTGCCGTAATCGATGGTGTCGTCGCCGACCTTCACGTCGAACGGGAAGCGACCGTGGTTGCTGTCCCATTTCAGCAGATGCGCGTTCGTCGCGACCGGTCCCAGATCGTTGATGGCGACGACCTTGATATCGTCGCGACCGCTCTCCGCGAGTGCCCTCAGAACCAGACGGCCGATCCGCCCGAACCCGTTGATGGCAACATTGACGCTCATCAGATTTCCTCCTGAACTTCACGCTCGTACAAGAACGCCGCCCCGTCGGGGGGCGGCGATGGTGGGATTATCCCAGACGCTTCTTGACCTCGGCCACAACGGCATCGCTGGTGATGCCGAAATGTTTGTAGAGGTCGCCGTATGGCGCGGATGCGCCGAATGAGTTCATGCCGACGAAGATGCCGTCGAGCCCGATCAGGCCGTCCCAGCTCTGCCGGATGCCGGCCTCGACCGCGACCATGACGCTGCCGGAGCCGAGCACCTTCTCGCGGTAGGCGGCGTCCTGCGCGGCAAAGCGCTCGATCGACGGCATGGAGACCACCGCGGTGGCGATGCCGTCGGCCTCGAGAGCCTCTTTCGCGGCGAGCGCGATCTCGACCTCGGAGCCGGTGGCGAGGATCGTCGCCTTGCGGGCGCCCGAGGCCTCGGCCAGCACATAGCCGCCCTTGGCCGAGAGGTTTTCGGAGATGCTCCCGTCTCGCACCGTCGGCAGACCCTGGCGGGTCAGCGCGAGGATCGACGGGCGATGCTCGTCCTCGAGCGCGGTGAGCCAGCATTCGGCCGTCTCGATCGCGTCCGCCGGGCGGAACACGTTGAGGTTCGGGATCGCGCGCAGCGCAGTCACGTGCTCGACCGGCTGGTGCGTCGGGCCGTCCTCGCCGAGCCCGATGGAATCGTGGGTCATGACGTAGATGACGCGCAGGCCCATCAGCGCCGAGAGGCGGATCGACGGACGGCAATAGTCGGTGAAGACCAGGAAGGTGCCGCCGTAGGGGATCAGTCCGCCATGCAGCGCCATGCCGTTCATCGCCGCGGCCATGGCATGCTCGCGCACGCCATAATAGATGTAGTGGCCGCTATAGTCCCCGGCCTTGACCGCGTCCTGGCCGCCGACCCTGGTGTTGTTCGAGCCCGTGAGGTCGGCCGAGCCGCCAACCAGTTCCGGGATCGCCGGCTGCAGCGCTTCGAGAGCCTTCTGCGAGGCGACGCGGGTGGCGAGCTTCGGCTTCTCGGCCGCGTGCTTGGCGATCAGATCCTTGATCGCCTTTTCTGCATCGGCGGGCAGCTTGCCGGACATTGCCGCATCGAAGGCTTTGCGGGTCGCGGCGTCGGTGCCGTCATAGCGCGCGGTCCAGGCGACATGCGCACCGGCCCGCTCGGCGCCGATGGCGCGCCAGGCGTCCAGCACCTCGGCCGGGATCTCGAACGGTCCGGCGCTCCAGCCGAGATTCTCGCGTGCGCCGGCGATCTCGTCGCTGCCGAGCGGGGCGCCGTGGGAGGAGGACTTGCCCTCCTTGGTCGGCGCGCCGAAACCGATCCTGGTGCGGCAGGCGATCAGGGAGGGGCGGTCGTCGGCCCGTGCGGCCTCGATCGCGGCGGAAACCGCCTCGGGATCGTGGCCGTCGACCCGGCTGGTGTCCCAGCCATAGGCCTCGAAGCGCATCATTTGGTCGTCGGAGACGGAGAGATCGGTCGAGCCGTCGATCGAGATGCCGTTATCGTCGAACAGCACGATCAGCTTGCCGAGTTTCAGGTGCCCGGCCATCGAGGCGGCCTCGTGGCTGATGCCTTCCATCAGGCAGCCGTCGCCGGCGATGACATAGGTGTAGTGGTCGACCAGTTCGTCGCCGAAGCGGGCATTGGTCATGCGCTCGGCGAGCGCCATGCCGACGGCATTGGCGAAGCCCTGTCCGAGCGGGCCGGTGGTGGTTTCGACGCCCTCGGTATGGCCGTATTCCGGATGGCCCGGCGTCTTCGAGCCGAGCTGGCGGAAATTCTTGATCTCGTCGAGCGTGACGTCGTCGTAGCCGGTCAGGTGCAGCAGCGAATAGATCAGCATCGAGCCGTGGCCGGCGGAAAGGATGAAGCGGTCGCGGTCCGCCCAGTCCGGTGCTTTCGGATCGTAGTTCAGGAATTCCGAGAACAGCACGGTCGCGACGTCAGCCATGCCCATCGGCATGCCGGGATGGCCGGACTTGGCCTTCTCCACCGCGTCCATCGAGAGCGCGCGGATGGCATTCGCGAGCATGTCGTGCGAAACGGCGCTTCCCGGACCGTCGCTTGCAGCAGAAGATGTCGTATTCATGAGCGTCAATCGTGTTCGGCGGCGCCCTTCCCCGGAGAGGTCCGGACGGGAGGCCGCATCTGATGAACGGGGCGGGCGCACAAGGTGGTCTCGGCCCCGGAAAAGGCGGGGTGAAAATGCCGTCCTGCCCTCGCGCAGTCAACTCTGGAGTTAGGTGCGAACGACGTGCCCTACAGAGGCCGCGCGTTGACGCCTTGATATTGCAGTTTGTATGCTGCCGCCGCCGGGCGCGGGACGCCCGAAAAACAAGCGTTGTTAAGGACAGGACCGGATGTCCCGACTCGATTCCGCCGCCGCGCGCCTCGAAGCCGCCATCGAACGGCTCGACACCGCCGCGCACAAGGCTCTCGAACTCAGCTCCCGCTCTGCCGAATTGCAGGCGGAGCTCGATGCGGCCAAGAAGGAATATGCCGAACTCTCCAAGGTCACCGATGAGGTCAGCGAGAAGCTGGACAAGACCATCGGCCGGCTGAAATTCGTGCTGGAAGGATAAGGCGGTGGCCCAGGTCGAGATTACCATCAACGGGAAGAACTACCGCATTGCCTGCGAGGACGGGCAGGAGAGCCGGATCGCCAGCCTTGCCGCCATGGTGGATTCCCATGTGAAGGATCTGGTCGAGCAGATCGGCCAGATCGGCGACACGCGTCTTCTCGTCATGGCCTCGCTGCTGATCGCGGACGAGCTCGTGGACCTGCGCGAGATCGAGGGCGAGATGGCAACCGAGACCGGGGGAACCCCGCTCGGCGAGAGCGAGGAGAAGATCGCCGCGGCACTGAATGCGATGGCCGGACGGATCGAGAGCATTGCAGACCAGCTGGAACGCGCCTAGATATGTCCCCGGACGGTAGCTGCGCGATGCGTCAGGCCTCACAATCCCTGGGGCTATAAACGATCCTTCGGGAGCTGTCTCTGCCGGAACCGTGGTTCCGGTATGCGGCGCCCACCTGCTTTGCAGGCCACAGAGGATTACTACGGCCAACGGTCGTTGCGGCGCCGTTCAGACTCATTCCAGACGAAAGACGGCCCTTGCCGGATCCCGCCACGAATTCCCCGACATCGACTGACCGAATGGACGCCGACAAGGCTGCGTTGCGAAAGACGACGGAAGCGCGCCGGCAGCAGGCGCACGCCGCGCTTTCGGAGCGCGCAAGGGACCTTGTCCGTGATAGTTTTCTGGAGAGCTTCGAGTTTTCCCCATCGTCCGTGGTTGCGGCCTACTGGCCGTTCCGCTCCGAGATCGACCCGCGTCCGCTGATGCTTGCCCTGCATGCGAGAGGACACCGGATCGTGTTGCCGGTGGCCGTGCGGACGGCCGCGCCGCTCGACTTCCGGCTCTGGGGCCCGGGGGCGCCTCTGGTCAAGGCCGGGCTTGGCGGTCTGGTGCCTGATATCGGCGCTCCCGAACTCGAGCCGGACACCTTGCTTGTTCCGATGCTGGCCTTCGACGATGCGGGTTATCGGCTCGGCTATGGCGGCGGGTTCTACGACCGGACCCTCGAGAAATTGCGCGCGGCGGGGCCTGTTCGCGCGATCGGCCTCGCCTACGAGGCACAACGCGTTGCCGCCATACCCCGCGAGACGACCGACCAGCAGCTCGACGCGGTGGTGACCGAGGCTGGCGTCACCCACTTCAGGAAAGCCTGAACGATGCGCGTTCTTTTCCTTGGCGATGTCGTCGGTCGTGCCGGGCGCGAGGCGGTGCAGGACCGGCTGCCCGAGCTGCGGGAGCGGCTCGCGGCGGATTTCGTCATCGTCAACGGCGAGAATTCCGCCGGCGGTTTCGGCATCACGCCGGAGATCGCGGAAGCACTGTTCGATGCCGGCGCCGATGTCGTCACCACCGGCAACCATGCCTTCGACAAGCGCGAGATCCTGACCTATTTCGATGCCGAGCCGCGCCTGCTGCGTCCGGCGAACTACCCGCCGGAGACGAACGGCAGGGGCAGCGGCCTGTATGCGACGCGGGACGGTCGCCATGTGCTGGTCGCAAACATCGCCCTGCGCCTCTTCATGGACAGCGCCGAATGCCCCTTCCTCGCCGCCGAGAAGATCGTCGAGGAATGCCCGCTCGGCTACGGCGCCGACTTCATCTTCATCGACATGCATGGCGAGGCGACTTCGGAAAAGCTGGCGCTCGGCCATTTTCTCGACGGTCGGGCGAGCGCCGTGGTCGGCACCCACACCCATGTCCCGACGGCGGATCACATGGTCCTTCCCGGCGGCACCGCCTACATGACCGATGCCGGCATGTGCGGGGCCTATGACGGCGTGATCGGCATGAAGAAGGAGGCGCCGGTGGAGCGCTTTCTATCGAAGACCGCGCGGCCGCGCCTGGAGCCCGCCGACGGCCCGGCGTCCGTCTCCGGGATCC
Organism: Nisaea sp.; assembly: GCF_965216895.1. Classification (GTDB taxonomy): domain Bacteria; phylum Pseudomonadota; class Alphaproteobacteria; order Thalassobaculales; family Thalassobaculaceae; genus Nisaea. The sequence continues at coordinate 3,546,594 of NZ_OZ244205.1, forward strand.
TGATCATTAGCGACGACGCGACCGGCCTGGCGACGGCGGCGGAACCGGTGCGCCTCGGCGGCCTTCTTTCCGAAACGCTGCCGGATTGCTGACGTTCCGGCTGCTTGACCACCCTCTCCGTCCGGCGCATCGTTTCCGTCCTTCCCTATCGACCCGGCGCGGTCGCATTTTCCCGCCGTTCCCGTGCCCGGTTCCGAATATGCGTCCAGGAGAGACATCATGTCGAATGCCGAGCTGATCTGGGATCTCGTCGACGAACATCGCGAGGATTTCATTGGCCTGTCCGACCGGATCTGGGGCATGCCCGAGATCGCCTATACCGAATACCGCTCCGTCGAGGAGCACCGGAAGATGCTGGAGCAGTATGGCTTCAGGGTGACAGAGAATGTCGGCGATATCCCCACCGCAGTGATGGGCGAAGCCGGCGATGGCGGCCCCGTGATCGCCGTGCTCGGCGAGTATGACGCGCTCCCGGGACTCAGTCAGGTCGCCAACATCGCCGAGCCGAGAGAGGTCGAGCCCGGCGGGCACGGCCACGGCTGCGGGCACAACCTGCTCGGTTCCGCCGCGATGCTCGCCGCCGCCGGTCTGAAGGACTGGCTGGAAAAGACCGGAACGCCCGGCCGCGTGCGCTACTACGGCTGCCCGGCGGAAGAGGGCGGAGCGGCGAAGGCCTTCATGGCCCGTGCCGGAGCTTTTGACGATGTCGACGCGGCGGTGACCTGGCATCCGGCCGGCGTCACCCGGGTCGGGCTCGCCAACTCGCTTGCCAACACGCGGATCGATTTCTCGTTCCATGGCCGCTCCAGCCACGCTTCCAGCGCGCCCCATCTCGGGCGCAGCGCGCTCGATGCGGTGGAACTGATGAATATCGGCGTCAACTACATGCGCGAGCACATGCCGTCGGACGCCCGCATCCACTATGCGATGCTCGACGGCGGCGGTGTCGCGCCGAACGTGGTGCAGGGCTTCGCCAAGGTGCGGCACGCGGTCCGGGCGCGGGACCTCGCGGGCATGCAGGAGCTGGTCGAGCGGGTGAAAAAGGTCGCAGAGGGCGCTGCCCTGATGACCGAGACGAAGATGACATGGGAAATCGTCAGTGCGGTCTCCAACATGCTGGCGAACGCGCCGCTCGAGAAGGCGCTCTTCGAGAACATGCAGCGCCTCGGTCCGGTGCCCTTCGATGCCGAAGACCGGAAATACGCCTCCGAGATCCAGGCGACATTGACCGAACAGGACATCGTCAACGAGTACCGCAAGGCCGGTGTGGAGGAAAAAGAAGACACACCGCTCTGCGACTTCATCGTGCCGCTCGACGTCAAGGGCGTTTCCATGCCGGGCTCGACCGACGTCTCCGACGTCAGCTGGGTGGTGCCGACAATCGAGGCGCGGGTCGCGACCCAGGCGATCGGCACGCCGGGCCATTCCTGGCAGATGACGGCGCAGGGCATGGCACCGGCGGCGCACAAGGGAATGATCTATGCGGCCAAGGTGATGGCGGGGACGGCCGTGGATCTGATCCGGGACGAAGAGCTCATGGCGGCGGCCAAGGCCGATCACGCGGCGAAGACGGCGAAGACGCCCTATCGTTGTCCGATCCCGGAGGACGTCCAGCCCCCGATCCAGCCCCGCCCGGCGTAGGTGCCTCGCGCGGGCCGGGCGGCCTGAAATGGTTTTCGACGGAAATTATTTCGTCCGATAGACATTGGACCGCGACGGATTAAACTCTTTCGTACGTTTCCAGTCTTGGCGGAAGTTAGTGCGGGGCCGTGCCTATGAGTATTTGGCGTCAGTTGCTTGTGGTGGTCTTTGCAGCCCTCCTTCTGGTCGGTGGATGGACTTACTTGGGTCCGTATCTCGGCTTGAAGAACGAGGCGGGCGAGGCGCCGGGCAGGAAGCGGGAACGGTCCGCCGCCGTCGTGGTGGCGGACGTGGCCTTCGTGAAGGAACGGCTGCGGACCGAGGCGGTGGGCACGGCCCGGGCCTACCAGTCGGCGCGGCTGCACACGGCGGCCAGCGGACGCGTCACCGCGACCTCCCTCAAGACCGACTCAGAGGTCTCCAAGGGGCAGGTTCTGCTTGAGCTGGAGCGCAAGAGCGAAACGCTTGCGGTGGAACTGGCGCGGGTCCGGCTCGAGGCGGCACAGCGGGTCGCCGAGCGTTTGAGCAAGCTGCGCGGCAGCGGCGCCTCGACCCAGGCGGCGCTGGACGATGCGGTTACCGCGCTCGATGCGGCCAGGATCGACCTCGAGCAGGCGCAGATCGCACTCGAGGACCGGGTTCTGCTTGCGCCTTTCTCGGGACGGATCGGAATGACCGATATCGAGATCGGCGACCGGGTCGATACCAACACGCAAATCGCCGTGCTCGACGACCGCTCGTCCCTGCTGGTTCGTTTCGAGGTGCCCGAGGGCCTGCTCGGCAGGCTGAAGGTCGGGGACCCGGTCAAGCTCGCGCTCTGGACCGGGGATACGTCGCCGGTCGAGGGCGGCGCGATCTACGATATCGGCAGTCGGATCGACGAGGAGACCCGGACCTTTGTGGTCCGTGCCCGCATTCCCAATCCGGACGACAGCCTTCGCCCGGGCATGAGCTTCCGCGTGACGCTGGACGTCGAGGGACAGACCCGTGCCAGCATCCCCGAGGTGGCGATCCAGTGGGGCGGCGACGGGTCCTTCGTCTGGGCCGTGTCCGACGGTACAGCCCGGCGCATGCCGGTCTCGATCGTGCAGCGGCAGGGCGCGACGGTACTGGTGGATGCGGCGTTCTCCGAGGGTGACAAGGTGGTCACCCAGGGGCTGCACCGCATGCGTCAGGGCACCAGGGTCGAGATCCTTCCCGACAACGGTCCGGAGCCGGCTCCGGTCAAGGCGCAGAGGGACGCGACCACGTCATGATTCCCGGCGCCGGCGGGTCCGAGAACGACCTCCCGTCTCTCAGCGTCCGGCGCCCGTGGCTGGCGCTGGTGCTCAACCTGCTGATCGCGCTCGCCGGCATCGCCGCCATCCTGGCGGTCGAGGTGCGCGAACTGCCGAACGTGGACCGGCCGATCGTCTCGGTGCGTGGTATCCTCGACGGCGCCTCGCCGGAAACCATGGACAGCGAGGTGACCAGCCTCGTCGAAGGCGCGGTGGCGCGGGTCAACGGGGTCCAGCGCATCCGCTCCTCCAGCGAGGAAAACAATTTCCGGCTGCATGCCGAGTTCAGCCCCTCCGCCGATCTCGATGTCGCCGCGTCGGATGTCCGCGAGGCGGTCAGCCGGGTGCAGCGGGAACTGCCGGAGAACGTCGAGCAGCTGACGGTGATCAAGGCGGATGCCGACGCGAGCCCGGTCATGCAGCTTGCGGTATCCGGTCATGGGCTCACCGAGGACGACCTGACGCGGATCGTCGAGAACGACGTCATCCCGGAACTGATTTCGATCGACGGTGTGGCCGACGTGAATCTCTACGGGGAACGGTCGCGTCTGCTGCGCGTGGTGCTCGATCCGATGCGGCTCAGCGCCTTCGCGCTCTCCGTCGCCGATGTCATCGCGGTGCTGGAAAATGCGCCGTTCGACATTCCGGCCGGCAGCTTCGCGTCGCTCGACCAGGAGCTGCTGGTGCGCGCCAACGCGACGGTGGAATCCGCGAAGGAGGTCGAGGACATCATCATCCGCGGCGCCGTCCGGGTCGGCGACGTGGCGCAGGTTTTCTTCGGACCGGAAGATCCCGAGAGCCTCGTCCGGGTCAATGGCGAGGAGACGATCGGTCTCGGCATCGTGCGGCAGGCGCAGTCAAACACGATCGAGATCTCGAAGGCCGTCCACAAGGCGGTCGCTGCCCTGAACAAGCGGATCGACACGATCGAGGTGATGGTCACCTCGGACGACGCATTGTTCATCGAAGGGTCGGTCTCGGAGGTCCTGTTCACCCTGCTGCTGGCAGTGCTCATCGTCATCGTCACGCTCTGGGTCTTCCTCGGCTCCCCGGCGGCGACGCTGGTGCCCTGCGTCGCCATCCCGGTGGCGCTGATCGGCTCGGTCGCGGCGATCTGGGCCTTCGGATTCTCGATCAACATCCTGACCCTTCTTGCCCTCGTGCTGGCGACCGGCCTGATCGTCGACGACAGCATCGTTGTGCTGGAGAATATCCAGCGCCGGCGCGCCCAGGGGCTTGGCGGCCGGGCCGCGGCGGTGCTCGGCACCCGCCAGGTGTTCTTCGCCGTCATCGCGACCACGGCGACCCTGATTTCCGTCTTCGTGCCGATATCCTTCCTGCCGAGCACGGCCGGGCGGCTGTTCCGGGAATTCGGCTTCGTACTCGCCATCGCTGTTCTGATCTCTTCCTTCGTCGCGCTCACCCTGGTGCCGGCTCTGGCGGCCCGACTTGCGGCGCGCGGCGAGGACCGGATCGGCTTGCGCACCTTCATGGGGCGAATCGGTGACGGTCTGGCGCGGCTCTACGGCGCCACGCTCGGCGCGGCCCTCGCGGCCCCGGTCATCGTGATAGCGACGTCTCTCGCTCTCGGCGCCGGGGCATGGGTCACCTTCAAGGCGCTCGACCAGGAGCTGCTCCCCTCCGAGGATCGCGGCCGGATCTACATCATGGGTACCGGCCCGGACGGGGTCGGGCTCGAATACAGTAACAAGCAGGCCGATCTCATGGAGGCGGTCCTGCGGCCCTATGTCGAGAGCGGCGAGATCACCTCGATCTACACCGTCGTCGGGCGCTGGGACCTGAACCGGGTCTATATTTCCGCCCCGCTCGCACCCTGGGAGGCGCGGACGCGCTCGCAGCAGGAGATCATGTCGGAGATCCGGCGCGAGCTGAACCAGATCCCCGGCATGCGGATGCGGGCCTACAGCCCGAACAGCCTCAACCTGCGTTCCGCCGGCGGCGGTCTCGAGGTCGCGCTGGTGGGCAACGACTATCTGCGCCTCTACGAAGTGGCGCAGCAGATGGCACGGGCGATCGAGGACCGGCTGCCGAACCTGTCCGACGTGCGGATCTCCTACCAGCCGACGCAGCCACAGCTCTCGGTCAATATCGACCGGCGGCGGGCCTCCGATCTCGGGGTCGATCTTGCCGATCTCGCGGATGTGCTGCAGGTCAATATCGACGGGCTGAAGATCGCGGATCTCAATGTCCGCGACGAGAGCATCCCGATCCGGCTCGAGGCGATCGGCGGCGCGATCAACGACCCGTCAGACCTCACCAATCTTTACGTGCGCACCGACCGGGGCCGGCTGATTCCGATTTCGAGCCTCGTTACCCTGAAGGAGGAGGGCGTGGCGGCCGAGCTCGACCGCCATGTCCAGCGCCGCGCGGTCGAGATCGATGCGGACCTGAAGCCGGGAATGCCGCTCGGAGATGCCGTCCGCGCGGTCGAGGCGCTTGCCGACGAGATCCTTCCGGGCGACGTCAGCCTGATCCTGCTCGGCGAGGCGGAGGCGCTGCAGGAGACCTCTTACGAGGTTGCAATCACCTACGGGATCGCGATCATCGTCGTCTTCCTCGTCCTGATCGCGCAGTTCGAGAGCGTCACCAGCGCGGCCATCGTTGTAGTGACCGTGCCGTTCGGCATCGCCGCCGCGATTTACGCGCTGCTGCTGACCGGTACATCCGTGAACATCTACAGCCAGATCGGCCTCGTGATGATGATCGGACTGATGGCGAAGAACGGCATCCTGATGGTCGAATTCGCGGACCAGCTCCGGGACCGCGGCTTTTCCGTCCGCCAGGCGGCGGAGCGCGCCGCGCTGGTCCGCCTGCGTCCGATCGCCATGACCATGGTCTCGACCGTGCTCGGCGGCCTGCCGCTGATCCTCAGCAGCGGTCCCGGTGCGGAGGCGCGGAGCGCGATCGGCTGGGTCGTATTCGGCGGACTCGGGCTGGCGGCGGTCTTTACGCTCTTTCTGACGCCGGTCCTCTACGTCGTTCTGGCGCGGCTTTCCTCCGCCCGTGCGGATGCGGCCGGCAAGCTGGAGAAGGAAATGTCCGAGGCGGAACATATTCCGGACATTGCCGAAGCCGAGGAGCAGCCGGCCAAGTAGGGCCGGTCAGCCACCCGAAAGCAGTCGCATCGCGCGCTGTTTGGCCGGTTCCCAGGCGTCCGGGTTCACGATGTCTTCCGGACGTTCTCCGGCCAGGGCCTGCAGCATCTTGGTCGCCACGGCCATCGCGCTGCCGGACATGAAGCTCTGCGTCAGCCCGCCGACATGCGGCGAGAGCAGCAGATTGTCCAGCGACAGCAGCGGATTGTCCGGGCCGACCGGCTCGACCTCGTAGACATCCAGTGCGGCGGCACGGATCCAGCCCTCGGTCAGTGCTTTCAGGAGTGCTTCCTGTGAGACGATCTTGCCGCGTGCGGTGTTCACCAGGCAGGCATGCGGCTGCATCTGGCGCAGCGTGGTCTCGTCGAACATGTGCCGGGTCTCGTCATTGAGCTCGGCATGGACCGAGACGTAGTCGGCACGCGACAGCACCTCTTCCAGTGTGGAGCACAGCGTGGCGCCGACGCCGGCGGCGTGTTCTTCACTCACATAGGGGTCGTAGGCCAGCACCGTCATATTGAAGGCGGCGCTGCACTTGCGGGCCATCTCCGTGCCGATTTGTCCGAGCCCGACGATCCCCAATACGCCGTCCTGCAGATCGCGGATCGTGTTGTGTTTCTGCAGTCGCTCCTGCCAGCCGCGTCCGGCGCGCATCATCGCGTCGTGCTCCCGTCCGTGCCGGGAGAGGCCGAGCAGCATGAAGAGCGCGTGCTCCGAGACCGGTACCTTGCCGAATCCGGGATTGTTGCAGACGATCACGCCGCGCCGCGTCGCCGCCTCGACATCGACCGCGTCGGTGCCGCGCCCGGAGGTGTGGATGATGACCAGGTCCTCGGCGGCCTCAATGACCTCGGCGTCGGCGAGATTCGGATAGCGCGGGCTGATCGCTTGCGCGGTCCGCGCGGCCTCGAGCAGATCTTCGCGGTCCGGCGCCGGCAGCACGGTGAGGTCGGCGCGCGCGTCGAGATGCGCCTCCCCGTCCGGATGATACAGGTGGCCAATAAGCAGGACTTTGGGACGCATGGGGCGGGTCTCCGGGAATTGTGGCCGGAATGGCCGGATGCCATGATCGGCAGAAATGATGGGCGCGGCAAGCCGCAAGGGTTACAGGACGTTGATGATCAGCCAGTAGAGCGCTCCGGAAATGACCGCGGAGGCCGGAAAGGTCACGGTCCAGGCAATGACGATGCGCAGGGCGTCGCCGCGGCGGATCAGCCGCCGCGGCCGCTTCGGTTTGGCGTTTGCCTTGAGCGCACGGTTCTTCTTCGCGCGGAGTTCGCGATATATCCCGATGCCGAGGATAGCCCCGATCGCGGTCTGCGTGGTGCTGACCGGTAACCCGATCCAGGAGGCAGCCGTGACCGTCGCGGCTGCCGCCATGGCGGCGGCATAGGCGCGCAGCGGATTGATCTTGGTGATGCGGGTCGCGACGACGCGGACCATGCCGCCGCCGAAGAGGAGAAGCCCGCTGGAAATGCCGATCGCGCCGAGCAGGAAGACCCAGAACGGAATGCCGGGCGCGAGGTCGAGATCCGAGGTCGCCTGGACATGCAGGATCGCCGTTACCGGTCCCGCGATGTTGGCGATGTCGTTGGCGCCGTGGGCAAAGGCGATGAACCCGCCGGCGGCGATCAGCGGCAGCCGGAAGAGTTTGCGAACGGTTTGGGGGCGGTTCGCCAGTCCCATCGAGGTACGGCGGATATAAGGGCCGGCGAGCGCCATGCTGGCGATGAAGGCGGCGAGCACGGTGGTCAGCATGACCGGCGCCGTCGGCTGCCACACATTCGCCAGACCCTTCTTGATCAGGAAGAAGGTGAACAGCGCGGACATCGCCGCCACCAGCAGCGGGATCCAAGTCCGGGAGGCCCGCAACTTGTCCCGCACCTCGAGCAGTTCTCGCTTGATGAAACCGAGAATGGCAATGGCGGCAAGCGCGCTCGCAACCGGCGAAACGAACCAGCCGATGGTGATGGCGGCGACCTCTCCCCAAACGATCGCCTGAATGCCGAGCGCGAAGATCCCGACGCCGACAATTCCGCCGATGATCGCGTGTGTGGTGGAAACCGGCGTGCGCAGGGCATTCGCAAGATTGATCCAGATTGCTCCGCCAGCGAGGGCTGCCGCCATCCCATGGACGAATCCGACCGGGTCCCGCACAAGATCCGGATCAACGATTCTGAACGCAATCCGCCCGACAATCTGGTCCCCGGCGAACAGCGCCCCGGCGCATTCCGCCACGGCGGCGAACAGCAAGGCAACGCCGAGCGGCAGGACTCGTGCACCGACCAGAGTCGCAACCGAATTCGCGACGTCGTTGGCGCCGATATTGGCCGCCATGTACCCGCCGAGCAGCGCGACCATGGCGGTGAGGACGGCGTCCCCGGGACTCGCGTTCAAATAGCCGAGCAGTCCTGCGCAGCAGGCAAGCGCGAAGGTCACCAGAACAAGCTGGAGCGGCGAAAGGACCGACGACCGGCGGTGGCCGCCAAGAAAGAACAATCGTCCGAACTGTGTTCCGGGGGCTGTGCTATCGCCTTGCATGCTTATGATCCGTGACGCGTGCCAAGTGGAAAACGCAAAGCGGCTGTGGCCGGTTCAGATGATAGCGGAATCCGGTACGGCACGAACAGATTCAATCATCTGGACAAATTTCAGCATTGGTCGAGCAGGGCCTCGACCTTTTCCCGCCGCGGCATCGGCTCGACCGCACCGTATCCCTCGGTCGCGAGCGCCGCCGCCGCATTGGCGTAGACCGCCGCGCCGACCGGATCGCCGGTGCGCAGATACTCCGCGAGGAAACTGCCGTCGAACGTGTCGCCCGCGCCGGTCGCGTCCCGCGCGGCGACCGGACGGCCGGGGAGCCGCTGCCGCGTGTCCGCCGTTGCGACGAGGCAACCTTCCGCGCCGAGCGTCAGCGCGACGATCCCGGCTCCGAGTTGGAGGTAGAAGTCGGCGATCGCGTCGGGATCGCTCTTGCCGGTCAGTACTTCCGCATCGTCGAGGCCCGGCAGGGCGATGTCGGCCTCTGCCATGGCGGCGTGGATGGTCGCGCGGGCCCGGTCCAGCGGCCACAGTTTCAGCCGCAGATTCGGATCGAAGGACACTTTCACGCCGGTCTCCTTCGCCAGCGCGATGGCGGCGAAGACGGTGTCGGCGGCGTTTGCGGAGATCGCCTGGCTGATCCCGGACATGTGCAGGATCTTCGCCGCCCTGATCATCTCGCGCGGCAGGAAATCCGGCGTCATCCGGCTGGCGGCCGAGCCGGCGCGGAAATAGCTGAACTGGTGTCCGCCGGAGCCGTGGGTGACGAAATAGATCCCGGTATGGCCATCCTCTGCCTGTTCGACGCCGCGCATGTCGACATTCTCGGTTTCCCAGAGCTGCCGGAAGCTCTCGCCGAAGGGATCGCGGCCGATGCGGGTGAGGTAGCCGACCGCGGCACCCTGACGGGCCGCGGCGATCGCCGCGTTCGAGGTGTCGCCGCCGTGACCGGCGAGATAGCGCCCGTCCGGCTGCTGGTTGAATTCCAGCATGGGTTCGCCGAGACAGAGCAGTTCCGGAAACCCGCTCATGAGGCGACCGACGCAAAGGCGCGGGCGACGGCCTCGCGGATCGGGGCGGGGTCGTTCGCCTTGAGGGCCGCGACCGAGACCAGTTCGCCGCCCATACCGAGGCAGAGCGCGCCGGCATCGAGATAGGATTTCGCGCTTTCGGGCGAGACGCCGCCGGTCGGCATCAGCGGGATCTCCGGATAGACCGACCTGACCGCTTTCAGGAAGCCGGGGCCGCCGCATTCGCGGGCCGGGAAGATCTTCACCACGGTCGCGCCATCGGCCCAGCGGGCCTCGACCTCGCTCGGCGTGGCGGCGCCGGGGAGATAGGGCAGGTCAAGCGCTCTGGCGGCGTCGGCGACTCCGGCGGCGGCACCCGGCGAAACCAGGAAAGCGGCACCGGCATCTGCCGCCGCTTTCGCCTGCTCCGCGGTGCGCACGGTGCCGGCACCGATCAGTGCATCCGGCGTGGTGCGGGCGAAGGTCTCGATGACGCGGTGCGCGTCCGGTGTGGTGAAGGTCAGCTCCAGCGTCTGCATACCCGCATCCAGCAGCCATTCGCAGGCCCGGATCGCGAGGTCCGCGGTCGGCGTCCGGATCACCGGCACCACTTTCAAAGCTGCAAGCCGCGCCCGGAGCGCCTCGCCTCGATTTTCCGACATTCCTGAAGTCCCCCAACCTGAAGCCCGCAAACATTCCAACATTCCGCGCGCGGGGACAAGTAGGGCGGTTGGCGCTAAGCTTCGGGAAAACGGTATCAGGGAGGATGCCATGCTGACTGCGAAGCAGGTCGCGCGCTATCACGAGGATGGCTACGTCATCCCGGATTTCCGGCTTGCGCCGGACAGGCTGGAGAGGATCAAGCGGCTGCATAGCGCGTTGCTGGAGCGTCATCCGGAATTCAGGGATTACTGCAATGCCCTGCTGGATCACGAGCCGGCCTTCCGGGAGTTCGCCGAGGACCCGGAGATCCTCGACATGATCTCGCAGCTGATCGGCCCCGATCTTGCGCTCTGGAACATGAGCTTCTTCGCCAAGCCCGCGCGCGGCGGCAAGCGCACGCCCTGGCACCAGGACGGGGAATACTGGCCCATCCGGCCACTCGCGACCTGCACCGTCTGGCTCGCGGTGGATGCGGCGACGCCGGAGAACGGATGCCTCAGATTCATTCGCGGCTCGCACAAGGACCAGCGTCTGAAGGCGCATAACCGGACCGATGCGACGGACGTGACGCTGAACCAGGAACTCGATCCTTCCGTCTACAACGAGGAGGAAGCGGTCGATCTGGTGCTCGAACCCGGGCAGATCTCGCTGCATGACGTCTATCTGCTGCACGGCTCCGAGGCGAACCATTCGGACAAGCCGCGGCGCGGCATGACCATGCGCTTCATGCCGACGACGAGTCTGTTCGACCGGGATCTCGCGAAAGAGAAGGCCGAGGCGCAGAAGATCCGCGACCAGTCGAAACAGAAAGTCTTCCTGATGCGCGGCGTGGATCGGACGGGCCGGAATATTTTCGAGAATGCCTGAGCGTCAGGTGCGCCGTTTCAGCAGCAGGCGGCGCACCATTTCCGGCGCCTCGCCGAGATAGTTCTCCGGACGGGTGAGGGCCTCGACCGTGCCGCGGTCGAGGGTATCCGAGATCGCCTTCTCCTCCATCAGCGCGTCGAGGAAGCTCGCCTCGCCGGCGAGCGCCCTGCGGCAGCAATCATAGACCACGTCATGGGCGACCTGGCGGCCGATATGCGGGGCGAGGCCCATCATCACCGCCTCTGCGACGATCAGGCCCCTGGTAGTGTCGAGTACCTTGCGCATTGCATCGGGGCGGACCTCGAGGCCTTCGAGCACTTCCGCCGCCGCGGCAAGGCCGCCGGAGGCGACGATGAAGGCGGTCGGCAGGGCGTGCCACTCGACATGCCACTGGCCGGTCGCGCGTTCGTGGTCCTGCACCATGGCGTCGAGCATTGCGCTGTGTTGCTCGCGCACGATCTTGGAGGAGGCCAGCATCATTTCCGAGGAGATCGGGTTGCGTTTCTGCGGCATGGTCGAGGAGGCGCCGCGCCCGGAAACGAACGGCTCCAGCACCTCGCCCGTCTCGGTCTGCATCATCAGCATGATGTCGTAGCCGATCTTGCCGATTGTCCCGGTGACCAGCGCGAGGAAGCCCGTGACCTCGGCCAGGCCATCGCGGATCGTGTGCCAGGTAATGTCTGGCACGCCGAGACCGAGTTCCTCCGCCAGCGCCGCCTGGGTCGCCAGACCGTTGCCGGAGAGCGAGGCAAGGGTGCCGGCCGCGCCGGAGAACTGCACGACCTCGACCCGCGGGCGGAGCTCCTTCAGCCGCTGCAGGTGCCGGTCGATGGCGGAAAGCCATGTCGCGGCCTTGAAGCCGAAGCTCACCGGCAGGGCATGCTGCAGGTGGGTGCGCCCGGCCATCGGGGTTTCCGCATGCGCCTCGGCGAGTTTCGCCAGCGCGGCGGCGATCCGCTCCAGATATTCTTCGACGATGTCGAGCCCGGCGCGGATCTGAAGCACGTCGGCAGTGTCCATGATGTCCTGCGTCGTCGCGCCCCAGTGGCAGTATTGCCCGAGCCCGTCCGGCGCCCAGTCGGAAAGCTGCTCGACCAGCGGCAGGATCGGATAGCCGACGATCTGCGTGCGGGCGGAGAGCCGTTCCATGTCGAGCTTGTGGGTATCGGCCGCCTCTGTGATCGCTTCCGCCGCTTCTTGCGGGATCAGACCGAGTTTCGCCTGGGCCCGCGCCAGCGCGGTCTCGACGTCGAGATAGAGTCCGAGAATGGTGCTGTCGGCGAAGAGGCCGCGCATGTCGGCGGTACCGAACATGTCTCCGTAGATTGCGGATTTCACGACGATCGAGGACATGGGAATGACTCCGTTTTCTGGGACGGTGACGTGGCTGGATCAGATCAGATACCGAAGGCGAAGACCACAGCGACGCCGCCGGCGAAGGCGGCGAGGGCGCGCAGCCCGGCCTTGAGGTTGACCAGCCCCCAGCTCATCAGCGCGAGACCGGCCGCGAGCTTGAGAAAAGCGCCGAGCGCAAAGAGCGGCGTGTCGGTCAGCGCGATCAGCGCCGGATTGGCGACGATGCCGAGCGGAACGACATAGAGCCCGATGCCGAGCCGCATCGCATGGCCGGCGACCTTCAGCCAGGGTGCGTCGGCCATGCCCGCCGCGATGAAGACGGTGCCGCAGACCGGCGGGGTGATCGTGGAGAGCAGGGCGTACCAGAAGACGAAGAGATGCGCCGTCAACGGCGGCAGGCCGAGTTCCTGAAGGGCCGGGCCCGCGACCGAAATGCAGATCACGTAGGCCGCCGTGGTCGGCACCTCCATGCCGAGGATCAGGCAGGCAAGCGCGGTCAACAGCAGCGCCGCCCAGAGCTGGCCGCCGGAGAAGGAGAGGATCGCCGAGGTCACCTTCACGCCGAGCCCGGTCATGTTCAGAACGCCGATGATGATGCCGGCGCAGAGGATGATCGAGGCGATCATGGCGATCTGCCGGGCGGCCTCGATGCTGGCGGTGCAGACCCGCTCCCACGTCACGCGGAGCCCGGCGAAGCCGCTTGTGTCAAGCGGCAGCATCGCGGTGGCGGCGAAGATCGCTATGCCGGCGGCATATTGCGGCGTGTAGCCGGTACCGAAGAGCACGATCAGCAGGGCGCCGAAGGGAATCGCGAAGAACGGCACGGTAGTCAGGACGGCGCGCCGGTCCGGGATCTCGGACTCGTCCATCGACTTCAGGCCGTCGCGTGCCGCGAACCAGTCGATGCCGAACCAGACGGCAAGGAAGAAGAGCAGTGCCGGCAGGATCGCGGCGGCGACGATGACGTCGTAGGTGGTCGAGAGGAGTTCGACCATGACGAAGGCGCCGGCGCCCATCAGCGGCGGCATGATCTGGCCACCGGAAGAGGCGACGGCCTCAACCGCGGCGGCGAGCGGTGCCGGATAGCCGAGCCGGCGCATGGTCGGGATCGTGAAGGCGCCGGTCGAGGCGACGTTTGCCGAGGCCGAACCGCTGATCGAGCCGAACAAGGCGGAGGCGAGGACGGAGACCTTGGCCGCGCCGCCTTTCAGCCGCCCGGCGAGCCGGGTCGCGACATTCATGAAGCCGGTGCCGCCATGTCCCGCACCGACAACCGCGCCGAGCACGATGAAGACGGCGACGATATTGACCGATACACCGGTGAGCGGTCCCCAGAGCCCGCCTTCGGCAATGGTCAGGGTGCCGAGCAGACTGTCGAAGGGAAGGCCCGGATGACCGAACTCGCCCGGCAGATGCTGGCCGAAGAGACCGTAGAGCAGCGCGATGACGGCGAGAGACGGAAGTGCCAGCTTGACCGCACGGCGGGCCATCTCCAGCACCATCAGGATGATCAGGATGCCGCCGATGCGCTGTGGCCAGCCTTCGGTGTAGCCGTACTGGTCGCCGAGAGTCTCCGCATTGAGCGCGATATAGAGACAGATCGCGATGCCGGCTCCGGCGCAGAGCCAGCCGGTGGCGCGCGAGAATTGCGTTCCGCCCGCGCCGATCACGAAAACCCAGGGCAGTGCGAGCGCGAGATGCAGCGGCCGGACGACGAGGTTCGGAAGCAAGCCTGTGAAGATCAGGGTGACGTGGAAGCCAACCGAGAGGAAGGCAAGCAGGGTGACGAGGCCGGTTACGATGCGCGCTTGCGCGATCCGCTCGTCTCTGGGCGTGGGCATGTGCGGGAACTCGGTCGGGAAATCAGGACGAAGGGCGCCGGAGCGCCCTTCGTTTCAGGTTGGCTGCTACTTGAGCGCGTCGGGAACCGCGATGCCGGCTTCGGCGTAGTAACGTGCCGCGCCCGGGTGTAGCTTGCCGATCACGTTGGCCAGCATCTCCGGCTTCACGCCGTTCCACCATTTCGCGCTCTTGCCCATGTCGGCCTTGGCTTCCCAATAGGCTTTGGTGAGCGCATAGGCGTCGTCGTCGCTCATGTTGGTGGTACTGTAGGCGACCACCGGCAGCGAAGTGGTGGTGACGTCGTAATCGACCCCCGGATAGGTCCCGGCCGGGATCACCAGCTTGGTGCGCTTGGTTGCCTTGACCTGCTCGTCCGTCATCGAGAGCACGCGCACCTCGGTGCCCGCGGCAGCCTCGATCACGTTCGGGGCCGGAAAGGACCCGGCGGTGGCGAAGCCGTCGACCTGCCGGTTCTTCAGCGCCGGAACGGCGGCGTTCAGTTCCGCATCTACCAGCTTGATCTTGCCGTCGAGTCCGAAAAGCTCGAAATTCTTTGCCGCTTCACGGGCGCCGAAGCTGCCCTTGCCGATGATGAAGCTCTTGCCGTCCAGGTCCGCGAAGGTTGCCACGCCGCTGTCGGCGCGAACGACGAAATGCATGGTCAGCGACGGGATAGGGAAGAGTGCGCGAATGCCGGAATAATCCGCATCGCCCTCGAACATCTTCTTGTTGCCCATGGCCAGCTTGACCAGTGCGGGCGGAGTCGTGAAGACGTAGTTGCCGGGCCGGCGCGCCGCCTCCTTGACGTTCTGGACCGAGCCCTGGCTTTCCTCGACGGTCAGCACCATGGCGCCGCCGGTCGCCTTCTTGACAGCCTCGGCGACCTGCACGGCCATCTGGTAGTAGGACGAGGTCGATTTCGCGGACTTGTAGGTCACGCGGGTTTCGGCCGTGGCCTCCGGCGCGAAGAAGGCCGGCGACGCGATCGCCGCCGCGAGCAGGCCGGAGCAGAGCAGCTTTCCGAATTTGGTCATTATTCCTCCCGGGAGATCAGATTTGTCCGGTCGAGTGGTAAGCGTCTTGCGGCCCCCGGGCAATAGGCTTATCGGGATGAGTGCCATGTCGCGCGCACCGGCGCCGGACCGGCAGACTACCCCGATATGACAGCGGTGGAGGATCCCCGTGATGCAGGAGGATATCGTCATTCTGGACGGCGGGATGTCGCGCGAACTCGAGCGGCTCGGCGCGCCGTTTCGTCAACCAGAATGGTCGGCGCTCGCGCTGATCGAAACGCCTGACATCGTCGGACGCGTCCATGCCGAATTCATCGAGTCCGGCGCCGAGGTGATCACGACGAACAATTATGCCGTTGTGCCCTTTCATCTCGGAGAGGAGAGGTTCGCCGCAGACGGCCGTTCGCTGATCGAACTGTCGGGGCGTTTGGCGCGCACGGCCGCGGCGCGGAGGAAGGGTGTCCGCGTCGCGGGCTGCGTTCCTCCCGTCTTCGGCTCCTATCTCCCTCAGGATTTCGATCCGGTCCAAGCGCCGGCGCTGCTCGGCGAAATCGTTGCGGGTCTCGCGCCCTATGCCGATCTCTGGTTGCTCGAGACGATGAGCAGCATCGAGGAGATGGAGGCTGCCGCCAAGGTGTCGTCGGCGGCGGCGAAGCCGCTCTGGGTGTCCTACACGCTGGAGGACGACGATCCCGATCCGAGCGCGGCGCGCCTCCGCTCCGGAGAGGCGGTGCCTGCGGCGGTCGAAGCCGCGGTTGCCGCGGGTGCCGAAGCGGTGCTGTTCAACTGCAGCGCGCCCGAAGTCATGGAGACAGGACTGCGGCAGGCGGCGGCGACCGTACCTGACGGCGTCCGGATCGGGGTCTATGCCAATGCCTTCACGAAACCGGCCGACGAGAGACCCGCGAATGACGGTATCGAGGAGATTCGCCACGACCTCGATCCCGATACCTATGTCCGATGGGCACGGCGCTGGCAGGCGCTGGGCGCCACGGTCATCGGCGGGTGCTGCGGAATAGGATGCAGGCATATCGAAGCCCTCTCGCGGGGCCTCAAGGCGCCGGGTCAGTCCTCGTAGACAAAGCGGTGGGCGGGATAGATCTTGCCGAAGATCAGTTGGTCGACATCTCCGGCCTGCCGCATCCCTGCCTTGCAATAGAATTCGATCGCGCGGTGATTGCCGGCGAGACAGTAGAGCTCCATGCCGGGCCCGGCCTGCTGCCGGCAGAAGGCGAGGAACCTCTGCCCGATGCCGCTGCCATGCGCCGCCGGATCGACGTGGAGGGATTCGAGCTTCACTCCCTCCATGATGGCCATGGCGACGATCGCGCCGTCGCGCTCGGCGACGAAGACGGAGACCGCAGGGTCGGCGAGCAGCTCGCGCCATTTCGGCCTGTCGGGCGCGGCGCTCGCGATGATGTCCGGATCCGGAACCAGGCCGTGGTAGGCGTGCAGCCGGGCATCCCGGTAGATACCGGCGACCCGCGGAATGTCCGCCGTTGTTGCGCGACGGATATCGAGTCCGCTCACACTCCGGTCCATTCGGAAACCACGGTCGCGAGATCCGGCCGCACCCGTTCCTGCGGCGCGCCGGTGGCGCTGCCGATATAAATGAAGCCGATGATGTCGGTCTCGGGTGCATGGCCCAGCGCCTGCTTCACGCCGGCATCGAAGGCCGGCCATTCGGTCAGCCACTGGGCGACGTAACCGAGCGCATGAGCGGCGTTCAGCAGGTTCATGCAGACCGCGCCGCCGGACATCTGCTGCTCGATAAGCGGTATCTTGTGATCCGGGTGCAGGTCGGCGGTCACCACGAGAAGGACGGGAGCGCGGCTCGGACGGGCGCGCTCGAAGGCGATCATGTTCTCGGTCGCATCTTCGCCCCAGATCTCGGCAAAGCGGCTGGCGAAGACCTCTCCGAGAGCCGCCTGGCCTTTCTCGTGCAGCACCTGGATACGCCATGGCCCTATCTTGCCGTGGTCCGGGACCCGGGTTCCGGCCGTCAGGATTTTCTCCAGTTCCGCCGCGTCGGGGCCCGGCCCGACCATGTCCTTGACGACGACGGAACGGCGGGTCAGCAGAAGGTCGATGGCTTCCACGGGATATGTCCTCTGAGTGGGTGGGATTGACTTAATAGAGACCGGATCGGTTCTATTTTATTTCGTGGACGCTGAAAAGCCCTGGGGTTGACCGGTTTCAGCCATCAACGTTCCGAATCCTCGGATGGCGGCGGCGACCATTCGCGATCCGGCATGTTCTTGCCGGCGATCCGGTCCGAGCGCATCACCTGCATCAGCTCGTCGAGCCTTTCGCGCACGGCATTCAAGTATTTCTTTCCCATGCCGCCGGCCCAGTAATCCCGGAGCACGTCGACCGTCTGCATGTCGTGGCGGCGGAAGGCGCGGACCTTCTGCTCCGCCCGGAACGGGTGCAGGCCGAGTTCCCGCAGGGTGCGCTTGCCGAGCGAGAGGGCGCCTTCGAAGGCTTCGCGCTCGATCGCATGCGCGCCGGCATTTTCCAGTTCGTAGAGATGATGACGGTCAAAGGCGCGGGCGACGATGCGGCATTTCGGATAATGCTCCGCCACGTGACGGACCATCGCGGTCTGCTGACCCTGGTCGTCGAGCGCGGCGACGAAGACCTGGGCCTCGCCAAGTCCGGCGGCTTCGAGCAGGTCCGGACGGGTGGCGTCGCCGTAATAGCTGTGTACGCCGGTCTGCCGCATCCGCTCGACGAGGTTCGGGTCGTGGTCGAGCACCACGATCTTGTAGCCCTCGGCCATCATCAGGCGGGCGATGATCTGGCCGACGCGGCCGACACCGGCGATCACGATGGTGCCGGGCTCGGGGATCTCGTCCGCCGGGCGTGCAACCGAACTGACGGTGCGCGGCGCGACATAGCGCTCGAACAGGATGAACAGGAGCGGCGTCAGCAGCATGGTGACCGCGACCGCGAGGATCAGGACCTCGACGAGGCTGCCCGCCAGCGCGCCGCTGGAGCCGGCGAATCCGAACAGGACGAAGGCGAATTCGCCGGACTGCGCAAGGCCGAGACCGAACATCCAGGTGTCCTGCCAGGGAAGGCGGAAAATTCCCGCGAGAGCAAGGAGTACCAGGGCCTTCACGAGAATGATCCCGAGCGCGATACCGATAATCACGAGGAACTCCGAGAACAGGAGCTGGAAATCGATCCCGGCGCCGACCGAAATGAAGAAAAGGCCGAGCAGCAGGCCCTTGAACGGTTCGATATCGCTCTCGATCGCGTGCCGGTACTCGCTGGTGGAGAGCACCACGCCGGCCAGGAAGGCGCCGAGCGCGGCGGATACCCCGACCAGGTCCATCAGGAGCGCGGTCGAAACCACGATCAGCAGGGCCGCGGCCGTGAAGAGCTCGCGCATCCGGGAGGCGGCGATCAGACGGAAAGCCGGCCGTACGAGAAACCGTCCGGCGAGGATGATCGCGGCGATGGTGGCGACGATTACCAGCGTCTGGAACCAGCCCGGGAAACCGTCCAGCATGTTTCCGTGAACGGCAGGTGCCCCCGCACCGTCGACCGGGATCGGATCGCCGACGGCAAGCAGCGGCAGGATGGCGAGCATCGGGATGACGGAAATGTCCTGGAACAGCAGAACGGAAAACGAGGATTGTCCGCCTCTCGATCGCATCCAGCCCTTTTCGTTCAGGGTCTGCAGCACGATGGCGGTCGAGGAAAGGGCCAGGGTCATGCCGATGACCAGCGCTGCCTGCCACGTGAATCCGACCGCCATTGCCGCGCCGGTCAGTGCCGCGGTGGTCAGCGCGACCTGAAGGCCCCCCAGACCGAGAAGCTGCCAGCGCAACCGCCAGATCATCTGCGGTTCGAGCTCGAGACCGATGAGGAAGAGCATGATGACGACGCCGAACTCGGCGAAATGCTTTACCGACTCCGTCTCGGAACCGCCGACATATCCGAGAACCGGACCGATCGCGATACCGGCGAAGAGATAGCCGAGCACCGATCCGAGACCGAGCCGGTGCGACGCCGTGACGGCGACGACGGCGGCCAGGAGATAAATGAACGCGTCCTGAAAAAAACCCATTACCTGGCCACCGCATCCGAGGTGAGCAACTCGTCGAGTATGTCGTTCATGAGAGGCGCGGCGGCGGCTTTCTCGAGATTGAGTGTCTCGTCGCGAAGTGCGCCCAGCAGCCGCGCATAATCTGCGACGATACTCTCCAGACGGCCTTCCTCCTCGGCGTCCTCGGCAGCGAAGACGCCGAAGGGGGCGATATAGTTCATGCCGCAGAACTTGGCGGTCTGTTCGAACGGCGAGAACAGGGTGCGCAGTTCGTTCTCGTATTTGCCATTCTTGCGGTAAGCGTCGCGGGCGGTGCCGCAGGTCGCGACCTGAAGCATGGTCTTGCCGGTGAGCGCGGTGCCGCCCGTGCCGTAGGCAAAACCGTACTCGAGCACCAGGTCCTGCCATTCCTTCAGCAGTGCGGGGCTTGAATACCAATAGACCGGATGTTGCAGAACGAGAACGTCAACATCGATCAGTCTTTGCTGTTCGCGGTCGATATCGATGTCGAAATCGGGGTACTCGCCGTAGAGATCGATGAGTTCCACACCCTTCATGTCGCCGGCGGCTTCAACGAGCGCGGTATTGGCGACCGAACGATCGGTTCTCGGGTGGGCAAAGAGAACCAGAACGTTCGCCATGAGTTGAATCTCCCCCGAAAAGCCTATCCCTCAGAGAGAAATGCGGTGTCGGGCCGGCAAAGTCCAGATCAACGCGCGGCCGCCTGCCGGCGGCCGCGGCAAAATGAGGCCCCCTTTGGCCGGATCAGGCGCTGAGGCGTGATATCGCCAGCGCCACGGCCTTCGCCCGCGGAACCATGGTGTCGAGGCGGCAATATTCCTTGATGCTGTGCGCGCCGCCGCCGACCGGGCCGGTGGAGCACAGCGTCGGCGTGCCGACCTGGGCTGTGAAGCCGCTGTCCGCGCTGCCGCCGGAATATTCCCCGTCGATCTTCAATCCGAGTTCGGCCGCGCCGTCGACATAGAGCTGGAAGATATCCTGGCTGTCGCCGGACATGGTCAGCGGCAGGAAGCCGCGCTCCATGACGACGCGTGTCTCGGTGCCCTTGAGATGCGTGGTATCGAGAATGGCCTGGATGTCCTTCCAGACCTGGTCGCGCTGCTCCATGGTCTTGAAGCGGACATCGACCTCGGCCGTGCAATGCGGTGCGACGGTATTGACCGAGCTGCCGCCGGAGACGAGGCCGACATTGACGGTGACGCCGGTCTCGAAATTCGTCAGCGTGTGCAGGGCCTGGATTTTGCGCGCCATCTCCTCGATCGCGCTGACGCCCCGTTCGGGCTGTCCGCCGGAATGGGCGGCGATACCGGTGACCTCGAACTTGAAGAAAGAGGCACCCTTCCGGCCGGTCACCACGTTGCCGGTCTCGCGGCCGGGCTCGGCATTGAACACCGCCCGCGCGCCGCGCGCCGTCGCTTCGATCACCGGGCGGCCGGAGGGAGAACCGATTTCCTCGTCGCCGGTATAGAGCGCGACCAGCGGGAAGGGCGCGCCGCCGAACTTGTGGAAGGCCTCGATGATGAAGGTGTTCATCACCAGGCCCGATTTCATGTCGGCGACGCCCGGGCCGTAAGCGATATCGCCGTCACGGGTGAAGGGACGCTCGGCGACGGTGCCGTCCGGGAACACGGTGTCGCGGTGGCCCATCAGCACGATATGCCGGTTGGCGCCGCCCGTCGCGGCGGAAATCTCGGCCCGGATGCAGTCGCCGAAATCGTCCGCTCCGACCCGCTCCGTCTTGATCCCGGCGGCGTTCAGATGCGCTTCGATCTTCGCCCCGACGGCGTCGACGCCAGGCTTGTTGTAAGAGCCGGACTCGGTGTTCACCAGCTCTTCCAGCAGGTCGGTCATTGCCTCGCGCTGGCCGTCGAGCCAGTTCAGGACCTCGTCAATCTTGGATGTCATGTCAGTTCCTTGGGATTCGTAGAATGCAGTCAGATATTCACGGAGAAACCGCCATCGACCGGGATGGCCGTGCCGGTAACAAAATCGGAGGCCGGGCTCGCGAGGAAGGCGGCGATGCCCGAAAGATCCTCGGGGTCGCCCCAGCGCGCGGCCGGGGTGCGGCTCTCGATACGGTCGTGCAGCCCCTCGACATCGATGCGCGCCTGGCGCGTCAGATCGGTATTGATCCATCCGGGCAGGATCGCGTTCGCCTGGATGTTGTCCGGCGCCCATGCGACGGCCTGCGATTTGGTGAGCTGCACGATGCCGCCCTTGCTGGCGGCATAGGCAGCACCATAGCTTGAGCCGAAGATCGACAACATGGAGCCGATATTGATGATCTTGCCGCCCTGGACGGCGAGCAGCGGGTAGGCCGCGTTGCTGCAGATGAAGGCACTGGTGAGATTGGTCGCGATCACCGTCTGCCAGTCCGAGAGGGAGAGTTTGTGTGGCGCGTTGCGGATGTTTGTGCCGGCATTGTTGACCAGGATGTCGAGCCGCCCGAAGCGTTCCTTCGCGGTCTTCATTGCCGCCGCGCAGTCCTCTTCGCCGGTGACGTCCGCGGTGACGGAGGCGGCCTCTACGCCATGCTTCTTCAGTGTTTCTTCGGCGTTTCGGTTCTTTTCCGCATTGCGTCCGATGACGAGGATCGATGCGCCGCACGCGGCGAGGCCTTCTGCCATCGCGAGGCCAATGCCGCCGTTGCCGCCGGTTACCGCAGCGACCCGGCCGCCCAGATCAAACATTTTCATCCCTGCCCCCAACTCTTTTCCATGGCCGTTCGATCGACACGGACACTCTGAGTGTCACCGGCAAAAAGTACAATATCCGCTGCGGAAGGAGAGCGGTGCCGGGTCAGGTCATGGGAAGCATCACCGGGGGGCGATCTGTGCCCGGCGAACGCGCTGAACGGGACGCGGCGGGCCATGGAACGGAGCAGTACCGCCGTGGCGCGCGCAAGAGCTCGGCTTCGCTTGCGAATGAGGGACATTCCACGGCAAAAGCGTGCGACCTCAAAGCATTCGGCATCACGCCATGCCGCTGCTTTACGCCTTCTTAACGACCGGGCGGCTAGCTTCCGGGTTTGGTGCCGTTCAGGGACTGAGATCGGATGCAACGCGCGACAGGCGTGAGATTCAGGCGGGAACTGGGAATCGGGTTTGCCGGCGCGGCTGCCGTTCTTTCCTTGATCCATCTCAGCTTCCTCTGGTTCGAACCGGAACGGGTATCCGCCTATCTGTATGAAGCGCCGGGCCGGAACTGGAGTGCGTCCATTGCTATCGGGGTCGCTTCATTTCTGTTCCTCTATCTCGGACTTGCGCGCGGCGGGCGGGGACCGTCTTCGGATCGAAGCGGGTCGAGCGAGATCCTCCCGGACCTGATCGCGCGGCGCCATGCGGAACGGATCGGCCGGATTGGCTCCTGGTACTGGGTGCTCGAAACCGACGAGATCGTATGGTCGGAAGAATCCTTTAGAATTCTCGGTTTGAACCAGTCGGATGTGACGCCCGGGTGGGGGGAGTTCATCAAACTGGTCCATCCGGAAGATCGCGCCGCCATAGACGAATGGTTCCGGCGGGTCTGGAAGACCGACGCCGAGAATGCCACCGAATGCCGTATCTTGCGCGCCGATGGAACCGTGCGTTGGGTGGAGGCGCGCGAGGGCCCGCTCTATGAGGGCGAGAAGAAGATCGCGATTTTCGGCACACTCATGGACGTCACCGAGCGGGTTGAGCGGTTGGAGGAAATCCAGGCGCTGAATTCGCGCCAGGAAGAACTCGTGTCTATCCGGACATCCGAACTTCAGGCGGAAATAGCGAAACGCAAGGCGGTGCAGGTCGAACTCGAGCTGAGCGAGGCGATGCACCGGAACATCGTGGACGGCGCGGCAGAAGCGATCATCACGGTGGATGTCGACGGTCGGATTATCTCCGCCAACAGGGCGGTGAAGACGATCTTCGGCTATGAGCCGGATACATTGGCGGGCGAGCCGATTGCGATGCTGCTGGAACGCAACGCCGCCGAGAATCACGAAAAGCTCTTCGACAGTGATTTCTTCGCCGGGAAGAGCCGGACTGCGGGGAACTCGACGGAGCTGTTGGCGCAACGGTCCGGCGGGGAAGTCTTCCCGATCGAACTGTCCGTCAATCAGGTGGATGTTCCGGGTCAGGCGTTTTTCTGCGCGATCGTCCGCGATGTCAGCGAGCGGAGAGCGGCCGAACTGGAACTCAGGCAAAGTGCGGAACGCCTGAAGGAAAGCGAGCGCAGTCTGCAGCAGCTTCTGGATCTCAGCCCCGTCGGGATCACGATCATAGAGCCGGAAGGCCTCAACCGGCTTTATGCGAACGAGGCGATGGCCAGAATGTTCGGAATACCGCCCGGAACGCCGCTCTCGGAGTGGGGCGCGGCGGAAACCTATGCCGATCCCGAGGATCTGGAAGCGGTCCGCCGGAGGGATTTTGCGCAAAACCCTGTCTCGGATCTGGAACTCCTGCGCAGGCGCCACGACGGTTCGACCTGGTGGTGCCTGCACTATTCACGCCCGATTGTCTTTGCCGGGAAAGAGGCTGCCATCGTCTGGCATTTGGACATTTCCAACCGCAGGGCCATCGAGGAGGAGCTTTCCCGCAAGGAGGCGCAGCTCCGCTCGACCATCGACAACGCGCCCGCCGGCCTCATTCTCACCGACAAGGATCAGAACATCGTTCTGGTAAATGACGAGCTGCGTGAAATCCTTGATGTCCCAAGCCGGTTGCTCGATCCGGGTAAGTTCTACGGTGACGTGCTGCGTTACATGGCCGAACGCGGCGATTTCGGTATCGGCGATGTCGAGCAGAACTACCGGAGTGCGTTCGACGCCCTGCGCAGTCCGAGCTCCGGGATTTACGAGTACAACGCCGTTTCAGGAAAAGTCTTCGGCGTGCGCCGCCATGAAGTCGGGGACGGGAGCGTGGTGACGGTTGCTGTCGACGTCACGGAGCAGAAAGAAAGCGAAGAACTTCTGAGGCAGGCTCTGTGGGATCTGGAGCTGGCGCAGGACGAACTTGTCCAGTCGGAGAAGATGGCGTCTCTCGGCGGCCTCGTTGCAGGTGTCGCGCACGAGATCAACACACCGGTCGGGACGGCGGTCACGGCCGCCAGTCACGTCCGTGAGGAGACCCTGAGGATCAAGGACGCGTTCGCGTGCAATAACGTTAAACGCTCACAATTCGATAGTTACCTCGCCGCCGCGGATGAAGGCACGCGGATCATCGAGAGCAATCTCAACCGTGCGGCGCAGCTGATCCGAAGTTTCAAGCAGGTCGCTGTGGATCAGTCGAGCGAACTGCGCCGAACCTTCAATATCGACGCCTATCTGCGGGAAACGGTCGACAGTCTGATGCCGCAGCTCAAGCACTATCCGAAAGTAGAGCTGCAACTGGAAACGGATGCCGACTTTTCCATCAACAGCTATCCGGGGGCCTTTGCGCAGATACTTTCCAATCTGGTCGTCAATGCGCTGACACACGGTTTCGGCCCCGACCGGAACGGGACGATTCTGATTCGCACCATGAAGTTCGGCGATCAGCTGAGACTCACTTTCGAAGACAACGGAAACGGGATGGATGCGGACACGCGGACACGCATCTTCGAGCCGTTTTTCACGACCAGACGCGGTTCCGGCGGCAGCGGTCTTGGCATGCATATCGTGTATAATTTGGTAACGACTCAGCTTTCTGGAACCATTCGCTGCTTCAGCAACCAGGGGCTGGGAACGCGTTTCGACATCACGATCCCGCTGAGCCCGGAGACCGAGAATGAGTGACGACGACGAACTGACGTTCGCGGCGGAGGACGACGCTCAACCCGAGCTTTCGGGCGCGGGGACCCCGAAGCCCAAATGGAAGATCGTGATCGTCGATGACGATCCGGGGATGCACGACGTCACGAAACTGACCCTGGCGGACTTCGAGTTCGCCGGACGCGGTCTCAGCTTCATCAGTTGCTATTCGGGTGCCGAGGCATGCGAGGTCCTGGCGGACCATCCGGACCCCGCCCTGATTGTGCTCGATGTCGTGATGGAAAGCGAACATGCCGGGCTGGATGTCGCCCGCTATATCCGCGAGGAGCTGAACAACTGGCAGTCGCGGATCGTGCTTCGGACCGGACAGCCCGGGCAGGCGCCGGAGCGGCAGGTGATCGCCGATTACGACATCAATGACTACAAGGAAAAGACGGACCTTACGGCGACCAAACTCTATACGCTGTTCTGCAGTTCGCTGAGAGCCTACCGCGACATCGTGACCATCGAGCAGAACCGCCATGGTCTCGAGCAGGTGATCAAGGCGTCGGCGAATATCTTCGAACTGAAATCGATGAACAAGTTCGCCAAGGGTACTCTCGAGCAACTGACGGCCCTGCTGCAGTTCGACCCGAGTGCGCTCTATCTGCAGGACAGCGTGCCCCGTGGAGGGCAGGCGACCACCAGTGCGGGCGAGGATCTCCGGATCCTGGCGGGAACCGGTGCCTTCAACGACCTGACAGGGGACGATGCCCGGAATGTTCTCCCCGCTCCGGTGATGGCGCGCCTCGACAAGGCGGTCGCCTCGGCCGCGAGTTCTTACGAAGACGGCGATTTCGTCGGCTATTTCAAGGATCGCAACGGGGCGACGAACCTGACATACATGTCCGGCGTCGGGATGATCAGCCCGATGGACCGTCACCTGCTAAAATTGTTCATACAGAATGTCTCGATTGCGTTCGAGAACGCTCAGCTGCATGAGGACGTCGCCGAAACCCAGCGAGAGATCGTCTACATGCTCGGCGAGGCGGTCGAGACCCGGTCGCAGGAAACCGGCAATCATGTGAAGCGAGTGGCCGAAATCAGCCGGATTCTCGCCGAGGCCTACGGGCTTGGCGAGGAGGAGGTGGAACTGGTCAAGCTGGCCTCGCCGTTGCACGATATCGGAAAGATCGGCATTCCGGATGCGATCCTGAGCAAGCCGGGGAAACTCGATCCGAATGAGTGGGAGACGATGAAGTCCCATGCCCGGCTCGGTCACGATATGCTGGCCGGATCGAACCGCACGATCCTCAAGGCGGCCGCGATCATTGCCCTCGAGCACCACGAGAAGTGGGACGGCTCGGGTTACCCCAACGGAAAAGCGGGCGAGGACATCCATATCTTTGGGCGGCTCACGGCGATCGCGGATGTCTTCGACGCGCTCGGAAGCGACAGGGTCTACAAGCAGGCCTGGCCGATGGAGCGGATCGTCGAATACATGCAGGCGGAAAGCGGTCGTCATTTCGATCCGCGCGGCATCGAGTTGTTCATGCGGAACCTGAGCGAGATCGCCTCGGTCCGGGAGCGCTACATGGACCTGCCCGCGGACGCCGAATAGACCAGACCGGCCCGGCCGTCCGGGGAAACTGGTCCGAATGGATTTCTCGAAAACTTCTTTGTTCCGAAAATCCTGCCGGAGGCAAACTCGGTCCCGTCGAATTTCCGACTGATAGCCAAACGGAGTCCCGCCGATGACGACAACCGCAACCCGGCCCCTGCCTACCGTGGGGGCGGCCATGCCCGTCCGCATGCTGGAAACCTATCGCGACTGGCTGATCGACGGGCGGCGCGATCTGGAGCTTCAGGATTTCTTCAAGGCCGAGACGCTGAACGGGGAATGGAAGCCGCTCGCCGTCGAGATCAGAAAGCAGCTCGAGGGACACGAAGGACGGTTGGGGATCCACGGCCCGTTCTGGGGCTTCACAATCGCCACGGAAGATCCCGACGTGCGCCAGGTTGTCCGCAAGCGGATGATGCAGGGCCTCGACGTCTGCGAGGAGATCGGCGCCACGCAGATGGTGGTGCACAGCCCCTTTACGACATGGGACTACAACAATTTCGATAACAAGCCGGGGTATCTGGAAGATGCTTTTGGCCGTGTGCATGCCGTGCTCGACGACGTGGTGGCGCACGCGGAGAGGGTTGGCGTTACCCTGGTGATCGAGAATATCGAGGATATCGATCCGCGCTGGCGGGTACGCCTCGCCGAGTCCTTCGCCAGCAAGCGGGTGAAGGTGTCGATCGATACCGGCCACGCGCATTATGCGCACGGCTCTACCGGCGCGCCGCCGGTCGACTATTACGTCGTTGCCGCGGGGAACATGCTGGAGCACGTGCACCTGCAGGATGCGGACGGCTATGCCGACCGCCACTGGGTACTCGGCGAAGGTACGGTCCGCTGGCCGTCGGTGTTCCGCGCGCTGTCGGCGCTGAACTCGGACCCTCGGCTGATCATCGAAATCCGCGACCATAGCCGTATCCTCGAGGCTGCGGAGTTCCTGACGGCCGCCGGGCTCGCCCGCTAGACCGCGCTTTTTCTCTCGGTTTGTGCGGCAAGATCCTTTATCCATCCGAGCCGGGTTCGGATGGATTGGGAGTCAGAGATGCGCGATTTGTCGAGTCTTCTGCAGCACAATGTTGCGTGGGCGGAGGGGAAACTGCGCGAGGATCCCGCCTATTTCGACAAGCTCTCGGGACTGCAGGCGCCCGAATTTCTCTGGATCGGCTGCTCAGACAGCCGGGTCCCGGCGAACGTCATCACCGGACTCGAACCGGGAGAGGTCTTCGTTCACCGAAATGTCGCGAATCTGGTCCATCCCGGCGACCTGAACATGCTTTCGGTGCTCGAATTCGCGATCGAAGTACTCGGGGTCAAGCATGTGATCGTCTGCGGTCACTACGGCTGCGGTGGCGTACATGCGGCAGTTGACGGAGAGGAGCATGGCATCGTCGACCACTGGCTGCAGCCGATTCGTGACGTTGCCGAACGGTACGAACACGAACTCGCTGAATCCCCGGGTCCCGAAGCCAGGCACAAGAAACTCTGCGAGTTGAACGTCCGTTCGCAGGTACAGACACTGGGCCGGACCCCGATCGTCCAGGCCACCTGGAAGTCTGGAAAACCCCTGCAGTTGCACGGCTGGGCCTATGGTCTGGAGGATGGCCGGATCCGCGATCTCGAATGTACCATCAGCGGGCCGGAGGGACTGATCTCGCGCCGCGTCGCGCTGCCTGGAACCGATATCGGGTTCTAGCGCCGGTTGCGACCGGGCTGAGCGGGGTCGCCGGCGGAGATTTCGGTGCCGTCAAGGGCGTCGGCCAGACGGTGCGTTGCGCTGCCCGGGCGCAATGGCTTCTGCTGTGAGGCGTGCGGCGCCCATCCGGTAAGATAGAGGATCTGGAAACTTGCCGGAACGCGCCCGTTCGGGCCGCCATGACGCGCCTGATAGATTTCGGCGGCGCGCAGGAAGACGGTGCGCGGCGTCATCCCCTTGCGCCGGGTGACGATGGCATTGCCCTCGCCCATGCCGCGGAGTTCGTGCATCAACAGGAAGACATTCTCGTACGTGACGGTGAGCAGATCGCTGTCGACCACGGGCAACGCGAAACCGGCGCGCTGCATCAGGCCTGCTGCGTCCTGCAGCTCCGCGAACGGGGAGACGCGGGGGCCGGCCCCGCCGAGCACCTCGATTTCGGCTTCCGTCAGCGCTGCCCGGAGCTCGTGCAGGGTCTCGCCGCCGAGCATGGCGCCGAGAAAGAGGCCGTCCGGCTTCAGGCACTCGCGCGCCTGGACAAGGGCCCCCGGCAGATCGTTCACCCAATGCAGCGAAAGCGTGCTGACAATGGCGTCGAAGCTTGCCGGCGCGAAGGGAAGCAGCTCTTCCTCCGCGGCGACGGCAGGTCCGGATGCTGACGCCATTCCGGCGAAGCGATCGGAGGGGTCCAGGCAGACGGTCCACTCGACGCCGAGTTTCGGGGCAAGTCCTCGCCGCAACAGCCCGCTGTGGCTCCCGAGGTCGAGCAGGCGCGGGAAGCGCCGCTGGATGTCGCACATCCGGTCGACGACGCGCTCTGTGATCTCCCGTTTCAGGAAGTCGTGCGCGGCGTAATCCCCGGCGGCACGGTCCCGGTTGCGCCTTACCTGCGCGCGGTCGAAGACGAGCATCTGATCCATCATGGCGCTGGTATAGGCCATCGCGCGGCTCCGGGAAAAGCGTCAATCCGTTCCATTGGCAAGAGGCCAGGGGCTTGGAGCCTGGCCTGACCGGGGAGGCGCGGCGGCGGCGTGAGCGGCAGCATCGGAACTTTCGCCATTCAGAACGGACGACGGCTGTTCGATCTCGTGCTGCCGCCGCGCTGCAAGAAATGCGGCGCCCTGGTGGTGGCCGACGATGCGCTCTGTGCGGCCTGCTGGTCGGCGCTGCGCTTCATCGGCCCGCCCTGGTGCGCCTGCTGCGGACGGCCGTTCGAATATGATGTCGGTGCGGATGCGTTCTGCGGCGCCTGCATCGCCGAGCGGCCGCGTTTCGGGCGGGCACGCGCGGCGCTCGCCTATGACGATGCGAGCCGGGAGATGATCCTGCGCTTCAAGCATGGCGGGGACGAAAGCCTGGCGAAACTCTTTGCCCGCTGGATGCTGCTTGCGGGAGAGGAGCTCTTTCGCTCCGATCCGCTTATCCTGCCCGTGCCGCTGCATCCGTGGCGTCGGGTGCGGCGGCGCTTCAACCAGTCCGCGCTCATTGCGGCGGATCTGGCGCGGATCACGGGCCTGCCGTGGGACCCGCTGTCACTCGCCCGCTCCCGGCCGACGCCGAGCCAGGGCGGCCTCGGCAGGGCTGCGCGGCGCGACAATGTCAGGGGCGCCTTCTCGGTCCGGAACGGCCGACGGGAGTGCCTCGCCGGGCGTCACCTGCTTCTGGTCGACGATGTCTGGACCTCCGGCGCCACCGGAGATGCCTGCATCCGTGCCTGCCGGAAGGCGGGAGCGGCGCGGGTCGATATGCTGACCCTTGCACGCGTGTTCTAGCTGGGGTCTTGCATCGCTGCCGGGCCCATGCTGGATTCGCGGCCCGGCCGCTCCTATCTAAGGTCGGTAATGGAACAAAGGAGTTGCCTCCATGGCCGAGGTCGAAATCTACACCACCATGTTCTGCCCGTTCTGCGTGCGCGCCAAGAAGCTGCTGGAGAGCAAGGGCGTGACCTATACCGAAATCGACGTGACCATGAGCAGCTCCAAGCGTGCCGCGATGCAGGAGCGCGCCGACGGCCGCCATACCGTGCCGCAGATTTTCATCGGCGATGTCGGGATCGGCGGATCGGACGAATTGGCGGCGCTCGAGGCGAGTGGTAAGCTCGACGGCATGCTGGCCGCACAAGCCTCCTGAAACGCCGACCGGGGATCCGATCGATGACCAAATTCACCGTTGCCTGCGTGCAGACCAATTCGAAACCGGAGCCGGAGGTGAACATCGCCGAGGTCTCGCCGATGATCCGCGAGGCGAAGGCGCGGGGCGCCGATTTCATCACCACGCCGGAAATCGTCGGCATGTTCGAGCCGGACAAGGCGGCCGCCCGCGCGAAGGCCAGGGTGGAGGAGGAGCACGAGGTGCTCATTGCCTTCCGGGGGCTCGCGGCGGAACTCGGCGTCTGGCTCCATGCGGGCTCGCTCTCGGTCAAGCTGACCGACGACGAGCGGCTGGCAAACCGCAGCTTCCTGATCGCGCCGGACGGCGCCATCGCCGCGCGCTACACCAAGATCCACATGTTCGACGTGCAGGTCGGCGATGGCCAGACCTACCGGGAGTCGGCCTCCTACAGGCCCGGCGAGGAAGGCGTGCTGGCGGAGACGCCGTGGGGCACCTTCGGGCTGACGATCTGCTACGATATCCGCTTTCCGTATCTCTACCGTGCGCTCGCCCAGGCGGGTGCCAAGGTGCTGTTCGCGCCGGCGGCCTTCACCAAGGTGACGGGCGAGGCGCATTGGCACGTGCTGCAGCGCGCCCGGGCGATCGAGAATGGCAGTTTCGTTGTCTCCGCGGCGCAGTGCGGGACCCATTCCAAGGGACGCCAGACCTACGGGCACTCGATCATCGTCGCGCCCTGGGGCGAGGTGCTGGCCGATGCGGGCGAGGAGCCGGGCGTGATCACCGCCGAGATCGATCTCGCGAAGGTCGACGAGGCGCGCGGCAAGGTGCCGTCGCTGACTCATGACCGGGAATTCGCGGGGCCGAACCTCTACAGCGCCGCCAGGCGCGAGGCCGGGGAGTAGGCCATCCCGCCTAGCGCACGGCCATGGATGCCCGGAAGCGCAGGAAGGCCAAAGCGAAAAACACGCAGCCGATCAGCAGCATGATCGCCAGTTCCGGCCAGACCAGTTCGAGCGGAGCATCGCGATAGATCACTGCCTGCGAGAAGCGGATGAAGTGGGTCGAGGGTGAGGCCTGCATCACTGTCTGCAGGAACTCCGGCATGCTCTCGAGCGGTGTCTGGCCGCCGGAGAGCAGGTTCATGACCACGAAGACCGGAATGCAGATCAGCGCGAATTGCGGCATCGAATGGGTAAAGGTCGCCAGCATGATGCCGAGGGCGGTCACCGAAAAGAGGAAGGTGCACGCCCCTGTGGCGAACAGTTCCATCGAGCCGTAGAGCGGCACGCCGAGCCCTTGCCGCACGACGAATTCGAGCGACAGAAGGACCGCCGCGAGGATCACGAGGCCGTTTGCCCATATTTTCGAGATCATGATCTCGGCGGCGCTCACCGGCATGACCAGGAGATGCTCGATGGTACCGTGCTCGCGCTCCCTGATCACCGCGGCGCCCGTCAGGATGATCGCCATGATGACGATATTGTTGACGACTTCCATCACCGCGTTGAAGCGCACCGCTTCGAGGTTCGGATTGTAGAGCACGCGGAGCTTGAGGCGGGCGGCCGCGTCCGCGGCCGGTTCCTCCCTGCTGACGAATTTTGCGATCTCGCCGGTCAGGACCTCTGAGATATAGCCGGCGCCATTGCCGGCGATGGCCATGGCGGTGGCGTCGACGCTGAGCTGGATGACGGGCTTCCGGCCGCGCTGGATGTCGGCCTCGAAACCGGCCGGGATGTCGATCACGAAGGTGTAAAGCCCCTGGTCGAGGACACGATCGACCTCGTGGATGCCGATGATGGCCGGCGGTTTGAAGTAGGGCGGCAGGAAGGCGCCGCGCAGCCGGTGCGAGAGCGCGGAATCGTCCTCGTCGACGATGGCGACCGCCGCGTCGCGGAGCTCCGTCTCGACCCCGTCCGCCACCATGTAGACGCTGACGCTGAAGGTGTAGACGATCAGCCCCATCAGGACCGGGTCGCGGGCGAGGCTGTAGATTTCCTTGATGCCGAGCCGGAGGATGATGAGCAGCGCGCGCATGGGACCTACCGCGCCTGCTTCGGCAGGGCGACCGAGGAGAGCGCCCAGTAGACGAGGCAGAAAAGGGCGAGCGCGCCGAGATTGGGTGCCAGCTCGGCGGCGGGCAGGCCCTTGTTGAAGACCCCCGCGCTGATTTCCTGGAAATAGGCGCCGGGGAACGACCGGCCGATGCTCCGTCCGGTCTCGTCGAGCGTTGCCACCGGATGCAGCATGCCAGAGAAGTTGATGGTCGGGATCAACACGATGATCGCGGTGGCGAAGATCGCGGCGACCTGGGAGGTCACGACGGTCGAGACCAGAAGCCCGAAACCGGTCGTGGCCGTCGCATAGAGCACCGCACCGACGAAGAGCACCGGGAGGCTCGCCTTCGGGGCGAGGCCGAAGAGCAGGATCATGATCGCCAGCATGGTCAGGAAACTGATCAGCGCGATGGCGATGTAGGGCAGTTGCTTGCCTGCGAGATACTCGAAGCGCGTGGCCGGGGCCGCGTGCAGATTGGTGATCGAGCCGAGTTCCTTCTCGCGCACCACGCCGAGGGCGGTCAGCATCGACGGGATCATGAACATGAGCATCATGAGGATGCCCGGCGGGATCGCTTCGAGGGAGGTGAAGCCCTGGTTGTAGCGGAAGCGGGTCTCGATCGCGGCCAGTGCGGAACCCGTCTCCGCCGTGCCGTCTTCTCTTGCCATTTCTGCGAGGAAGGACTGGAAGGCGCCTTCGACATAGCCGCGTGTCGTCTCCGCGCGGCCGGTATTGGCGCCGTCGAGCCAGGCGGACAGCTCCGGACGGTGCCCGGCGGCGAGGTCGTGTCCGAATCCGGGCGGGATCACCAGCGCGAGCCCGATTTCGCCGCGTTGCATGCGCTGTTCCAGCGCGGTCATGCTCGTGAGGTCGGGCGCGGCGGAGAAATAGCGCGAGCCCTCGAACTGGCGCAGCAGAATCCGGCTTTCCCGGCTGCGGTCCTGATCGAACGCGGCATAGCGCATGTCCTCGACGTCGAAGCTGATGCCGTAACCCATGGCAAGCATCAGTATGATCGGGCCGAACAGGGCGAAGGCGAGACGGATCGGGTCGCGCAGCAGTTCGAAACCCTCGCGCCGGGCAATGGCCCAGAGCCGGCTCGCCGAGAACCGGGCCGGCGTTCCGGCGAAAACGGTTTCGCCGTCGAGCGCCGGGGCGTTTTCTGCCGCGGCCTCGCCGCTGTCCCGTTGCTTTTTCTCGAGATGGCGGATGAAGGTCTCTTCCAGGGTCTCGCACCCGGATTCGGCGACGAGCGCAGCCGGCGCGCCCATCGCCAGCACCTTTCCCGCATGCATGAGTGAGATCCGGTCGCAGCGTTCCGCCTCGTTCATGAAGTGGGTGGAGATGAAGATCGTCACGCCCTCGTCCCGCGAGAGATCCGTCAGCAGGTTCCAGAACCCGTCGCGGGCGACCGGATCGACGCCGCTTGTCGGCTCGTCCAGGATCAGCATTTCGGGCCGGTGCAGCACCGCGACCGCGAGCTGCAGGCGCTGGCGGATGCCGAGCGGCAATGCCTCCGGCCGCATGTCCATCACGTCCGAGAGCTCGAAGCGGTCGGCAAGCTCCCGCAGGCGGTCGCGTTTTGCCGTGCCCTCGATCCCGAATAGGCCCGCATGAAGATCGAGGTTCTGTCCCACCGTCAGCTCCGAATAGAGCGAGAAGGACTGCGACATGTAGCCGACGCGGCGGCGCATCTCCATGCCGCCGCCGTTCATCCGCTCGCCGAAGATGCGGGCCTCGCCCTCGGTCGGCGTCAGGAGACCGGTGAGCATCTTCATCGTCGTCGTCTTGCCGCAGCCGTTGGAGCCGAGGAAACCGAAGATCTCGCCCCGCTCGATGCGGAAATCGACGGCATCGACCGCGGTGAAATCACCGAAGCGCATGACGAGGCCGTGGGCCTCGATCGCCGCAACCTCCGGCCCAAACGCCAGCGGCTCCGGGTTCGGGCGGGGGACGAAGCGGGTCTTGTCGCGGCCCTCTGGGAGCAGGGCGAGGAAGGCGTCCTCGAGATCATCGGCGCCGCTCCTGTGTTTCAGCTCCGCCGCGGTGCCGTCGGCCAGGATCGCGCCGTCATTCATCGCGATGAGACGTTCGAAATGCTCGGCCTCGGACATGTAGGCGGTGGCGGTGACGACGGTCATCCAGGGGCGGCGCTTGCGGATCCGGTCGATCAGTCCCCAGAACTGGCGGCGGGAGAGCGGATCGACGCCGGTGGTCGGCTCGTCGAGGATCAGCAGGTCCGGATCGTGCACCAGGGCGCAGCAGAGCGCCAGTTTCTGCTTCATGCCGCCCGACAGTTTCTCCGCCGGGCGCTCCCGGAACGGGGCGAGACCGGTTGTCCGGAGCAGTTCGTCGGCGCGGCGTCGCCGTTCGCCCTCGTCCTGGCCGTAAAGCCTGGCGAAGAAGTCCAGATTCTCCGCGACCGACAAGGTCGGGTAGAGGTTCTTGCCGAGGCCCTGCGGCATGTAGGCGATACGGCCGCAGACCCGGCGCCGGTGGGCACTCCGCCGAAGGTTACCGTCGAAGACCTCGACGGTTCCGCCCTGGATTCTGCGGGTGCCGGAGATAAGGGCCAGAAGGGTGGATTTTCCGACGCCGTCCGGTCCGATCACCGCGACGGCGCTGCCCGTCGCGATTTCAAGGTCGATGCCGTCAAGCGCGACGGTCCGGCCGTAGCGGTGGCCGACACCGGCAAGACGGATCGGCGCGCCGCCGTCAGCCATCGCGCGGCGGCAGGTTGACCGCGAACTCGTCCGGCCAGGGCAGTTCCGTCGCCGTCCTGACGATGGCTATGCCCGGTATGCCCGCCTTCACGATCCGTTCGTAGCCGTCGAGGATCTCCGCCGGGATCGAGACCTTGACGCGAAACATCAGCTTGTCGCGCTCGCTTTCAGTCTCGACATAGCGCGGCGTGAACTGCGCTTCCGAAGCGACGAACGTGACCCGCGCGGGGATCACGTATTGCGGGGCGGCGTCGAAGATCAGCCGCGCCTCCGCACCATAGGCGATGCGGCCGGCGTCGCGCGTCGGCAGGTAGATCGTCATGTAGACGCGCGTCAGATCGAGCATGGTGACGATCTTGCCTCCGGCGCCGACGATCTCGCCCGGCTCGGCGAGACGGTACTGGACGCGGCCGGAAACGGGCGCGGTGATGACGTATTCCTGCAGATCGGCGCGAATGCGCGCGACCGTCGCCTTGCGGGCTTCGATCGCCGCCCGCGCACGGGCGATCCCGGCATCGGCGGAGGCGAGGGCGGCGACAGCCGTGGCGCGCTCGGTGCGGCGGCGGTCCAGCGTCTCGCCGCTGGCGAACCCCTTTGCGCCGAGGGTTTCGGCGCGTTTCATTTCCTGATCCGCGAGGGAGAGCTCGCTCTTGCGCTGGCTCTGCAGTGCGAGAGCCTCGTTCAGCGCCTCCTCGGCCTGGACGACGGCGGCTTCGGCCTCCCGCAACTGTGCGGTGATCTCGGTTGCGTCCAGGCGGGCGACCACGGTGCCGCTCTCGATTTGCATGCCTTCGGAGACGAGAACCTCGCTGAGGCGTCCCGGGAACTTGCTCGCGACATCCACCCGTTCCGCCTCGAGCCGGCCGTTGCCCTGGGCAAAACCATCCGGCGGGCCATCCTCGCGGTGCGTGTACCAGTAGGCGCCGCCCGCGAGGGCCGCGAGCAGGACCGCGATGAGAAGGGTGCGATAGCCGAGCATTCTGCCGTCCCCTGGATCCTCAATGATCGTCCGGTACCGGAGCGGGTCCGCATTCACCTAACGCGAATCGGGAGCAGGCGTCACGCTAACTCTACTGTGGCGCGGCGAAGGGTCTCAGGCGAGGCCTTTCTTGCCGATCTCGAGGAACTTGCGCCGCCGGTCGGCCTTCAGCTTGCCGCCGTCGGTGCCGACCAGTTGCCGGAGCGAGGCTTCGACCGCGTCGCCGAGGGACGAGAGCGCGGTTCCGGCGTCCCGGTGCGCGGCACCGAGCGGCTCCGGCACGATCTCGTCGATCACGCCGAGTTTCTTCAGGTCCTGCGCCGTCAGTTTCAGCGCTTCCGCCGCGTCTTTCGTATGTTCGCCGCTGCGCCATAGGATCGAGGCACAGCCTTCCGGCGAGATCACCGAATAGATCG
The DNA here is from genome assembly GCF_965216895.1 of Nisaea sp. GTDB lineage: Bacteria > Pseudomonadota > Alphaproteobacteria > Thalassobaculales > Thalassobaculaceae > Nisaea. The sequence continues at coordinate 3,583,304 of NZ_OZ244205.1, forward strand.
CATGTTCGAACATCAGCACACGGTTCGCCGCCGCCAGCGCCACGGCGCCGCCGGAACCACCCTCGCCGACAACCGAGGCGATGACCGGGACCTGCAGAGAGAGGCAAGCCTCGATCGACTTGGCGATGGCTTCCGCCTGGCCACGTTCCTCGGCGCCGATGCCGGGATAGGCACCCGCGGTATCGACGAAAGTCAGGACCGGCAGCCTGAACCTCTCGGCCATTTCCATCAGGCGGCGCGCCTTGCGGTAGCCTTCGGGTTTCGCCATGCCGAAATTGTGCCGGATGCGTTCTTCCGTCGTGCCGCCCTTCTCGTTCCCGATGATGACGGCGGAATATCCCCGGAAGCGGCCGATGCCGCCGATGATCGCCTGATCCTCGCCGAAGGAACGGTCGCCGGCGAGCGGAGTGAAGTCCTCGACCAGGTGGGACAGCACCTGCTTGAAGTGCGGCCGGTCCGGATGCCGGGCGACCTGCACTTTTTGCCACGGGGTCAGCTTCTGATACGACTGCCTGAGCTGCCTTTCGACCTTCCCCTGCAGCTTGCCAACCTCTTCCGCGATATTGATATCGCCCTCGGAAGAGAGGTGCCGCAATTCCTCGATCTTGCCCTCTAGGTCGGCAATCGGCTTTTCGAAGTCCAGAAAGACGCGCATATCGCTCGAATCACTGTGTTTGGAAGCGCCGCACCATAAACGTCCGGGCAGCGGGTTACAACGTCTGGATTTCCGCTTCGTGTCAGGTCTTCGCTGCGGCTTTTGCCAGCGGATGATGTTCGGTGACCAGCGATTTCAGGCGCTCGGCGAGGACGTGCGTGTAGATCTGCGTCGTCGAGATATCCGCATGGCCGAGCATCTGCTGCACACTTCGCAGGTCGGCTCCGTGATCCAGCAGATGGGTGGCGAAGGCATGCCGCAACACATGCGGCGAAACCGCGGCCGGGCGAAGACCGCATTCGGCGGCAAGCTCCTTCAGCAGCTGTCCCAAGCGGCGCCGGGTCAGATGGCCTTCGCTGCTGCGCGAAGGGAACAGGAAGGGCGAGGTGGCGCCTTCCGGCAGGTAGCCGGCGCGCACCTCCTTGAAGGCGGCGATCGCGTCGCGCGCGGCCTCGGTTAGCGGAACCATGCGCTCCTTGCCGCCCTTGCCGCGGACGATCAGCACGCGCGGGTCGCGGGCAACAGCCGCAAGCGGAAGGGCGACGAGTTCGGAGACCCGCAGACCGCTCGCATAGAGGACTTCCAGCAGGCAGGTCAGGCGGAGCCCGTCCGGCCCCTCCCTGCCCCGGGCCGCGGCGAGCAGCAGGTCGACGTCTGTCTCGCTCAGGATCTTGGGCAGCGGCCGGCCCTGGCGCGGGCTGTCGATCACCGTGGATGGGTCGTCCCTCCGGTCACCCTCGCTGAAGAGGAAGCGGTAGAACTGCCGGATCGCCGATAGCCGCCTTGCCGCCGTGCGCGGCGCCATGCCCGCGGCCTCGAGATCTGCCAGATAGGCCCGGATATCGTCGCTGCCGGCCTCTCCGAGCGTGCGTTTGCGTGCCGCAAGCGTCGAGGCGAAGTCGGTCAGGTCGCGGCGATAGGCCTCGATCGTGTTGGCCGAGGCGCCGCGTTCCGCGAGGAGCATTTCGAGGAACCGTTCGACCGATCCGGCATCCCCGCCCATCGGTTACTCGCTGGCCGGTGGAGCCGCCGCCGCGGGCGCGGAGGCGAGGTAGATGTCGAGTGCGAGGCGATAGGCGTCGCGCTCGAGGCCGAGCTCCGAGAGCGTGCGGACGCAACTCGTCAGATGGGCCGGATCGAATTCTGTAAGCTCGGCGCCGGAGAGAGACAGAACGGTGAGCAGGGCGCCTTCCCCGAGTTGCCCTCCGGCCGCCGCCGCGGCCCGCGCCCATTGCAGCGTCGGCGGCGGGGACTTGTAGGTGACGGGCGTGGCCCGGTCGACCAGCCCGCGCCAGACCGTTCCGGGCGTTTCCGCGCCGGTCGCCTCGAGCAGACCGAAGAGCAGGGCCGCGCGGGCCGGTGCGTCCTCGGCCGTCCCGTCGCGCAGCCCGTCCCACCAGCTCTTCAGGAAGCCGTTGTCGAGCGGCACGCGCTCACCTGCGGCGAGACGCGCCATGATGACGGCTTCGCGCCAGACCGTAGCCTGTTCCGGTTCCAGCCGCGCCTCCCGCTCCGCGAGGGCGAGCCAGGGATCCGCGGCCTCCGCCATGTCTGCCGCGATAAAGGCCGCCGCCGCATCGGCGGCGAACCATGCATGCGGCGAGGTCGTCGGGATATCAATGATCAGCGGCGCGTAGAGCCGCGCCGTTTGCGCGTAGTGTCCGTCTCGCCGTGCGAGTCTCAATGCCTGCTGGATGGCCTGGGCCCGGGCCAGCGGCAAGGTCTGGCTCGAGGTCGCGCGGTAGAGCAGGGCGCGACCATTGGCGCTCGGGTCGGCGGCGGCGACGCTGAGCGCGTTCGCCATCTGCGAGGGTGCGATCTCCACCAGTTCGTAGAGCGCGATCAGGTCCTTGCGCGCCACGAGCCCGAGGCGCTCGCCGCGCTCGGCGAGCCGGAGGCGATCCTCGAAACGGATCGCCGGGAAATCGGTGAGAACCGGAATCAGGGATGCCGGGACAGCGTCGGCGTCCGCCATCGCGGGGGCGATCCCGGAGACCCGCATCATCGCAATGTCTAGCGGGCGCAACTGAGCGGCTTCGGGCATTTGCGGCAAGCTCGAGGCCGTGCCGCTGACGGCCCGCATCAGCTCGAAGAAACGCGCGTCCTCCTCCCCGAGTTCCAGCATCAGGCGGAGATTGAACTCCACGCTTTCCCACTCGTCCGCGAGTGCGAGACAGAAGGTTCCCGCTTTCTGCCAGTAACGCTCTTCCGGCAGCGAGAGCATCGCATCGCGGGCGATGGCACAACTGCTGTCCAGATCGCCGGTGAGGAAGCCGGCATCGGTCTTCAGGCGCGCCCTGAGCGCCGGTGGCAGGACGGCGTCGGTGCCTTCGGGACCGGCGACGGGTGCGATGTCGAGGAGGCGGACATATTCCTCCCAGGCGCCGATCCGTTCGAGCGCATCGATCCGGGCCTTGACGATCGCGCCGTGATCCGACGGATCGTCCGCTTCCGGAACCGCGGCCGGGCTCAGCAGGATGCGCTCGAGCAGGTTGCGCAATGTCGCGTTTGCAGGCGGTGCGCCGACCAGCGTCAGCATGCGTTTGATCGCCGAACGGGGGGTGCCGTCCCACATGGATGCGGGCAAGGCGGCCTCGCCCGCACCGATGGTGCCGACCGTTTCCATCGAAACCGCGTCCAGGGCATCGACGGCGATGCCTTCCTTCAGCGGATCCTCGTTCGGTGCGCTGTCGGCGGAGGGAACCGGCTCGCCGGGCGTGGCTTCGGCGGGGGCGGCGGGCTGCGGCGGCGTCAGCAGGGGCTTCGGGGCGCCGAGCGCCGGAAGCAGCGGCTTCGGCGCGCCTTGCGCCAGGCTCTCCGGGGCGGAGACCGGAAGACCGAAGAGCAGCGCTGCGACGCCGAGCGCCGCGCAGGTTCCCCGCACGAGGCGGTCAGCGGGGGAATTGATCATTCGGGAGGACCTGTTCGATCTGGCTGGTCGGTGCCGGGATATCCCAAGTCGAGAGAAACGCAAAGCCGCCGCCGAAGAACAGTGCTATGACGACCACAACCCAGAGCGTCAATTTCATGCCGTGGACCCATGGAAATTCTGTTTCGCGCGCCGCCTGTCCGACCGGCCTGCACACACCCGTCCCAAGGCGTTTGCAACGCCATATCTGGAAAGATATGCTAGCGGCGGATTATGGCGCGTTTGCGGCAGCATACCGGCCGCATTGAGCGAGTTCAACGAGGGAGAGGTAAAGAGAGGTACCGGACGTATCAGACAAGCGATCTTGCGCTTGCAATCCGGTGCCGCGGCCTGCTTCCCATGGTGATTCACCCCGATTTGGCACATTCCCCGGAACGACCGACGAAAAGCATCGTCCTGGTCGGTCTCATGGGGGCCGGCAAGAGCAGCGTGGGCCGCCGCCTTGCACAGCGGCTGCAGATGCCGTTCATCGACGCGGACCAGGAAATCGAACGGGCCGCCGACTGTAGCATTCCCGAATTCTTCGAGCGTTTCGGCGAGGAGGAATTCCGGCGCGGCGAGCGGCGGGTGATCCAGCGCATTCTGGACGGGCCGCCGGTGGTGCTTGCGACCGGTGGCGGGGCGTTCATGGCGGAGGACACGCGGGCGGCGATCGCGGAACACGCGGTCTCGGTCTGGCTGAAAGCGGATCTCGACGTCCTCTTCGAGCGGGTCAGCCGGCGCCAGGGGCGTCCGCTGCTTGCGAATCGAGATCCGCGCGGCGTGCTCAAGAAACTGATGGACGAGCGATACCCGGTCTATGCACTGGCGGATCTCGAGATTGAGTCCCGCCGCGGTCCGATCGAGATCACCGTGGAGCGGGCTTGCGAGGTTCTGGCGGAGTATTTCGACGGCTTGTCCGACTCCGTCCTCGCGGAATGAGAATCGCGCCCGCCGACCTCGATAGGAACAGGACATTGAAATGACAACGATCCAGACGGTCCCCGTTGCCCTCGGTGAGCGTAGCTACGATATACGGGTCGGCCCGCAGCTGATCGAGAATGCGGGAGCCGAGATCGGTCCGGTTCTGCGCGGCAAGAAGGTATTCATCGTTACCGATTCGTCGGTTTCGGGTTTCTGGCTCGAGCCGTTGATCGACTCCCTGAAAGCGGCGGGGATCGCTTCTCACACCATTGCCGTCGCACCCGGCGAAGGATCGAAGAGTTTTGCCAGTTACGAGCACGTGGTCACGAAGATGCTCGAGAGCGGCGTCGACCGGCGCACCGGAGTCGTGGCCCTCGGCGGCGGCGTGGTCGGGGACCTTGCAGGGTTCTGCGCCGCCTCGGTCTTGCGCGGCCTCGACTTCATCCAGATTCCGACGACGTTGCTGGCGCAGGTCGACAGCTCGGTCGGCGGCAAGACAGGGATCAATACGCTGCAGGGCAAGAACCTGGTCGGCGCTTTTCACCAGCCACGCCTGGTGCTCGCCGATACCGGTGCGCTCGCGACGCTGCCGAAACGCGAGATCCTCGCCGGCTATGCGGAGGTGGTGAAATACGGCCTGATCCGTGACGCGGCGTTCTTCGAGTGGCTCGAACGGCACGGCGCCGCGCTGATCGCGGGCGACGAGGCGGCGCGGGTCACGGCGGTGGTCGAGAGCTGCAAGGCGAAGGCCGCGGTCGTGGCCGCCGACGAACACGAGGCCGGTCTCCGGGAGTTGCTGAATTTCGGCCATACGTTCGGGCACGCGCTGGAGGCGGCGGCGGGCTACGACGGCTCGTTGCTGCACGGCGAGGCGGTTTCCGTCGGCATGGTGCAGGCGCTGGAGCTGTCGCGCCGACTCGGATTGTGCCCGGGGCAGGATACGGAGCGCGCACGCACTCATCTGGCCGGCATGGGGCTGATGGCGCGGGTGCGGGACATCCCCGGGGCCGGAAAATGGAAGGCCGAGGATCTGCTGGCCTCGATGCGACGGGACAAGAAGGCCCGGGACGGGACCATCCGTTTCGTGCTGGCGCATCGGATCGGTGACGCCTTCACCAGCGACGAAGTCATGCCGGACGTCGTCCGGACCATGCTTGAGGAAGATTTGTCGGCGGCGGCCGACGCCTAGTGTCAGGGAGAAATAGCGGATAATGGACGCCGAATTGCTGCTGACCATTGGCAGTATCCTGCTGCTGATCGTGTGCTCGGCCTTTTTCTCCGGTTCGGAGACCGCCCTGACCGGCGCCTCCTATGCGCGGATGCATCAGCTCGACCGCAAGGGAGAGAAGCGGGCGCACCGGGTGCTCGCGTTACGCGAACACAGCGAGACCATGATCGGGGCGATCCTGATCGGCAACAACATCGCCAACATTCTGGGCTCGGTCCTTGCGACAACGGTCTTCCTGCATTTCTTCGGCGAGACCGGAGTCGCCTACGCGACCTTGGTGATGACCGTGATCGTCGTGATCTTTGCCGAAGTCCTGCCCAAGACATATGCGCTCAACAATTCAGACCGGGTGGCCCTCGCGGTGGCTCCGCCGATCAGTGTGGCCGTCTTCGTATTCAGCCCGATCGCGAAGGCGGTCCGCGCGATCGTACGCGGTATCCTCGCGCTGTTCGGGGTGAGGATCGCGGAGGAATTCGGGCATTCCGAGCAGGAAGAGGAACTGCGCGGGCTGATCGAGCTGCACGGCCACAGGGTCGAGGTGGGCGAGGAAGAAGTCCGCGAGGAGCGGGCCATGCTGCGCTCGATTCTCGATCTGAGCGAGGTCTGGGTCGAGGAGATCATGACGCACCGGCGCCGGGTCGAGATGCTGGATGCGGACGATTCCTTGGAGAACCTGATCGCGCAGATCATGAAGAGTCCCTATACCCGCCTGCCGCTCTTCAAGGGGGATCACGAGGAGATCGTCGGCGTGCTGCACGCGAAGGCGGTGCTGCGCGCCGTCAAGGGATTGAGCGCCGAAGATTTCGAAAAGCTCGACATCCGGGACATCGCCGCCGACCCCTGGTTTATTCCCTCGACCACGACGCTGCTCGACCAACTGCAGGCCTTCCGGGCCCGGCGCGAACATTTCGCCCTGGTGATCGACGAATACGGGGCGTTCCAGGGTATCGTGACCCTGGAAGACATCATCGAGGAGATTGTTGGCGATATCAGCGACGAACACGATGTGGCCGTCGCCGGCGTGCGCCCCCAGCCGGACGGTTCCTATGTGATCGACGGCACGGTGACGCTGCGGGACCTGAACCGCGAATTCGACTGGAACCTGCCGGACGAGGAAGCCTCGACTATTGCCGGGTTGGTGCTGCATGAAGCCAGGACTATCCCGAACGTCTCGCAGGAGTTCGTGTTCCACGGCTTCCGCTTCAAGATTCTGCGCCGGCACCGCAACCAGATCACCCTGCTCCGGATCTCGCCTGAAACCCGCGCGAAAGCGGAAAAGGAAGTCATTGAAACGAGGCAGCTACCAGACTCCTCCTGATTTGGTATGATCGAGGTATAAAGAAACCTATCGGGGAGAATGCCATGGCCAGACACATCGTGCCCGACGTAGTCGATAAGCAGGATCTCTCGTCACTCGGTCCCGGCGATACGGTCCTTGCCGCCGCCAAACTGATGACCAGCCGCAAGATCGGCGCGCTACTCATTCTCGAAGGCGAGAAACTGGTAGGTATTCTTTCGGAACGGGACATCGCGGGGCGGCTGGTTGCCCAGGAACTGTCGGCGTCGGAAACGAAGATCTCGGCGATCATGACGGCAAATCCGGAAACTGTCGGTCCCAAGGAGTCGGTCATGGACGCCTTGCAACGGATGCAGCAGGGTGGTTTCCGGCATTTGCCCGTGGAAGAGGACGGCCGGATCATCGGCATGGTGTCTATCCGCGACATCTATGCCGCGGTGCGCGAGGACCTGGAGGAGGCCGTGCTGGAACGCGAGGCCTTCATTTCGGGGTCCGGAATGGCCGGACTGCCGTAAGCTGGCGGCGTTCCGGGAATTGACTTCCGCGCGGTCCGGGCTGATTTTTGCTGCAAAGCAATATCAATCCGGAGAGTTCCATGCCTTTGTCAGATCCGGCGCCGCGCCGGAAAGTCCATACACGCCGTGTCACCTGCGAAGGGTTCCGGCGCGATGACGGCCTGCTCGACATCGAAGGCCGCATCACGGACGTCAAGACATACGAGGTTCCGAACAAGTTCCGCGGAGAGATCAAGCCGGGAGAGCCGATCCACGACATGTCGATCCGGCTGACGGTCGATGACGATCTGACCATTCACGCGGTCGAGGCGGTCACTGATTTCGGTCCGTTCGAGATCTGCCCGGCCATAACCGGGAATTTCCAGCGCCTGAAAGGCGTCCGCATCGGCCCCGGCTGGCGCAAGAAGGTGCTCTCGTCGCTCGGCGGCGCGGAAGGCTGCACCCATCTGGTCGAATTGCTTTGGCCGATGGCGACGACGGCGTATCAGACGCTCTACGGCGAGCGGTCACGGCTCCGGCGGGAGCGCGGAGAGCGCGAGCCGGAACGAGAAGGCACCCCGCCGCTGCTGAATTCCTGTCACGCGTTCGGAGAATCGAGCCCGGTCGTCAAGGAGATCTGGCCGGATTATTACAAGGAACCGGCGTAGCGGCCCTGCTGCGGCGAGTTGCGGAACTCCTCGGTTTGACGGAACACTTTGTATATGAGAGACCGGTCCGGGCTGGCGGCAGGCCTGCGCTCCAGGTTGTCCGCGAGTATCCTGAAGTAACCCAGTATGAAGACGCGTGTCGCCGACGTGAGGGACGTGTTGATCCTGTGACGGTTCACGATTCCGCAAATCTGATGAACGGTAAGGTTTTCGCGCGCGGCGATCTGGCCGAGTGCTTCCCACATCGCCGGCTCGAGCCGCATACTGGTGCGATGACCTTCGACCAGTACATTCTTGCTTATGAGCGTTGACAAACCGATACCCGCATATTTTCCGACCGTACCGCCGTTCTGGAGCACGTGCTTCGATGTATCAGTGTATGCAAATTTCGCGCAACTAAAAAACGATTAGCATGCAGGAAATCTCTCTTTAATTGCATTTCTCTCGTCTCGCTCTGGTTACTCGGCTGGTGACCTGGCTTTGATCGACAGGGCGTGGACGCGATCGGCCAGTTCAGCGGCGAGGACCTCGTGAACCATCCTCTGTCGCTCAATGCGCGACTTGCCTGCGAAAGCTGCGGAGACGATCTCGACGTTGAAATGGGTCTCGCCGCCCTCACGCCAGCCGCCATGTCCGCGGTGACTGTGGGAGTCGTCGACCACCTCGAGATGCTCGGGAGCGAGGGCGGAGGTCAATTTCGCTTTGATCGTTTCGGTGACGGACATTATTTTAACTCCTTTGGTCGCCCTCGCGGCCTTTCCGGACTTTGTGTGGGGCCATAACCCCTAGTTTCGAACGACCTGCAAAAGCGGGGCCAGAACTAATTTGGAAACTACGGTATGCGGAAGGCGCAAAGCGACTCCCTGAAGATCGACAGCTACGCCGCCGAGGCCGGGTTTCGCCGGTGCGACGCTCCCGGCTGCCGCGCACCGGGGGAGCACCGGGCCCCGAAGGCGCGCGACCGCCTCGATGAGTATTACTGGTTCTGCCTTGATCACGTGCGCTCATACAACAAGCAATGGAATTATTACGACGGCGTTTCGGCCGAAGAACTCGAACAGGCGATCCGCCGCTCCACGACCTGGGACCGGCGACCTGGCCGCTCGGCGCCGCGGCGGCCTATCGCAAGTTTGTTGCCGGGGATTACAGAGACCCGTTCGGTGCGCTCAATGGTGACGAGGAAATGGCGGCGGCGTCCGGAACCGGTCCGACCCGTCCGGGAACCGAGACGGCGGAAGGAAAAGCTTTCGCGATCATGGGGTTGGAGCCGCCGGTTTCCGAAATGGAATTGAAAACACGCTATAAGCAGCTCGTGAAAAAGCACCATCCGGATGCGAATGGCGGCGACAAGCAGGCCGAAGAACGGTTGAAAATGATCAACGAGGCCTATACGACTTTGAAGAAGTTTCTATCTTGATCGCGTGGGAACCTCGCTGACGACGTTCCGACGCGGGAGAGTCACCCACATCACTTGGGATTGAAGGCCATGGCGGCAGCACATGTTTACGAGCGCAAGCCCGCGCACCATATCGAAGCGCCGGACACGGAAGTCTCTGTTCGCGAGACCTTCGGCATCGATGTCGACATGACGGTTCCGGCGTTCAGCGAGGCGAGCGACTACGTGCCGACGCTGGACCCGACCTACATCTTCGACAAGCAGACGACGCTCGCCATTCTCGCAGGCTTCGCCCACAACCGGCGGGTCATGATCCAGGGCTATCACGGCACCGGCAAGTCGACCCATATCGAGCAGGTCGCGGCCCGCCTGAACTGGCCCTGCGTGCGCGTCAATCTCGACAGCCATATCAGCCGCATCGACCTGATCGGCAAGGACGCGATCGTTCTCCGGGACGGCAAGCAGGTGACCGAGTTCCGCGAGGGCATCCTGCCCTGGGCGCTGCAGAACAGTGTCGCGCTGGTGTTCGACGAGTACGATGCCGGCCGCGCGGACGTGATGTTCGTGATCCAGCGCGTGCTCGAGACCGACGGCAAGATGACGCTGCTGGACACCAACAAGGTGATCCATCCGAACAAGTACTTCCGCCTCTTCGCGACCGCCAACACGGTCGGCCTCGGCGATACCACGGGCCTCTACCACGGCACGCAGCAGATCAACCAGGGCCAGATGGATCGCTGGAGCATCGTTACCACGCTGAACTATCTGCCGCACGACCGCGAGGTCGACATCATTCTCGCCAAGCTGCCGAGCTACAATACGCCGGAAGGGCGCGAGACGGTTGCCAACATGGTCTCGCTCGCGGATCTGACCCGGGCCGGGTTCATGGCGGGCGATATCTCCACCGTTATGTCGCCGCGTACCGTGATCACCTGGGCCGAGAACGCGAATATCTTCGGTGACGTCGCGACGGGCTTCCGCCTGACGTTCCTCAACAAGTGCGACGAGGTCGAGCGGAGCACGGTGTCCGAATTCTACCAGCGCTGTTTCGGGGACGATCTGCCTGAGACCAGCATCCGCGCGGCGGAATAACGGGCCGGACGGCGCGGAAGACCTGACATGGCATCACCGGTGGACGACGATCAGCTTGAGGATTTCAAGCGCGCGACAGCTTCCTGCGTGCGTGCGATGTCGCACGAGAAGGAGCTGGAGGTCACCTACGGGGCCGACACGGCGAGCGCCTCCGGCGACCGCGTGCGTCTACCCTCGCCGCCACGCGGTCTCAAGGCCGAGGATGTCGCCCGGGTCCGGGGAGAGGCGGACGGCCTCGCGCTGAAGCTCCGCTATCACGATGCCGCGACGCATGCCCGGCGGCAGCCGAGCGGGCAGGCGGCGCTGGAAATCTTCGACGCCGCCGAACAGGCGCGGGTCGAGGCGCTCGGCTCGATGCGGATGTCCGGCGTTGCCCGGAACCTCGAAGCCGCGATGGAGCAGCGCTATCAGAAGCAGGGCCTCGAGACCGTCACGGAAAAGGAAGACGTTGCGCTCTCGGAGGTGGTTCGCCTGATGGCGCGCGAGGCGATCACCGGCGAGGCGCCGCCGGAATGCGCGCGCGGCGCGGTCGATCTCTGGCGGCCTTGGGTCACCTCGAAGATCGGCGAGACGCTGACCGAGCTTTCCCGGCATATCGACGATCAGGAAACCTACGCGAATCTTTCCCGCCAGCTGATCAGCGATCTCGATCTGGAGATCGGCGAAGACGGCATGACGGAGGAATCGGAGTCCGACTCCGAGGCCGAGGATGACGGCGGCGAGGGCGAGGAGCTGAACGACAGCGGTACACGCGGCACCGCCGAGGACAGCACGAGTTCCGAGATGGTGCCGTCGGACATGGAATCCGGCGACGAGGCCGGCGAGGGCGAGGATAGCGAAGACGGGGATTTCGAGCCCGGCGAGGGCGACGATCAGCCGGCCAATCCGGGCACGCCGCCGCAGATGCAGAACGCGGACGATGCCAACCGGATGCAGAAGGCCTATCACGCCTTCACGACCGAGTATGACGAAGTCGTGCTGGCCGAAGAACTTTGCGATGCCGAGGAACTGGCGCGGCTCCGCGCCCTTCTGGATCAGCAGCTCAGCCACCTGCAGGGTGTCATCGGCAAGCTGGCCAACCGCATGCAGCGCAAGCTGCTGGCGAAGCAGAACCGCTCCTGGAACTTCGACCTGGAGGAAGGCATCCTCGATGCCGCGCGGCTGGCCCGTGTCGTCGTGATGCCGGAAAGCCCGCTCTCCTACAAAATGGAGAAGGACACCGACTTCCGCGACACCGTGGTCACGTTGCTGATCGACAATTCCGGCTCCATGCGCGGGCGGCCGATCTCGATCGCCGCGATGAGCGCGGACATTCTCGCGCGGACGCTCGAGCGCTGCGGCGTGAAGGTCGAGGTGCTCGGCTTCACCACGCGGGCCTGGAAGGGCGGGATGTCGCGGGAGAACTGGATACAGGGCGGCAAGCCGGTCAATCCGGGACGCCTGAACGATCTCCGCCACATCGTCTACAAGTCCGCCGATGCGCCGTGGCGTCATGCGCGCAAGTCGCTCGGACTGATGCTGCGCGAAGGCATACTGAAAGAGAATATCGACGGAGAGGCGCTGCTCTGGGCGCACCAGCGTCTGCTGGCCCGGCCGGAGGAACGCCGGATCCTTATGGTGATCTCGGACGGTGCGCCGGTCGACGATTCCACCCTGTCCGTAAACCCGGGGAACTATCTCGAGCGCCACCTGCGGGAGGTGATCCAGTATATCGAGACACGGTCTCCGGTGGAGTTGATCGCGATCGGCATCGGCCACGACGTGACCCGCTACTATCGCCGCGCGGTGACGATCGTGGACGCGGAACAGCTCGGTGGCACGATGATGGACCAGCTCACCAACCTCTTCGACGAGGACACTCCGAAGGCCCGCCGTTCCGGCATGCGCCGCGCCGGCTAGACGGAAGAATCGTTCCTTCATACGGGATTAGGTGAAATCTACCGAAAAAACGGCTAGGCTTGGCCGTTATCTAATCGGAGAGATTTCATGCGTGTGCTGCTCCGTACGGTTTTGCCCGTTCTGCTGCTTGCGACCCTTGTGTCGCTCCCGCGACTTCCGGTACTTGCCGAGCCGCTTCGCCTCTCCATCGTCCATGTCAACGATTGGGACCGGCTCGATGCGAAGGACCGGGCCGGCGGAGCAGCGAAAATAGCCAGCATCGCGCGCTACGAGCGGGATCGGGTCGAAGCCGAGGGCGGGCAGGTGCTGCTGACCTTTGGCGGCGACATGCTTTCGCCGTCGCTGCTCTCGGGATTCGACAAGGGCGCGCACATGGTCGCGCTCGCCAATGCCATCGGCTTCAACGCGGCCGTGCTCGGCAACCACGAGTTCGATTTCGGTCCCGACGTGCTGATCGACCGGCTGAAGGAGGCCGAATACCCGGTTCTCGGCAGCAACATTTCCTATAAGGGCAAGCCCGGGTTTCCCGGCGCTGAGCGCTCTCTCCTAGTCGAAGCGGGGGAGTACAAGATCGGCCTGCTCGGACTGACGACCACGGACACGCCAAGCCTGTCGAGTTCCGGTCCGGATGTCGCATTCGCACCGCTCGCAGATGCGGCGCGGGAAATAACCGAGGTGTTGCGCAGGCAGGGTGCGGATCTGGTGATTGCGCTGACCCACGCGGTCTATCAGAAGGATCTCGAGACCCTTCGTCAGGTCGCCGGCATTGACATCGTGCTCGGCGGACACGATCACCTCGTGCTGGTCCTCTACGACGGCAAGCAGGCGATCTTGAAATCCGGCAGCCAGGGCAATTTTGTCGGCATCATGGACATCCTGATCGATCGGGTCGAAGGCCGGAGCGGACCGCAACTGGTCTGGCAGCCGAGCTTCTCCATGGTCAATACGCTCGAAGTCGAGGAGGATCCGGAGATCGCGCAGCGGGTCGCCGGCTTCGTGGCCAGGCTCGACAAGGAACTGGCGGTCGATATCGGCGCGACCGAGGTTGCGCTCGACACGAGACGCGCTGCCGTGCGGAGCGGTGAGAACGCCTTCGGAAATCTCGTCGCCGACGCGATGCGCGCGGCGACGGGGGCGGATGCCGCGCTGACCAATGGTGGCGGGATCCGGGGCGATACGACCTACGCGCCGGGCCGTGTCCTGACCCGCAAGGATATTCTCACGGAGCTGCCGTTCGGCAACAAGACGGTGACGATGCGTCTCAAGGGATCGGACCTGAAGGCGGCACTGGAGAACGGCGTTTCAAAGGTTGAGGAGGGCGCCGGCCGGTTCCCGCACGTCTCGGGGCTCAGTTTCGCCTATAGCGGCAGCAAGCCGGCCGGGTCGCGGGTATCAGACATCCTGGTCGGCGGTTTGCCGCTTGACCTCGGCAAGGTCTATGTTGTCGCGGTGAACGATTTCGTCGCGCGCGGCGGCGACGGGTATGCCTCGCTCGAAAACGGCGAGCCGATCGTCGATGCCAGCTCCGCCCGGCTCATGGCGAGCCAGGTGATCGAGTTCATTCAGGCCGGCGACGGGGTGACGACGGAAGTCGAGGGGCGGGTTCGCCGTCTCGACTGAACCGCTGCGGCCGCGATGACTCCCTCAGCTTCGGCCAGCAATCTCTTTCTCGTTCGGCGCTGGAGGCCGTCCCATCCTGCGCCTATGCTTCTCGCATCAACTGTCTCTAGGGAGGAGAATCCATGCTGCTCGACGTGCGCACCTATACCTGCCGGCCCGGCACCATCAAGAAACATCTCGAGATCTACGAGAAATACGGCAAGGCGCCGCAGACCAAGCATCTGGGTCAGCCGCTCGCCTATATGGTGACGGAAACCGGTAATCCGAATTCCTACATCCATATCTGGGTCTATGAGAATGCAGGGGATCGCGAAGCCAAGCGCGCGGCCATGTGGGCCGATCCGGACTGGCTCGAATATACGAAGAAAAGCGCCGAGTTCGGCGGCCTGGTCGAGCAGCAGAACTGCCTGATGAAGCCGGTCGATTTCTTCCAGATCAAGACCTGAACTCGCGCCTGCTGAAGCATCCGGCCGCCGCCGGCGGTAAAGTGACGCTTTTCGGATGTTCCGAGGCGGCCGGATGCGCTACCCATGGGGCTCGGACCCGGTCGAGAGGAAGGGAGAGCCGCCGTGGCCAGAGAACGGATCGGCGACAACGTGACGCCGCTTGACGTCGTCCGCGAGGGCGCGGCGCAGCGGCAGCGCCAGCCGAGCTACACGGTCAGGATTCGCGATCTCGTGCTCAACATGTTCATCGGCGTGCATGAGTTCGAGAAAGCCAAGCCCCAACGGGTGAAGATCTCTGTCGATCTGACGCTCGACTACCCCGAGGAGGGGATCGGCAATCACTACAGCCGGGTCTTCTGCTACGAGACCTTCATCGGCCGTATCCGGATGGTCGCCGAGGCGGGCCATGTGCTGCTGGTGGAGGGATTCGCCGAGCGGATCGCCGACCTTGCTTTCGACGATCGCCGGGTCAACGCGGTCAAGGTCGAAGTCGAAAAGCTCGACATCTTCAGCGATGCCGCCGGTGTCGGTACCCTGATCGAGAAATTCCGCCCGACGGATTGAGGCGCTGCCTCAGCCTTTCGCATGACCTTCGAGTTCTTCCGTCGCCGGCGCCGTTGCCGGCGAGAGCGCGCGCTCGATATAGCCGTGCATGATCGGTTCCCACTCTTTCCAGGCTGCCCGGAGATCGGCGACCGGTCTCTCCGAACGGTCGATACGCAGGTCCACCATGGCGAATCCGTTGCGCCCGTGGACGCCGAGCGCGGCCGAGCGCAACGGATCGAGTTCG
Source organism: Nisaea sp. (assembly GCF_965216895.1). Lineage (GTDB taxonomy): Bacteria > Pseudomonadota > Alphaproteobacteria > Thalassobaculales > Thalassobaculaceae > Nisaea. Next base: position 3,598,721 of record NZ_OZ244205.1, read on the forward strand.
CCGCCCGCCGCCACGGCATCCTCGATGGCGCGGAGCAGCCGTTCGGCGAGGGGCAGGAACGGGTCCAGCTCAAAACCCGCGATCATCGCGGCAATCACTGTTTCCTCGGCCACCCAATTGCCAGCTGCGACGCAATGCGCGGCAACGAGGGCATCGGCGGGCGTCGAGACGCGCTGGCCGGTGTGAAAGGCGCCGTGGCCGTCCTTGTCCAGCACGGCCAGCTGCCGCCAGTCCCGCTCCGGTGTCGAGGCGACGAGCGAAGCGACGGTTTCGGCGGCGCTGCGACCGTCCCTCAGCAGGGCGAGACCCTGCGGGCCGAGCCTTGGATCCGTACGCGCCTGCGTCAGCACAACTCCGACACCCCAATGCGCGAAGGCGACGCGCCCTCCCGCGGCGATACTCGAGGTCGCGAGCGCATATCCGATCTGGCCGGTCTCGGCGCAGTATCCCGCGATGGAGAAGGTCACGCGAGGATGCTTTAGAAGGAGGCGCCGGTCTTGGCGTAGGCCCAGTAAAGCTCGCGGGCCTTGGTCGCCATCGGACCGGGCTGCATCTCGCGGTCCTCGAAGCGGGTGACCGGCATGACCTTGGCATGGTTGCCGGTCGACCAGATCTCGTCGGCGGTCCGCAGATCCTCCGGCGTCACGGTCTTTTCCTCGACAGTCACGCCTTCCGCCCGGAGCAGCCTGATCACCCGCTGGCGGGTGATGCCGTTGAGGAAGGTGCCGTTCGGCGCCGGGGTCGTCACGACGCCGTCCCTCGCCATGAAGATGTTCGCCGTGGCGAACTCGGCGACATTGCCGATCGGATCGAGCATGACCGCATTGTCGAAACCGGCCTGGTTGGCTTCGCGGAGCGCGCGGCCCGCGTTCGGATAGAGGCAGGCAGCCTTGGCGTCGGTCGGCGCCTGGTCCGGGGCCGGGCGGCGGTGCGAGGAGACGTGCGCGGAGAAGCCCTTCGGTTCCGGCAGCGGTGCCTCGAAGATGTGCAGCATGAAGCGGGTGGTTTCCGGATTCGGATAGATCCAGCCGTCTTCCGCCCACATCACCGGCTTGATGTAGAGCGCGACGTCGCTCGGGAATTTCCTGATGCCCTCGATCGCGAGCTTTTCGATCTCGGCCGCGGAGATCGGGGACTTCATCCCCATCTTCTCGGCCGAGGCGCAGGCGCGCTGGCAATGCAGGTCAAGGTCCGGTGCGACGCCTTCAAAGGCCCGCGCGCCGTCGAAAATGACGGCACCGAGCCAGGTCGCGAGGGTGGCCGGGCCGAGCACGGCCGGATTGCCTTCGTGCCACTCGCCATCGAGATAGGTCAGCGATTTCATCGCATTGCTCCAAATTCTTGCTTTAGATTTGCGGGGGTCTGCGGACGCGCCCCGAATTTCGGGGCAGCTTAGCCCGCAGGCTCCGCCGATGCCAACGCCGCAATTGTCACACTTTCGAGCGGAACAATTTGAGATCGCGCCGGGGCGCGGCTACTCTCCCGGCCATGACAGACACAGCACCTTTCCGGTGGATCTACCACCTTTCCCGCCGCGCCGACTGGGAACGCGCCAAGACCGACGGCAGCTATGCGGGCTCGCGCGAGGACAATGCCGACGGCTTCCTGCATTTCTCGACCGCGCTGCAGGTGGCGGCCAGCGCCGCCAAGCACCGAAGGGGAGAGACCGGTCTCGTACTGCTCGAGGTCGACGCTCACAAGCTCGGCGGCGCTCTCAAGTGGGAGCCTGCACGGGGCGGCGATCTCTTCCCGCATCTCTACGGCCCGCTTCCGGTCGCCGCTGTCGCCGCCGAGTTCGATCTTCCGCTCGGTGCCGACGGTCTCCATGTGTTTCCCGATATGAAGGCGGAATAGGACGCCGATGCTTGCCGATCTCGCGCTCCCTCTGCTGCGGTGTCTCGATCCCGAGACCGCGCATCGCCTCACCGTCCGCGTGCTCGGGTCCGGCTTCATGCCGATCGGCTCGAACTGGCAGCCGGCCCCGTCGCTGGCGCAGGATCTGTTCGGCCTGCACTTTCCGCATCCCGTCGGGATTGCCGCCGGGTTCGACAAGGACGCGGAGGCCTATGTTGGCGCGCTCCGGCTCGGCGCCGCCTTCGTCGAGGTCGGAACCATGACGCCGCGGGCGCAACCGGGCAATCCGCGCCCGCGCCTGTTTCGTCTGCCGGAGGATGCGGCGGTCATCAACCGCAACGGCTTCAACAACAAGGGACTGGCTTCGGGCGCGGCCCGTCTGACCGGCCGGGTCCGGGCGGATGGTATCGTCGGGGCCAATGTCGGCGCCAACAAGGGGGTCGAGACGCCGGAAAGCGATTACGCGGCCGGCGTAGCCGCGATGGCGCCGCTCGCCGATTACATCACCATCAATGTCTCCTCGCCGAACACGCCGGGCCTGCGGGATCTGCAGGCACCTGAGCCGCTCCGCGAATTGTTGCGCGCGGCGAAGGCGGCGCGCGCGGAAGTGGTCCGAGAGAACGCGCCGGCCATCCTGCTGAAGATCGCCCCGGACCTCGATGATGGCCAGCTCGAAGGAATCGCCGGTGTGGTTCTGGAAGAGGGGATCGACGGGATGATCGTCTGCAACACGACGATCGCGCGCCCGGAGGGCCTGAAGGACCCGAACCGGTCGGAGTCGGGCGGTTTGAGCGGCGCGCCACTGTTCGTCCCTTCGACCGAGATCCTGCGCAAGACCTACCGGCTGACCGGTGGGCGGATCCCGCTGATAGGCGTTGGCGGAGTGGATTCGGGGGCGGCCGCCTATGCCAAGATCAAGGCTGGCGCCTCCCTCGTTCAGCTCTACACCGCTTTGATATATAAAGGACCCGGTCTCGTCAGGCGGATCGCCGATGAACTTGGCACATTGCTTGAACGGGACGGATATTCCTCCGTTGCGGAGGCTGTCGGCGTGGAATCCGGGACCGCGCCCTGAACCTGGGAAGGGGACCGCGCCATTGCGTAACGTCCTGATCGCTAGCTTCTATACTCTGCCGGCCATTGCGCTCGCCGTGCTGCTGCCGGAGGTGCCTTTGCTGGCGATGCCCGGCTGGGGCGCCGGACTGCTGCTGCTGACGCTTGGCGGTCTGGTGCAGACCGGCCTCTCGCTCGGTGCGGTTCGCGCTTCCTCGGAGCGGCAGCTCGAGGTGCTCGCACACGAGCTCGCGGTCACCCGGCAGGATCTGGATGCCGCGCGCGAGGAACTCTCCCGGATCCGCGAACAGATCGACGAGATGCCGGATAGCGGTCACGTGGTCGCCGAACTCAAGGTCCTGCAGGGCCTGCTGGGGCAGCTCTCGGCGAAGACCCCGGAGAGATCCAAGAACAAGGCGCCGGCGGCGAAAAAATCAGACGATCTCGGCCTGCCCGCCGTCGCCGCGGCCGAAAGCCCCGGCGAGCCGCTGCTGCTGATCGATGACGCGGAGGTCCTGACCATCGTCGAGCAGGCGCTGCGCGAGGATCGGGTCGATCTGTATCTGCAGCCGATCGTGAAACTGCCCTCGCGCAAGCGGCAGTTCTACGAATGCTTTTCGCGCATCGTCGACGACCGGGGCCGGGTCATCACCCCCGAGCAGTACATTCCGCTCGCCGAGGAGGCCGGTCTGGTCGCGGTGATCGACAACATGCTGCTGTTCCGCTGCATCCAGCTGGTGCGGCGCGCGGTGCGCGGCCAGCCGAATCTCGCCTTTTTCTGCAACATCTCCAACGGCTCGCTGACGGATGTCGATTTCTTCACTGACTTCATCGAGTTCCTCGCAGACAACCAGAAGCTGATCCCGAACCTTTATTTCGAGTTCGAGCAGGAGGCGATCACCGATCCGACCTACGAGACCCAGGTCAATCTGCAGCGCCTGCAGAATCTCGGTTTCCACTTCTCTCTCGATCAGGTGCGCACGCTCGATATCGATCTGCCGCATCTGGCGGATCTCGGTTTCAAATACATCAAGGTCGGCGCTCACATGCTGCACGAACTCGCCCGCGGCGACGACCCGCAGCTCGACATGCGGCGGTTCAAGGGGGCGCTCGACCGCTGTGCCATGGATCTGATCGTCGAGAAAATCGAGTCCGAAGACATGCTGCTTGATCTGCTCGACCTTAAGATCGACTACGGCCAGGGTTATCTCTTCGGGGAACCGCGGCCGACCACGCAGCCCGCCAAGTAAGGCGCCGAGGGCGCCAGCCCTGATTCTCTTCATGCCGTCGCTTCGAACGGGAGTTTCCCAATGCCCGCCACGCTGTCCGCCTTCTCCGAAATCGCCGAACGCTATGACGGATTCATCTTTGATGTCTGGGGCACGCTTTATGACGGCGGGAAGGCGTTCCCGGATGCACTTGCGACGGTCAGGGCGCTGGCCGGAATGGAAAAGAAATTGCTTGTGCTCTCGAACTCGCCGCGCATACCCGCGGTGGTCGCGGAACGGCTGACGGGGATCGGGTTCGAGCTCTCGTGGTTCGCCGATATCGTCACCTCGGGCGGTATGGTCGCCGATATCGTCGGCGGCAGAAAGGATGTCGCGGCGCAGAGCCTCGGCGAACGCGTGCTCTGGCTCGGGCGCGCGCGCTTTCCGGACGCGTTACCGGAGGGTGCGTTTACCGAGGTGGCGGAGGTCGGAGAAGCGGACTGGATCCTCAACGCGGGGCCCGAGAACCCGGATGCGGGTATCGAGGAGTTCGAGCCGCTGCTCGCCGCCGGGGCCGGGCGCAATCTGCCGATGGTCTGCGCCAATCCAGACAAATCGGTGTTCCACCGCGGCGCGCGGCAGATCTGCGCCGGCGCGATGGCGGAGCGCTACGAAATTCTGGGCGGCCGGGTGCGCCATTTCGGCAAACCGTTCCCCGAGATCTTCGCCCGCTGCCTGGAGCGGATCTCACTGCCGGCGGAGCGGGTGCTCGTGGTCGGAGATAACCTGGAAACCGACATACTCGGCGCCAACCGGGCGGGGATCGACAGCCTGCTGCTCGGCGGCGGGATCCACGCGGACGATCTCGCGGAGCGTCCGGCACAGCGGCTCCCGGCCCTGATCGCGGAACACCGCGCGCGCCCGGCGTATTTCGCCGGATCGCTCGCCTGGTGAATTGTCTCCCGGGAGCGACCGAGAACTAGAGCGTCTGCCCGCTTGTGGCGTATTGCTGCTGCTCCAGCGCGAAGCGCTGCAGGGCGGTATCAAGAAAACCGGGAATGGGCGCCTGGGCATTCTCTCCCATGCCGCCCTCGGGGGCGGCGCCGAGGCTGTGCTCGATATTCTCCACGACAAGCCGGAAATAGGTCAGCAGGAAGACCCGCAGGGCCGAGGACATGCTCGATTCCTTGCGCCGCGCCGCGACGGAGGTACAAAGAGCATCTATGCCGATCTCTTCTCTTCTGCAGATATCGGACAGTCCATTCCAAACCTGTGCTTCCAGACTTACGCTTGTACGCCGATTGCCGATCGTGACGTTCTTTCTGATACGGTCGCTACCGATAACGCGTGCCACTCTTAAAGCTCCCAAAACCCAGCACACAACTGTATGGTTAACGTGCCGCAATTCTACTGGTAGTGCAATAATCAAGGCAATGTTCGCGCGTGAGGCGTCTGAACGTCAGGTTCATCCAGGACCATTCTTGCGTTCGCCAGAGGTACTTTGCAGGAACGGCTCCGTCACACTATCATGCACGGATGTTGCGGAAATGGGGGAAGGCCCATGAGTGCTAACGGCGAAGGTCAACTGGACAAGGTCGGCTGGCAGCTCCTCAGGGTGCTGCAGGAGGATGCGCGCCTGTCCTTCAGCGAACTCGGCCGCCGTGTCGGCCTGTCGTCTCCCGCCGTCGCCGAACGGGTGCGCCGGATGGAGGATCTCGGGATCATCAACGGCTACCGGACCATCGTGAACCCGGAGAAGCTGGGCTATCCGACCACCGCCTTCATCCATCTGAAGACCTCAGGCGAGCATTACAACAAGATCGCGACGGTCGCGCACACGCTGAGCGAGGTCCTCGAGTGCCATCACGTGACCGGTCAGGACAGCTACATGATCAAGGTCATCGTCTCCTCGATGGTGCATCTGGAGCATGTCATCTCGCAGATGCGCAAATACGGCGAGACCACGACCTCGATCGTTCTCTCCTCTCCGGTGAAGGGCAAGATGATCGCGGCGGGGCCGAGCGTCCGGATGGGGCCGGCGACACCGCCGATGTTCCTCGTCGAGAACGAGTAATCCCTGGCTGACACCCGGCGGAGCGTCCGCGGGTATCGCGGTTGCCTCCGCCATGCGTTGAAATCCGAGGTGTTCGGCCGATATGAAGGTGCATGAGCTAATTCATACCGGAGGAGGAATCGCGATGCAGACGCAGACGACGAAAAACCGGCCGTCGGTTGTAGAACTTGACCGCGCACGCAGGTCGATCCGGACGAAAGGCAGAACCGGCCTCGACAAATTGCGGCTGGGTGGCAATAAAGCGGGCACCGCCGAGGCTGGCGCCACCACGGCGGAGATCTTCGACCGTGCCGTCAGAGGCTTTGAAAAGCGGGTCTGACCGTTCGAAAATCCCCTGAATCCCCTTGACGCGAAAAGGGGCCTCGCGTATATGCCCTGCTTCCTCGTGCGGCCCCGGCTGCGCGAAATCCAATTCTATCGAGTTGACCGAGGATTAGAGAAATGGCGCGTCGTTGCGAAATCACCGGTAAGGGTGTCCAGACCGGCAACAATGTGAGCCACGCGAACAACAGGTCGCGCCGCCGGTTTCTTCCGAACCTGCAGCAGACTTCGCTGATGAGCGATGCGCTCGGCAAGATGGTCCGCCTGCGTCTGACCACGCATGCGATCCGCTCCATCGAGCATAATGGCGGTCTCGACCAGTATCTGATGAAAGCCAAGAATGCGCAGCTCGGCCTTGAGGCCCGTGCGCTGAAGCGGCGCATCGAGAAGGCCGCCGCCGCGAAAGCCGCCTAAGGCTCTCACGCAAGGCCGGTTGCCGAAAACGCCCGCTTCCAGCGGGCGTTTTTCATTTGTGGAGGTGCCGCGGGTCGGAGACGGCTAGATCTTTTCCAGCCCGCACCAGTCGGCGATGAAGAGCGCCATCGCCGCGGTCACGCGCCGGACCGAAGGCAGGTTCACCCGTTCGTCGAAGCCGTGCACATTCTCCGCGATCGCCCCGTAAACATAGGCTGGCGTCCGGTTGTAGATCCCGTGGAAACGCGAGTCGGTAAGCGCGGTGGAGGCGCGGCGCCCCGCCGTGCTGGAAAACACCATCTCGTGACACCGGTCGAGCAGAGCTTCGCCGGGCGTGTCTTTCGGCAGTTCGTAGCCCGGCGAGAGAAAGCCCTGCCACTCGATCTCGGGTGGGTTGTTCGCGAGAAAGGTATGCGATCTGGAGGCTGTGGCGATGGTCTCGGTCAGCCGCTGCTGGATCGTCGCCGGATCGATCCCGGGATAGAGACCGACCCGGACCTCGAACGTGCACCATGCGGGCACACTGGAGGTCCAGTCCCCGCCCTTGATCTGCGAGATCACCACATTGACCGGATGCGGATTGTCGGCAAAGGCCGGGTGCTTGTTTTCCGGCAGGTTGAATTCTTCCTCAAGCGCGTGGAGAGCCTCCCAGAGCGGCACGCAGGCCTCGATCGCGTTCTGCCCGCTGCCGGCATGGGCGACATGCACTGGGATGCCGGCGACCTTCACCCGCATCCAGACGACGCCGACTTGCGCCGAGGTCAGGCGCTCTCCGGTCGGCTCCGGGATCAGGACCGCGTCCGCCTTGTAGCCGCGCACCAGGGTCGAGAGCGCGCCGTTGCCGGTGCATTCCTCCTCGATCACGGACTCGAAATGGACGGGCGCAGCCGGCCGGTAGCCCGCGCGCCTCAGGCCTTCAAGCGCATAGAGCGCACTTACCGTTCCGGTCTTCATGTCGCCGGCACCGCGGCCATACATCCAGTCACCGTCGATCTCTCCGCCGAACGGCAGGCGCGTCCACATCTTTTCCGGACCGACCGGCACCACGTCGACATGGCCGTTCAGTATCAGCGAGCGGCCCCTGGGATTTTCCGGCCGCCAGGAGGCGACGACGGTGTAGGCATTCTCGTAGGAGACGTCGACCGGCGAGAACCCCGGATGTTTCGCAATCTCGTCCGGGTCGATGCGCCACATGTCGACGGCATAGCCGAAGTCCCGTGCCGCGCGGGCCATCAGGTCCTGTGCGGTGGCCTCCTGGCCGCGTGTGGAGGGGCAGCGCACCAGTTCCTGGCTCAATTGAAGCTGTTCCTCGAACCCCTCGTCGACGGCGCGCATGATCTCGGCGGCGACAGTCTGTTCCGGCATTGGAATCTCCTCTACTTTGCCCGCGAAAGTATCGGCCCCCGTCCGGGTGGACGGCAACACGCAGGAGAGTGGAGCTTTGGCGTTTCTATATGCCCGAATTTGAAAGGATTGCGCCTGCCGGTTGTCCGTTCAGCCCGCGAGTTCGTACAACTCGACGAGACGGTGGATCTTTTGTTCCATCTGGTTTTCCGCAACGAAACGGGCCACGTTCCGGCGCATTCCGGCACGGTCCGCCTCGCGGAGTTTCTGCGGCAAGGTGTCGAGCTCTTTCGAGGAAACGGCGATCCCCATCCCGTTGCCCACTATGATCGAGGACGCGTATTCGTACTCTGAGTTGATCAGTACGGGTAGGCCGGCCTCCAGATAGTGGAACAGCTTTGTGCCGACGCCGCCTTTGTAGAGTTCGTGGCGGCAGAAGCTGTTCTCGATGTTCAGGTCGTTGACGATCAGTCCGAAATCGTATCCGGCGATCCCGGCCGCAAGCTCGCTCGGCGGCAATGTCGGCTCGATTTTGAAGCGCGGATAACGCTCCTGGAGATACTCGATGAATTCGAACCCAGGAATATTCGCCTGCCCGTGAGGCGTGTAGTAGATCGAGACATCGATCCCGGCCTGCAACAGCGGTTCCCAGGCTTCCGCGGATCCCCAGTTCGGATAGAATCCAGGCGGATGACGGTCATTGCGCGGGACGATATTGCCGATATAGACGCAGCGGATCTGATCGGGCGATTCCGATTTTGAAGGCCTGCTCTGTATCAGATGGGAAAGCGGGTATTGCTGGATCTCGGCTTGAGGCGGCACGCGTCCGTATTGCTTGCCATGCTCCGCAATCAGATCCGTCGGAAATCTGTGAACGATCCCGTCGCTTTTCTGGAAAATCTCTCGCTCGCAGTCCAGTTCGAGATCGACCGCCTGGGGCGACCAGTTTGTGTAGTAGGCTTCGCGCGTACTGACGATTCCCGTGATGTCGTAAAACTCGCAAATCACCTTGGCCTTGCGTTTGCGCTCCAGGACGAAGCGGGCCATCACGTATTCCCACATCCGGCACTGAACGTGAAACACGTCGGGATCGAGATGCCGCAGGACGATGTCGAGTGTGACGTAGTTGTCGCAGCCGTGAAAGACGTGATCGAACGCTCCGGAATAGGAGGCGATCTTGTCGTCCGCGATCGGCTCGAGGCAGACGAGAAAGGTTCGGAAACCCTGTCGTTTGAGCGCCCACGCCTCGCGCCAGATGACGTTGTAGCAGGTGCCTGCGACCATGACGACCGTACCTCGGGTCCCCGCCACCGATCTGGCGGCACTGACGACCGTCGCAAAGGCCGCAGCCGCATTCTCGTTCACGTCCCGGTACAATCGGGCGAAATACCGCTCCATGAAAGGCTGACCGACCGTGCCTCCGAGCCTGGCAATGTTCTCGTTCAGGAAGTCGAGGCGGGCCTGGTCCCTTGTTTCTTCGGGAGCGTTCGGCAGTTTCTCGACAGCGGCGACGAGTTCGTTGTCCTCGAGCAATTCCGAGGCGATGGCGGCGAAGGCTCTGATCCCCGGGTCCGACATGAGCGTGTTGCGGAAATGTGCGTCGAGATACTTGAGCGTCATCGCAAGGCTCGATGACGTGGTCGGCGGTGTTCTCATCGGGAGCCGGGTCACCAGACGATACAGGTCTTCGGCGGTCTCCATACGAACGCTCCTATACGGGGAGGCTGGCCCGCGGATTATGCGGCGTGCGAATCAACTAAGCGTGCGACGATACTTTGTGCCGATCGCGACCGTAAACAAAGGTTTGGCTCACTGAGGGCGGACATCGGACCCAGAGCCGCTACGCTTTCCGTTTCCCGCTTGTTTCGAACAGCACCCAGACCGCGGCCGCAAAGGTCAGCGCCGCGCCGCCCTGATGGGCCGCTCCGAGCGACACCGGTACCTGGGCGAGCAGGGTGGATATCCCGAGCGCGACCTGGATCGCGGTCATGCCGGCAAGCGCGTGAACGGCGAGCCGGGTCCGGGGCGCAAGACCGTTGGACCGCATTGCCCGCACCAGGAGCCAGACGATCGCGACGAAGGTCACGATGGCGATCACGCGGTGATTGAATTGTACCGTCGCGGGGTTCTCGAAGACGTTGACCCAGAACGGTTCGGCGAAGGCATAGTCAGGCGGGACGATATGCCCGTTCATGAGCGGGAAGGTGTTGTAGATCAGACCCGCATCGAGCCCGGCGACGAACGCGCCGGCGACGACCGTGAGCGCAATCAGATGAAGCACCGCGACGGCATGGCGCCTGAGGTGCCGGTCCCGTTCGCCGGGGAGGCGCTGCAGGCCGAGCACGGTCCAGAGCAATGCGCCGAGAATGAGGAAGGCGACGCCGAGATGGATTGCAAGCCGGTACTGGCTGACGGCCGGATTGTCGACCAGGCCGCTCTTTACCATCCACCAGCCGATCACGCCCTGTAGCGCACCGAGCAGGAACAGAAGGCCGAGACGAGGATAGAGCGCCCGGCGGATCCTGCCGGCAAGCGCGAGCACCAGGAAGGGCAGGGCGAAGGCGACGCCGATCAGCCGGCCCCAGACCCGGTGCAGGTATTCCCAGAAGAAGATCTGCTTGAAGTCATCGATGGTCATCCAGGAGTTGACCTTCTGGAATTCCGGCGTGTCCTGGTACAGCGAGAAGACCCGGTACCATTCCGGCTCGCTCAAAGGCGGGATCCAGCCAATGAAGGGGCGCCATTCCGCCATCGAGAGACCGGACCCGGTGAGCCGCGTGATGCCGCCGATGACGATCATCAGGAACACCATGACGGCAACCCCGGAGAGCCAGTAGGCGACGGGCCGGTCGGTTGCGGCATGCTCCGGCAGGGCCGGGCTGTAGGACGGGCTGGACGGATTCACGCCACTCTCCGGTTGGATAAAACGACCGGCGGAATGTGGCGTCGGGTGCGGCCGAGGTCAAATGGATGCAATGCCGCACCCGGACGGACCCTGTCAGTGGAGCCGGAATTCGATGTCCGCTGCGTTGAAGGTGGCGGTCCCGGTGAGGGAGCCGGCGCAGATCTGTATCGAATGGATCTGCGCCTCGATATTCAGCCGCCAGTGATCGAGGAACCGTCTCAGGCGGGGGAGTTTCGGAACGACATCGTGTGTCTGCCAGACGAAGCTCTGTAGAAGATCCGGATGATCCGGCATGCGGTAGAGAATCTCCGCGGTGGTCACGCGGCGCTCGAAAAGGACGACTGGCTCAATCGACATGCATGAACTCCATCTATTGTGACTACGGAAATGTTGATGTAAGACACCGCTGTTCCGCAATAAATAAATGGAATCAATATTTTAGCAGCAGAATGGATTGGCTGCTGCCAAGAACGTTTCACCTGGCCGGCTCAGGAAACCGTTTGCAATTCGGCGGGAAGACACCATCTGCCGGACATCCGCTGTTCGTTTCCCGCCACGTCTCCCCGGCAATGTTCCGGCAAAAAATTTTTCGGACTCGTTTGCCAATTCCTTGACAGCCGTACCGCGCTTCCCTACATCGTCAGCACTCGCCGTTGGTGAGTGCTAATAAATAGGTTCGCCACGGCGAGCGCTCAGTTAGAAAACGTCACACAGACGAGTTTTTCGGAGGTTATGGCATGAAGTTCAGGCCATTGCATGACCGGGTTGTTGTCCGTCGCACTGAAGGCGAGGAAAAGACAGCCGGGGGCATCATTATTCCCGATTCCGCCAAGGAAAAGCCGATGCAGGGCGAGGTTGTCGCTGTTGGCTCCGGCGCGCGCGACGAGGCCGGCAAGGTCCAGCCGCTCGACGTCAAGGCCGGCGACAAGGTGCTGTTCGGCAAATGGTCGGGCACCGAAGTCAAGATCAACGGTGAAGAACTGCTGATCATGAAAGAGTCCGACATCATGGGCGTTCTGGAATCCTAAGAAAGGACTGATCCATCATGGCTGCTAAAGACGTCAAATTCGGCACCGATGCACGTACCCGACTCCTCAATGGCGTCGACGTGCTCGCGGATGCCGTCAAGGTTACCCTGGGCCCGAAAGGCCGCAACGTTGTTCTCGACAAGTCCTTCGGTGCCCCGCGCATCTCCAAGGACGGCGTGACCGTTGCCAAGGAAATCGAACTTTCCGACAAGTTCGAGAACATGGGCGCACAGATGGTGCGCGAGGTTGCTTCCAAGGCGAACGACATCGCCGGTGATGGGACCACCACTGCCACGGTTCTGGCTCAGGCCATCGTGCGCGAAGGCTCCAAGGCCGTCGCCGCGGGCATGAACCCGATGGACCTGAAGCGCGGCATCGACATGGCCATCGAGGCCGTCGTCGCCGACATCCAGAAGCGCGCCAAGAAGATCTCGACCTCCGGCGAGGTTGCTCAGGTCGGCACCATCTCCGCCAACGGCGAAGCCGAAATCGGCGAAATGATCGCCAAGGCGATGGAGAAGGTCGGCAACGAGGGCGTGATCACGGTCGAGGAAGCCAAGTCCCTGCACACCGAACTCGACGTCGTCGAGGGCATGCAGTTCGACCGCGGCTATCTCTCGCCGTACTTCGTCACCAACGCCGACAAGATGACCTGCGAGCTGGAAAGCCCGTACATCCTCTTGCACGAGAAGAAGCTCTCCAACCTGCAGGCGATGCTGCCGGTTCTCGAGCAGGTCGTGCAGTCCGGCAAGCCGCTCCTCATCATTGCTGAAGACGTCGAAGGCGAAGCGCTCGCCACCCTCGTCGTCAACAAGCTGCGTGGCGGCCTGAAGGTTGCTGCCGTCAAGGCTCCGGGCTTCGGCGATCGCCGCAAGGCCATGCTGGAAGACATCGCCATCCTGACCGGTGGCACCGTCGTCAGCGAAGACCTCGGCATCCAGCTCGAGAACGTCACCGTCGACATGCTCGGCACCGCCAAGCGCGTCCAGATCTCCAAGGACGAGACCACGGTCGTCGACGGCGCCGGCAAGAAGAAGGACATCGAGGCCCGCTGCAACCAGATCCGGGCGCAGATCGAGGAAACCTCCTCCGACTACGACCGTGAGAAGCTCCAGGAGCGTCTCGCGAAGCTGGCTGGCGGCGTCGCGGTGATCCGCGTCGGCGGCGCCACCGAGGTCGAGGTGAAGGAACGCAAGGATCGCGTCGACGACGCGATGCACGCGACCCGCGCCGCGGTCGAGGAAGGCATCGTTCCGGGCGGGGGTACCGCTCTGCTCTACGCCGTTCCGGCGCTTGCGAAGCTCAAGCCGGGCAACGAAGACCAGAAGATCGGCATCAACATCGTGCGCAAGGCCATCCAGGTCCCGGCGCGCCAGATCGCCGAGAATGCCGGTGAAGACGGTTCCGTCATCGTTGGCAAGATGCTGGAGTCCAAGGACAGCGACTGGGGCTTCGACGCCCAGAAGGGCGAGTTCGGTAACCTGGTGAAAGCCGGCATTATCGACCCGGCCAAGGTCGTCCGTTCCGCGCTGCAGAACGCCGGCTCCGTTGCCGGTCTGCTGATCACGACCGAAGCCATGGTCGCCGAGAAGCCGGAACCGAAGGGTGCCGCCGCTGGTGGTGGCATGCCGGGTGGCGGCATGCCGGACATGGGTGGCATGGGCTTCTAAGCCAGCTTTCCAGGCAAGATCTAAGAGAAACCCTCCAGGGCGTGCCCTGGAGGGTTTTTCTTTGGCCGCCATCCGGAACGGCGCGGGTGTCTAGGCGTGCCCGGCGCCCGCCGATTCGGTTTGTCGGATCAGTGCGTCGAGGCGGATCAGCACGGAGCTGACCGCATTGCGGGTGACGAACCCGACCGCCGCGACGTCTCCGATCTCCATCGCGCGCCGTGTCGCCGCAATATCCTGCTGGAAAAGTTCCACTTCCTCGCGCCAGTCGAGTCGCGGGAGGAAATGAAACCACGCGCGGACGGTACGAAAGTAGAGATCGTCGTAGGTCTGCAGCAGGTGTCGGTTGCCGATCAGGCTGCAGATTGCCTCATGGATCCCCACATCAACCTGTCCGAAGCTCCGGTAATCGGGGTGATCGAGCAAGTCCGCGCAGACCCGTTCGGCCTCGCGCAGGGCATCGATGGCAGCGGCGCCGGGGGGCTTCGGCGTGACCACGCCGATAAGCTCGGCGAGTCGGCTGCGGAACTGCAAGGCCTCGCGCAGGGTGTCGAAATTGACCGCGGCGACCGCAGTGCGCACCCCATGCCGGCTTACCACCAGCCCGTGATAGGCAAGCTGCTGAAGCACGCTGCGCATTGGCGTCCGGCTGACGCCGAATTCCTCGGCAAGTGCATCGATGTCGAGCGCGGTGCCGGGGGCGTAGTCCAGCAGTGTGATCCGCTCGCGCAGCGTCAGGTAAATTACCTGGAAACGGCGTTGCGAAGGTGTTGCTGCAGGCTCGAACGGTTCGGCCAGGCGTTCCGGGCCGACAAGGCCCGGCCCCGGCTCAGAGCCAGTGCTCCCGATGTTTTCCGTCATCCCGCTCTCCGCTGCCGCCGGCGTTAGTATTCCGCAATTACCGTGCGGTAGGAAGCGCCTGCACCGAGGTCGGGGACGGCCAGCCTAGACGACCATCACCGGACAATCCGCCAAGCTGGTAACCTTGTGCGAGACGCTGCCGAGGAGGTAGCCCTCGATATCGCCGATCCCCCGGCTGCCAAGCACGATGAGGCCGATATCATGCTCCTTGGCGAATCCCACAATGGTGCGTGCGGGCGGGCCGCCCTTGATGAAGCCGCGAATCTTCTGTGCTCCCGCGTCGATGGCGACGGACTTCGCGCTCTCGATCACCTCGCTCGCGAACTCCCGCATCGAATCGTCCAGGTTCTCTGGCTTCTCCGGGCGCACCATCGACATGGAAGCCTCCAGCAGCCCGTAATGCCGGTAGACACAGAGCAGCTGGAGCTCGGAGTCCCATTTCTCCTGGATCTGCACCGCCAGCCGTACGGCGTTCAACGCATGATCCGAACCATCGACGGGCACGAGTATCCGTTCGAACATCGGCACCGCTCCTTTCTCATCTGAAGGCAAGGTCGCGCAGGAAGAGGGCGATCTGCGGGAAGAAGATCAGCAGTACTGCTGACAGCAGCAGCATGAATACGAAGGGAGGCGTGCCGCGTATGACATCTATGTAGGGCCGCTTGAAGATGGCGATTGCGGTGAAGATATCGCAGCCGAAGGGTGGCGTGGCGGAGCCGATGGCGACCTGCAGCGTAATGATGATTCCGACCAGGACCGGATCGAGCCCGACGGATTTCACCACGGGAGCGAAGATCGGCACGAGGACGAGGATGACGACGATCGGATCGACGAACATGCAACCGATGAAGAACGCGACGGAGATCACGAAGAGGACCCCGATCGGCCCCATCTCGGTAACGCCGACCGCGCCCAGGATGGCCTGCGGTACCTGGGCGAAGGAGATGACCCAGGAAAAGGCGGCACCGGCGCCGACCAGGATGAAGACCACGGCAGTGATCAGGCCGGTCGACTTGGCAATGGCGTAGATATCCGACGCGCTGAGCGACTTGAAGACGCCGAACTCGAGGATGACGGCATAGAGCACGCATGCAGCGGCGGCTTCCGTCGGGCTGAACACGCCGCCGTAGATGCCGCCGACGATGATCACCGGGAAGCCGAGCGGCCAGACCGCCTCCTTCACGGCCGCCAGCCGTTCCCGCCAGCTCGCCTTCGGCTCGGTCGGAACCTTCTTCACGGTGGCGTAGATCACGCTGTAGGTGGCGAAGAAGAGCAGGATCATCAGGCCCGGTCCGATCCCGGCGATGAAGAGCTCGGCGATCGAGGTGTTCGACACCACCCCGTAGATGATCATGCCGATGCTGGGGGGAATCAGGAAGGCGATGTCGCTCGAATTGACGATCAGCGCGAGGACGAAGGAATCCTTGTAGCCGGCTTTGAGCATGCGCGGGCGCAGCGGCGAGCCGACCGCGACCACGGTCGCCTGAGTCGAGCCGGAAACGGCGCCGAAGAGGGTGCAGGCGGTGGCCGTGCTGACCGCGAGGCCGCCCCGGACATGGCCGATGAAGGCCATCACCATGTTGATCAGCCGGTTGGCCGACTCGCCGCGGGTCATGATGTCGGCGGCGAGAATGAACATCGGCACGGCGATCAGCGAGGCCGGGCGTATGCCCGCGAGAAACTGCTGCACCATGAAATCCATCTTCGAGAAACCGCCGAAGAGCTCGAAGAATCCGATGAAGGAGGCCGCGATGAGCGGGATCATCATCGGAAAGCCCAGCAGCAGCAGGACAATCATCGTCAGCATCATGATTGCGGCCATAGCGCGCTCTCCCAGCCCTAGATTTCGGTTTCCGTATCGTCATAGCCCTCCAGCACCGTGGTGGAGAGATAGACGTCCTTTTCCGTGAAGTTCTTGACCGCCGTCAGGAGATACTGCGTGCCGGTGACGAGAAACCCGACCGGGACCCAGACATAGATCAGCCATACCGGGATCTGCAGCGCCGGCAGGACCCGTCCGCTGGAGGCGACCTTGCCGATATAGCGCACCGAGAAATAGGCGAGCGCGAACATCATCAGGGCGGTGACGGCAGCGATCGCGATCATCAGGATCTTGCGCGATGGCGCCGGCAGAGAATCGAAAATCGCGGACATCCGGATGTGGCGCCCGTGGCGTGCAGCGTACCCGAGCCCTGCGAAGGTGATCAGGACAATGATGATCCGGTTCAGTTCCTCGGTGAAGAAGAGGCTGTATTGAAAGACGAAGCGGCCGACGACATTCGCCACCGTATTGGCCGCCATCAACAGGACGCCCGCAGCGAGGGCGAAGGCTTCGACCCGGCTGATCGCAGAATCCAGAAGCCCGAGCGGCCCGGATAGACCGGACTGGTGCTCGTTGGTCCGGGTGTTGTTTTCGCTCATTCGTCGGTCCTCGCAGCAGCATGCCCAGGCAAGAAACCGGGAACGGTGCGCGGCCCGTTCCCGGTCGGGAGTTCGCAAGCGGAACTCCGCAGAGGCGTTGGCGCTACATGGTCGCCTTCAGATCGGCCTTGAGCTGATCGAGGATCTTCTTGCCGCTTTCGCCGGTCATCTCGATGAACTTGGCCTCGACTTCCTTGGCGGCTTCCTTGAAGCAGGCGCGTTGTTCTTCCGACAGTACCGTCACCGTCATTTCCGGCTTGGCCTCCTTGATCTTCTGGAGTTCCTGCTCGGCGAGTCCTTCCTGATATTTGACGATGTGATCGTAGGCGATGGCGGAGGCCTCCTGGATCGCTTTCTGATCCGCTTCGCCGAGGCTGTCATAGAAATCCTTGTTGGCCATGACAGCGGTGGTGAAGTTGTTGTGGCCGGCATAGGTGATGTGGTCGGTCACCTCGTAGATCTTTGTCGAGTAGAGGAAGAAGGTCGGATTTTCCTGGCCCTGGATGATGTTGGTCTGCAGGCCGCCATAGACCTCGCCCCAGGGCAGCGGCGTCGGGGTGGCGCCGAATGCCTTGTAGGACTCCACCAGCAGCGGATTGGTCATCACCCGGAACTTGACCTCGTCCAGGTCCTCGCAGGACCGGACCGGTTCCTTGGTGGTCATCGCCACTTCACCTTCGGGGAACATGGTGAGCAGCTCCAGGCCCTGCTGGGCGTACAGCTTCTGGAAATCCTCGTTGATGGCCTCGCTCTCCTTGTAGAAGCGCGCGAGATGCTCCTGATCCGTCGGCAGGAGATAGGGCACGAAGAAGACCTGCGCTTCGGGGATGAGGGAGCCGGTGAAGCCGGGCGACTGGTCCACGAACTGCAGGATGCCGGCCTGGGCCTGCTCCATGATGTCGGCTGACTCGCCGAGTGTGCCGTAGGGGAAGAGCTGGATCTCGTGATCTGTCTTGGCCTCGATCACTTCCTTGAACTTCTGCGCATAGACGCCCTGCACCTCGGTGAGGGACTCCTCGAAAGCATATTTCCAGGTGTCCGCATGGGCTGTCTGCGCCAGCAATGCGGCGCCTGCCAGGGCGGTGCCCGTGATCAGGCCCAGAGCGCGTCGTTTCGACTTCCAGAATTCCATCATTTTCTGCTCCCTGTTCATTTTGTCCGATTGCCGGTCGACTTCGTTTTCGCGGCTACGTTGCGCGAACGGTATCACGAGAAATTTTCGATACCAACATCGACATGTATATCTCGATTTGATGGATGGCGGAATATGGCGGTATTCAAAGGAAAATACGCGGTAATTCGTCAATTCGGCTCAATGAGATACATAACAATGAGCTGTTCGGCTGAATGTTTGCGGAAAGCCGAAAGGGCTGCTGGGCGTGCAAAAAGCGCGCAATCAGTGTGCGGCCAAGTGGCCGGCCCAAATAGAGGGGGTCAGGCGAGTGCGGCTTGCGCCGTGATATAGAGGCCGAGCAGCAGCACGCCGATCAGGAACACGGACCGGAACAGCTCTTCGGAGAGCCGTCCGCGGATCTTCTGCCCGAGAACCATGCCGAGTATCGCGGGCAAAAGGCCGAGCGCCGAGACCATGCCGAGCTCGGCGGAAACCAGGTTGCTCTGCCCGAGCGCCAGCGCGAGCGCCGCGGTCGAAAGCGTGAACAGCATCCCCATCGCCTGTACCAGCATGTCGCGGGACAGGCCCAGGGCCTGAAGGTAGAGCACACCCGGGACCATGAAGGAGCCGGTCATGCCGGTCAGAACGCCATTGACCGCGCCGAACAACGGGCCGCTCCGGCGCGCGCTCTCCGGCGAGAGGGTGAGGCGAAACCCGGCCAGGCCGCTGGCGGCATAGGCGACCAGCAGCAGGCCGAGCAGACCGGAGAGGTAGCTGAGATCGACGCGGCTGAGGGCGAGCGCACCGATCCAGACGGTGACCGTCGCGGCAACGAGAAACGGCCAGATTCTCGAGAAAATGGCACGCGCATTCCCGCCCACCGAAGCCTGCCAGATGTTGGTGGCGAGGGAGGGCACGACCAGCAGGGCCATGGCGCTCGGAAGATCGAGCAGCAGGGTCATAAGACCCAGCGTCACGGTTGGCAGGCCAAGGCCGATCACGCCCTTGACGGAGCCTGCGAGCAGAAATGTTCCGGTGATGGCCGCGAGGAGAGCCGGATCGTAGTCCATGGCGCGCAGTCTACCCGCTTCGGGTGTCACCGCAATCGGCTGACTTCAGATCAACGCGAGATTTCGGAAGGCGTCGAGGCAGGTCTCCTCGCACCGGAAGTGATGGGTCCGGAAGCCGAGCGCGTCCGCGGCTTTGATGTTCGGCGCCGAATCGTCGATGAAAAGGGTGCGCTCCGGATCGAGGGCGAAGCGCGCGATGCACAGTTCGAAAATTCGCGGATCCGGTTTGATCATGCGTTCTTCGCCGGAGACCACGACGCCGTCGAACTCTTGCAGGAAGCCGAACCGCTCCCGCGTCTCGCGAAAGGTCTCGGCGCCGAAATTGGTCAGGCCGTAGACCCGGATGCCGGAAGCCCTCATCGACTGCTTGGCCGCGACGATGGATTCGAGCGGGCCCGGAATCATGTCCTGAAAACGGCCGTAGAAGGCCTCGATTTCCGCCCGGTACGCGGGATGGCGCGCAATCAGCTCCGACGTTTGCGCCTCCGGCGACCGCCCGAGATCGTGCCGGACATGCCAGGGGGTGGTGCAGATCGTGCCGAGGAACCATTCCACGCGTTCCTCGTCGGGCGCGCCGTCCGGCGTGCGGAAGATCCGGCGGAAGAGATGGCGCGGGTCCCAGTGGATCAGGACATTGCCGATATCGAACAGCGCGGCCTCGACGGCGCTCATTGCACATCCGTCGGCGTCTCGGCGATCTCGAGGATCAGCGAGGAAATATCGAGGTCGGCCTGCCCGCTATCGACCAGGGCCTTCCAATGGGCGGCGTTGCTGTCCAGCCCGCCGAGTGCGAGGCCGGCCGCCCGGGCGAGTTCCTTGGCCTGCGCGGTGAGATCGGCCTGCATCCGGAC
This sequence comes from Nisaea sp., assembly GCF_965216895.1. Taxonomy (GTDB): domain Bacteria; phylum Pseudomonadota; class Alphaproteobacteria; order Thalassobaculales; family Thalassobaculaceae; genus Nisaea. Next base: position 3,618,906 of record NZ_OZ244205.1, read on the forward strand.
CGTGCGGCCGGCGCGGAATTCCCGGTCCGCCATCCGGCGGCCGGTTTCGCTGAGAACGGCGCCGCCGACCGCGCTGTCGGCAAGCGCGGCGAGCAGCGCTTCGGCCTCGACACCGGAAGCGGCGGCGAGCGCCAGGCCCTCGGCGAGAGCCTGCACCATCTGGCCGTGGATCGCCGCGCCGCAGGTCCGGATCGCCTGACCGGCGCCGACCGGACCGGCGTGAAGGACCTTGTTGGACAGCACATGGAGCACGGGCCAGACCCGGGCGAATGCCGTGTCCTGCCCGCCGACGGAGAGCGTGCCGCCGAGCGCCGTCTCGGTGATCGGAGCGTCGATCCAGATGCGGGCGCTTTGCCGGACCCGGTCGGCGAAGGCGCGGGTCGTTGCGGGCCCGGTTTCGCCGATGTCGACGATCAGCCCGTCCGGCGGCGTGCCGTGCAGGACGCCGTAGCGCTCCTCGTCCGGATCGAAGATCACCCGTTCGAGCGCCTTGTCGCTATTGACCGCGACGAGCGTCGCCTCGGTGTAGCGTGCGACGTCCCGCGGGCAGGGCTCGACCTCGATCAGCGGATGCGCCTCCGCCAGCCCCACGGCCTTCGCGGTGTTCTGGGTCCAGACATGAAGGCGCGCACCGCTCTCGGTCAGCTTGCGCGCAACCGCAAGACCGCGTCGGCCGAGGCCGACCAGACCGAGCCGCCGTCCATCGAGCGGCTTCTGGGCCGACATGACGCGGCCCTCCTTCCGCTCAGGGTCTCGCGTAGCGCGCGGCCGAACCGCGCTCGATTGCGGCCGCCGTCAGGCGGTCGACATTCAACTCGTGACGCAGGATCTCGAGGAACCGCAATTCCTCCTGGGTCGCCGTGCCATCGGCCGCGACGACGTCACAGGAGAGCGCATAGGCGGTCGCGCCGAGATGCTCCGGCAGGGTGCGCTTGATCTGGTCGACTGCGGCGTCGAGCCCGTCCGGCTCGCTCAGCAGGTCGATGCAGGAGCCGGCGATCTGGCCGAAATTGCCGATCTCGAAGTCCTGGAAGACCGGCAAGACATTGATGATCTCGCTGATGGTTTCCAGTTCCTTGTCATCGACACTGCCATCTGCTGCAGCGCTCAGGACCATGGCGTAAATAAGTGCGGAGTGAGTGGTGATCATCGCTCGCCCAGGCTTTCCAATTGCGTGAACTCCCAAGGATATAGCCGCTCGGGGGCGCCGACGATAGCCCGGAGTGGGCGAAACCGGCAAATCCCGGCAGGCGGGGACGGCTCTCTTGCCGTGTCGGCGCTTTCGCCGTGGCGGCAAGGAGCGCTAGTCTTGGCGCCAACCACAGCAGAAATAAGGCAGGCGGGGAAAAACCGATGGCGAGACTTCCGGAAGATCCGTTCGAGAAGGGCGGAATCGCGGGTTTTGCGCGCGACCTGCGCGCGGGACGGACTAGCAGCGAGGCGGTGACGCTGGCCTGCCTCGAGCGCATCGACGCGCTCGATGGGAAAATCGGCGCCTTCCAGCATGTCGCGGCCGAAACCGCGCTGCAGACAGCGCAGGCGATGGACGGGTTGCTCCGGGCGGGCACCGATCTCGGCCCGCTGATGGGGGTGCCGATCGGCGTGAAGGACATCTATGCCGTCGACGGCATGCCGACAACGAACGGGTCGCTGATCGAGTCCGCGGACATCACCGGTCCGGAAGGCACCTACGTCCAGCGTCTGAAGAAGGCCGGGGTGGTCGTTCTCGGCAAGACCAAGACCGTCGAATTCGCGCTCGGCGGGACCGGACAGAACGAAGCCCGGGGGATGCCGTGGAACCCGTGGGATCTTGAAACGCATCGCGTTCCGGGCGGATCGTCAAGCGGTTCGGCCGCGGCGACGGCGGCGGGCATGTGTGCGTTCGCGCTCGGCTCCGATACCGGCGGTTCGATCCGAATCCCTGCTTCCTTCTGCGGCCTATCCGGCCTGAAGACCAGCATCGGGCTGATTCCGACCGATGGCGTTTTCCCGCTCTCGCCGACCCTGGATACGGTTGGCGCGCTCTGCCGCTCGGCGGAGGATTCCGCCATCGTGCATGCGGCGACGACGGGCGGTCGGGTTCCGGAGGCCACCTCGCCGCATACCCTGCGTCTCGGTCTGCTGCGCGATTACTTCTTCGAGGATCTCGACCCGGAGGTGGAAGCCTGCGTGGAGAAGTCGCTGCGGGTGCTGGTCGAGGCCGGGATCACGATCGTGGAACTGGACAAGAGCGACCTGCCGGACCCGAAGGAGCGCGAGACGATTTTCCCGCCGATCGTCGGTACGGAGATTCTCGCCAGCCTGGGGCTCGACCGTTTCAAGGCGGGCCGCAACGGGATGGACAGCGTCACGGCGGCCCGCGCTTCGGTCGGGCTCGATGTGACGGCGGTCGACTATGCGCTGGCGCTGCGGCGTCATGACAAGCTCAGGAAGATGGCCGACGAGGCGTTGCGCCCGGTGGACGGGCTGGTCGCGCCGACCACCGCCATGGTGGCGCTGCCGGCCGGGGACTTGAAGACCGAGGAGGGTGGCGCGAGAGGCATGGCCGCCTCGCGCAACACGCAGCCGGGCAATCTCTGGGGCCTGTGCGGGATATCGATCCCGGTCCAGCAGTTCGGCTCGGCGCTGCCGGTCGGCCTTCAGGTGCTTTGCCGGCGCGGCATGGACAGCCATGCGCTCTCCATCGGCGCGGCGATCGAAGGGATCGTCGGGCGCCCGCCGATGCCGCATATCACCGGCACGGCCTGAGCGCGCGTGGGGCCGGGGCCTATTGCCCCGTGCCGACCTGGCCGATCCTGAGATCGTAGTCGGTGGCGACTCCGTAGACCGGATCCTCGTCGTCGCGCTCTTCCACGAGCTGCCCGGCGCGGCCCAGCAGCGCCTTGCAGTCCCGGCTCAGGTGCCGGAGCTGCAGACGTTTGCCGAGTTCGTCGTAACGCTTGGCGAGGCTCTCGATCGCCTGCAGGCCGGAATGGTCGACCACGCGCGAATTCATGAAGTCGATGACCACGCGATCCGGGTCCTCCTTCGGCGTGAACTGGGCGAGGAAGCTCTCGGTCGAGCCGAAGAAGAGCGGGCCGTCGAGGCTGTAGATCTTGGCGCCGGAGACGTCGATGCCGGAGACCGCATGCATCCGGGTCGCCGCGTTCCAGGCATAGAACAGGGCCGCCAGGATCACGCCGACCACGACCGCGATGGCGAGGTCGGTGAACACGGTGACGATGGTGACGAGCACGATCAGCAGCGCGTCCTTGCGCGGGATGCGGCGCATGATGGTCAGGCTGCGCCAGGCGAAGGTGCCGATCACCACCATGAACATGACGCCGACCAGCGCCGCGAGCGGGATCTGCTCGATCAGGCCGGAGGCGAAGAGGATGAAGCTCAGCAGGAACAGGGCGGCGGAAATGCCCGAGAGCCGTGTGCGGCCGCCGGACTTCACGTTGATCACGCTCTGCCCGATCATCGCGCAGCCGCCCATGCCGCCGAAGAACCCGGTGACGGTGTTGGCGATGCCCTGTGCCAGGCACTCCTTGGACGCACCGCCCTTGGTCTCGGTCATGTCGGCGACCACGTTGAGGGTCAGCAGGCTTTCGATCAGGCCGATCGCGGCGAGGATCAGCGAGTAGGGCAGGATGACCTGCAGGGTCTCCAGCGTGAGCGGCACCATCGGGATATGGAAGTCCGGGAGGCCGCCCTTGATGCTGGCGAGATCGCCGACCCGCGGCAGGTCGAGATCGAGGCCGATGACGATCAGCGAGACGATGCCGACGGCGGCGAGCGGCGCCGGTATGAACTTCGTGATGCGCGGAACGAGATAGACCAGCGCCATGGTCAGCGCGGTAAATCCGAGCATCAGATAGAGCGGCTCGCCGGTCATCCAGGTCGCGGTGCCGTCGGGGGCATGATCCTTGAACTGTCCGAGCTGGGCCAGGAAGATCACGATCGCGAGCCCGTTGACGAAGCCGAGCATGACCGGATGCGGCACCATGCGGATGAACTTGCCCCAGCGCATCACGCCGGCGGTGATTTGCAGCAGGCCCATGAGGACCACGGTAGCGAAGAGATACTCGACACCGTGCCGGACGACGAGATCGACCATGACGACCGCGAGCGCGCCGGTGGCGCCGGAGATCATGCCGGGCCGGCCGCCGAGGACGGCGGTGATGAGACCGACGATGAAGGCGGCATAGAGGCCGACCAGCGGATGCACATGGGCGACAAAGGCGAAGGCGACCGCTTCCGGCACGAGCGCGAGGGCGACGGTGAGGCCTGCGAGGATCTCGGTCTTGATCTGGCCGGAGGACAGCTTGTAGCCCTTATTGGGTCCGTCTGTTGCGGATGACAAACGCGATTTCATCGCCTGCAGCATGGGTGCGCATCTCTCTCGGTGTCGATGGATGTCCGGGGTTTTCCCACCCACTCTTCCGCCCCCGCGGGCAATGGCCCGGAGACGCATGAGAAGGCGTCCGTTCACGCTCCATAATACAGTATTGCTGACCTATCTCAATATTGTTGTGCAGCGCAGCATTGCATGGGAGGTGTGCGTGACGGGCGCACTATCCCGGTAGTTCATTGATAATTGCTTAAACGTTCTCTGTTCCGGAATGCACTTTCCAACGGATGTCCGTCGAAATGCTTCAATGCCAGGCCTTCGCCTGCCATGTGATCCGCGAAGAAGGCAGCTGCGTATCGTTCTCCCACAAGGAGAAAAAACATGCGCTGTCAGGAATGCGAGCAGGTTGACGAGATCGTCTTCGACCAAACCAGATTCTGGTTCCATATGCCGACGTCGGAATCCTTTGCGCGGGTCGCCTCGGTCTTTGACCGGCGCGACATGGCCGCACGCGGCGTGGGCGGGAACTGCCTGGAAGCGTCCGTGGCGCGGGACGGTATCGACGGGGTGATGACCGCGCTCTTCGGGGAACTGAACAAGAAAGAGCTGAAAGAGACCAAGGTGCTCACCACGGCGGGCGGTGACCCGACGCCGCTGGACATGAGCCGCGTGATGAGCGCGGACGTCTTCGTGAACCGGGTCAAGGGGCAATGGCTGGTCGACGCCTTGGAAGACGAGCTCTACGACACCTGGTACCAGCCGATCGTGGACGCGAACGCCACAACCGCGGAGAATCCGTTCGCGCTCGAAGGGCTTCTCCGGATGCGGGATCGAGACGGAAACAACATATCGCCGGGTTATGTCTTCCAGCTCGCCGAACATGCGGGCCTGTTGTTCCCGCTCGATATCGCGGCCCGCACCTCGGCCGTGCGCCGTGCCGCGGAAAGCGGCTTCCGTGGCCGGATCTTCGTCAACTTCAATCCCTCGAGCATCTACGACCCGGCCTATTGTCTGCGCACGACGGCCTCGGCGGTCGCGGACCTCGGGTTGAAACCGGCAGACATCACCTTCGAGCTCACCGAGACGCACCGGATCCAGGACAAAGACCATCTGAAGGGCATTCTGGCCTTCTACCGGCAGGCCGGATTCAAGGTTGCGCTCGACGATATCGGCTCCGGCTGGTCCGGCCTCAACCTGCTGCACGAGATGCGGCCGGACTTCGTCAAGATCGACATGGACCTGGTCCGCAACATCGACCGCGATCCCCTGAAGCAGTCGATCGTCGGCCATCTGATCTCGATCGCGCGGGAGCACAATATCGAGGTCATCGCCGAGGGCATCGAAACCGAGGCCGAGGCAAGCCTGCTGCGCGACGCCGGGGCGAATTACCTGCAGGGTTACCTGTTCGCGAGACCGGCGCCGATTGGCACGATCCTGGGGCAGCCTGCGGCAGATCAGCCGGCCGCGTAGTCGGAGTTGTCCTCTTCCTGAGCGTTGTGGATGCGCACCAGGGCGTCGACGGATTCGATGATGCGCTGGGCGTCACGGATCAGGTAGCGGTCGGCGTCCTCCTCGCCGACGCCGCTGAGCAGCCGGTCGAGCAGGCGGCCGAGATGCTGGATCTCGCGGTGCGCCCGGCTCATCGCCGCCAGCCCGTGGGCGTTGCCGAGATGCGGTACCAGCTGGGGATAGACACTGATCTCGTCCTCGCGCTCGTGCGGCACGATGTCCTCGTTGATGATGCGGTTTGCGTCGGCGATGCGGGCGAGCGCCTCGGCGCCCTCGGCATCGTCCAGGGCGTCTGCATGGGCCCGGAGCTGGTCGCGCCGGTCTTCGACTGCCTCGTGCTCCTCGCGCAACCGCCGGGCGGCTTCCTCGGGCAAGCTCGGCTTCATCTCCAGGCCCGGCGGGACCAGGGCCCTGAGCGCGTTCAGGATCACCGCTTCGCCCGATCCGGAGGGCATTTTCTTCATGGCGGTGCGACATGAAAGATTGTGGTGGCGTTGGGGGTATCGTCATTGCATTGAATTCTTGCAATCAAGATAGTCGTAATCAGATGTGCGTGGTTTGTTAGGTAATTGTACTTGTTGTATTGAATTGGTTAATTTGTATTACTGACGATTAATTTACCAAATATAAGTATTTCTCCGTCAATAAAAGCCTTTGTATGCGCGAGTGCATGTATTGCCGGCGACCGAAAGGCTGTGAGCAAATGAAGAACGTGAACCTGTCGACAAAAATTCCGACGTTGGTCGGTGTGGCAGCCGCCATGTCCGTCCTTATTGTCGGGGTATTCGCCTACATTCAGTTTTCACGCGAAATGGAGGCGCGTGCGGTCGACCGGCTTGCCGCACTGTCACAGGCCCGCATCAGCGCTCTGGCAGCCTATCTCCAGTCGATCAGGGAAGACCTCGTCATCACGGCTCAGAACGAGATTGTGCTCGAGGCCACGAAATCATTCGAAGCCGCGTTCACGGAGATCAATGCGGACGGATCCGCAAGGGATGTCCTGCAAAGACACTATATCGAGAACAACCCCCATCCGACGGGCAGCAAGCATCTGCTCGATGTCGCGCCTGACGGATCCGAATATTCGGACCTGCACGAGCGATTCCATCCGTGGTTCCGGGAACTGCAGCAGCGGCGGGACTACTACGATGTGTTCCTCGTCGCTGCCAATGGTGACCTGATCTACAGCGTCTTCAAGGAGCTCGACTATGCCACCAACCTGAACAGCGGGAAGTGGAAGGACACGGATATCGCCCGGGTCTTCACAATGGCGAGCAAGCTCCGTGCGCCGGGCGAGGTCGCGTTCACCGATTTCGCGCCATATGCACCGAGCTACGATGCGCCCGCAAGTTTCATAGCCGCTCCGATACTCGACGGTGGCGAGTTGCTCGGCACGCTGATCTTCCAGATGCCGATAGGCCGGATCGACGCCCTGATGACCGATGTTGCGGGCATGGGACGGACCGGCCAGACCATTCTCGTCGGCGAAGATTTCCTGATGCGCAGCAGCTCCCGCGCCCTCGGCTCCGATGTCATCCTGAAGACCAGTGTGGAGGCGGACTCGGTCCGTCGCGCTCTGGGAGGCGAAACCGGCTGGCAAAAGTCGACCGGCTATGACGGCCAGGAGGTCTATTCCGCCTTCTCGCCGTTGACCTTTGAAGGCGTGACCTGGGCCGTTCTCGGCGAGATGGATGTCGAAGAGATCCTTGCCGCCGTGCACGACATGCGGACGGTGATGCTGACTGTCGGCCTGGCGATCTTCGTGCTGCTGTCGGCCGTCGGGTATTTCCTCGCCCGCAGTGCACTGCGTCCCGTGGTTGACATGACGGGAGTGATGGATGCGCTCTCCGGCGGCGACCTGTCGGTCGCTGTGCCGGGAGTCGGGCGCGGAGACGAGATCGGACGGATGGCCGGTTCCGTGCAGGTGTTCCGCGACAACATGGTTCGCAACGAAGAGCTCAGGGCGGAACAGGAACGCGCCCGCCTCAGCCGGGAAGAACGCGCGCAGCATGTCGAAGGGGTGACCAGGGAGTTCGATCAGCAGGTCAGCGAGGTGTTAAAGAGCGTCGCCGCGGCGACGACACAACTCGACGCTACTGCGAAGTCGATGGCGTCCATCGCCGAGCGGGCGGAAGGCCAAGCCTCGTCGGTAGCGGCGGCGTCGGAGGAGGCGACAACGAATGTCCAGACCGTCGCGGCGGCGGCGGAGCAACTGACGATGTCGATCAGTGAGATCGGGGCGCAGGTCAGCGAGTCGACGCGGATCAGCGCCGAGGCTGCCGGGCAGGCCGAAGAAACCCGGGAATCTGTCATCGGGCTCGATCAGGCCGCGCAGAAGGTCGGCGAGATCGTCGACATGATCAACGATATTGCGGAGCAGACCAACCTGCTGGCCCTCAATGCGACGATCGAAGCGGCTCGTGCGGGTGAGGCGGGCAAGGGATTTGCCGTCGTGGCCAGCGAAGTGAAGAACCTGGCCAACCAGACGGCCCAGGCCACCGACGAGATCGCGGGGCAGATCAGCTCCATGCAATCGGAAACCTCGAAAGCTGTCGATGCGATCCGGACCATCAGCGAGACCGTCAACCGTATCAGCACGATCGCTACCGGCATCGCCTCGGCCGTCGAGGAGCAGAATGCGGCAACTTCGGAAATCAGCCGCAATGTCCAGCAGGCGGCGGAGGGCACGACCGAGGTTAGTTCGAGCATCGTCTCCGTGAACGAGGGGGCTCAGGAAACCGGGGCCGCAGCGAGCCAGGTGCTGCAGACGGCACAGGAGGTCGCGCACCAGTCGAACACCCTGAACGGCATTGTGGACCGCTTCCTCAACGAGGTGCGCACGTCCTAGGAATCCGCGACCGGAGGAGGTGCGTCGCCGCGGCACCTCCGGTCAGTTTACCGCGTAGTCGAAGATATCCTCTTCCTGCGCGTTGTGGATGCGCACCAGGGCGTCGACGGATTCGATGATGCGCTGGGCGTCGCGGATCAGGTAGCGGTCGGCGTCCTCCTCGCCGACGCCGCTGAGCAGCCGGTCGAGCAGGCGGCCGAGATGCTGGATCTCGCGGTGCGCCCGGCTCATCGCCGCCAGCCCGTGGGCGTTGCCGAGATGCGGCACCAGCTGGGGATAGACATTGATCTCATCCTCGCGTTCGTGCGGCACGATATCCTCGTTGATGATGCGGTTCGCCGCGGCGATGTGGGAGAGCGCTTCCGCGCCTCGGGCATCGTCCAGGGCGTCCGCATGGGCGCGGAGCTGGTCGAGCCAGTCTTCGACTTCCTCGTGCTCGTCGCGCAGTCTTTGGGCGGCCGCCTCGGGCAGGCTCGGCTTCGTGCCGAGGCCTGGCGGGACCAGGGCCCTGAGCGCGTTCAGGATCACGGCGATGTCGATCCCTTCCTGCAGGATCGCGCCGGCGACCGGGGTCAGGTACCCGGCGGCGGCGAAGCCCATGGCGACCAGCGACATCATCATGCCGGCGACAATGCTTTCCATCGCGATCCTACGGGAGCGCTTGGCGATCGCGAGCGCGTCCGCCACCCGGTCGAGCCGGTCGATCAGGACCACGGCGTCGGCCGCCTCGGAGCTCGCGCTGGCGCCCCGCGCACCCATGGCGATCCCCATATCGGCGGCGGCGAGCGCGGGAGCGTCGTTGATCCCGTCGCCCACCATAAGGGTCGGATGGCGCTTCTTCTCGAACTCGACCGCGTCGACCTTGTCCGCCGGGACCCGGTTGGCGAGCACCGCATCGAGGTCGAGGGCGGCGCCGATGGTCTCCGCCGCATCCGCATGATCGCCGGTCACCATGACGATGCGGCCGATCCCGGCCTCGCGCAGGGCGCGGACCGCGCGCGGCGCCTCCCGCCGGAGCGAGTCGCCGAGCAGGAGCGCACCGACGAGGGTGCCGTCGACGGTCACGAAGACCGAGAGCGCGGAGCGCCATGAGGCCCGGCGCTGGGCCCGGTCGACCCAGGCGGCGCGCTGGTTGCCGCCGGTGGTCATCGTCAGGCTGCCCGCGGCGACACGCTTGCCGTCGACCGTGCCGGTCAGGCCCGATCCCAGTTCTTCGCGCACGTCCGTCGGCGGCACCAGGGTCATGCCGCGGGTTTCGGCCGCGCCGACGATGGCCTGGGCGATCACGTGATGCGAGGCCTGCTCCAGGCAGGCGGCGAGACGCAGGACTTCCGCCGGATCGTGGCCCGGGGCGGTCTCCACTGCAACGAGGCGCGCGCCCCCGACAGTGAGCGTGCCGGTCTTGTCGAACAGGATCGTGTGGGCGCGGGCGAGCGCTTCCAGCGCCATGCCGCCTTTCACCAGGACGCCGCGCCGGGCCGCGAGCGAGACGCCGGAGATGAAGGCGACGGGCGCGGCGAGGATCAGCGGGCATGGCGTGGCGACGACCAGCACGGCGAGCCCGCGGACCGGATCTCCGGAAAAGAGCCATGCACCGCCGGCAACCGCCACCGCCAGGGGCAGCAGCAGAAGGGCGAAACGGTCCGCCATGCGGATGAAGGGGGCCTGTGCGGTCTGCGCGGCGGCGACCATGGCGACGATCCCGGCATAGGTGCTTTCGCTTGCCGTCGCCGTCGCCTGCAGGGTGAAGGGCACGCCGGAATTCACCGCTCCGCTGCGCACCGGCTCGCCGGCATGGCGCTCGACCGGGATCGGTTCGCCGGTCAGCGCGGACTCGTCGATCGTCGCCGTCCCGTCGGCCCCTGTCTCGAGGATCACGCCGTCGACGGGAATGACATCGCCGGTGCGCACCAGCAGACGGTCCCGCTCGACGACCCGCTCGACATCGGTGTCCTCCAGCGTTCCGTCGACATAACGGTGCGCGGTCCGCGGCGCGCGGTCCGTCAGGCTCTTCAGATTGCGCTCGGCGCGGGAGACGGCGAAATCCTCCAGCACGTTGCCGCCCGCATACATCACCGCGACGACGACCCCGGCCAGGGTTTCCCCGAGGGCGAGCGCGGCCGACATGGAGAGCAGCGCGACGGCGTCGACCCCCATCCGTCCGGCGAGCAGTGCGCGGGTCATGGAGACGGCGAGGGAGAGGACGACCGGAAGGGTGGCCAGGCCCCAGATCCAGGTCGCGGCGGCGCCATGGCCGGTCTGCCACGCGATCAGCCCGGCGGCGAGGCCCGCAGTCGCGACGGCGATGAGCATTCTGCCGAGGAGCCGTTCTGATACCATGCACCTGTCCCGTGCCTGTTGCGCTCGATCCGAGCATGTCGCACATAGGTACACGATGGAAAGGCGACCCGGCGAGCAAAGACCGATGCAATACAAAGAAGCCAAGGCTCAGCGCTACAAGAAGGGGCAGTTCGTCTTCGAAGAGGGAGACAAGGCCTTCGAGGCATTCATCGTCCAGAGGGGATCGGTGGAGATCTATATCGGGACGGAACGGAATGAAAAGGTTCTCGACGTCATCACCCGGAATCAGATGTTTGGCGAGATGGGGGTGATTGCGGACATCCCGCGGACCGCCACCGCCCGCTGTCTTGAGGACACCGAACTGGTTGCCGTCGACCGCTCTCTGATCCAGGCCAAGATAAAGGAGATGGATCCCTATATCCGCTATCTGATGGACTCCCTGATTTCCCGCCTTGTCCGCACGTCGCGTGCCGGAGGAGCACAGCAATGAGTCGGATCTGGCTGGAAGCCGCGGTCAACGGCCCCTGGACGCGATCGCGTCAGCCCGCGATCCCGGTCTCGGTGGAAGACATCGCCGCAGACTGCCTAGCCTGTGCGGAAGCCGGCGCCGCGATCCTGCATTTCCACCCCTACGATGCCGCGACCGGCCTGCAGGTCGACACCGCCGAGGCCTATGCCGAGGTGATCGAGCGGGTGCGCGAGGAGAACGAGGAGGTGATCATCTACGGTACGCTGCCGATGGCGGGTCTGCCAAACGTCTCCGACACGATGAGTCCCGCGGCGCGCTTCTCCCATGTGAAGGGCCTTGCCGAGCGCGGCCTGATCGAGTGGAGCGTGGTCGACCCCGGCAGCACCAACATCACCCACGATGCCTGGATTGCCGAGGGCCGCGAGGGCTTCACCTATTTCAATCCGGAAAGCCATGTCCGCTATGGCCTCGAACTCTGCCGGGAGAAGGGCCTGCATCCGAGCTACGCGATCTACGAGCCCGGCTTCATCCGGCAGGGCGCGGCCCTGCACCGGGCCTATCCCGGCTGCCCCAAGCCGCTCTACCGCTACATGTTCTCCGACCGCCTGACCTTCAGCTTCCCGCCGGAGCTCTACGCGCTGGAGGCCTACGACACCCTGCGCGAAGCGGAGGCGCCCGGCGCCCCCTGGATGGTCGCCGGCCTCGCCGTCGACATCCGCCCGCTGATCGCCCCGGCCGTGGAGCGCGGCGGCCATGTCCGGGTCGGCCTGGAGGACCAGCCGTTCGGGGTCGAGACGACGAATGCCGCGCTGGTCGAGGAGGCGGTGAGGCTGATCGAGGCGGCTGGCGGCATGCTCGCGACGCCGGATGAAGTGCGGGCGGGGCTGAAATAAACGCCATCGTCGGACGTCATCCCGGCCGCAGTGCCGCGACCTTGTGCCACCCGAGCGGCGTCGAGAGATCCCGGATCGAGGTCCGGGATGACGTGCGCTGGTGCGGTCCAGAGAAGAAGAAAGTCCTCAGCCGTCGCCCATCTTGAGGGCTTCGATGAAGGCGCTCTGCGGGATGTCGACATTGCCGAACTGCCGCATCTTCTTTTTGCCTTCCTTCTGCTTCTCCAGCAGCTTCTTCTTCCGGGTGATGTCGCCGCCGTAGCATTTCGCGGTGACGTCCTTGCGCATCGCGCTGACGGTCTCGCGGGCGATCACCTTGCCGCCGATCGCCGCCTGGATGGCGATCTTGAAGAGCTGGCGCGGGATCAGGTCCTTCAGGCGGGCGCACATGGCGCGGCCGCGGAACTCGGCCTGGCTGCGGTGCACGATCATGGAAAGGGCGTCCATAGGATCGCCGTTGACCAGAACGCTGAGCTTAACCAGGTCGCCAGCCTCGTAGCTTTCCAGCGCGTAGTCGAAGCTGGCATAGCCGCGCGAGATGCTTTTCAGCCGGTCGTAGAAATCGAACACCACCTCGTTCAGCGGCAGCTTGTAGACCGCCATGGCCCGGCTGCCGACATAGGTCAGCTCCAGCTGCTCGCCGCGCCGTTCGGTGCAGAGCGAGAGCACCGGGCCGAGATACTCGTCCGGCACCATTATGGTCGCCTTGATCCACGGCTCCTCGATGCTGTCGATCTTCATCACGTCCGGCATGTCCGCCGGATTGTGCAGCTCGATCTGCTTGCCGTCGGTCAGGTTGATCCGGTAGACGACGCTCGGCGCGGTGGTGATCAGGTCGAGATTGAATTCCCGCTCCAGCCGCTCCTGGATGATCTCCAGGTGCAGCAGGCCGAGGAAACCGCAGCGGAACCCGAAGCCGAGCGCGGCGGAGCTTTCCGCCTCGAAGCTGAAGCTGGCGTCGTTCAGGCGCAGCTTCTCGAGGCTGTCGCGCAGATCGGGATAGTCGTTGGCATCGACCGGGAAAAGGCCGCAGAACACCACCGGGATGCTCGGCTTGAAGCCGGGCAGCGGCGCATCGCAGGGACGTTTTTCCTCGGTGATGGTGTCGCCGACCTGGCAGTCGGCCACGGTCTTGATCGAGGCGCTCATGAAGCCGACCTCGCCCGGACCGAGTTCCTTGAACTCGGTCAGTTTCGGCGTGAAGGCGCCGACCTTCTCGACCAGATGCGTGGCGCCGGTCTGCATCAGCTTGATCTTCTGGCCCTTCTTCAGCACGCCCTCGCGCACCCGGACCAGCGCCATGACGCCGAGATAGCTGTCGTACCAGCTGTCCACCAGCATGGCCTGCAGCGGCTTCTCGCGGTCGCCGGTCGGGGCCGGAAGGCGCTGCACCAGCGCCTCGAGCACGGCGCCGACATTGAGCCCGGTCTTGGCCGAGACCTCGATCGCGTCGGACGTGTCGATCCCGATCACGTCCTCGATCTGCTCCTTCACCCGCGGCACGTCGGCAGCCGGCAGGTCGACCTTGTTCAGGACCGGGATGATCTCGTGATCCTGCTCGATCGCCTGGTAGACGTTGGCCAGGGTCTGCGCCTCGACCCCCTGGCTGGCATCGACCACCAGGATCGAACCCTCGCAGGCGGCGAGCGACCGGCTGACCTCGTAGGCGAAGTCCACGTGACCGGGAGTGTCCATCAGGTTGATCTGGTAGATCTCTCCGTCCGAGGCCTTGTACATCAGCCGCACGGTCTGCGCCTTGATGGTGATTCCGCGCTCGCGCTCGATATCCATGCTGTCGAGCACCTGCTCCTTCATCTCCCGGTCGGCGAGGCCGCCGCAGAGCTGGATCAGGCGGTCCGCGAGCGTGGACTTGCCGTGGTCGATATGGGCGATGATCGAGAAATTACGGATATGGCTGAGGTCGGTCATGTGGGCCGATTGCTGTCATGAGGGTGCTGGCGGGGGAAAATAGGGCCCGACGCGGCAACTGGCAATCGTGAAACGTTAGCGGCAACCCCGCTCAGAACGCATAGGTCACGCCGAGCGATCCGAAGGTCGAGAAGTCGTCGTCGCCGGAGAATTCGGGCGTGCGCACAACCTGGGTCAGGGACACGCGGGCGCGTCCGACGGCGAAGACGATCCCGTAGGTGAAGTCGCCGACCATGATCTCCTTGTCGACCGAGGGGCTGTCCTTGAAGGTATTGCCGTCGAGGAAGATGTTACGGCCGACCAGACGGCCCTCGATCCCGGCGAAGAGATACCAGCCGAAATCGCCCGTCGGCTCGAAATAGCCCGAGCCGGGCGTGCTTGGCTGGATCCGCGGCGGGCCGTAATCGCCGGTCGGCAGATCCTTGCCGAAGCGCAGCATCATGCCGCCGTTGATATGGGTGAAGACGTTGCCGAGCGCACCGCCGACATAGGGCGAGGCGTCGATCTCGTAACCGTAGGGGGCGCCGAGCAGCGCTTCCGCCCACTTCTTCTCGAAGGTTATCAGGATGGCCGGTTCGTTCTCGATCTGGCTGTCCCATCCGCGCGGCTCGCGGCTGTCGATCACGCTGTGGACGAAGCTCTGCACCGGTTCGCCCAGCGCGGCCGGACCGACCACCCCGAGACTGAGCTGCAGCGAGGTGAGACTGTCGTCGGTATCCGCCAGCACGCCGATCGCGCCGTAGAGCCAGGCGCCGTAGGGGCGGTCGTTCGGGTCGGGAACCTTCCGCTCGATATCCTGCGGCGTATAGAGGTTCTGCCCGAGCTGGTAGGTGACGCGGATGTCGGCGTCCGGGGCGACGAAGGGCGATGCCGCCTGCCGGACGCTCCACGGCACCCGGTTCAGATTGTCGGTCCATTGCACCGCAACGCCGTTTGTGTAGTTCCGGTCGGTGCCGTTCACCATGTCGTTCTCGATGGTGAAATTGAACGCGCCGCCGTGACCCGCGGTCTTGTCACCCGCCTCTGCCGGCGAAGTGAAGGCGCCTGTCGCGGCGATCAAGGCGGCCGAAGCCGTAAGGCGGAGTATTTTCATCTGACGCCGATACTGCTCTGCGAAACGCCGGACGTCAGGCGTCCGCGCGGGAATAACGCACGACATTGCCATCGGTTCCCTCCCGGGCGCAAACTGTTGTCTTCCAAAGGCGGGAGGTCTCCGGCCACAAATGAGAAAAGACAGGATGAGGTCACCATGCCGCTTATCGACGCCAACGGGATCAGGCTGCACTACCGCATCGACGGGCCGGAGGACGGCCGCCCGCTGCTGCTCTCCAATTCGCTCGCCTCGAACCTTCATATGTGGGATCCGCAGATCGCCGATTTGACTGCCGCAGGCTTGCGCGTGATCCGCTACGACAGCCGCGGCCACGGCGGTTCCGATGCGCCGGAAGGTCCCTATTCCATCGAGATGCTGGCCGAGGACGCGGTGGCGCTGCTCGACGGTCTCGGCGTCGTGAGAGCCGATTTCTGCGGCCTCTCCAAGGGCGGCATGGTCGGCCAGATGCTCGGTGTCCGGCATGCGAACCGGGTCTCGAAGCTGATCCTCGCCGATACCGGCGCCTACATGCCGACGAAGGAAATGTGGGACGGCCGGATCAAGACGGTGGAGAAGGGCGGCATGGAGGCGGTGGCCGATGCCACGCTGGAGCGCTGGTTCACTCCGGCGAGCCATCAGAGCCGTCCCGGCGACCTCGAGAAGGTCCGAGAAATGATCCTCGGCACCCCGCCGCAAGGCTTCATCGGTTGCTGCCGCGCCATTCAGGCGATGGACCAGCGCGGCTCCATCGGCGCGATCACGACACCGACGCTGGTGCTCGTCGGCGCCGAAGACCCGGCAACGACTCCGGACCATGCGAAGGAGATCCATGGGCTGATCAAGGGCTCGTCCTATGTCGAGATCCCGGCGGCGGCGCATTTCGCCAATTTCGAACAGCCGGAGCTGTTTACGAAGGCGATGCTGGAGTTTCTCGGAGCCTGAAGGCAGGACATTCTTGTTGCGAGGCGGGTTTCGCGTCCGTCATTCCCGGATGCATTTTGGATAGGGATCGATCATGAGCCTGGGCTACCTCTCACCGGAATTCCTCCTGACGGCTCTGCTCGTCGTCCTCGCGCCCGGGACAGGAGTGATCTACACGCTCTCCTACGGCCTCTTCGGCCGGCCCGGGCAAAGCATGACCGCGGCTGCCGGATGCACGCTCGGGATCGTGCCGCATCTTCTGGCAAGCGTGCTCGGTCTTGCGGCGCTCCTGCACGCAAGCGCGCTGGCTTTCCAGCTCGTGAAGTTTCTCGGCGTCGCGTATCTGCTTTATCTGGCCTGGGGGCTGTGGCGCGAAAGCGGTGCTCTCGCGGTTTCCCGGCCCGAAGAAGAGCGGGGCTCGGCAAACGGGCATTTCCGGATTATGGCGCGCGGGGCGCTGATCAACATCCTGAACCCGAAGCTCTCGATTTTCTTTCTCGCGTTCCTGCCGCAGTTCATACCGGAGGGCGCGCCGGACGCGATGGCCCGCTTCTTTGTGCTCGCCGTGACTTTCATGTTCATGACCTTCGCCGTCTTCGTGATCTACGGTCTTGCCGCCGAGCAGGTCAGTCAGCGTGTCCTGGCCTCGGCGCGCGCGATGCGCTGGCTGCAGAGAACCTTCGCGGCGGCTTTTGCCGCGTTCGCAGTCAAGCTGGCGCTGACCGAACGCTGAACCTCGAGCAAAGAAAAAGCGCCGCCCGGATTTTCGGGCGGCGCTTTACGTTGATGCGTTTCGCGAGCCTCAGCGCAGCGCGGCGCAGGCCCTCTGGATGCGGGCGCAGGCGTCTTCCAGCACGGACTCGGAGGTCGCGTAGGAGATGCGGAAATGCGGGCTGAGGCCGAACGCCTCGCCATGCACCGCCGCGACGCCTTCGGCCTCCAGCAGATAGGTGCAGAAGTCCTCGTCGTTCTCGATCACCTTGCCGTCCGGCGTCGTCTTGCCGATCGTGCCGGCGCAGGACGGATAGACGTAGAAGGCGCCGTCCGGCGTCGGGCAGTCGATGCCGCTCGCCTGGTTCAGCATCGAGACCACGAGGTCGCGGCGCGCCTTGAAGGACTCGTTGTGCCTGGCGATGAAGTCGTGCGGCCCGTCGAGCGCCGCGACCGAGGCCGCCTGGCTGATCGAGGACGGGTTCGAGGTCGATTGCGACTGGATCTTGCGGATGGCGGTGATCAGCTCCACCGGACCGGCGGCATAGCCGATGCGCCAGCCGGTCATGCAGTAGGCCTTGGACATGCCGTTCACGGTCAGCGTCCGGTCGTAGAGGCCGGGCTCCACTTCCGCCGGGGTGCAGAACTTGAAATCGTCATAGACGAGGTGCTCGTACATGTCGTCGGTCATCACATAGACATGCGGATGCTTCATCAGCACGTCGGTGACCTTCTTCATGTCTTCCCGCGTGTAACCGGCGCCGGACGGGTTCGAGGGGCTGTTCAGGATGATCCACTTGGTCTTCGGCGTGATCGCCTTCTCCAGATCCTCCGGCTGCAGCTTGAAGTCCATTTCCTGCGGGCAGGGAACGATCACCGGCTCACCCTCGGCGAGCAGCACCATGTCCGGGTAGGAGACCCAGTAGGGCGCCGGGATGATCACCTCGTCGCCCGGGTTCAGGGTCGCCATCAGGGCGTTGTAGAGCACCTGCTTGCCGCCGGTGCCGATCGTGACCTGATTGCGCTGGTAGTCGAGATTGTTGTCGCGCTTGAACTTGCGGCAGATCGCGTCCTTCAGCTCCGGCGTGCCGTCCGGATCGGTGTAGCGGGTCTCGCCGTTTTTCATCGCCAGGACCGCGGCCTCGATGATGTGCGCCGGTGTGTCGAAATCCGGTTCGCCGGCGGACAGGCCGATCACGTCGCCGCCCGCGGCTTTCAACTCGCGCGCCTTGGTGCTGATGGCAATGGTGGGGGACGGCTTGATACGGCCGAGACGGTCAGCGATGAAGCTCATTTTTTCCTCGGAAAGGCTGGCATGTGCGATGTGCGGCTGAGCCTACGCCCGCACAGGGTACGGTTCAAGAACCGGGACGCGGTCCCCGGTGTATTTCGCGCTGTTGCATATTGCGGGCTGGCGATTGTTCGAAATTCGCGCTAAATCCGTCGGGTCTGTTCACCACTGCTTAAAACTAAGGCCCTAAGAACAACGCCATGGACCCGCTCCGCCGCACAGAACACGCAATACCCCGTATCGGCACGCTCGACCGTGACGTGTGGGTGCGCGAGATCGTGCGCGCCATGTGCGATGCGGTGATCGATATCGACGAGCTGGAGATGCGCCGCCTCGAGCAATTTCTCTGCGGCCTGATGCATTACCTGCTCGGCAAGGTCCATGATCGCATCGAATTCCGCCGCGACGAGGCGGTCTGGCGCGGCAAGCACGGGCTGCTGCCGCTGATGGGCGGCATGATGGACCGCTGCCGGGCGCAGGCCCGCGGCGCCGGGCAGGAGCCGGTGCGCGACTGGCTGAAAGAGATGTATAACGAGGCCGAGGCGTCGAAATACAACCCGGTCTGCGTGAAGGCCTTCCGCCTCCTCATCCGTCTCGATAACGCGGAACTCGAAAACATACTGCACAACGCCTCCTGCGTGGTGCTGATCGCGCTCGGGCACAAAATCTCCGTGGACTGACGCTGCGGGATTCCCAATCCCGTCGCTTTGGCCTAGAAATCAGTCATGTCCCTCGCCAGCTCGGCGGCGCGCTTTTGTCAGGCGTTCCGCAACCGCGATTACTCGATCTATTGCATCGGCAGCTCCCTGACCGTGATCGGTCTGTGGATGCAGCGGATCGCGATCGGCTGGGTGACCTGGCAACTGACCGAGAGCCCGACCTGGCTCGGGATCATCTCTTTCGCCGAACTCTTCCCGGTCGTGCTGCTGAGTCCTTTCGCGGGCGCGCTGGCGGACCGGCTGGACCGCATCTCCATCGCCCGCGTGGCCCAGTGCCTCAACATGATCCAGGCGACGATCCTGACGGTGCTGACCCTGAGCGGGACGTTGACCATCTGGTCGCTCTTCGCCCTCGCGCTCTGGACCGGCATCGTCGTCTCCTTCTGGCAGCCGGCGCGGATGGCGCTGATCCCCAATCTCGTCCGGCGCGAGGATCTGGCCTCGGCCGTGGCGATCAATTCGGTCATCTTCAATGCTGCCCGTTTCGTCGGTCCGGCCATCGCTGGTCTGGTGATCGTCGGTTACGGCGCCGGATACGCGTTTCTGGCCAACGCGATCAGCTATCTGCCCTTCATCGCCGCCCTGTTCATGATCCGGCCGCGTCCGGATCTGACCCCGCGCAAGGGCGGCGACGGGCTCTTTGCACAGATGATCGAAGGCTACAGCTACTCGCTGAGGCATCCCGGCATCGGACCGACCCTGGTCCTGATGCTTGTGTCCTGCATCTGCATGCGCCCGGTTTTCGAACTGCTGCCCGGCTATGCCGTGGAGATCTTCTCCCGAGGTGCCGAAGGGCTCTCGATGATGGCGACGGTCACCGGTGTCGGCGCCGTCGCAGGTGGCATCTATCTCGGGCAGCGCGCCGGGCTCGAAGGCCTGGTGCAGCTCTCTCTGGTCAGCGTCGCGGCGATGATCGTCTCCCTGCTGGTGTTCAGCCTGACGTCGAATTTCTGGGTCGGCCTGGTCGCGCTCGCCGTCGCCGGCGGCGCAATGGTGACGCACGGTGCCGGGGCGCAAACCCTGATACAGTCGGCGGTGGAAGACGGAATGCGGGGGCGTGTCGTCGCGCTCTACGGAATGTTGTTCCGCGGGGGACCTGCCGTCGGTGCGCTCGCCATGGGATGGGTCTCCGACTGGGCCGGTCTGCGCTGGCCGCTGATCGTCGGATGCGGGCTGACCGCGCTCGCGCTGTTCTGGATGATTTCGCGCCGGGCCGCGATCCGCGAGGCGCTGGAAGCGCGCGGAGGCACCGGGCCGTGACGACCGGCGGTTCCGGCAAGCGTCTATGGGCGATCTCGGATCTGCATCTCGCCGCCGAGGTCAACCGGGCCGCGCTCCGGGATCTGCCGGACCATGGCGAGGACTGGCTGATCCTCGCCGGCGATATCGCGGAACGTGAGGAAGTCTTTGTCGAGGCTCTGGAGCTTCTGTCGGGCCGTTTTGGCGCCGTCGTCTGGGTGCCGGGAAATCATGATCTCTGGACAGACCGCCGGCCGGGCGCCGTTGCCCGCCGGGGAGAGGCACGCTACCGGCACCTGGTGGATCTGGCTCGCGGGACCGGGGCGATCACGCCGGAAGATCCCTATCCGCGCTGGCCGGAGGATCTGGAGGGAGCGCCGGTCTTCGTCGCGCCGCTCTTCCTGCTCTACGATTACAGCTTCCGTCCGCAGAATGTCGCACTCGAAGACCTGAAGGATTGGGTGCGGCAAATGCACGCGGTGCCGGCGGACGAGCTGCTGCTCGACCCGGCTCCCTTTGACAGCCGTGCCGACTGGTGTGCCGCGCGCTGCGAAGAGGCGGAGACCCGACTCGCGGCACTGCCGCCGGAGGCCCGGACCGTCCTGGTCAATCACTGGCCGCTCCGCGAGGAACTGATCCGGATCCCCCGCGTTCCGCGCTTTCTGCCCTGGTGCGGCACCCGCCGCACGCATGACTGGCACCGCCGGTTCCGCTCCGTCGAGGTGGTCACCGGGCATCTCCACACGCGACGGACCGACATCATCGACGGCACCCGCTTTCACGAGGTTTCCCTCGGATATCCCCGGCAGTGGGAACAGGCGCGCGGCATGGCGAGTTACCTGAAGGACGTGACGCCCGGTCGGTAATTGGTTGAAAGCCGGAGCGTTCGTTAGGATATCCAAGCAACTCAACCATGAAAGGAGCGGGACCATGAGCGACGTCACCCTCACGATCAGGATGGAGCAGGCGGAAAGCCTCCAGCAGTTCCTGCGCGGCACCGAGATCCCCGAAGATACCAGAAGCGAGATTGCCCGACTGGTCGAGGGGGCGATCCGCGAGGCGTCCGCGCCGCAAGAAAAAATCGATCCGCGTTATGTTGGCGAGCATGGGGAGCATAATCCCAATACCCTCGGCAAACCCGGCGGGACGAGGTAAGTCGAGACCACCGACTTCGATCGTCGGATCGCCGCTGCCTCCATTCGGGACTTGACCTTCGGGCTGCATTGCCGCAAATGCTGCGCTGCAAAACCGAACGCAATCGCCAATCCGATATAGAGCGGGAATACTGTCTGCCGGGTGACCGGCCAGAGTCCCGTCCGAATGGAGCTAGACCTTTGGACGTTAGCAAGATCACGACCGGCCCGAATCCGCCCCACGAGGTACATGCCGTCATCGAGATCCCCCAGGGCGGGGTGCCGGTCAAATACGAACTGGACAAGGATTCCGGTGCCATGATGGTGGACCGGTTCCTGCACACGGCCATGTTTTATCCGGCCAATTACGGTTTCATTCCGAACACGCTGTCCGACGACGGTGACCCGGCCGATATCCTGGTCGTCACCGGCTCCGGCGTGGTCCCGGGCGCTGTCATCCCCTGCCGTCCGATCGGCGTCGTCCATCTCGAGGACGAGGCGGGCATGGACGAGAAGATCCTCGCGGTGCCGGTCGAGAAGCTACATCCCTACTACGCCAACGTGAAGAGCTACCGCGACCTGCCGGAAATCCTGATCCAGCAGATCGTCCACTTCTTCGAGCACTACAAGGATCTCGAGCAGGACAAGTGGGTGAAGTTCATCGAGATGGGTGACGAGGACTCCGCCCGCAAAGTGATCGTGGAAGCCATTGAGCGGGCGAAGACGGCGAAATAAACCGCCCTCCCACGCGCCGAAGACAGTTCGCAGCCGCGCTGCCCCACCCGGGCGGCGCGGTTTTCGTTTGTGCTGGAAACTCCCCGCTCGGGCGCGGTATTCAAACCCGAGGATGCGGAATCAAACCGCACGAGGGAGGAGCAGATGAACGCAGCCGCCAGGGCCGGAGACAACCGGCTCATTCTCGCGCTCGATCAGGGGACCACGTCCAGCCGGGCGATCATTTTCGATGCCAATACCCGGGCCGCCGCGGTCGCGCAGCAGGAGTTCCCGCAGCATTTCCCGCAATCGGGCTGGGTCGAGCACGACCCGGAAGATCTCTGGCGCAGCACGGTTGAGACCGCGCGCGCGGCAGTCGCGAAAGTCGGTGGGGCGGAACGGATCGCCGCCATCGGCATCACCAATCAGCGCGAGACCACTCTGGTCTGGGACCGCCGCACAGGTGAGGCGGTCTCGAACGCGATCGTCTGGCAGGACAGGCGGACCGCCGCCTTTTGCGCGAGATTGAAAGAAGCCGGGCACGAGGACCTGTTCACCAGCCGCACCGGCCTGCTGCTCGATCCGTATTTCAGCGGCACCAAGATCGCCTGGATCCTCGATAATGTGGAGGGCGCGCGCGCGAAGGCGGAAGCCGGCGATCTCGCCTTCGGAACCGTCGACAGCTGGCTGATCTGGAGGCTCACCGGCGGCAAGGTGCATGCGACCGATGCGACCAACGCCTCACGCACGCTGGTCTACGACATTCACAAGGGCGACTGGGACGACGAGCTGCTCGGCATTCTCGGCATTCCACGCTCGATGTTGCCGGAAGTGAAGGATTCGGCGGATGATTTCGGAATCACCGAGTCGGCTATCCTCGGCGCCGCGATCCCGATTTCCGGCGTCGCCGGGGATCAGCAGGCGGCAACGGTCGGACAGGCCTGTTTCGGGGCCGGGATGCTGAAATCGACCTACGGTACGGGCTGCTTCGCCCTGCTTAACACGGGCGATGTACCGGTGCGTTCGCGCAACCGGCTGCTGACCACGATCGCGTATCGCCTGGGCGGCAAGCCGGCCTATGCGCTGGAAGGCTCGATCTTCGTCGCCGGCGCCGCCGTGCAGTGGCTGCGCGACGGATTGCGGCTGATCGGCGAGGCGGCTGAGAGCAGCGCGCTCGCGGAGAAGGCGGACACGGCGCACCGGGTCTATCTCGTGCCGGCCTTCACCGGGCTCGGCGCGCCCTATTGGGACGCCGAGGCGCGTGGCGCGATGTTCGGCCTGACCCGGGCCTCCGGCCCGGCCGATTTCGCCCGCGCGGCGCTGGAAAGCGTCGGTTACCAGACCCGCGACCTGGTGGAGGCGATGCACAGCGACTGGAATGCGGGCGGCGAAGACACCGTGCTCCGGGTCGATGGCGGCATGGTCGCCTCCGACTGGGCGATGCAATTTCTCGCCGATATTCTCGGCGCCCCGGTCGACCGCCCGGTGGTGGCGGAAACCACCGCGCTCGGCGCGGCCTATCTCGCGGGTCTCCGGCACGACTACTACCCGGAACCCGAGGCCATGGCGGCGCAATGGGCCCTCGAACGCCGGTTCGAGCCGCAGATGGAAGCGGGAATGCGGGACGAACTCTATCGGGGCTGGCGGGACGCGGTCCGGCGCACGGTATCCGCTTGAACGCCGCCGCCGGACCTGACAGCGGGCGGCTGCTGGCATTGACGACAATTGCCGTGGCGCCGGTCTGCCTCTGGTCCTATGTCGATGCGGCCGACCGGCTGACCTGGTGGATGGAAGCGCTGCCGGTCCTGATCGTCTATCCGTTGCTCTGGGCCGTCCGCAGACGGTTTCCGGCGACTCCGTTGCTCATGCTGCTGATCGCGCTGCATGCGGTGATCCTGCTGGTCGGGGCACATTACACCTATGCCGAGGTGCCGCTGTTTCACTGGATCCGCGACGCATTCGACCTCTCGCGCAATCATTATGATCGCGTCGGCCACCTGGCGCAGGGCTTCATTCCGGCGATCGCCATACGCGAGCTTCTGATCCGCACTTCGCCGCTCCGGCCCGGCCGATGGCTTTTCGCCATCGTCCTGTTCTCCGTGCTCGGCGTCAGTGCGAGCTACGAATTGCTCGAGTGGCTGGCCGCCGTACTGGTCGGCGGGGAGGCGGACGCCTTTCTCGCGACCCAGGGCGATGTCTGGGATACCCAGAAGGACATGGCGCTTGCCGGGCTCGGCGCGATTCTGGCGCAGCTTCTTCTTGCGCGCCCCCACAATCGCCAGCTCGCCGAGATGCGTTAGGTCGAGGCGGCGGACCGGCGTCAGGCGCCCGCGGGCTTCGCCGCGAGGGTGATCCGGAACCGGGTTCCCGGCCCCTCGTCCTCGTCCAGCACGAGCCTGCCGCCGAGCCGCTTCATGATTTCCTTGCTGATCGCGAGCCCAAGCCCGATGCCGCCGGTAGAGGACTGTGCGGCCCCCCGCTGGAACTTCTCGAAAATGAACGGGCGGAGATGGCTCGGGATGCCGGGCCCGTTGTCGACGATCTCGATCTCGTATACGCCGCCGGAAAGATGGCCTGCGACCCGGACCATCGGTGTTGGCGAGGTATTGTGCTTGATCGCATTGGTCAGGATGTTGATGACCACCTGCTGCAGGCGGTCCGGATCCGCCACCACGATCCCGCTGGCGGGTTCCTCGAACTGGATGTCTGTGCCCGTGGAACGGGCGAGACCGCGGCAGGTCTCGACCGCCCGGGAGAGCGGTACCGAGGCATCCAGTTCGTGCAGGTTCCAGGAAGCCTCGCCGCGGTCCATCAGGTTCATGTCGAGGATTTCGTCCAGCAAACGCGTCAGGCGCAGGCTTTCCTCGTGGATGATGGAGAGGAAGCGCTGCGCCTGCGGGCTGGTCAGGTCCCTGGTCTCGAGCAGGATTTCCGAGAAGGAGCGGATCGAGGTCATCGGCGTGCGCACTTCATGGCTCACCTGGCTCAGGAAATCGTCCTTCTGCGCGTCGAGCAGGGTCAGTCTCTGGTTCGCGCGGCGGAGTTCGCGCGCGGTCGCCTCGAGCTGGATCGATTTCTTCTCGACCTCCTGGCTGTATTCCATGAGCTGCGCGGTCTCGTCCGCGATCTTCATCAGCTCGTCGAGGCTGATGGTCTCGCCGCTGGCGATCTGGGAGACCATGGCGCGGGCCGAGGCGGCGCCGATGGACCCTGCAAGTCGGCGTTCGAGATGGGCAATGAAGGCATCGGTGGGGTGCGGAAAGTCGCTGTCGCTGCCCTGTCCCTCGGCGAAATCGCGGAACAGGCGCTGGGCCTCGCCCGCGCCGAGGATCCGTTGTGCCAGGATGAAGAGGTCCTCGGCCGAGGCGGAGCGGCGGATGAAACGGTGCTCGTCGCCGGCAGGCGTGCGGAAAACGTCGACGAACAGGGTTCCCTGCAGCCGTTCGAGTGGCTTCGGCTCGACCAGCAGCGAGCACAGTACGAACAGCACCACGTTGGCGCTGAGGCTCCAGAACAGCGCATGCACCAGCGGGTCGAGGCCGGTCAGGCCGAACAGCGCCTGCGGGCGCAGCAGCCCGATCCCCTGCGGGCCGTGTTCGATCGTGCTGGCCGACAGCAGCAGGTCGCCCTCGAAGCTCGGCAGGAAGAGGGTATAGCCCCAGAGGACGAAACCGGCGGCGAGACCGATCTTGGCGCCGGTCGCGGTGGCGCGTTTCCAGTAGATTCCGCCGAGCAGAGGCGGCAGGAACTGTGCGACGCCGGCAAACGCGATCAGGCCGATGGCGGCGAGCGCATCCGATTTCCCGCTGAGCCGGAAGTAGATGTAGCCAAGCAGCAGGATGACGCCGATGCTGATCCGCCGGCTGACCAGCAGCAGTCGCCGCACGTCGCCGCTGCGTTCGATCGAGGTCCATGGCGTCCGCAGCATCACCGGCATCACGATATGGTTCGAGATCATCGTAGAGAGTGCGATCGAGGCGACGATGACCATCGAGGTGGCGGAGGAAAAGCCGCCGAGGAAGGCCAGCAGGACCAGCAGGTCCTGATCGACGGACATCGGTACGGTGAGCACGAACATGTCCGGGTTTGCGCCTTCCGGCAGCATGCTGAGCCCGCCGATGGCGATCGGCAGCACGAACAGGCTCATCAGCATCAGGTAGAGCGGGAACAGCCAGGAGGCCATGCGCAGCTGGTCCTCGCCGGTATTCTCGACAACGGTGACCTGGAACTGGCGCGGCAGGCATATGATGGCGATGCCGGAAAGGAAGGTGAGGGCGATCCAGCGGGCGTCGAACATGTCTTCGGACTGCAGGATCTTCGCGGCGTCGCGGCTGAAAATATCGGCCGGCCCGTCGGCCAGCGCGAAGACCACGAACAGGCCGACCGAGATCAGCGCCAGCAGTTTCACCAGCGCTTCCAGCGCAATGGCGGCGACGACCCCGTGATGACGCTCGTTCGCGTCGATCGTCCGGGTGCCGAAAATGATGGTGAAGAGCGCCATTCCGGCGGCGATCCAGAAGGCGATCTCCGCGGCCGGCCCGTCGCTCGGCGGGGTCGCGAGGTTTCCGGGATCGGACGCGACGATGACCTGGATGCTCGTGCTCACGGCCTTCAGCTGCAGCGCGATGTAGGGCGTGGTGCCGATCACCGCGATCAGCGTCACCAGAACGGCGAGGCTGGTGCTCTTGCCGTAGCGCGAGGAAATCAGGTCGGCGATCGAGGTGATGCGGTGCACGTGACCGATCCGGACCAGCTTGCGCAGGAGGAACCACCAGCCGACGAAGACCAGTGTCGGGCCGAGATAGATGGTGACGAATTCGAGCCCGCTGCGCGCAGCGGAGCCGACGGCACCGTAGAATGTCCAGGAGGTGCAATAGACCGAGATCGACAGTGTGTAGACGATGGGGGACTGGATCCAGGTGGATTGTCCTGAACGTGCCTGCCGATCGCCGATGAACGCGACCATGAACAGCAGCGCCACATAGGCGAGCGAGATTGCGAAGATCAGATTGGCGGACAGCATCAGCGCCCCGGCGAGGTCATGTCCGGCGGCGGTGGCGCGTGGTGCTCCGGATCGCTCAGGCGATGCGAGAACCAGAACGCAACCAGGATCAGCGCGCTCCAGAGCCCGAAAATGTATGCCACGATGAGAGGAATGCCGAACAGGGTTTCCTGCGCCGCGAACAGGTCGATCAGCGGTGGCATGAGCAGGAACAGTCCGGCCAGCGGCAGCAGAAAGGCCGCGTCCCGGTATTTGGCGGCCACGCCGGGAGACGAGGGGCGCATTGCCTAGAGCCCGGCCAGCTTCTTGACCTGATCGATCACGTCGCGGTTGGAGAACGGCTTGGTGACAAAGGCGTCGGCGCCGATCTCCTGCGCGGTCTTGCGGTCCTTTTCCTGCCCCTTCGCCGTCAGCACGATCACCGGCAGTTTGCGGGTGCGCGGCGAGGCGCGAAGCTGACGCAGGATTTCGAAGCCGTTGCGGTGCGGCAGCATGATGTCGAGGATCACGACATCCGGCAGGGCCTGGCTATTGAGTTGTTCGAGGGCGGCGTTGCCATCGAGGGCGCTGGTTACCTCCCAGCCTTCGCGCCCGAGCAGAAAGCTCAGGGACTCGAGGATGTTCGGTTCGTCCTCCGCGATAAAGACGCGTGTTGTCACGCTGTTTCCCCCATGCCTCCTTGATTTCCCGGTCATTGCCAGAGTGCCGGTTCGCGGAGTTTAACCGAGGTGGAGGGCGACGCAAGGGGCGTCGCGCGCTCTAGCTCCCGGTGATCGGGTGTTCCTGTCGGTGCCGACAGTCCTCGCGCGGGCAGACGCGACAGGCGGAACCGACAGGTTCGGCAATGGATTTCGAGGACAGGTCCAGTCCGTCGCCATAGACCAGATCGGGCGCATAGAGCGCATCGCAGCCGAGCATGATGGAGACGAGGTGCTGCGGACGGTCGAACCCGGTCGCCTGTTTCGCGACTGTCCTCGCAATGAAGAGAAACCGGCTGCGGTCGGCGAATTCGACCAGGTGTCGGAACACCCGGTCCGGGGTCTGGAAGGCGCGGTAGATCGCCCAGAGCGGACAGGCGCCGCCGTAGCGCGGAAGCGGCAGGTCGCGCAGGGGCAGGCGTTTCGTGATGTAGCCGGCGGGGTCCGAGCGCATGAAGGCGAAGGGAACGCCTTCCGCACCTGGACGCCGGAGCGAGGCGAGCCGGTGACAGACCTGTTCCAGGCTGACGCCGAAGCGGTACTGCAACTTGTCGATATCGTAGCGCGAGGCGACGGCGGCTTCACGGAACCGGTCATAGGGCATGAGCAGCGCCGCCGCGGCATAGGATTGCAGCGCCCGCCGGGCCCGGACCAGGGCGGCGTCGCTGGTCAGCAGGTCCGCAGAGGCGACGATCTCCTCGATCTCCTCGCGGAGCGCCGGGACGAGAACTGCGCGGGCGACTGCGAAGCGCCGGCTCGCGGCAGGAAGCGCCGCGCTGCCCGCGTCCAGGGATTCGAGGAAGCCGGAGCCGCTATTTTCTAGATGCGCGCGGGCGACCCCCTCGAATTCCGGCGCCACCGGGTCGCAGTCGAGGCTGGCCGCGAAATCGCTCACCGCGTCTTCGATGGCGTCGAAATAGTTCTGGTTCTCCAGCAGGAAGTCGTCCACCTCCTCCGCCGGAGTGACGGAGCCGAGGCGCGAGGGGGCGCGGTCGAAATAGCCCGCCATGGCCTGGGCGACGTCGGACAGCCGGGCGCTTTCGTCCGCGAGATTGCGATGAAAGCGCGCCTGCTGCTCCTCCGGAATGTCGCCGACGCTTGCCAGGATCTCCGAGGTCGAGCGTATGGCGGCGATGTTGGACAGCATCCCGTGCACCGCGTCGGAGAGGAATGGATCCTGGCTCAGCCGGTCGGAGAGGGCCCTGACCGCCGCGGTCTGATCGAGATGATCGCGGTGCAGCTTCACGATCAGGCTGGCCCATGGTCGATGGCGGGCGACCAGGTCGGTCGTGCTGTCCGAGTCGATCTCGAGGTCCGCATGCGCCGGGTCGGCGGCGATTTCCTCCAGATCCTGGATCAGCCGCCGTTCCGCGGCGCCGTCGAGATAATCGATCCCGACATCGAGTGCTTCGCCGAGGCGCAGGAGCAGCGCGCCGCTGACCTGCCGCTTGTTGTGTTCGATCAGGTTCAGATAGGAGGCCGATATTCCGACCGCGGCGGCAAGTTCCGCTTGCGTGCGGCCGATGGTTTTGCGCCTTTCGCGCAGTCGCATTCCAATAGGCGCCCGGGCCATTTCCAACCCCTTGATTTGGTTCGAGTTGCTGCGCCGCAGCGTAAATTATTTACAAACAAGGCTTTCTTCAAATGGAAATCTTTACAAAAAAATGTGCATATTTCAAATACTTATTCGCAAGTTGACTGGCGGTGCGTAGTCTCGTTGACCGAGCGACCATTATGCTCAAGACCGGAGTGGCGCGTTGGGATCCGATGCCGCTCCAGAAAAATAACGGGAGGAATACATGGCAAAGTTCACAATGGACGTCACCCGCCGTGGCCTGCTGAAAGGCTCGGCCCTGGTCGGCGCAAGCCTTGCGGCTCCGACGATCTTTACTCGCACCGCAAACGCCTACATGAACGAGCCGAAGGGTGGCAGCGTTACCCTCGGCTTCAACGTCCCGCAGAGCGGCCCGTATGCGGATGAAGGTGCGGACGAACTCCGCGCTTACGAACTCGCCGTTGAGCACCTGAACGGTGGCGGCGATGGCGGGATGATGAATACCTTCTCGTCCAAGGCGCTGAAAGGAAACGGTATTCTCGGCAAGAAAGTCGAGTATGTGACCGGCGATACCCAGACCAAATCCGACGCGGCCCGCGCCTCGGCGAAATCGATGATCGAGAAAGACGGCGCAATCATGATCACCGGTGGTTCGTCCTCCGGTGTTGCCGTGGCCGTGCAGGCGCTGTGTCAGGAAGCCGGCGTCATCTTCATGGCCGGTCTGACCCACTCCAACGACACCACCGGCAAGGACAAGAAGGCCAACGGTTTCCGGCACTTCTTCAACAGCTACATGTCCGGTGCGGCGCTTGCGCCGGTGCTCGGGAAAGCCTATGGCAACGACCGCAAGGCTTACCATCTGACCGCGGATTACAACTGGGGCTACACGACGGAAGAAGCCGTCCGGAGCTCGACCGAGGCTATGGGCTGGGAGACTGTGGCAGCGGTCAAGACCCCGCTGGCGCAAACCGACTTCTCGTCCTACATCACGCCGGTTCTGCAGTCGGACGCCGACGTGCTCGTGCTGAACCACTATGGCGGCAACATGGTGAACTCGCTCACCAACGCGGTTCAGTTCGGACTGCGCGACCGGATGGCCAACGGCAAGCAGTTCGAGATCGTTGTTCCCCTCTATTCGCGCCTGATGGCCAAGGGTGCGGGCGCCAACGTTAAGGGTATCTTCGGCTCGACGAACTGGCACTGGTCGCTTCAGGACGAGGGTTCCAAGGCATTCGTCAAGTCCTTCGGCTCGAAGTACGGCTTCCCGCCGAGCCAGGCTGCCCACACCTGCTATACCCAGGCATTGCTCTACGCCGATGCCGTCGAGCGGGCCGGCAGCTTCAACCCGTGCGCAGTCGTCGAGGCCCTCGAAGGCTTCGAATTCGACGGCATGGGCAACGGCAAGACCCTGTACCGTGCGGATGATCACCAGTGCTTCAAGGACGTGCTGGTCGTGAAGGGTAAAGAGAACCCGACCTCCGAGTTCGACTTGCTCGAGATCGTCGAAGTGACGCCGGTTTCCCAGGTCACCTACGCGCCGGATCACCCGCAGTTTGCGGGCGGCAGCCTCGGTACCTGCAACCCGGGCGCTTAATCGAGCACTCCCATCGCGCCGACCGTGCCCGAACGGGTGCGGTCGGCTGTCCGGGCCGTCAGCGATGACGGCCCGGATGTTCGATCGGATCCACAGGGGGCGGCGTCATGGACGCGATTATTCTTCAGATATTGAACGGGCTGGACAAAGGCAGCGCCTATGCGCTGATCGCGCTCGGTCTAACGCTAATTTTCGGAACCTTGGGCGTCGTCAATTTCGCTCATGGGGCATTGTTCATGCTGGGCGCGTTCTGCGCGGTCACACTGAACGCGATTTTTAAATTTTCCTATCAGACCATCGATCCGGTCCGGAAAGACTTCCTCGGCAACCCCCTGAAGGTCGATACGCCGTACATTTACGACTGGTTTGGCCCCGAGGTCGGCGCCGCCATGATCGAGTGGTCCGTGCCGCTGGCGATCCTGTTCGCCATTCCGGTCATGATTCTCGTCGGCCTGTCTATGGAACGCGGCCTCATCAAGTACTTCTACAAGCGGCCTCATGCCGACCAGATCCTGGTGACGTTCGGACTGGCGATTGTGTTGCAGGAGATCGTGAAATATTTCTACGGCGCCAACCCGATTCCGACGCCTGCGCCCCCGGCCCTGACCGGCAGCGCGGATTTCGGCGTCCTGCTGGGCTTCGATCCCGGGTCGATCATCTATCCCTACTGGCGTCTGGTCTACTTCCTGTTCGCCGCAGTGATCATCGGGGGTGTCTTTGCCTTCCTGAGATACACGACCTTCGGCATGGTTGTCCGCGCAGGCATGGCGGACCGCGAGACAGTGGGGCTGCTCGGCATCAATATCGACAAGCGTTTCACGATCATGTTCGCAATCGCGGCCTGCGTTGCCGGACTCGCAGGGGTGATGTACACCCCGATCAACTCCCCCAACTACCATATGGGCATGGACTTCCTTGTGCTGTCCTTCGTCGTTGTCGTGGTTGGGGGCATGGGATCCCTTGTGGGAGCTGTTGCCGCAGGTTTCCTGCTGGGCGTGCTCGAGTCCTTCGCCTCGATGGGTGAGATCGTCGCCCTGCTGCCGGGCATCAACCAGATCATCATCTATCTTGTGGCCATCATCATTCTATTGACGCGCCCTCGCGGCCTGATGGGCCGCAAGGGCGTCATGGAGGAGTGACCGATGCTGGGACTCCACGGCAAAGACAAAAAAATGTTCCTGGTCGTCATCGCGCTGACGCTGCTGGCACCATTCCTGCTCAACCCTTTCCCTTCAGGGTCCGAACTGGCGCAGTTCAATGCCGGTTATCCTGATCTCATGCAACGGTTCGTGATCTTCGGGATCTTCGCGATCGGCTTCAACATCCTCTTCGGACTTACCGGGTACCTGAGCTTCGGACATGCCGCCTTTCTCGGCGTGGGCTCCTACGCCGGCGTGTGGATGCTGAAGCTGCTCACCATGAACGTGCTCCCGGCGATCGTCGTCTCAGTGATCTTCGCGGGCCTGTTCTCGGCGATCGTCGGATACATCTCGCTCCGTCGTTCGGGGATCTACTTCTCGATCCTGACGCTCGCGTTCGCGCAAATGTCATTCGCGCTGGCCTACTCGGTCCTCACGCCGATCACGAATGGGGAGACCGGTCTGCAACTGGCCCTCGACGATCCGCGGATCCTGGGGGTTAGCCAGGTGGATGGGACGATTCCGGCGACGAACTTCTTCGGCATCGAGATGCGCGACGGATTCGAACTGGCGCTGGGCCCGTGGGAGTTCACTTTCAACTTCGGCTATTATCTCTGTGCCGTAATCATGCTGATCGCGTTCTACGTCTCGATCCGCATCTTCCGGTCGCCTTTCGGAATGATGTTGCGGGCGGTCAAGACGAACCAGCAGCGGCTGCGCTACACGGGCAAGAACCCCAGGCCCTACACTCTTGCGGCATTCATCATCTCGGGCATGTATGCCGGCCTTGCCGGAGGGTTGATGGTGGCGATGGATCCGCTGGCCGGTGCCGAACGAATGCAATGGACTGCCAGCGGCGAAGTGGTGCTGATGACCATTCTCGGCGGTGTCGGCACCCTGATCGGCCCGGTTCTCGGCGCAGGCGTGATCAAGTATTTCGAGAACATCTTCTCGAAGATCAACGACAATGTTCTCTATGGCTGGTTCTCGATGATGCCGGAAGGAATGCAGGATTTCTTCGTATTCATCATTCATCCGTTCATCGGCAAGGGCTGGCACCTCACTCTCGGGATAATGTTCATGCTCGTCGTGATTTTCCTTCCGGGCGGGGTTGTCGAAGGCGGGCAGAGGCTTGGCCGGCTGTTCCGGCGCCGGGATGGCTCCAATGACTCGGCCGGTACGCCGACACCCAACGCAAATCCGGCGGAATAAGGAGCGGACTGATGGGTATTCTCGAAGTCAAGGGGGTAAACAAGCGCTTCGGCGGCCTGAAAGCCCTCAACGAGGTCAACATCGGCATCGAAGCCGGCACCGTGCATGCGATCATAGGGCCGAACGGCGCCGGCAAATCGACCCTGCTGAATTGCCTGGTCGGCCGGTTGGAGCCCGACACCGGTACGGTCGATTTCGACGGTGTGTCCCTGCTCAATCGTCAACCCCATGAGATCAACCAGTTGGGGATCAGCCGGGTGTTCCAGACGCCGGAGATCTTCGGTGAACTGTCTCTGGTCGAGAACGTCATGATCCCGGCCCTTGCCAAACGGGACGGTCCGTTCTCGCTTGATGCCTGGTCGGAGGTGGGGGGACAGAAGGACGTCCTGGACCGCGCCATGGCGATGCTTGAGGATGTCAATCTCGGCGAGAAGGCAAACGTCTCCGCCAAGGAGCTGTCCCGCGGCGACAAGCGGCGCCTGGAACTGGCCATGTGCCTGGTGCAGGATCCGAAACTGCTGTTGCTCGACGAGCCGACCGCCGGCATGTCGCGGGCGGACACGAACAATACCATCGATCTGCTGAAGAAGATCGGGGAGCGCGGCATCACCAAGATCGTGATCGAGCACGACATGCATGTCGTGTTCTCGCTCGCCAACAAGGTTTCCGTCATGGCCCAGGGCACCGTGATCGCCGAGGGCAAGCCGGAACAGATCAAGGGCGATCCGCGCGTACAGGAAGCCTATCTCGGGGGAGCCCATCTATGAGCCAGGAAACCCTCCTCAAGCAGCCGGAAGATCCGATGGTCAAGCCGGAGAACCCGATACGGAACGTTGGCACGCCGCCCGCCTATTTCTCCTGCTGGGGACTGCAGGCCTTCTATGGCGAGAGCTATATCGTCCAGGACGTCAGCTTCAACATCCACGAGGGCGAGATCGTCGCCTTGCTCGGCCGCAACGGCGCCGGGAAGACCTCGACTCTGCGCACCATCGCCCGGATGGCCAACCCGGAACTGAAGCACGGCGAGATCTGGCTCGACCACAAGCCGCTGCACCGGATGAAGGATTTCGAGGCGGCGCACAATGGGGTCGGCCTGGTCCCGGAGGACCGGCGCATCATTCCGGGCCTTACGGTCGAGGAGAACCTGCAGCTGGCGCAGATCCATGGCCCGCGCGGCTGGGAGATCGAACGGCTGTACGAGCATTTCCCGCGTCTCGCCGAACGGCGCAACCAGGAAGGCGTGACCATGTCCGGGGGCGAGCAGCAGATGCTGGCGGTTGCCCGGGCGCTGGCCCGCGACGTGAAGCTCCTGCTGCTGGACGAGCCCTATGAGGGTCTCGCGCCGGTGATTGTGCGCGAGATCGAGAAGATCCTGGAAGAGATCAAGACGCTCGGCCTCACCACCATCATCGTGGAACAGAACGCGATTGCCGCGCTTCACCTGGCGGATCGCGCGCTGATCCTCGATATGGGCCAGATCGTCTTTGATGGCACCGCCCAAGAAGTGCTCGATGACGAGGCGCTCCGTCAGGAGTATCTCGCAATCTGACTGGTGTCGATCGTAACTCCTGTCATCGTCACCTGACGGCCCCGCCTCCGGCGGGGCTCTCTTTTTTGCGGCCGTGTCTCGAGCCTTCGGTCTTGCCGGGACGCGCCCCGGAGCTACCTCTCGTCCGGGTTCGGTGCTCCCGGAACGATGGGGAAAAGAATGCGTACGCTGCTCGTTTGTCTTTGTTTTCTCGTGCAATCCACTGCGGTGCTCGATCCGGCCAGGGCGAGCGGAACCGGATGGGATCTGCTGGAGGAGCCGAGGACGGTGGCGATCATGCGCCACGCCATCGCGCCGGGCGGCGGAGATCCCGACGGATTCCGTCTCGGGGACTGTTCGACCCAGCGCAATCTGGACGAAGCCGGCCGCGAACAGGCGCGCCGCATCGGCGCCGCGGTGCGCCGGGCCGGTGTCGCGGTCGACCGGGTGCTGTCCAGCCAATGGTGCCGCTGCATGGAGACGGCGAAGCTCCTCGGGCTCGGCGATGTCGAGCAACTTCCGAGCCTCAATTCGTTCTTCGAGGATCGCTCGACGGGCGCCGCACAGACGGCCGAAACCCGCAGCTTTCTGGCCGCTCTCCCGGCCGGAGAGACCGTCTTTCTGGTGACGCATCAGGTGAACATAACGGCGTTGACGGATGTCTTCCCGGCCTCTGGCGAGACCCTGCTCCTGAGAGTCGGGGCGCACGGGCAGACCGAACTTCTTGACCGCATTCTGATACGGCCCTGACCGCTCATTGCCGAGCCGCGGATCACATCTTGCCCCCCGGGCACCCGCGGTCGATGCTTCTCGGCGACGGAAAATCCACGGGAGGCTGGTCGATGGAAAACGGGAACTTCTTCAATCTTCATGATCCGGATCAGGGCATTCAGCGCATCCTTGCCGAGGGGCTGACGGCGCGGATCTTTCCCGGCGAAAACCTGATGTTCTCGGTGGTCCGGATCGAGCCGAACGCCGAGGGTTCGATGCACAGCCATCCGGAAGAGCAGTGGGGCATCATGCTTGAAGGCAGCGGGGTGCGCACCCAGGACGGCGTCGAGCACCATGTGAGGGCGGGCGATTTCTGGTGCACGCCGGGCAATGTCGTGCACGGCCTCAGGGCCGGTCCGGACGGCTGTTTGGTAATCGATGTCTTCAGCCCGCCACGCGGCGACTACAGGAAAGCCGGCAGCGGATACGGCAGCTGAGAGGCGGTTCCCGCCCGGTTCCGTCTGCCAGCCAGCGCTCTTCGGGCCGTGCTTTCTGGCGAGCGGTCTTGCCCGGATATCGAGCCGCGCGCGGATGCTAGGCTGGCAGAATGATGCAGTCGCGCGGCCGGATGCTGATCGAGACGTCGGCCCCGGCGGCGTGTGGGCGCTCGTCGATCTGGTTGATGGCCTGCAGGCTATGGCCTCCGGAACTCAGGAAATAGCGCGCGACCTGGCCCTGATAGTCTACGTCCTGGACCTTCGCGGACAGGGTCGCTCCGGAGCTGCCGCCGTCTCCGCTGCCGAGGGCGAGTTTTTCGGCCTTGATGGAAATCCGGACCTGCATGCCCGGTTCGATTGTCTGTCCGTCTTTTCCGTCAGGTTCGGAAAACAGGGTACCGAGACCGGCAACCTCGATCTCGGCCACTCCGCCGACGACATTCCGGACGGTGCCGGAAAGCAGGTTGGCGTTGCCGAGGAACGAGGTGACGAATTCCGAGACGGGCCGGTTGTAGACCTCCTCGGGGGAGCCGATCTGCTCGACCCGCCCGGCGCTCATGACCACGATTCTGTCGGACATCGCCAAGGCTTCGGACTGGTCGTGGGTAACGAAGATGGAGGTGACGCCGATGCGATTCTGGATTGCCTTCAGTTCGACCCGCATCTCCTCGCGCAGGTTGGCGTCGAGGGCCGACAGCGGTTCGTCGAGCAGCAGGACGTCCGGCTCGATGACGATCGCCCGTGCGAGCGCGATGCGCTGCTGCTGGCCGCCGGATAGCTGGGTCGGGAAGCGCTCCTCGACACCGGGCAGGCGCACGATATCGAGCGCCTCGGTCACCTTGCGCCGGATATCCTCCTTCGGAACGTGACGGTATTTCAGACCGAAGCCGATGTTCTCGGCGATGGTCTTGTGCGGGAAAAGTGCATAGTTCTGGAACACGAGGCCGAGATTGCGCTTGTGGATCGGCAGGTCGTTGACCCGCTTTCCGCCGACCAGGATATCGCCGGTGGTCGGGAACTCGAGCCCTGCAATCATGCGCAGAAGAGTCGTTTTCCCGCACCCGGACGGGCCGAGCAGGGTGGTGAAGGACCCTTCCTCGAATGTGATGTTCGCGTCCTCGACCGCGACCACCGGGCCGAAGGCCTTTCTCACGCCGACAAGTTCAACCTGCGCCACGTCGGATACCTCTGCTCATGCATGGGGGAAACGGGCCGGATCAAACGGATCCGGCCCGGCCGTGCGTCAGGGCTCAGGCGCCCTTCTTGATACGGTTCCACTGCTTCTTCTGCTTCTTCTCGACCGGGTTCCAGGTCGAGGGATCCCGGAACACGAGACCTTCCAGCTTGCCGGTCGGATCGAAGGCCGGCAGGGAGGTGACCTCCTCCGGCATGTCGATCTTTTGCGGATCGAGCGAGGACGGATACTTCTGCCCGGCGGCGACCGCGAGGGCGGTTTCCGGCGCCAGCATGAAGTTCAGCAGTTCCTCGGCTTCCGCCATCGGCGAGCCCTTCAGGACAAACATGCTCTCCATCCAGGCAAGGCCGTTCTTCGGATCCATATAGGCGATCGGATGGCCCTGGGCCTGCAGCGCCGCGACGCGGCCGGACCAGGCTTCGGTCACGTAGATCTCCTCCTTCGCCAGGAGATCCATCAGCTCGGCGCCGGAGCCCCAGTATTTGGCGACCAGGCCCCGATGCTCGCGCACCTTGTCCCAGACCGCGTCCCAATCCTGGATGTTGTTCGGATCCTGATCGGACTGCAGCGCGCCGTACCAGGCCCTGTTGGCCCAATCGCCGCCCCAGCCGCCGATCTTGCCCTTCAGCTCCTTCTTCAGCAGCAGGTTGGCGCCCAGCGCCTCGGCTTCCTCTTTCGAGACATACTTGGTGTTGTAGGCGATCCCGGTGGTTCCGTAATCGTACGGCACGGCCGAGAGGCTGTTCGGAGTGATCGCCCGGAACGGCGCGATGATCGAGTCCATCACGTTGGACATGTTCGGGATGTTGGCTTCGTTCAGTTCGCTCGCATAGCCGTTGTCGACCCAGCGCTGGTACCAGCTGACGCCGGAGGAATGCAGGATGTTGTGGCCGTCGATGGAACCCGCCGCCTTGATCTTGGTCAGGACCTCGGCCTCGCCGCCGAAGGCGGAATCGATGACCGTGTTGCCGGTTTTCGCGGTGTAGGGATCGAAGGCGTGCTTGCGCAGCGCCTCGCTGACGACGCCGCCCCAACCCTCGAAATAGAGCTCGGTGCCTGAGGCGAGGGCCTGACGGCTCATGGCGGTCATGGCGCCACCTGCGACACCGGCCGTCAGGCCGGCATAGCCCAGCAGGCTCATGAAGGAGCGGCGGTCGATATCGCCATTGCCCATGCGCTCGCGCAGGGTTTCGTAACGTTTCGTCGAACTGATCTTCATGTCTCGAACTCCTCTGTTCATTGTGGCGGTTATCGTTGTTTGCGGCTGAAATACCGGGCGAGTCCGCCCGCCATGAGCGGCACGCCGACGGTCACGACGATCATCACGAAACCGAGGGCGTTGATCTCCGGACTGACCGAGTTGCGCAGCATGCCGAAGATCTGCGTCGGCACGGTCTCGGAGCCGGCGGGACGCCAGAAGATGGTCGCCGTGATGTTGTCGAAGGAAATGGTGAACGCGAAGAGCGCGCCGGCAAAGACGGCGGGCATCAGCAGCGGCAACGTGATCTGAAAGAAGGTCTGCAGCGGATTGGCGCCGAGGCTGAGCGCCGCTTCCTCGTATTCCTTGCGGATTCCGACCAGCCGGGCCTGAACCACCAGGACGACGAAGGGCAGAGCGATGATCGTGTGCCCGACCAGCAGCAGGAGGAAGGAGCGCGGCACCGAAATCCAGCGCAGGAAGATCAGCAGTCCGACGGCAAGCACGGTCTCCGGCACCAGAACCGGGGAGATCAGGAAGGTGGTGATCCAGTCCTTCCCCGGGAAGCGGTAGCGCACCAAGGCGAGCGAGGCGAGGATGCCGAGCGTGGTCGCCAGCACCGAGGTCGCAAGGCCGAGGAGGAAAGAGGTCCGGAAGGCGCGCACGATGGCTTCGTTCTCGAACAGCCGCTCGAACCATTGCAGGCTGAAGCCCTCGATCGGGAAACCGCCGAACTGCGAGCTGTTGAAGGCGAGCAGCAGCACCACCGCGACCGGCGCGAACATGAAGACATAGACGGCGACCGTGTAGAGACGGATCAGGCTCCAACCCATGCTCGCCCCCTCTACCCGAAGGCCTTGTAAAGCTGGTTCATGCCCATGATCCGGCTGTAGATCAGGACCACGATCCCGAGCAGGACCAGCAGCGTGAAGGAAAGCGTCGCGCCCATCGGCCAGTTCAGCTCCGAGAGGATCGCGTCGTAGATCAGGTTGCCGAACAGAAAGTCGTCCGGCCCCCCGAGGATCAGCGGCGTGACGTAGCTGCCCGCGGTCAGCACGAAGACCAGCAGGCTGCCGGCCGCGAGGCCGGGCAGGGACAGCGGCAGGGTCACCTCGCGGAACGCCTGTAGCGGTGCGCAACCGAGCGTGCGTGCCGCGGGCACCAGATTCCGGTCGATGCCCTCCAGGCTGACATAGACGTTCAGGATCATGTAGGGCAGGAAGACATGGATGAAGCCGACAATGACAGCGAACTCGTTGAACATCATCGGCAACGGTTCGTCGATCAGACCGAGCCAGAGCAGCATGCCGTTGATCGCGCCCTGGTTGCCCATGATGTGAATCCAGGACAGCGTGCGGATGATGAAGCTGACCCAGAAGGGCAGGATCAGCAGCAGGAGCAGCAGCCATTTGTGACGGTAGGTCGTATTGGCGATGAAATAGGCCGGGATATAACCGAGTACCGCCGCCAGCACCGTGACAATGACCGAGAGCCTGAGTGTCTTCCAGATCGCCACGTGATAGTAGCTGTCGGTAAGCAGTTCTTCCCAGTTCTCGAAGGCAAAGGCCGGCTCGTCTACGCCGAGATCGATATTGATGTAGAAGGAGTAGATCAGGATCAGCGACATCGGCACGACGACGAGCAGCGTGATCGTGATCAGTGCAGGTGACAGCAGCCACCACGGCCGCATGACCTTGCTACGCAATGCGCTCAATAGAACGTCCCCAACGATATGACCCTGTTCCGAACGGCCGGTTCTCCGGCTCTTTTCGAAGCTGGAAATCTTCAACAGGCTCGGTCATTGTTCCAATAGATAATGAAAATCACGGTCATTGATCTGGAGAATGATAGGTGAGCCTGTCGCGCCACGACGACAGCGACCGTCTGGTCAGGGAGCTGGACTGGAACCTGCTCCGGACGTTCATTGCCATCGTCCAGGAGGGCGGGATCACCGCTGCGGCCGATCGTCTCCTGTTGAAGCAACCGAGTGTCAGCAATGCCCTGAAACGGCTGGAGACCAGCCTCGGCAAGCGGCTGATCGAGCGCGGACCGAGCCACTTTCGAGTGACCGATGCCGGGCAGAGCCTGTATCGGGAGGCACTGGAGATCCACGGGTCCATCGCCCGCCTGACCGTGGAGATCCGCGACATCGAGGACGAGATCCGCGGCCATGTCCGGATCCGCGTGGCGAGCCACGTGGTCTTCCCGCCGCTCGACGAGACCCTGCGCGATTTCAGCAATCGGCATCAGAGGGTGACCTTCGAGATGGCCGTCGCCACCAGCGCGGACGTGCAGGCCTCCGTGCTGGAGAAGAAGGCCAGCCTCGGGATCTGCCTAGTACACCGCAAGCATCCTGATCTCACCTACGACCACCTGTTCCGCGAGCATTTCGCCTTTTTTTGCGGGCCGACCCACCGGCTCTTCCGGCGGCGCGACCTGACGCTGGAGGATCTCGACGGCGAAGCCTCGGTCGCCTTCGATACCGACAGCCTGCAGGACGCGCTCCGGCCTGTCGCCATTCTGCGCACCCGGCTCAATCTGGATGACACCATCCGCGCCACCTCCTCGCATCTGGAGGAGGTGAAGCGCCTGATCGTCGCCGGGGTCGGGATCGGACCGTTGCCGATCCACGCGGTGACCCGGGATATCGAGGACGGCCTGCTCTGGCAGTTGCCACCTTACGAGGACCCGCCGCCGATCGACATCTATCTCGTCACGAACTCCGCCTCCCGCCTCAACCGGGCCGAACAGGGGCTCATCGAGATGCTGAAGGAAAAGACCGCCGCATTGCCGCCGGCGGCGCGCATCTACCCGCCGCCCGGGCCGTTGCGGGGGACCTGACCGCACAATCCTTGCTCTGCAAAACGGGTCTGGTTTTGCGGGCGGAGGGCGGTGTAAGGTCGGGCAACTTCAGTTCTTCGGAACCGCGTCTGCGGGCCGCCACACGTTGCGCGGCACGCCTGGCCCGGCTCCCGCCCTCCACCCGGTTTCGCGAGTTTGAAAGAATGCGCACAGTTTTTGTCAACGGCAGCTACGTTCCCGAGAACGAGGCCTCGATCTCGATCTTCGACCGCGGTTCCCTCTTCGGCGATGCGGTCTACGAGGTGACCTCCGTGCTGGACGGCAAGCTCATCGACTACGACGGCCACATGACGCGCCTGCGCCGCTCGCTCGACGAGCTCAAGCTGCCGTCGCCCGCCACCGACGAGGAACTGCTGGAAATCCACCGCAAGCTGGTCGAGCTGAACGGCATCGAGGAAGGCCTCGTCTATCTGCAGATCTCGCGCGGCGCC
Source organism: Nisaea sp. (assembly GCF_965216895.1). GTDB lineage: Bacteria > Pseudomonadota > Alphaproteobacteria > Thalassobaculales > Thalassobaculaceae > Nisaea. The sequence goes on from NZ_OZ244205.1 coordinate 3,660,631, forward strand.
GCCGACCGGGATTTTCTCTTCCCCGGCCCCGACGTGAAGCCGACCCTGTTGCTCTTCACCCAGAAGAAGTCGCTCATCAACAGCGCTCTTGCGGAGCGGGGCCAGAAGATCATCCTGGTCGACGACCTGCGCTGGCGCCGCTGCGACATCAAGACGGTGCAGCTGCTCTACGCTTCCATCGTGAAGAACCGGGCCCACGATGCCGGCGCCGACGATGCCTGGATGGTGCTCGACGGCGAGATCACCGAGGGCTCCTCCAACAACGCCTATATCGTGACGGCGGACGGCACCATCGTCACCCGCGACCTCTCGGCCGACATCCTGCACGGCATCACCCGCAAGGCGGTGCTGAAATGTGCCGAGGAACTGCAGCTCAAGATCGAGGAGCGGCCCTTCACCGTGGCCGAGGCGAAAGCGGCGAAGGAGGCCTTCTCGACCTCCGCCACCAGCTTCGTGAACCCGGTGATCGAGATCGACGGCGCCACCATCGGCGAGGGCAAGCCCGGCCCGATCGCCCAGCGCCTGCGCCAGGTCTATATCGAGACGAGCAAGGCGGCGGGGGTCTGAGCCCTCGCGGTTTGTCCTTACCGAAATGGGGGTCGCCATGGCGCGGCTCCCAATTTTGCTTTTCGGGCGGGGAACCGGTCCCGTTCCATCGAAAACCTTCGCTTGCCGCCGATTTTCCCCCTTAAGCTGCGATCCTGAGTGAAGCCGACATAGAGCGGCGCGGGGAGGTGCATCCATGTCGGCCATCACGGCGGCAGATCAGGAGCAGGCGGACGGTACCTACAAGGTGCTGGTGCTGGTCACCATGGCCTGCGCCTGCATGCTCTACGCGCTGACCCTCACGATCGTGAACGTCGCCCTTCCGCAGATGCAGGGGGCCTTTTCGGCGACCACCGAGGAAATCTCCTGGGTGGTGACGCTGAACGTGGTGGCGACGGCGGTGGTGACGCCGCTGACCGGCTCGCTCGTTGCCTGGACCGGCCAGCGAAAGCTGCTCGTGATCTGCCTCACCGGCTTCACCCTCGCCTCGCTCGCCTGCGCCATGGCGACCTCGCTCGAGGCGGTGCTGTTCTTCCGCATCCTGCAGGGCGGTTTTGGCGCGCCGGTGGTGCCGCTCAGCCAGGCCATCGTGCTGCAGGTCTGGCCGAAGGAGGAATACGGCAAGGCGAACGGCTATCTCGGCATGTCGGTCGTCATCGGCCCGGCCATCGGGCCCTCGATCGGCGGCTGGCTGGCGGAGGAATACAACTGGCGCTTCGTCTTCCTGATGATCGTGCCGCTCAGCCTGCTGGCGCTGGCCGGGGTGATGCGCTGGATCCGCGAGGGCGGCAAGACGGCGCTGCCGCGCTTCGACTATCTCGGATTCCTGCTGTTCTCCGTCGCCATCGTCGCCCTGCAACTGGTGCTCGACCGGGGCGAGCGGGAGGACTGGCTGCACTCCGGCACCATCGTCACCCTGGTGATCGTGATGTGCGCCGCCTTCGCCATGTTCGTCGCCAACAGCGCCTGCGTGGACCGCCCCTTCATCCGGCCCTCGCTGCTGAAGAACCAGAACTTCGTGCTCGGACTGTTCCTGGTCTTCGTCTACGGCGCGGTGAATTTCACCCCGCTGGTACTGCTGCCGCAGCTCCTCCAGGTCTATCGCGGCTATCCGGACACGCTGATCGGCATGGTGCTGGCGATGCGCGGCGTCGGCATGATCGCGGGTTTCTTCGCGGCGGCGCGGATGGGCAAGCTGGACCCGCGCATCGGACTGGTGCTCGGCACGCTGGCGATCGGCGGCAGCGGCTGGATGATGAGCCTCTACGACCTGAACATGGATTTCTGGGACCTCGCCTGGCCGAGCATCCTGCAGGGCATCGGCTGCGGGCTGATGTGGGTGCCGCTCTCCATGGTCAGTTTCTCCACGCTGGACCGCGACCTGTTGCCGGACGCGACCTCGCTGTTCCACCTGATCCGCAATATGGGAACCAGCCTCTATGTCGCTGCCAGCGTCTTCCTGCTCGTGCGGACCTCGAAGATCCGCTACGCCGAGATGGTGGAGGGCATCGGCCCGTTCGAGGAACGCCTGAGATTTCCCCAGGCGGTCGGCTCCGGTGCGGTGCAGTGGATGGACCATCTCGGCCTGATCGCCGGCGAGGCCTGGCGGCAGTCGGCGCTGACCGGCTTCACCAACTGTTTCTGGTTCTATGCGCTGACCTGTTTCGCGACCCTGCCGGTGCTGTTCTTCGTGAAGATCCGCAAGGTCGCGTGAGGCCTACTCGGCCTTCGCCTTCTTCACCCATTGGCCGGTAAGGGCCGCGAGCGTATCGCCGAGATCGCGGCTGCGCCCGGTATCGACCGAGATGTAGGCGCTCATCCCCGCCCGGAGCTCCGGATTGTCCGCGGCGGGATCGACCGCGATGCGGACCGGCAGGCGCTGCACCACCTTGACCCAGTTGCCCGAGGCGTTCTGCGGCGGCAGGGCGGAGAACTCCGCCCCGGTCGCGGGACTGAGGCTCTCGACCCGTCCCTCCCAGACCGCGTCCGGGTAGGCGTCGACGCGGATTTCCACCGTCTGGCCGATCTCGATGGCGCCGAGCTGGGTCTCCTTCAGGTTGGCCTCGACCCAGATCAGCCCGGTGCCGATGATGCCGAAGGTCGGCGTCTCCGCCTCGACCCATTCGCCGGCCTGAAGCGTCATCCGCGTCACGATGCCCGAGACCGGCGCCCGGATTTCCGTGTAGTCGAGATCGAGCTTCACCCGCTCGATCTCCGCGTCCACCGCGAGCACGAGCGGGTGGTCCTCGACCGGCAGGTTCGGCTGGCCGCCGAGTTTGGCGAGCACGACCTGGCGCTTTTCCCTGAGCGCGCGGAGACTGTGCTCCGCCAGGTCCAGTTCCATCTGCATCTCGTCGAGCCGCGCCTCGGTCCCGGCATAGCTCTTCACCAGACGCTGCTGGCGCTCGACCTCCTTGGCGAAGAACGTCACGCGGGGGCCGACCTCCGCCATCTCGGCCGCGATCTGGCCAAGCTCCGCCCTGGTCGCGAGCAGGTCGTTGATCACCGCCGCGCGGCGTGCCTCGGCCAGTTTCAGTTCGACATGGTAGGGCGCGGGATCGATGCGGAACAGCAGCTCGCCCTGGCGGACCGGCTGGTTGTCGCCGACCATGACCTCGACCGCGCGGCCGTCGATCGGCGGGCTGACCGCGATGATCGGCGCCTTCACATAGGCGTTCTCGGTGGTGACGTAGCGCCCGGTCTCGGCATACCACCAGGCCCCGGCCTCCCAGGCCGCGTAGGCAATCGCGGCGAGCAGGGCGAGGCGGACGAGCGCGCGGCCCCGGCGCTTGCGCGCCTTCGGTGTCACGAGATTGCTGTCAGGCGTTTCCGTCATGCCTTCTTTCGCGGGATTGCCCCGCCTTGATCGGGTCCGACCGGCGCACCGGAGGGATCGGTTGCCGAGAGCCTAGGCGCGGAAACCGCCGGGTTCCAGCGGAATGCGCCGGAATCGCCGATGGAGAAGAGAGAAGTGGCGGAACGGAAAAGATCGACGGCGCCGGAATACGGCTATGCTGCCCCCTCGCCCTGCCACGCCCCAAGCTCTCGTCAGAAGGAGCCCGCCCATGCTGCGCCTCTCCGTGCTCGACCAGTCCATCGCCGCCGTCGGCCGTCCCGAGGGCCAGGCGATCCGCGACACGATCGCCATGGCGGAGCATTGCGAGCGCCTCGGCTACAAGCGCTTCTGGGTCTCCGAGCATCACTCGCACCCGACCATCGTCGGCACCGCGCCGGAGATCCTGCTCGCCGCCATCGCGATGAGGACGGAGCGCATCCGCATCGGCTCGGCCGGGGTGATGCTGCCGCATTACGCGCCCCTGAAGGTCGCAGAACAGTTCCGCGTGCTGGAGGCGCTGGCGCCCGGCCGGATCGATCTCGGCCTCGGCCGCGCGCCCGGCTCGGACGGCCGCACCTCGCTCGCGCTCAACCCGATGGCCGCCGAGCGCCCGGCCCAGTTCCCGAACGACGTCTTCGATCTCAGGGCCTGGGTGAGCGGCGAGGCGCTGCCCGAGGACCATCCCTTCGCCGCGGTCCGCGCGCGGCCCGCGGGCGAGACCTCGCCGGAGATCTGGATGCTCGGCAGCTCGCTCTACGGCGCCCAGGTCGGGGCCCATTTCGGCCTGCCCTACAGTTTCGCCTGGTTCTTCACCGAAGGGCAGGGCGGTCCGGAGGCGATCCGGATCTACCGCGAGCGCTATCAGCCGTCCGAACGTTTTCCCGAGCCCTGCCCGGGGATCTGCGTCTGGGCGCTCGCCGCTGAGACCGAGGAGGAGGCGCAGTACCATTTCTCCTCCCGCGCCCGCTGGCAGCTCTATCGCGACCGCGGCCGCTATACGCCGCTGGAAAGCCCGGAGACGGCAATGAATGCCGGCTATTCGGAGAGCGAGACGGCGCGCATGGAACAGCTCCGGCAGAGCGCCATGGTCGGCACGCCGGCGCAGGTCGCGGAGAAGATCCGGGCGCTGGCGACGCGGCTCGAGCTGGAGGAGGTCGCGGTGGTGACCTGGGCGCATGACGAGGCGGCGCGGCGGCGAAGCTACGCGCTGCTGGCGCAGGAATTCGGGATGGCGGGCTAGCTCCGCCTCAGCGGAGCGCGAAGGCGAGGACGGCGATGAGAATCAGGGCGCTGGTGCTCCAGACGGCGGCCTGGAGTCGCTGTTTCCGCGTGCTCATGCCTGCCTCCTAGTCATAGTAGAACTGCTCGGCGAGGATGTTCTCCGGCGGCACGCCCCGCGCCAGCAGCGCCTGCTCGACGCCCTCCAGCATCGCCGGCGGGCCGCAGAGGACATAGAGCCAGTCCTGCGCATCTTCCGTATCGAACACCTCGCCGATCAGCTCCGCGTCGATCAGTCCGGTCCGTCCGGTCCAGCCCGCGTCCGGCTCCGAGAGCACGTGCACGACCTTGGTCCCGTCCCGCCGGGCGAGCGCTTCCAGTTCCTCTGCATAGACGATCTGCCCGGCGCTCCGGTTGCCGTAGAGCAGGGTCAGCGGCCGCGTGTCGCCGCCCGCCTGCATCTGCCGCGCGATGGAGAGCAGCGGCGCGATGCCGACCCCGCCGGCGATCAGCGCGACGCCCTTTGCCGCGCGCCCTTTCAGCGTCAGATTGCCATGCGCCCGGCCGAGATAGGCCGTGCTCCCGGGCGCCACGTCGCCGAGCCGCCGGGTGAAGTCCCCGACCTCCTTGATGACGAAACGGATCTCCGGACGCTCCGCCGGGGCCGAGGCGATGGAGAACGGATTCTCCGCTAGGGTGAAGGGGCCGGGGCCGAGCTTCAGCCAGACGAACTGCCCGGCCGCGAAGGGGAGCGCGTCGCCCTGCTTCGGGCGCAGCGTCAGCTCCCAGGTCTTCAGCGCGATCTTCCGGACCGAGGCGACCTCGTAGGGATGCCGTGCCTCCCTCAGCGGCGAGAGCAGGTAGGTCCAGAGCAGCGAGGCCAGCGCGCCGGCAAGCAGCAGGAGCCAGAAGCCGGCGAGCAGCGGGTCGGCGCTGTAGCGCCCGGCCGCGAGCGTGTGGTGCGTCACCGCCGCCGCGATCGCCAGCGCGCCGAGCGCGTGCATCGCCCGCCAGGCCTCGTAGCGGTAGGGCAGCTGGTCGCGGAAGATCGACATCAGCACGAAACAGGGCAGCGCCACCCAGGCCAGCACCCCGGTCAGGAGCGAGTCCGCATCGAGCCCGAGGGTGAACTGGCGGGTGGGGTCGAAGGGCAGGGGCGTGCCCATCGGCGAGAGGCTGTAGAGGAACGGGTGCAGGATGACGAAAGCCAGCGCCGCGCGGGCGACGAGCTGGTGGAAGCGCATGGTGACGTCCATGCCGATCCGCGCCGAGATGGTGCGGAAGCGCCCGGAGAGCACGAACTCGACCAGCAGGATGGCGAAGGCGCTCATGCCGAGGCCGGAGGCGATCTCGTCCCGGAGCGGGCGCGGCGGCAGGTCCTGCAGCGCGCCGAGGAGAAGCGGCATCACCGCGACGGCGAGATATCCGGCAAAGAGGATCAGGGGATGCACGGTGGGGCTCTCTCCGTTTGCCGTCGCGACTCGCCGTGAAGGCCGGGATGATCCTAGCGCAGGGCGCGGCGGCGGTTCATGTCCGTTTTGACGCAGCCTGTTGTGGAAATCGTGGTGACGGCGCGGGGCGCGGTTTGGCATGGTAGCGCCCGATCACGCTAGAGGAACTCTCGGGAGGAGTGAGGATTATGAGCAAGCTTGGATTTATCGGCCTCGGCATCATGGGCAAGCCGATGGCGGAGCACCTGATCGCGGCCGGCCACGAGGTACATCTCAACACCCTGAACCAGGTGCCGCGCAGCCTGATCGATGCCGGCGGCATCGCCTGCCCGAGCGCGGCCGCGGTCGCCAGGGCGGCGGACATCATCTTCATCATGGTGCCCGACACGCCGCAGGTCGAAGAGGTGCTGTTCGGCGCCGACGGCGTCGCGGAAGCGCTTTCGGCGGGCAAGACCGTGGTCGACATGAGCTCGATCTCGCCGCTCGCGACCAAGGAGTTCGCCGCCAGGATCAACGAACTCGGCTGCGACTATGTCGATGCCCCGGTCTCCGGCGGCGAGGTCGGCGCCAAGGCGGCGAGCCTCACCATCATGTGCGGCGGCACCGAGGAGGCCTTCGCCCGGGTCAAGCCGCTGTTCGAGCTGATGGGCAAGAACATCACCCTGGTCGGCGGGGTCGGCGACGGACAGACCTGCAAGGTCGCCAACCAGATCATCGTCGCGCTCAATATCGAGGCGGTCGGCGAGGCCCTGCTCTTCGCCTCCAAGGCCGGCGCCGACCCGGCCAAGGTGCGCGAGGCCCTGATGGGCGGCTTCGCCTCCTCCAAGATCCTCGAGATCCACGGCGAGCGCATGGTTAAGCGCACCTTCGATCCGGGCTTCCGCATCGAGCTGCACCAGAAGGACCTGAACCTCGCCCTCTCCAACGCCCGCGAGATGGGCGTCAGCCTGCCGAACACGGCGACGGCGCAGGAGCTGTTCAACGCCTGCGCGGCGCATGACGGCAAGGCCTGGGACCATTCCGCGATGGTCAAGGCGCTGGAGATGCTGGCCGGGCACGAGGTGGCGTGAGGGAGGACGCCGGGATGACCGCACTGGGGAAGCTCGGAGAGGCCGCCGGAAAACTGCTGAAGGCGCGCGGCGAGAGTATCGCCGTCGCCGAGTCCTCCGCCGGCGGCCTGATCTCCGCCGCCCTCCTCGCGGTCCCGGGGGCGTCGGCCTATTTCGTCGCCGGCGGCGTGATCTACACCCGGACCGCACGCGAGGTCCTGGCGGAGATCGACTTCGAGCGGCACCCTGGCATGCGCTCCGCCTCCGAGCCCTACGCCGCGTTGCTCGCCGAGACCATGCGCCGGCGCATGGACACGACTTGGGGCCTCGCCGAGACCGGCGCCGCCGGCCCGGGCGGCAACCGCTACGGCGACGCCGCCGGCCACACCTGCATCGCGCTCTCGGGCCCGGTGACGCGGGTCTTCACGCTGGAGACCGGGGAGTGCGACCGGGAAGTCAATATGTGGCGGTTTACGGAAGCTGCGCTGGAGGCGCTGGTGAAGGCGCTTGAGCAGTCGGTGACGGGGTGAGGGGCTGTGCTGCGTATGGCGTTACGGCGTAAGGAGGGGCACAGATTAAGTAGAGTGTCCCATTAATTCGACCTGTCAACTTGCGGGCTGGATCAGCAGGGCGCTATCTTATGGTGGAAATTTGCTGTGAGTAAGCGGCTTTTCGGCGCAAAATTTCCCGACAGGGTTTACGATGGCATTCGAAGAAATTCTCGCGTGGTCTGCTCAGGAAGGGCGCCCCGCTTGGCAGCAAGACGGGCTTCGCCGAATCGCAGTTAGCGGTGAGCTTATTGATGATGATTTAGCAGCTCTTGGTAAAATCATTGAGAAAGAAGTAGGCCTTATTGATGAAGAGATCGACGCAGGCCAACCTCTCTCCGCTGAGCATTTGTCAGAAGCTGTAGTTGATGCGCCTCGGACCATTCTAGGCTCAATAGGTCCTGTGCGTAGGGTCGACCGGCTCGCGGAGGATCAGCCACCGATCAGATTTGCCAAGCGTGGGATATCGCTCGTCTACGGCGCAAATGCATCCGGCAAGAGTGGTTACTGTCGTATCGCAAAACAACTCTGCCGGTCCCTGAGCCCTAAAGATCTAAAAGGCAACGTTTATGATGTAACGCCAGCTGGGCCGCCAGAAGTCGAACTAGTTTTTGGAGTTGAAGGATCGGAACCGTCGCGTAGGGAAATCACTTGGCGCCCAACCGACCCATCTCCGCGTGAACTGGCGCGAATTTCGGTATTCGATACAGATTCTGCGCGCGTCTATGTGGATAAGAATCGCAGGGTTGAGTTTCTTCCCTATGAACTGGACTTGCTGAATAAGCTGGCGCTTCTGGCAAAGGCTCTCGATAGCGGCTTCGAAGCGCGTCAGAGCCAGCTGGCTCGGGCCGTCATGACGCCTCTGCCTGCAGGTTTTAGCGGCAACACCACTGTTTCCCAAGTCTTAGTGAAGCTCTCTCCCGACACCAGCGAGACTGACTTGCCCAGTGAAGCGCAGCTGAGAAATCTTGGGGAATGGAGTGAGGAAAAAGACGCGCGACTCCAGAGTGTTGTTAGGGAAATAAATTCTGATCCTGCGGTACAAATTGGGGCAATCAAGATAACCAAGCAAACTCTTGAAAGCATTAAGGTCGAACTTTCCACGAATGCAACTTTGCTGGGAGCAGAGGGCATTCGCAGTCTCGTAAGTAGACATGCTGATAAGGTGACAAAAATACAGGCGGCTGAAGCCGCCGCTCGCGGCATTGGCGAGGGCATGCCGATCTCGGAGATTGGCTCGGAAACCTGGCGACAAATGTTGATGTACGCGCGCGAATTTGCCGGCGAAGTGTTTCCCGATCGTTCTGAGCCGAAACTCGCCACAGCGGAATCCTGCGTTCTCTGCCAGCAGAGTTTGGATGGAGATGCGTCTTATCGTATGGCTGAATTCGACCGCTATATCTCGGGACGTGCTGCTACGGAAAGTGTTGAAGCGACGGAAGCATTCGATGCTCTCGTTCAGCAGATAACTGCATTAAACATCAAAACGTCGGGTCAAGTCGAAGAGCTGCTCGCTGCATACTCGGAAACAACAGAAGAGCGAAAAACTCTTGCGGGAGAGATTTCAGCCGAGTTTGGTGTTTTGAGCGCACGCTTGGAAGTCATCAAAAGCATGATCGAAGAAGACAACTTCGAAGAGGTTGAGCGGCTAAGTCCGTTACAGGCAGATTTGGTTCAGAAGATTTCAAATGATCTTGTAAACCTTCAAGGCCGTATTGAGGATCTTGAACGAGCGAGCACTGATGGTGAACGCATTAAGCAGCTCCTTGACGAAAAAGCAGAACTAGAAGACACCAAACGTTTAAGCCAAGTAATTGATCTTATTGTTGAGCGCCAAAAGCAACTTAGCGAACTTCTAAAAGTGAAAGAGGCGCGCAAGCAATGCGCTTCGTCTCCGATAGCTCGACAAATCACGTCGCGCCGACGAGCTCTGTTGACGGATAGTTTGAAGTCCCAACTTAGGAGCGAGCTTCAGGCTCTTCGTCTTTCGCATATCCCGATCGATCTTTCGGACAGAAGTTCAGGCGCTGACAGTATTGTTGAGATTGGGCTCACTGCGCAGCAACGGATCAAGAGCAACAGCGATGTTCTCAGCGAAGGCGAACAAAGAGCACTTGCTCTATCTTGTTTTCTAGCTGAGTTGAAAGAGGTCGGCGCCGAACACGGAATTATTGTCGATGATCCGGTGTCGTCACTGGATCATTCTCGCATGGAGGCGGTCGCAAAAAGGCTTGTTGCGGAGGCTGCAAGTGGGCGACAAGTTATTATATTTACTCATAATATCGTATTTCACTACATGGTAGAGAGTGAGGCGCGCCGTGAAGGGCTTCCTCTTCATGCAGAGTGGATGTTGAGCACGGGGAGTACAAAATTTGGGATAATTAATGAATCTGGTCAGCCCCCTCATCAGAAAAAGACAAACCAGAGAATTAATGAGATCGAGGAAGCAAAGTCCCGCTTATTTAAAGGCGGGTATGATCCAGGACAGCCGGATCAATTCAGAGATGGGGTCACGGCGATCTATACTCGCATGCGTGAGACTTGGGAGCGAATTGTAGAAGAGATAATCTTCAATGGTGCAATTCAACGGTTTCGACCTGAGATTATGACGCAAAGCCTGAAACATGCCGCGTTCAATCCGGAAGAGGATTATCCGGCAATTTTTGAGGGAATGAAGCGTTGCTCACATTACTCAGGACACGATCGTGCAGAGGGACTCCCGGATGAGCTTCCGGACCAAGGAACCATAGAATCTGACTTGGCGGCGTTAAAGGAATTTCGTGACGTAGTGGTGGCACGGAAGAAAGCCCTTGAGAGGGTGCCAAGCTATGAAGCTGGTATTAGTCCCGAGTTCTTGTGAGGCTCAATTGCCGATAAGTGCATGCTTTCTAAGCCTCGATCTAACTCTTATCTCCCTCGATCGTCTTCAATGCCTCCTTCCACTCACCCCACCGCCCCAGCCTTAATCAAATCAGCCGCCTCCGCGCCCGGCCAGAGTTCCGCCGCGCTGTGGCGCGCGAGCGACGGCGCGGCGAAGATCCGGCGGACATGGGCCATGCCGGCGAGCATCACGCGACTGGTTGACGGCCTCCAAAGATTGCTGTTGATGTGGTTTGAGAGCGCAAAAGTTGTATAATTGTCGTCGTTGACATTTGTAAACATGCAATCCATATTCGGAGCACGCAATGAACCGCCCCCGCCATCCGGACAAAGAGGTCGAGGAGGCGGTCCGGCAGGCGGAGGCGCTGGGCTGGACTTGGCGGCCGCAGGGGCATTGGGGGCGGCTTTATTGTCCCCGGCATGACCGCGAGGGCTGCCAGATCGGGGTCAACGGGACGCCGCGGAATGCGGGCAATCACGCGCGGCAGATCCTGCGGGCGATCAACCGGTGTCCGCACGGGGCCGGGGAGAGGGACGATGGAGACGTTTGAGTTCAGCGTGATCGCCTCCGGGCTGGACCCGGCGGCGGAGGATTTCGAGGCGCGGTTCTACGACCATGGCTGCGACGACGCGCTGGTCTCGTTTCAGAAGGGCCATGTCATCGTCGATTTCGCCCGCGAGGCGGAGAGCTTCGGCGATGCCGTCGCCTCGGCGCTGGAGAACGTCGCCGCGACCGGCGCGCGGATCGACCGGCTGGAGCCGGACCCGCTGGTCAGTCTCTCCGACATCGCGAAACGGGCCGAGATGACGCGGGCCGCGATTTCCAATTACTACCGGGGCTGCCGGGGCGAGGGCTTCCCGGCGCCTGTGGCGCGCGTCACCTCGGACAGTCCGCTCTGGGAATGGGCGACGGTCGCCCGCTGGCTCGCCTGCAACGGCAAGCTCGCGCCCTCGGTCGCGGTCGAGGCGGAGCTGGTCCGGCAGGCCAATCTCGCCGTTGCGGGTGGCGAGGTCCATATCGGGCCGATGCTGCGGCAGCGGGCGACGGAATACGAAGAGACGCTCTGCGCCTGAGGGCGCCGCCCACCTCTCACCCCGCGGCGGCCCTGATCATCTCCGCCGCCTTCTCCGCGATCATGATCGTCGGTGCGTTCGTGTTGCCGGTTGTGAGATACGGCATCACCGACGCATCCGCGACCCTGAGCCCCTCGACGCCGCGGACCCGGAGTTCCGGGTCGACCACCGCCATCGGGTCGATCCCCATCTTGCAGGTGCCGACCGGGTGATAGAGCGTGGTGCCGCGCTCGCGGGCGAACTCAGCGAGCGCGGCCTCGTCCGCCGCCTCCGGTCCGGGCCAGAGTTCCGCTGCGCTGTGGCGCGCGAGCGACGGCGCGGCGAAGATCCGGCGGACATGCGCCATGCCGGCGAGCATCACCCGCAGGTCGTCGCGGTCGGAGAGGTAGTTCGGTTTGATCAGCGGCGCCTCCGTCGGGTCCGGGCTCGCGGCCATCACAGTGCCGCGGCTGGAGGGGCGGGTCGGGCAGATCACCGTCGCCATGCCGGGCGCGCGCTCCAGCGCCAGCGGCTTGTCCGGATCGTAGCTCGCCGGCGTGAAGAGGAGTTGCAGGTCCGGGCTCTCCAGGCCCTCGCGGCTGCGGCAGAACACCATCGCGCTGGTCACGCCGAAGGTCAGCGCGCCGTTGCCGAAGAGGGCGAAGCGGCCGATCTCGCGCAGCACCCGCCAGCCGCGCGAGAGCTCGTTCATCGAGAGCGCGTCCCTGACCCGGTGGGTGATGCGCGTGACATAGTGATCGGAGAGATTGGCGCCGACGCCCGGCAGGTCGTGGACCACCGGAACGCCGAGGCTCGCGAGGTGGCCGGCAGGGCCGATGCCGGAGAGCTGCAGGAGTTGCGGCGAATTGACGGCGCCGCCCGAGAGCACGACCTCGCGCGCGGCTTTGACCGCGACCTCCTGCCCGTGGCGGCGGAACACCAGTCCGGTGCAGCGGCGTCCCTCGAAACTGAGCTTCTGCACCAGGGCCCCGGTCTCGACCCGGAGGTTGGGGCGTCTGCGCGCCTCGGCGAGGAAGGTGCGGGCGGTCGAGGCGCGCCAGCGGCCGCGCCGGGTCATCTGCGAATAGGCGACGCCCTCCTGGGCCCGGCCGTTGTAATCCGGGTTGAAGGCGAAACCGGCCTCCTGCGCCGCCCGCACGAAGGCATGGGTCAGCGGCAGGATGGTGCGGTAATCCTCGACCGGCATCGGGCCGTCCCGCCCGCGGATTTCCTCCTCGCCCTTGTCGTAGCGCTCGGAGCGGCGGAAGAGGGGCAGGATTTCGTCGTAGCTCCAGCCGCGGCAGCCGAGCTGCGCCCAGCCGTCATAATCGGCCGGGTTGCCGCGCACATAGAGCATCCCGTTGATCGAGTGCGAGCCGCCGAGCACGCGGCCGCGCGGCCAGTGGATCGCCCGCCCCGCCGTGCCGTCCTCGGGCTCGCTCGCATAGTTCCAGTTGACGCTCGCATTGTAGAGCAGGCTCTTCACGCCGGCCGGAATGTGGATCAGGGGATTGCGGTCCGGCGGCCCCGCCTCCAGCAGCAGGACCCTGGCCCCGGTCTCGCTCAGCCGGCTCGCAACGACGCAGCCGGCAGAGCCTGCGCCGACCACGACATAATCGGTTTCCAGCGTCTCCACGTGCATCATCCTTCCTGCCTGAGCGTCAGTCCCGCCTGCACCGCTGCCGTCACCCGCGCACGCGGCGATCAGCCGGCATCGAGAAGCGCGCCGCGGGTTGTGAGAAACTCGTCCAGCGCCCCGGCGAAAGCGTCGAAATCCGGCTGGCCCAGCGGCAGCGACAGGGAGATGAACCCGCGCCGTGCCATGTAGAGGCCCGATGCGATCAGATCGAGATGGAGGAGTTTGCGAAGGCCTTCCCTTTGGGCGGCGGTCTTCCGGTCCAGGGGCCAGGTGTCCTCCGGCCGGCGGATCGGCGCGCGCTGAAAGTGGATGGCGAGGATCGAGCCCATTCCCGTCACCTGCATCGGCGCATCGTGTTTGGCGATCACCGCGCGGAGCTGATCCCTGAAGCGGTCGCCGCGGGCATTCAGGGCCTCCGCCACGTCGGGCGTGAAGATGTCGCGCAGGCCGACGAGCCCCGCCGCCATCGAGAGGACATTGTTGTTGAAGGTGCCCGGATGCGAGATCGCGTTCGGCGCGTAGGGGTCGAACATGCTCATGATGTCGCGCCGGCCGCCGAACGCGCCGAAGGTCATGCCGCCGCCGAGATATTTCCCGAAGCTCGTCAGGTCCGGCGTGACGCCGGTTTTCTCCTGCAGACCGCCGGGGCCGAGCCGGGAGGTCATGACCTCGTCGAAGATCAGGATCACGCCGCGGGCGGCGGAGCGTTCGCGGAGCGCCTCCAGGAACGCCGGGTCCGCCGGGATGGCGCCCGCGCTTCCCATCATCGGCTCGACGATGATGGCCGCGAGATCACCGGCATGTTCCTCGATCAGCGCGACGGTGCCGTCGATGTCGTTGAAGGACGCCATGACGAAGGGGAAGGGCGCATTGATCGGCGATCCGGCCTCGCCGAAATAGAACACGCCGCCGTGGTATCCGCCCTTGAAGGCCATGACCTTGCCGCGGCCCGTGAAGGCGCGCGCCGCGGAGAGGGCGAACAGGTTGGCTTCGGTGCCCGAATTGCAGAAGCGCAGCAGGTCGATCGAGGGGAAGCGCGCGCACATCAGCTGCGCCAGTTCGGCGTCGTAGCGGTTCGGGCCGCCGAGACCGACACCGGCCTCCACGGCAGCGGTCACGGCCTTCACCAGTCTCGGGTCGGAGTGGCCGTAGAGGCCGGCGGTGTACTCGCCGAGAAAGTCCGTATAGCGGTGGCCGTCGATATCCGTGACCGTCGCCCCCTCGCCCGACGCGATGGTCAGCGGAAAGGGCGTGTAGTGGACGACGGTCCGCGTGTTCCCGCCGGGCATGGCCCGTGCGGCTTCCTGTGCTCTCGCGGCGCTCTTCGGGTTGTCCGCCCTGTAGCGTTCCTCGGCGGCGGCGAGGGAGGAGTCCAGGTCGCTGTTCGATCGATCGGCCGTTGCGGTCTGAACCATGTCTGTTCCTATGCGGGCTGTAAGTGAGCCAGGTGTCCTGTGTTCCGGGTCATTTGATCATTTCCGTATTGTCCGGTCGACAGGCGCCGGAGAGCGACCGCGGGGCCCCGTCTCGAGGGGGCGACGGTCCGAGAGGCCGTTCCCCATTCACCCCTTCGGCCGGAGCGGCAGCTCCTCCTCGACCGTTTCCACCGCCGCCTTCAGCTTCAGCAGCCCGACATCGCGGTTGCGGAACAGCTCCTCCGGTTTCATGTCGCCATAGTCGAAATAGCCGGACCCGTTCATCACGCCCTGTTTGCCCTCGGCGATCAGCTGTTCCAGCGTCTCGCTTTTCCCCTTCACCTCGGGCGGGATGTACATCTTGTTGGCGAGCGCGCGACGGCTCATGTCGAGGCCGGTGAAGTCGGCCTTCATCAGCGCGCCCATGGTCGCCATGCGCAGCGCGAGGCCGTACTTGATCGAGGTGTCGATGGCTTCCGCGTCGGCATAGCCCTCGTCGAGCAGGCGGGTGATCTCCAGCGTCATCGCCGCCTGCAGCCGGTTGGCGACATAGCCGGGCACGAAGCGCTCGAACAGCACCGGCTTCTTGCCGATCGCCGCGTAATGGTCGCGCACGCTTTCCAGGATCCCGCGGTCGGTCTCCGGCCCGCCGGCGATGTCGACCAGGTCGATGATGTAGGGCGGGGTGTACCAGTGGGTGATGATGAAGCGGCGCTGCAGGCCGGCCGGCGCGAGCGGGAAGGCGTCGAGATAGGAGGTGTTGCTGGCGATGATCGCGCTCTCCGGCGCCGCCGTCTCCAGCTCTTCATAAACCGTCGTCTTTACCTCGCGGTTCTCGACCACCGCCTCGACGACGAAGTCCGCGTCCGCGACGGCTTCCTTCAGGGTCGCGACCGGCCGGATGCGGGCGAGGATCGCCGCGGTCTCCGTCTTCGCGACAGACCCGCCGGCGACCAGGGTGTCGAGCGCGCTGGCGATCAGCTCCATGCCGGTCGCAAGCTGGCTCTCGCTGATGTCGGTCATCTTCACCGGATGCCCCGCGATCGCATGCACAAGGGCGAGCCCGTGTCCCATCAGTCCGGCGCCGATGATGGCGACCTTGGCGTTGCTGTCCATTTTCCGTTCCTCCCGCATTTCGCCGGTCTTCTGCTTGGGTCGAGGCTAGCAAAGCCGGGCGCCGGCGATTGATGAAGATTTGGCAGCAGGGCGGACCGGTGGCGCGGAGGATCCGCACCACACTCGTGCCCGTGCGCCGCTTTACGGGGGCGGCGCGGCGGCTCACACTCGCGGAAAAAGAGAACAGAGCCAGGGAGAATGCGCCATGTCAGCTGAAGCCACTCTGATCATCCGCAACGGTACCGTCGTCGACGGTACCGGCGCGGATCCGGTCGAGGCGGATCTCGCCATTGCCGGGGACAGGATCCTCCATATCGGGGAGGTCGCGGGCCGGCGCGGGGTCGAGGAGATCGATGCACGCGGCAAGCTGGTCACCCCCGGTTTCGTCGACATCCATACCCATTATGACGGCCAGGCGGTCTGGGACAGCCATCTCGCGCCGTCCGCCTGGCACGGCGTCACCACCGCGATCATGGGCAATTGCGGCGTCGGCTTCGCGCCCTGCAAGCCGGCCGACCGTGACAAGCTGGTCGAGCTCATGGAAGGCGTCGAGGACATTCCGGGGCCGGTGCTGCACGAGGGGCTGAACTGGCAGTGGGAGACGTTCGAGGAGTATCTCGACGTGCTGGAGCGGCTGCCGCGCGACATGGATCTCGGCGTGCTGCTGCCCCATGCCGCCGTCCGGGTCTATGTCATGGGCGAGCGGGCGCTGAACCTCGAGAACGCGACGGCGGAGGATATCGCGAAGATGAGGGCGATCGCGGCGGACGCGGTGCGCGCCGGCGCCTTCGGTTTCTCGACCTCGCGCACGATCAGCCACAAGAGCCTCGCCGGCGACTACACGCCGACCCTGCGTGCCCAGGAGGAGGAGCTGACCGGCATCGCCATGGGCATGGCGGATGCGGGATCGGGCTTCCTCGAGATGGTGTCGGACTGGGACGAGCCGGATCCGGAAACCGAATTCGCCATGCTCCGCCGCGTCATCGAGGCGAGCGGGCGGACGGCCGTCTTCACCCTCAACCAGCGCCACGACCGGCCGGACTTCTGGCGCGACCTGCTGCGCCTCGCGGGCGAGGCGGCCGATGACGGGCTCTCGATCCGCCCGGTCGTCGCGCCGCGCCCGATCGGCATCCTGCTCGGCCTCGAGGGCAGCCAGAATCCGTTCTCCGGCACCGCGACCTACCGTTCGATCCAGGACCTGCCGCTTGCCGAGCGCGTCGCCGCGATGCGCGATCCGGAGGTGCGGGCGAAGATCCTCTCCGAGGACCCGGTCAAGAACAGCACCTTTCCGCTGATCCACCGGATCTCCTTTTCCAAGATGTTCCGCCTCGGCTCGCCGGCGAATTACGAGCCGGCGAAGGACCAGTCCATCGCCGCCATCGCCGCGCGCGAGGGGCGGACGGCGCCCGAGGTCGCCTACGACATCCTGCTGGAGCGCGAGGGACGCGGCTTCATCTACACGCCGCTGGTGAACTACGCGAGTTACGACATGAGCGCGCCGGAGGCGATGCTGGCGGACCCGAACGCGATCATGGGGCTCGGCGACGGCGGCGCCCATGTCGGTTTCATCCTCGATGCGGGCTACCCGACCTGGCTGATGAGCTACTGGGGCCGGGAGCGGGCCCGTTTCCCGATGACCGACGTGATCCGGCGGCTGACCTCGGACACGGCCAGCGCCGCCGGGCTCTCCGACCGCGGCGTGCTGGCGCCGGGCATGAAGGCGGACGTCAACATCATCGACTGGGACCGGGTCGGCTTTTCCGATCCCTATGTCACCCGTGACCTGCCGGCGAACGGCAAGCGGCTGATGCAGAAATCGACCGGCTACGAGGCGACGATCGTCTCCGGCAAGGTCACCTATCGCGGCGGAGAAGCGACCGAGGCGCTGCCGGGCAAGGTGGTGCGCGGTCAGCGGTAGGGGGGCGGATCAGGCGATCCAGTCGGTATAAACGGGCTCGGGGCCGATGGTGGTCAACTGGATGTCGTCGGGTGCGGGCTCCGATACCGGTTCAGTCGCGGCAAATTCGATCGCGGCCGGTTCGTCCGTGGCGGAAGCGAGCGTCGCATTGTGGACCCGCAACACATCGACCGTGTAGGTGCCAAAATGATTCAAGCCTCCGGTCACCATGATGTAATGCGTTCCGCCTTCAGTGGGCGTGTAGGTCAATGCGGCATCCAGACCGACGCCGCTATTGCGGTCGTTGGCCAGAAAGAATCCGTCGCTGTCATAGATCGCAACGTATGGATCGTGCAGATTTCCTCCACCCGAGTGACCACCACGCGCGTGGATGAGGATAGTTTGTCCAGCGACAAGGTCCGTACGAAAGAGGTCCAGGTCGTACTGTCCTCCTACTGGAACTGCGACCGTTCCCGTAGCGCTCTGGCCGACGCCTACGTATCCGTGGGTATTTCTGGCAAAGGGTAGATCGGTTGTCCCCTCGGAAACGCCCCAGCTGATCTGCGGAGCGCCTATGGACGGGCCATTGAGGTCGCCGGTCGAGCGGCCCTCGAAATACCCGCTGGTGATGTAGTGCTGGGTCGCGAGGTTGTCGTCCCCGCCGAAGGCGGCGGCGAGATCCGGATTTGCGTCCATGTAATTGTCGGCGTCGAAATTCGTCAGGCGGCCTTCCCGGCGCCCGGTGTCGAGATAGTGCGCGGCAGCCACGACACGGTCCGTACCGATGGAGCCGATCAGGTCGGGATGACTCGCGACATATTCCAGTCCGTCGAACTCGACGGTGCGGCCCTCGTAGACGCCGGCGTTGAGGAAGTGCTCCCGCGCGGCGCCGGCATCGCGCCCGAACGCGGCCTCGAGATCCGAATAGGAGGCGATGTATTCAAGCCCGCTGAAGTGCGGATCGACATAGGTCGACATGGCGTAGTCGACCGACCCGCTGTGGGTATGCAGGAAATAGGCCGTCACTCCGTCTGCCGGATCGGGGTTTGATATCGGGCCGGCGCCGCCGAATTGCAGGACGTCGACGACCTCGCCGAAGGACAAGCGGTCGGACGTGACGCCTTCGACCATCGCCTGCACGGTGGTGACCGTGGCGGCCACCTGCGGCGCCGCGAAGCTCGTGCCGGAATAGGCCGAGCTCGGGAAGTCCTCGCCGTCGGCAAGGACATGAATCGTGGAGGGATGGTTCTGCGAGAAGCTGCTCGGGTTGCCGGCGCCGTCGTGGCTGCCGACGGAGATCATGTTCGAGAGGCGCGCCGGGTAACCCGCTGTCTCCAGCGCCCCCGCAGTGCCCCCGTTTCCCGAAGATCCGACGCCGAAAATGCCGCGATCCGCGAGCGCGTTGATCTGCGCCTGATAGATACTGGAGGAGTAGGTATACTGGCTGCTGAAGCTCATGTTGAAGCTGCCGATATGCCAGCCGGAATCGTGCAGGCTCGCGAGCTGGCCGAGCGCGTCCCGGACCGAATAGGACGATATGGCGGTCTCGCTGTTGTTGCCGATCTGCATGTCGATCCGCTCGAGCGCCGCGTTGGTGTGCTCGACCGACTCGGCGACGACGGAACCGTGGGACGTGGTGCGCCCGCCGTCTGTCTCGCTGTTCCCGTAATAGAAATCGTATTCGTAGAGGTTCCGCCCGAAGCGGGCTTCCGTCTCGTCCGTGACCCCCGAATCGATAATTCCGACTGACCAGACGCCCATTATTGCTCTCCCGCGCATCGATGCGCGTAAAAATTGATTTTAGTACTGTCCGGAGTGGCTCAATCGGACGATGCTGCAGGTTTGCAGGGGCCTGAAATCATTGTCGCGCCGTGTTTCCCCGGGGCCGGACCGAGGGCGGCGCTGGGGCTGTCGAGAGTCGTCATATGACTGTCTTTCCTCTGGTCCGGTAATCTGCGGTAGCCGAGCACGCAAGATATTCGCATGCTGGCATACCTGAAAGTGTCGCATGAGGTCGGACGGAATGGCAATGTCCGAGGCAGGGCCTTCGTGCAACTTTCGGGGTACGGGGCGGCAGGGAATACGCACGGCGCATGTGGTTCGGCCGCCGGGCTAGAAGGCGACCAGCATTGCGGCGAGCACGCCGAGCCAGAAATGCATCACCGTCACGCCGACCAGGTTCTTCTGCCGGAGATAGACATAGCCGAAAACGATGCTGGCGAAGAAGGTGATCAAGACGGCATCGGCGCCGAAGGTGATATGCAGCGAGCTGAAGACCGTGCTCGTCATGAAGATCGCCTTGTGGCCCTTGCGGTCGTCGAGGAACTTCTGGAACAGCCCCTGCAGCAGGCCGCGCGAGCCGACCTCCTGGAAGATGGTATGGAGGAAGTACTGGCCGAGAAAGAAGGCGTCGATGGTAGCGCCCTGTCCCTCCGGCCGCGGCGGCTTGAATCCGAAATAATAGATCAGAGCCGGTACGGTGATGAGGGTGCAGATGGCGACGGACTCGCCGAGCGAGCGCCAGAACCCTTCCTTCCTGATCCCGAGATCGGCGAGCGGGATCTTCATCAGCTTGATGATCGTGAGGCAGGGCACCGCGAGGAAGATCACGGTCTGCCAGGAAAAGCCGGGATCGTAGACGTCGCGCACATAGTCCTGGGCCACCAGATAGAAGAGACCGGTGGAGATCAGGAAGATCGCGATGGTGAAGATCAGAAACTGGCCGAACTGGTTCTGGAGGGTCTTGATTTCCAGCTGTTCTCGCAGCGCCGCGAGTATGTCGTCGCTCATGACGCGGGCCCGGCGGACGGCGACGCCGGCGAGTGCCCCTTTCAGCTCGCCGACGACCGCCGGTGCGTCGGGCAGTGCGCTGAGAGTCGACGCCGAGATCCGGATGAACTCGCAGTCGGTCTTGGCGCGCACGGAGGCCGAGCGGCGCCCGCCGTCGAGGAAGGTCAGCTCGCCGATGCAATCGCCCGGCCGGATATCGTTGAGCTCGATCGTGCCCCCGTCGCCCGACTTCCGTTCCGCCGCCGCCGTTCCGGAGGTGATCAGGAAGAGGTCCGAGTTCTCCTCTCCCTCCTGCATGATCGGGGTGCCCGATCCAACGCACTGACGGCTGGCGGCCGAGGCGATCGCGGCAATCGTGTCGGGGGGCAGTGCGCTGAAGGTCGGGTGCGCTTCCAGTTCGCCGGCGATGGTCTGTGGGGTGTTATCCATGTAGCCTCTTGCGCGAACCGGTCGAGCGACGGGCGTTGTCCCGAATGTGGTCGATCCCATAGGGGGGGCATCCGCGATATTCTAGATTAGGAATGGTGACGGCGTCTCCGGGCTTCGAAGGTCACGACCGCATCCGGACCTTGGAGCTGCGTGTGAATGCGGCTCCCGACCGGCATGGAGTGAATATTGAAGAATAAACATAAAGTGTTGATTGTAAATGCGTATTTTGATCCTTGGAGGGCCGCGACTCCGACCCGCTGGTTCATCCCGCGCACCGGTGCAACGTTCCAGCTCGCGGGCCATTTCAATCCCGATCGGGTCGATGTCAGGATCTGGGACGAGGTGTTCGACGGCGCGCTGCTGAACGAGCGTCTGTTTGATTGGCCGGACCTCGTGATCTTCACCGGCCTGACAGCGATGTTCGACCGCGCGCACCAGCTCTCGGCCTATTTCCGCAATGCCAATCCTCTGGTCCGGACCGCGATAGGAGGGCCGATCGCGCGCGCGCTGCCGGCCCTGTGCGCGGAGATTTTCGATTATGTCTGCCTGGGAGACGTCGAGGAGATACCGGCCGTCATCGAGGACGCTTTCGACCGTACCTGCGTCTCCGAAGCGGCCATGCCGCGCTACGACCTCGCCCGGCCGACCATGGGGGTCGGCTATGTGGAGACCACGAAGAACTGCAATTTCGCCTGCTCCTTCTGCTCCCTCACAGGGGAGGGGCGCGCCTATGTCTCCCATTCGGAAGAGTCGATCGCCCGGCAATTCGACGCGATGGGGAAAGTCTATGGCGTGATGGTCCTCGACAACAATTTCTACGGCAACAACCGCAAGAGCTTCGAGCGCCGGGTCGAGCTGATCGGCGAGCGCTGGCGGCGGGGCCAGTTCCGCGGGTGGGGCGCTCTGGTGACCGGGGATCTGTTCAAGAACCCGGACAATCTGGCCCTGATGGCCCGGAACGGCTGCAAGGCGGTGTTCTCGGGCGTCGAGTCCCTCGATCCGGCTGTCCTGCGTACCTACAACAAGAAGCAGAGCATGACCTCGGATCCGCGCGAGCTGACCCGGATCTGCGCCGAGAACGGGATGTTCTTCGATTACGGTTTCATGGTCGATTTCTCCCGCCAGACTGTGGACGAGGTGGAGGTCCAGCTTTCCTCCATACTGGAGGACCCGACAGTCCCGCTGCCGGGCCTCCTGACCCTGACCATCCCGATCGTCGGTACGCCCTATTTCGACGAGGCGGCGGCAGCCGGGCGCCTGATGCCGAACCTCATGTTGAGCGATCTGGACGGGCAGAAGGTCGTCGAATGGCCGAAGGATCCGCTGGAGAAAGTGGTGCCGTTCGTCGCCGACCTGATGCGTTTCAAGGGGCGCAAGACAGCTCTTGCGCGTCACGCGTTCCGGCATGCCTGGCACTGGCGCCGCCACTTCACCTGGGACCAGACGGCGATGGCCCTGATCCGTCCGCTGCATCGCTTCGGCGGGAAGATCAATCTGGGCTCCATCCGTCAGATGCGGCAGAGCTTCCGGGAACCGTCTCTGACCTACTGCGCCATGAGCGACAGTCTGCGCACCGCCTACACGCCGCAGGTCCGGCTGGATTCCAGATTCGAGAAATGCTTCGAGCCGCTCCGCGTGACGGACGCCGAGGGCGGACTGAGCGAGGACCTGCTGCGAGCCCGCCCCCGGCCGGTCGCCGCCATCGCCTGATTCGACGGCTTCAGTCTCCGGCGGCAGTCCCGTACTGTGGGGTCGATGCAGGCGCCATGGGACCGGTGGCGCTTTCGAGGAACCGTCGCGCCGAGGCCGCCCAGCTGAAGTGCAGGGCCCATTCCCGGCATTGCTCGCGCGAGATGTCGAGGGCGTCCAGCGCGGCCTGCCGGAGATCCTCGGAGAGCGCACCGGTGCCGCTGTCGCCGATGACGTCCCGGGGGCCCATGACGGGATAGGCGGCGACGGGAACGCCGCAGGCCAATGCTTCGAGCAGGACCAGGCCGAAGGTCTCGGTGCGCGACGGGCAGACGAAGACGTCGGCGCTGGCGAAGTGGCGTGCGAGATTCTCGCCGGTCTTGCCGCCGGTGAAATGGACCGCCGGATAGGCGCTGCGAAGCCGCTCGAGATCGGGGCCGTCCCCGACGACGACCTTTGATCCGGGGAGATCGAGGTCAAGAAAGGCCTCGATATTCTTCTCGACCGAGACGCGCCCGACATTCATGAAGACCGGACGCGGCAGGTCCGCCGGCAGCACCGACCCGTCGAACGGGCGGAAGAGCTCGGCATCGACGCCCTTCGGCCAGATCACCAGATTGCGGAACCCGCGCGCGGCGAGGTCCCGCCGCAGGGTCTCGGTCGCGACCATGCAGCCGGCGCCGAAATTGTGGAAGCGCCGGAACCAGGCGTAGAGCCAGCCGACCGGCAGCGGCCAGCGCGCCTGGACATATTCCGGGAAGCGGGTGTGATAGCTGGTGGTGAATTTCATGCCGATCTGCCGCGCGGCGGAACCGGCCAGCAGGCCGAGCGGCCCTTCGGTGGCGATGTGCAGGTGCTCGCAGCCCAGTGCCTCGATCCGCCTGCGGATCGCACGCCGATGGGTCAGCGACAGGCGGATCTCCGGATAGGTCGGGCAGGGCATGGTGGCGAATTCCTGCGGCGACAGGATCTCGACGCGCACGCCCATCGCCTCCAGTTCCCGCGCCGTGTACTCGATCGAGCGGACGACGCCGTTGACCTGCGGCCTCCAGGCATCGGTCACGATGAGGATCGATGTCATATTGCCACCGCCATGGTCAGGACACCCGGTCATCGACGCTCGGCGCGAGCGGGAACGGGGCCGGCTGCCGCCTGCTCTGCGCCCGGTCGGTCCAGCGGATCACTTCCAGCCTGCCGTCGGCATGCTCGGCGACGGCGGAGCAGGTTTCCACCCAGTCGCCGGTATTCACGTAGTGGATATCGCCCATGGTCCTGATGACCGCATGATGGATATGGCCGCAGATCACGCCGTCCAACTCGCGGGTCCGGACCTCTTCCGCGACGACCGTCTCGAACTGGCTGATGATGCTGACGAAGCTCTTCACATGCCGCTTGGCGAAGGCGCCGAGAGACCAGTAATCGAGGCCGAGGCGTGCCCGGACGACGTTGAGCAGGGTGTTGGTCGTAAGCGCGAACTCGTAGAACCGGTCACCCAGGTCGGCGAGCCACCTCGCGTTCTGGACCACCAGGTCGTACTGGTCGCCGTGGGTGACGAGATAGCGGCGCCCGGCCGCGGTCTCGTGGATCGCGTGGTCGAGGATTTCGACATTCCGGATCCGCTTGCCCGAGAACCTGCGGACGAAGGCGTCGTGATTGCCGGGGATGTAGAAGACCTTCACGCCGCGGCGCGCCTTCCTCAGGATCGCCCGGTAGACCGCGTCATGCGCAGTCGGCCAGTACCACGATCGCTTGAGGCGCCAGCCGTCGATTATGTCGCCGATGAGGTAGATAACCTCCGACTCGTGGGCCTCCAGGAAGTCGATGATCAGATCCGCCTGGCAATGCCGGGTGCCCAGATGAAGGTCCGAGAGGAAGAGGGTCTTGATCTTTCCGTCGGACGGGCCGTGCGGTTCCTGGGAGTTCAAGCAGTCAGGCATTTTCTTCTCGGGCATCGGGCCGATCCTCATCGGAGTGAGGGGGCCGCCGCCTCTCCGCGAATAATGGAGCCGGTGAGCAAGGTGATAATCTCAGCCCGGCGACTATAAGGTCGAGCCATCGAGTTTGTCATACAATGCGGGCTGCGCGCGTGGCGAAGCTCACATCGGCTGGGTCCGCAGCGGGAGGCCAGCGGACGCGGAATCCGGCCGAGCGCCGCGGCGCCGTGCGCGGCGGGACATGGTGACCGGTCGAATACGGAAAAAAGGGAAAGGCTCTGGCGGAGGGAAGGGGATTCGAACCCCTGAGGGGCTTCCACCCCAACACGCTTTCCAGGCGTGCGCCTTAAACCGCTCGGCCATCCCTCCTGAAGAGGCGCGGACCATACAAAAGGCCTTCCGGCTTTGCAACGGTTTGCGACGCGAAAACTTGCAAAAAGACGCACGGGCGCGGATCCGTGGATTCTGCGCCGCAGCTGTTTCGTCCACCTGCCGGTTTGGTGTAGGCTTTCCAGCACGTTAGGGGGCACACCACATGGTGCGCGCAGGACCGCCGGGAAGCCGGCCGGGGCGCGCCGGGGGATGTATGAGGCGGTTCTTTCGCGCGATCGCGTTGATCCTGATTCTGATCGCACTGGCGCTCGCCGCGCGCGACGGCTATGCGAGCTACCAGTCCGGGGCGCTGCGCATCATGGATGCGGGCACGCTCTGGGCCGGGCTGCATCCCGGCAGCCTGCAACTCGCCGAACCGGCGATCTCGCGCTACCTGCATCCCACTCTCTGGCACCCGGTGATGGTGACGATCCTGCTGATGCCGGCCTGGCTGGTCTTCGGCGGGCTCGGCATCCTGCTCTGGCTGGCGACCCGGCTGCGCACCCGTCCGGCGTCCCGCGATCTCTTCATGCCGGATTAGAAATCGCTTAGCGGCAGGTATAGCTAGGTGGGTTGTTTCCGATAGACGGCATCGGAGTGCAATAGATTCGGGTATCTGGATAATACTGCGGCGCGTTCGAACTCTGCGATTGGCCGTACGCGTATCCTTCAGCGGCGCCAGCTAGACCTTGGAGCAATATCCGTCCCATTGCGTCTTCATGGCGGGCCTGGGCTTCTGTGATTTGTCGAATTCGAAGTTCTGCTTGAGCCAGATCGCGTTCAATTCCAGGACCTTCAGGGCGCTCAAAATGAAGGACCCAAGCATCGCTAGACCCGCAGAGGCTTATTCTTTCCGCCGAGGAAACCGTTACGCCGCTAGTCCAACGGATATCAATGCCTCTCACAACGTAACAACCATTAGAATTCCGAGATTTTTGATCAAGATCATAAAAAAGCGAAGTTGGCGTGAGTGCTCGGAATGAAGTGCCTTTTTCTGACACTACCGCACCCATCGGGTTCGACGTAATTCTGAGCTCAGGTTGACTTGAACAAGCTGATGCCATCGCGCAGGCCACCGGAATGGCTGCGTATTTTCGGCAAAATTTCTTCCACCCATTCATGGTTGAAATTATGCCCGAACGGAATGTCGATGGATAGACTCATTTAGTATTATAAAAAGAAAACACTTGATTAAAATGGTGGCAAGGCACAATTTGTGCGGGTCAACCGGATGGGCGCCCTGTTGCGCGTGCCTTCCAATCAGGGAGAAGGGCCATGACGCAGAACCCGGAACCGCATTGGGTCGAGGCCATGCCGCTCGCCGCGTTGGACGCGGCGGGGCGGAAGATCTTCAAGGCGGACGGCAAGCAGATCGCCCTGTTCCATATCGACGGCACGGTCCATGCCTGCAACAACCGCTGCCCGCACGAGGGCTATCCGCTGATCGAGGGCACGGTCGACCGGGCGGACGGCGCCTGCCGGCTCACCTGCAACTGGCACAACTGGAAGTTCGACCTCGGCTCAGGTGCGAACCAGGTCGGTGGCGACCGTCTCCGGATCTACCCCACCCGGGTCCGGGACGGTGCCGTCTATGTCGATATCGCCGATCCGCCGGCGGACGAGCGGATCGAGACGGCGCTCGGCAATCTCCGCGAGAGCTTCCGCGACCACAATTATACCCGCATGGCGCGCGAGATCGCCCGCCTCAAGGCCGCCGGCGGCGATCCACTGGAGGCGGTGCGCCGGGCGGTGCTCTGGACCCATGACCGGTTCGAATGGGGAACCACCCACGCCATCGCCGCCGCGCCGGACTGGCTGGAGCTGGGCGAGGAGCATGGCGGGCAGGACGAGGCTTCTGCCCTGATTCCCGTTGTCGAGGTGGTTGCCCATCTCGCCTGGGACAGTCTGCGCTGGGAGCAATTCCCCTTCGCCGAAGGCGTTTCGGAGTTCGACGCGGACCGGCTCGTCGAGGCCATCGAAGCGGAGGACGAAGCGGAAGCGCTGGCGCAGGTGCGCGGCGCGGTGGCCGGGCCCGGCTGGCGGGACCTGGACGCGCCGCTGACCCGCGCCGCGCTTGCCCATTACCAGGATTTCGGCCATTCCCTGATCTATTGCTACAAGACCCGCCAGCTCGTCGAACGGCTCGGGGACGGCGTCGCGGAGCCGCTCTATCTCGCGCTTGCCCGCTCTCTGGTGAATGCCAGCCGCGAGGACCTGATCCCAGAGTTCCGCGCCTACGGCCCGGCCCGCGCGGCCTGGGACGGCGCCGGCGGAGACCCCGTGTCAGCCGAGGATTTCCATGCCCTCAACGTGCCGCGGGCGCTGGAGCGGGCACACCGGTCGAGCGGCGACAGGACGGCGCTGTTCGATGCGCTGTTCGCGGCGGCGGCCTGGCAAATGCTGCATTTCGACACGGAATGGGGCACCCGGCACGACCGGCCGGTGCCGGACAACATCAACTGGCTCGACTTCACCCACGGCATCACCTTCGCCAACGCGGTTCGGGCGCAATGCGCGCGGCATGAGGACCTCTGGCCGGACGCGCTGCTGCAGATGGCCTGCTTCACCGGACGCAACGCCGCCTACGTGGATGCGCAGCAGGACAGCGGGAAATGGCGGGTCGAGGATCCGGAGGCCTTCTTCGAGGATTTGCTGCCCGGCCTGTTCGACCATGCGGAGCCGGAATATATCGTCTCCGCCCACATGGTGAAGCTGCCGGTCGCCGCCCGCGAAGAAATCCGCCTCCGCCCGGGTGCCCCCTGGGTGCCGGTGCTGGCGGCGGCGGTGAACCGCTTCTTCCATTCGAAGATCAAGCGCAAGCACGTGATGCGGACGGCGAAGCAGTCGCTCGCCTTCGTCGCGGCGGAGGGGTGAGGCAGAAAATAGTTTCTGCTTTGTTCTTGCGAAACGGTTACAATCATCCGAGAACTTTAGAAGTTAGTCCTGACACGATGGAGGGTACTTTGCGGGTGGAAATCAAGATACCAATTCCCGGAGACGATCCGTTCTTGTGTTGCGCGGTCGTCAGAGGATCTGGCGATGTCGGCAAATTTATGCGGGAGGCTGCAAGAGCGGCAAAGGATCGATATCCTGACGCATCTCCGCTAAACGTACTTTTCAAATTGCTCCCACGTTAAATACTAACTCGGGACATAGCGATCTGAATTATTCGTCTCCCGGCACGCCGTAGGACGGCGCTTCCCTTGGATCCAGCGCACGGGTGACATAGGCGTCGAGCTGGGGCTTGTAGACCTCCCAGGCTTGCGCGATCGCCTCGATCGGACAGTCCTCGGTCCAGTCGCAGCGGAGATCGGCGACCGGCCAGGACTGCTTGTCCGCGAGCTGCATTCCCGCCGAGTGGACCGGGCCCGCCTCGCCTCCCGCCTTGAGCCCGGCGCGCATGGCCGCGATCAGGCGGTCGCCGAGATGACCGCTGGCGGCGGCGAAGGCCGCGATGATGGCCGCGGGCACGTCCTCGTTGGCGAGCAGGTTGCCGCCGGAGGCGACATTCTCCGTTTTGGCTTCCGCCCAGATGCCGAGCGCATTGCCGCCGGAATGGATCGCGGTGCCGCCGGTTTTGTCGACTGCGAGCACCTGCCGGTAGTCGAGATGCTTCGCTTCCCTCTGCATGGCCGCGATGGCGTCGGAAGCGGAAAGACCGACCTCCATCCGGTCCAGCACCAGCGGCCCGAGCCGCGGGTCGGTCACGTTCTGGCTGGCGACGGCGCCGGTGCCGGCGCGGGTATAGGCGCAGCGCGCCGCGACGGCGGGCGAGGAGGAGGAGATCGCGATCCCGAACATGCCGGTCTCGGCGCAGCGGGCGACGAGGGAGAAGGTCATCGGCTCAGTCCTCGTCCGGGATGACGGCGGTGCCGTCTATCTCGACCAGCCAGTCGGGCCGGGCCAGCGCCTGCACCACCAGCCCGGTGCAGACCGGGTGCACGCCCCTGATGTATTCGCCCATGGTCCGGTATACCGCCTCGCGGTGGCGGATATCGGTGATATAGACGACGAGCTTCACCAGATGCTCCATCGAGCCGCCGGCCTCCTCCAGCAACTGCCGGATGTTCTGCATCACCTTGTGGGTCTGCTCGGCCGGGTCGTGGCTCCCGATGTTCTCCGCCGTATCCAGGTCCTGCGGGCACTGGCCGCGCAGCCAGATCGTGCGCCCGCCCCGCGTGACGACGGCCTGGGCGAGGTCGTTGTCGAGCTTCTGTTCGGGATAGGTGTCCTTCGTGTTGAAAGTCCTGAGGCGCTCATGGGCCATGTCGGGTCTCCGTGGGGAATAAGCTGCGGGCCTTGCGAGCCCCTATTCCGCCGCGCGGCGCGAGCGGGCGGCGTCGTCGTGTTCCAGATAGTTGCGCTGGATGGCGATCAGGTCGGCGATAAATTTCGCATCGTGCCAGACGCCCCAGATGAAGCTCGATCCGCGCCGCGACTGCCAGGGCAGGCCGAGGAAATAGATCCCGTGCTCGCGTGACATGCCGCGTTTCTGCAGGGGTTCGCCGTCCTCGTCGAAGGTGTCGACCTCGAGCCATCCGTAGTCCCGCCTGTAGCCGGTCGCCCAGAGAATGGTCGTGATGCCGGCCGCCTCCAGATCCAGTTCGAGGACCGGGTCGGTCACGCAGCCCGGCATCGCGCCGATGGCATGCGCTTCCGGTTCCTCCGGCAGTGCCAGTCCGTTTCGGGCGGCGAAGGCGTCGGCCTCGCGCAGCAGGGAGAGATAGTATTCGTCGCCCTTCCCGATGTTCGTTGCGAGATCGTCGGCGAACCGCATGACACCGTCCGCGTAGGACTCGGTGCGCCCGGCGAGGCTGATGCCCTCGTCCGCGAGCCGGCGGAAATCGATGGTCTCGCCGCCGCGCGCGCCGCTGACCGCGATGGTGACATGCTCCGCGCCCTCGGGCGGCGTCGCCGCGTCCCATTTGCCCATCACACCGAGCCACCAGACATTGTCGCGCCCGCGATAGGCGCGGGGCGGACGGTCGTGCGGGCCGACAGAGAGCCAGACCTCCCGTCCGGCGCGGTTCAGTTCGTCCGCGATCTGCACCCCGGAGGAGCCCGAGCCGACCACCAGCACGCCGCCTTCGGGGAGCTGCTCCGGGTTGCGGTAGGCCGCGGAATGCATCTGGTGAACCGCGTCGCTCTCGGGAACGATCCGCGGCACGACAGGGGTCTGGAACGGGCCGGTGGCCGCGACCACGTGATTGGCCTCGATGACGCCGTCCGAGGTCTCCGCGCGGAAGCCCTGCCGGCCGTCGAGGCGCGTCACCGACGTCACCTCGACCCCGCAGCGGACCGGCGCGTCGATCATTGCCGCATATTTCTCGAAATAGGCGGCGACATCCTCCTTCGGGATGAAGCTGTCGGGATGCGCGCCTTCGAAGGTCAGGTTCGGGAAACGGTCGTGCCAGGCGGGACCGTTGGCGACCAGCGAATCCCAGCGACCGGTCCGCCAGGCCTCGGCGATACGGTCGCGCTCCAGCACGATATGGGGAATGCCGGCCTTGCCCAGATGCTCGCTCATCGCGATCCCGGCCTGGCCCGCGCCGACGACGAGGGTGTCTGTTTTCTCGACGGTCATGCGCGGCTCCTCTCTGTTCCGGCATCGGGTGCGGGGTGTCGACAGGGAACGCTGCGAGACGTTCCCTGCAGCCGGGTTCGAAGGACAGCAGTCTGGGCGGAGCAGGCAGCCCTGAGCAAGGGGCAATCGGCGGCGGACTGACGCCGGATCCGGCGCTTGACACTCCCTGCGTTCCACGCGAAGCAGACGGATGGACCCTGCTTCGCCCCACCGAAACTTCTATCTCTCCAATGCCCGCTGGCTCGCGGCGGGGTTGCTCTGCACCCTCGGCTCCTCCTTCGGCCAGACCTTCTTCATCTCGCTCTTCGCCGCCCAGTTCATGGAACTGCATGGGCTGACCGCCGGCACCTGGGGCAGCCTCTACGCCGGTGCGACGCTGACCTCGGCGGCGCTGCTCATCAAGGGCGGGCAGCTTGCCGACACGATGCGGTTGCGCACGCTGGCGATGGTGGTGGTCGGGGGTTTTGCGCTGGTCTGCGCGGGGGTCGCGATTCACGACTCGATCGTGATGCTCTTCCTCATGGTGCTGGGACTGCGCTTCTTCGGACAGGGCATGATCAGCCATGTCGGCATGACGGCGACGGCGCGTTGGTTCCAGGCGAGACGGGGCAGGGCGATCGCCATCACCTCGCTCGGCTACGGTATCGGGGAAGCGATCCTGCCGGCGGTCGCCGTGCTCGCCATCGCGCTGGTCGGCTGGCGCGGTGCGTGGTGGCTCGCGGCCGCAACGGTGCTGATCGTTTTCGGCGGAGCGCTCTGGGTCCTCTTTGCGCGCGACCGCACGCCCCAGGGAGGCGAGACGAGCGGCCCGGCGCCAGGAGCGCTGGGGCGGCACTGGACAAGGCCGGAGGCGCTGCGGCACTGGTCCTACTGGGCGCTGTTTCCGGGCATTCTCACCCCGGCCTTCATCGGCACCGTGATCTTCTTCCACCAGGCGCATGTCTCCGGCGAGAAGGGCTGGAGCCTCGCCGAGATGGCGGCGGGCTACCCGGCCTACGCGGTTTCGGCCATCGCCGCGGTCTTCATCGCCGGACGGATCATCGACCGCTTCGGCGCGCTCGCCCTGCTGCCGCTCTTCCTGCTGCCGATCGGTCTCGGCATCGTCCTGCTGCAGACCAGCGACCAGGTCTGGATCTGGGCTGTCGTGCTCGGCTGCATCGGCTTCGGCGCCGGGTTTTCGAGCGCGCTCAACGGAGCGGTCTGGGCGGAGATCTACGGCACCCGGAATCTCGGCGCGATCCGGGCGCTTGCAGTCTCGGCCATGGTCTTCTCCACCGCAATCGGCCCGGCCGTGACCGGACTTCTGATCGACCGCGGCATCGTCCTCGAGGCGCAGGGCATCGCGATGATGCTCTGGTGCGTCGGGCTTTCCGCGATCTATGTGCCGGTCGTCACGCGGCTGCGGAGGCTGATTGCCGCACCGGCGGCCGGACTGTGATCCGAGATGCATTGTCCGCGAGGGCCGGCCTGTGCCTAGATGTTCAGCGCGGAATTGACATGGGAGATTTCGGATCATGACGGATGGAGCGAGCCTTCGGGACTGGTGCGAGCGGGCAGCGAGGGTGCTGCCGGCGGCCGGGTTCGGCAATTTCGATCCGAGCGTCGTCATCGCCCGCGGCAAGGGTGCGCGGGTCTGGGACGCGGACGGCAACGAGTATGTCGATTACCTGATCGGCTCGGGCCCGATGATGCTCGGCCACGGCCATCCTGAAGTGCTGCAGGCGGTGCAGGAGCAGGTGGCGCACGGTTTCACCTTCTTTGCCAACAACGCCAAGGGTATCAAGCTCGCCGAGGAGATCGCGGACGCGATGGCCTGCGCGGGCCAGGTGCGCTTCGTCTCCACCGGCAGCGAGGCGGACATGTATGCGATGCGGCTCGCCCGCGCCCATACCGGCCGCGAGAAGATTCTGAAGTTCGAAGGCGGCTATCACGGCATGTCCGGCGAGGCGCTGATGAGCCTCGCTCCGACCAAGCGGGTGAACTTTCCGCAGGCGGTGCCGGACAGCGCCGGCATTCCGGAAGCGGTGCGCGAGGCGATGCTGATCGCGCCTTTCAACGATCCCGATTTTGTCCGTGGCCTGCTGGACGAGCATGGGGATGAAATCGCCGCAATCATCGTCGAGCCGCTGCAGCGTCTGGTCCCGCCGGAGCCGGGGTTCCTCGAAATGCTGCGTGAGGAGACCTTGAGGCGCGGCATCGTGCTGATCTTCGACGAGGTGGTGACCGGCTTCCGTCTCGCCTTTGGCGGAGGCCAGGAGAAATACGGCGTCACGCCGGACCTCTGCACCCTCGGCAAGGTGATCGGCGGCGGTTTCCCGCTCGCGGCGATCGCGGGTCGCGAGGAGGTCATGGCGCATTTCGACAAGGCGAAGGCGGGCGACGGCTTCACCTTCCAGATCGGCACGCTCAGCGGCAACCCGGTGGCCAGCGTTGCGGGACTCAAGACCATGGAGGTGCTGAAGCGCCCGGGTACTTACGACACGCTCCGCGCCAGCGGCCGGCGTGTGATGGATGCGATAACCCGCGAGCTCGGCGCTGCCGGTGTCGCACACCGCGTGGTCGGCGACCCGGTCCTGTTCGACGTCGTCTTCACCGACCGGGAGGTGAGGGATTACCGCGACACGGCGGACGGCAATGCCGAGCAGGCGAAGATCTTCAATTCCGTCCTGAGGGCGCACGGTATCCTGAAGCCCGACAGCAAGTTCTACATCTCGCTCGCCTTGACGGACGCGGATCTCGCGCAGACCGAAGAGGCCATCGCGGCCGCGGCGAGGTCCCTTGTCTGAGGAACGCAACGATACGCCGCCACCGATCAAGCGCCGCGGCGAGTTCATCATGAGCGGCGAGGTCGGACGCTGGCAATTGCTCGGACGGCTGATCGCGGATCTCTTCCACAAACTGACCGGCAAGCCGCCGGCGAAACGCTAGCCGGTCGGCATGTGCTTCAGCTCAATGCATGGACCGGCGACGGGTCTGCGCTCACCCGGCTCGCAGGGATCGTGACGATCGCCTTGGTGCCCTTGCCGTATTCGCTTTCGAGCGTGAGCGATCCACCGTGGAGTTCCATGATGCCGGCGCTGATCGAGAGCCCTAGCCCGGTTCCCCCGTGCTCGCGCGAGATGCTGGAGGCGGCCTGTTCGAAGGGCTCGAGCACCCGCTCCAGATCGGCCTCCGGAATGCCCGGACCGTTGTCCTTGACGCTGATCCGATAGGAGCCGTCGGCGGTCATGCTCTCGCGCAGTTCTATCTGCCCTTGTGCTGGCGTGAACTTGACAGCATTTCCGAGCACATTGAGCAGCACCTGACGCAATCCCCGGACGTCGGCGGTCAATGTAACGCCTCGGTCGCTGAAATGCGTGGCCAACGCCACCGATTTCGCCTCGGCCTGCGGCCGTATCATCCTGAGGCACTGTTCCACCCAGGCCGCACTCGAGAGTTCTTCCGGGTGGATCTGATAAGTGTGGCTGTCGAGACGTGCCATATCGAGCAGGTCATTGATCAGGGACAGCAGGTAGGACGCGCTGTTGTAGACATCGGCGGAATAGTCGGAATAGCGTTCCGGCGCGTCGCCGAGGGCCCGGTCGCGGATGACTTCCGAGAACCCCATGATCGCGTTCAGCGGCGTCCTGAGCTCGTGGCTCATGGTGGCGAGGAAATGGGACTTCGAACGGTTGGCGTCTTCGGCCCGGTCTCGCGCGTCCGCAAGATCGCGGTGGTTCCTTGCGATGGTATCGAGCATGTTGTTGAAGCCATCGATCAATGTGCCCGTCTCGTCGTCGGAAGTGCGATGCGCGCGGTGGCCGTAGTCACGTTCCGTGGTGACCTTCTCCATCGTCGCGGCCAGGTGCTCGATGGGCCGGGAAATGGCATTGCCCAGAATTCGCGCCATCAGCCATGACACCATCGTGGCGGCGACGAGAACAACGGCGCTCAGCAGTATGATACTGCGCACGGAGGAATCGAGAACGCCGAGATCGGCCGCCAGCCGCAAGGTGCCCAGACGGCGGCCTTCCCTGTCGATCTGCAATGTGAGAAGCAGGTGATCCGCTGTCTGCGTCATGCCGGTCGCGGGCCATCTCGCCACGGCGCCCGCCTGGCCGAAGGTCGTGACCGGCGCTCCATCGGCGTCCAGCAATTGCGCCACTTCGATAAAGCCCAGGGACGTGACCGGCGCCAGGGTTTCCATGGCCGCATCGCGATCAGCGAAGGCGAGCGGAGCCTGCAGGTTGGCGCTCAGGATTGAACCGATCGCCCGGAGTTCATCCTCCAGCGCCCCGAGACGGGATTGGTAGGCATAAAGGGCGCTGACCGCGGTCACCAGAAGGATCGCGACGACACTGATCAGGGTCGCGAAATGAACCAGCCTGCTCCGGATGGGGCGGGTGACCGGGCGCATCAGGTGCCTCCGTTCGAGGAAACGATTTCGGCCAGGCGCAGGACCTTCGAACTGAGCTTGATGCCGCTTCGTTTCAGTGTTGTGAGATTGACGCGAAACCGGTACTTGCCTTGCGAGAGATAGAGCTCGACATGGCCGCCGCCTACTGCAAACCCGTCCCGGTCAGAGACCAGAAGGACGTGATGTTGCTCCGCCAGCGAGAGGAATCTCGCGAGATGGGGCTCCGGAGAGCGCAGGAATACCAGGTCGCAGGTGGTCCGGCTGTCCAGGAAGTCCGTCGCGGCCGCGACAGCGGTCGAGATCTGCCGCTCGCCGATCTGAACGCTGGCGAAACTTCCGAAGGCCTCGCGCGGAATTGTATCGGCCTCGATGCAGAACGCGATATCGGTCGAGCGCGGCTGTTTGTCCGGCCAATCGGCGAATTCCGCGAAATTGAACAGGAAACCCGCCTTGATCGCGTCATCACGCGACGGCCCCGCCGTTCCATGCAGGGGCGTCAGCGCGAGCGCGAGCGCGAGCAGCGTCACCCCCCGTCGGAGACACTTGAGCGTCCGGACGGGTCGGCCGCGAGCGTATGAAAGTGTCGTGGTCACCGCTTCTAGAATTTCGCCGCGACCGAGAGCATGACGGAGCGAGCCGTCTCGGATGCTTGCGGGATTGGACTGACGGGCCGCTCGACGCCATATTCGAGATAACCCGAGTCGATCAGGTTGCGCCCGGTGAGCGCAATCTCGAGTCCGGCCCTCGGTTGCCAGGAAAGGCGCGCGTCGAGATTGACATAGGCATCCGCGCCGACGTTCGACAGCTCGTCAACGAACCGCAGCACGCTGTCAAAGCGCCATTCCTCGTCGATGTCGTAGAAGGACTGGAGCGCGGCCTGGTGTTCCGGGGCATTGCCCTCGGCACCGGCCGGCGCCTCGATGTCCTCGTGCAGCCAGGAATAGCTCGCGCGCAGACGCCAGGAAGACATCGGCTCCCAGACACCGCTGACCTCCATGCCGAAGGTCCGTGCCTCGGCCTGATTGTTGATCACCACAGGCGAGTCGATATAGGCGATGCCGGAGGCCGTCCGGACAGCGACCTCTCCCGCGTCTGAACTCAGGAGGAGGTTGTCGTACTCGTTCACGAAACCCGCAATATCGACCGACAGCTCGTCGAGGAGGCGTCCGTGATAGCCGATCTCGTAGGCGGTGACCCGTTCCGCGTCGAGTTCGGGATTGCCCTGAACGCTCGGGGTCAACGGCAATGCGCTGGGGTTATTCGGGGTTCCGGGAGGAACGACGAGGTTCCGGACCGTTGCATTGCTCTCGATCCCGGGCGTCCTCGCTGCGGTCGAAACGGCACCCCAGAGCGCATGCCGCGGCGTGACGTTCCACAGGCCGCGGACGGAGGGCTGAACCTCGGAGCCCGATTGCGAATGGTGCTCGATCTTGCTGCCGATCGTCAGTTCGACCCGGTCGTCGAAGAATCCGCGGGAAGCCTGGGCGAAGGCATTGTAGATATGAAAGGTCTCGTCCTCGGGGTCGATCTCGAGTTCGTATTCCGATTCCAGGTCCGAGAAGATCGCGCGATAGCCACCGCCCCAGGTCAGGTCGATCTCGCTGGCCACGCGTGAGTTGTGCTGGAACTGGGCGTCGGCGGTGGTGCGCCGCTCGCCGAGATCGGGCGCCTCCAGATCCATGTAGCGGTAGTCGAGAAAGCCCTGAAGGGAGAAGTTCGAGGTCGCGCTCAGCTGCCGCGTCCACTTGCCGTTCAGATACAGCCCGTGCCGGTCGATCTCGCCGTCGCGCGTCTCGGAATACGGTGCGCTCAGGCTTGGCGCGGTCTGTTTTCCCGCCGCCGTGACCTGGTTCACCCCGCTCTCGATGAGCAATTCGTCCATGCCCGTCGGTGTCCAGTCTACCCGCAGATTGGCCTGTCCGTTGTACCAGTCGTCGCCGGCATCGCTACCGTCCGGCAGATCGGAGGCGGCATAGGAGGAGAAATTGCCCGAAAGCCGGTAGGTCGCGTCCTTGCTCAGGGCGCTGCCCTGGCTGAGAAAGACATCGCCGAGGCGCTCTGTGCCGACGGAGAGCTCCGCGCGCGTATTCTGGGTCTCGCTGGAGTGACGCGTGATGATGTTAATCACGCCGTTCACGGCGTTCGCGCCCCAGAGCGTTCCCCCGGGGCCGCGGACGACCTCGATTCGGTCGATATCGCTGATCGGAACGTTATAGCGGTCCCAGAACACCCCGGAGAACAGCGGTGAATAGATGCTGCGCCCGTCAATCATGACCAGCAGCTTGTTGGCGAACCGGCTATTGAAGCCGCGGATGCTCACCGCCCAGCTATTGGCATTGATCCGCGCGACATTGACACCGGGAACCAGTCGCAGGGCGTCCGGCAAGGTGGTGGCCCCGGAGCGTTGAATCTCTTCGCGGGTCAGGACCGAAACGGCGGCGGCAGCGTTCTGGATCCTTTCGGGCTGCTTCGAGACCGTCGTTACCTCCATGTTCATGAGGTATTCGAGCGACATACGAGAGATCGGATCTATCTCCGCGCTCCGCGCCGGTCCGGTGATGGCAAGGGTCGAAAGGAAAGCCGTCCAGAAACCAGCGTTTCGGATCGCGGCGAAAAAATCCATTGGCAATGGCTCCGTCTGATGTCGGGCGAGCCTAAGCCAGGATCAATTATCAATATCTTAATTTTATATAGAATTACTCAAGATGTCGCAGTTTGGTATGTCTTTCTTCTGTCGTATTATTGTACGGATGAACTTTCTTCATGAATTCAGGGGTATTTGCACAGGGCGCATAGGCAAAAATGCGCCAAAAAAAGGGGGGCGCCGGAAGCGTCCCCCTCTTTCGTTCGGACTGACACAGTCCTCTAGTCGAGCGCCTGCACGATCTCCTCGCACATCTTCTTCGCGTCGGAGAACAGCATCATCGTGTTGTCGCGGAAGAAGAGCTCGTTCTCGACCCCGGCATAGCCCGACGACATGCCGCGTTTGACGAAGAGCACGGTCTTGGCGTTCTCCACATCGAGGATCGGCATGCCGTAGATCGGGCTCGCCGGGTCGGTCTTCGCCGCCGGGTTGGTCACGTCGTTGGCGCCGATCACGAAAGCGACGTCGGTCTGGCTGAAATCGCGGTTGATCTCCTCCAGCTCCAGCACGTCCTCGTAAGGCACGTTGGCTTCGGCCAGCAGCACGTTCATGTGTCCCGGCATGCGGCCCGCGACAGGGTGGATGGCGTAACGCACCTTCACGCCCTTGGTCTTCAGCAGGTCGCCCAGTTCGCGCAGCGCATGCTGTGCCTGCGCCACCGCCATGCCGTAGCCCGGCACGATGATGACGGAGGAGGCGTTCTCCATGATGAAGGCCGCGTCGTCCGCGCTGCCGGACTTGACCGACTTGTCGCCGCCGGGGCCACCCGCCGCCGCCGCCTCGCTCTCGCCGCCGAAGCCGCCGAGGATGACGCTGAAGAAGGAGCGGTTCATGCCCTTGCACATGATGTAGCTGAGGATCGCGCCGGAGGAGCCGACCAGCGCCCCGGTAATGATCAGCAGCGAATTGCCGAGGGTGAAGCCGATGCCGCAGGCGGCCCAGCCGGAATAGGAGTTCAGCATCGAGATCACGACCGGCATGTCGGCGCCGCCGATCGGGATGATGATCAGGATGCCGAGGACCAGGGCGAGCAGGAAGATCGCCCAGAAGGCGGTCGGGCTCTGGCTGACGCAGAGCCAGATCACCAGCGCGATCAGCAGGATGCCGAGCGCCGCGTTCAGAGGATGCTGGCCACCGAAGGTGACCGGTGCGCCCGAGAGGATGCCCTGCAGCTTGCCGAAAGCAATGATCGAACCGGTGAAGGTCACCGCGCCGATGGCGAGGCCGATGGCCATTTCCACCAGCGAGCCGACGGCGATGTCACCCGGCGTGCCGATGCCGTATGCCTCCGGCCGGAAGAATGCGGCCGCGGCGACGAAACAGGCGGCGAGGCCGACCAGGCTGTGGAATGCCGCGACGAGCTGCGGCAGTGCCGTCATCTCGATCTTGCGGGCGATGAAGGCACCGATGGAGCCGCCGATCACGATCCCGGCGAGGATGGTGCCGTAGCTCATCACCTCCGGCATCGCCAGGGTCGTGACGATGGCGATCGCCATGCCGGCGATGCCGAACATGTTGCCCTGCCGGGCGCTGTCCGGAGAGCTGAGTCCCTTCAGCGCCATGATGAAGCAGATGCTCGAGATGAGGTAGAGGAAGGCTGAGAGATTCTCGGTCATGTCTGTGTCCCCCGCCTCAGCGCTTCTTCTTGAACATGGACAGCATGCGCTGCGTGACGATGAAGCCGCCGAAGATGTTCACGGAGGCCAGCACCACGGCACAGAAGCCCATGATCTGGGAAAAGTTCATCTCCGCCGGACCGGCGGCGATCAGGGCGCCGACGATGATCACGGAGGAGATCGCGTTGGTCACGCCCATCAGCGGCGAGTGCAAAGCCGGGGTCACTTTCCAGACCACGTAATAGCCGACGAAGCAGGCCAGGACGAAGACCGTGAAGAGCGAGATGAAACTGTAGGGCCCGGAATTCGCGGCCGCGGCGGCATCCGTCGCGACGCTCCCTGCCTCGGTCGCGAACTGCGTGATCTCGCCGGCGAGGCTGGCTGCCTGCTCGGCAAGCGCCTTCGCCTTCTGTTCAATCTGGGTGGCATCCATGGATCAGGCATCCCCCTCTTTATCGGAAGCTTGCGCCGGTTTCTCGGCGGCGGTCGCCGTCGCGGCCTTCGGCTTGGCGGTGCTCTTTGCGGCCGTCTTGCGCGGGGCCTTCGGCTTGGCGGCGGGCTTGGCCGCAGGTTTCTTCGCGGACTTCTCCGCCTCGACCGCGAGGACGGACGGGTGCACGACCTCGCCGTCCCGGGTGATCAGCGAGCCCTTCACGATCTCGTCCTCGAGATCGATCTTCAGGGTCTTGGCCTCGCCATCGTAGAGCGGCGTCAGGAAGTTCAGCACGTTCTTGGCATAGAGCGCGCTCGCGTCGACGGCGATGCGGCTCGGCACATTGGCATGTCCGACGATCGTGACGCCGTGCTTCTTGACCACCTTGCCGAACTCGGAGAGCGGGCAGTTGCCGCCCTGCTCGACCGCGAGATCGACGATCACCGAACCCGGCTTCATGGTCTTCACCATCTCCTCGGAGACAAGCTCCGGGGCCGGCCGGCCGGGAATCAGCGCCGTGCAGATGACGACGTCCTGTTTCTTCAGCGTCTCCGCGATCAGCTCCGCCTGCTTCTTCTTGTAGGCGTCGCTCATCTCCTTGGCGTAACCGCCGGCGGTCTCCGCTTCCTTGAATTCCTCGTCCTCGACCGCGACGAAAGTGCCGCCGAGGCTCTCGACCTGTTCCTTCGCGGCCGGCCGCACGTCGGTCGCGGAGACCACGGCGCCAAGCCGTTTGGCCGTCGCGATCGCCTGCAGGCCGGCGACGCCGGCACCCATGACCAGAACGCGGGCCGGCGGTACGGTGCCGGCTGCGGTCATCATCATCGGAAAGGCGCGGCCAAACTCGTTGCAAGCATCCAGAACGGCCTTGTAGCCGGCGAGGTTGGCCTGGCTGGAGAGCACGTCCATGGACTGGGCGCGGGTGATCCGCGGCACCATCTCAAGCGCGAAGGTGGTGATCTTCTTGGCAGCCAGCGCGTCGACCAGCGCCCGGTCCTTGTAGGGTTCCATCAGCGAGATCAGGGTCGCGCCGCTCTTCATCAGCGCGATCTCGTCCGCTTCCTTTTCCACCTCGGCGCCCGGGCCGATCGGCTTGCGGACCTTGAGCACGATGTCGGCGCTTGCGAGGGCGTCCTTGGCGGTCTTGACGATCTTCGCGCCCGCAGCCTCGTAGGCCGCGTCGGTATAGGCCGCGGTCAGCCCGGCG
Source organism: Nisaea sp. (assembly GCF_965216895.1). Taxonomy (GTDB): domain Bacteria; phylum Pseudomonadota; class Alphaproteobacteria; order Thalassobaculales; family Thalassobaculaceae; genus Nisaea. Next base: position 3,701,373 of record NZ_OZ244205.1, read on the forward strand.
CTGCTTTCGATCGCAACCTCGAGCCCCATGGAGACGAACTTCTTGACCGTGTCCGGAGATGCGGCCACCCGCGCCTCGTGAGGTCGCCTTTCCCTAGCGATGCCGATTTTCATTCGTTTCTCTCCCGTGCGTTCCGCGATCGAATTCGTGCCTGCGCAGACGATCGCGAGAGTGCCGCGCCGCAGCAATTGTGGCAAGTGCCCGGCTTATCGTATGGTGGATTGACGCCGGTTGACTTCCGAGGCCGAGAGGTCCGCCGACCGCCTTTCGTCAAGAATTCTGCGGGCTTTGCGGCATTCGGGACTCATCAGAATGAGACCTTTTGCCTCGGGTTTCCGGTATCCGTCGCACGCTGCATTCAGGCGAAGTTCGACAGCGCCCCAGGCCTGCTGGATGCGGATGGCTTCTGCCGCGTAGTAGCGGTCGCGCTCTGCCGCCGTCCGGAAATCGCTTTCCTGAAGGCTGATCCGCACCCATTGCGGAAACACCATGCCGCCGGAGGCCGGTTCTGCGTCCAGGTCCGGGCCGAAAGCCGGATCGACCATCCCGGGCATCGACAAGCGCGCGACGATCGTCTCCGCCGGACGCGCGGGCACGGCTTTGCGAACACGGAAATAGCCGTCGGCGAAGCAATCGACCACCGGCTCCCGGCCAAACGGCAGCAGCGAGACGAGGCGCGGTGTTGTCACGGCGAGAGGCGGCGCCTTGCCGCCGGACACCTTGCAGCGCAAGCCCGTCGGCTCTGTGTCGATCAGGGTCAGGGCCGCGCCGGGTTTTCGCTCGGGGTTCGGCGGAAGCTTGCCGCTCGGCGGGGGCGCGCTGCTGCAGGCTGCGAAGAGCAGGAAGGCAGCGGCAGCGCCGAGATGCTTTCCCGATACCGTCATGCCGCGCTGTCCAGCCAGATCGTGACCGGTCCGTCATTGACCAGCGAGACCTTCATGTCGGCCGCAAATCGTCCCCTGGCGACCGGCAGGCCCGCCGCCTCGAGCGCGGCGCCGAAATGGTCGACGAGGGGGTTCGCGGTTTCCGGCGCGGCAGCGCCGATGAAGCTCGGCCGATTGCCCTTGCGGGTATCCGCCGCGAGCGTGAATTGCGAGACGACGAGAACGCCACCGCCGATATCCGCGACCGAGCGGTTCATCTTTCCGGCATCGTCCTCGAAGATCCGCAGTTTGGCGGTTTTCGCCGCGAGCCTTTCCGCTTCCGCAGTGCCATCGCCGTCGACAGCGCAGACGAGCGCCAGAAGACCGCGTCCGATCTCGCCGACGATCTCTCCGTCGACCCGGACGGCGGCTTCGCTCACTCTTTGCAGCAATACGCGCATGGGGCTCGTTCCCTCGCCGGTCGGCGCTATTCCTCGCCGTCGGCCTCGTCGTCGTCCTCGACATCGATCTCGACCGGTACGCCCGGCAATTGTTTGCGGGTGCGAAACGAGAGTGCGGTCTTCACGTGCGAGACATTCGGCGCCGGAGTGAGGCGGGTGGTCAGGAATTTCTGGAACGTGTCCCAGTCCTTGGCGACGACCTTCAGCAGGAAATCGGTTTCGCCGGACAGCATGTGGCATTCGCGAACCTCGGGCCAGTCCTCGACCATTTCCTCAAAGGCGACGAGATCGTCCTCAGCCTGGCTGTTGAGGCCGACGAAGGCGAAGATCGTCACCTTGTAGCCGAGCGCCTCGGGATTGACATCGGCATGATAGCCGCGGATGAAGCCGGCCTCCTCGAGGGCACGGACACGCCGGAGGCAGGGCGGCGCGGAGATGCCGGCGCGGTTCGCCAGGTCCACGTTGGTCATGCGCCCGTTGTCCTGCAGGTCGCGAAGAATGCGCCGATCGATACGGTCGAGCTTGACGCGCCGCATGGTGGATGACTCCCTGAGTTCGGAATGGCTGGCTCGGAGCAAGGGAATTTCCCTTGCCGGTTATTGCAGTGCAGGATAGAGCAGATCGCATAGTTTGCGCAAGATTATTACATCTCTTTGTCATTATCGTGCGTGTTTCTTTTGACTGGAGCGGTTCATGAGTCCGCCGGACGAAATCTCTGCCTGGATCATCAGCGACGGCACGCGCGGCATGGAGGTCCAGTCCCTCGCCCTTGCGCGCGCGCTGGAACTCGATCCGGCCGTCAAACGGATCCGTCCTGCGCCCTGGCTGCGCGCCTTTCCGTCCCTCGGCGCCCGGCGGGCGATCCCGGCCGCTGCCGGGGGAGACCGGCTCGAACCGCCCTGGCCGGACCTGGTGATCGGGTGCGGCCGCCGTACGGCAGGGGCCGTGCTGTCCGTGAAGACGCGTTCGGGAGGGCGCAGTTTCGCTGTGCAGATTCAGGATCCGAGGATCGATCCGGAATCGTTCGATGCGCTGGTGGTCCCGGAGCACGACCCGGTCCGCGGTGCGAATGTGATTCTCAGCACCGGTTCGCTGAACGCGCTCGCCTTCACCGACCTGAAGGCCGAGGCGGCCCGGTTTTCGGGCCTGATCCGGTCGCTGCCGGGCCCGCGCGTGCTGGTCGCGGTCGGTGGTCCGACGCGGAAACAAAAAATCGATCCGGCCCTGGCCGAGCAATTCGTGCGGGATCTGGAGCAACTTATCGATTGCGGTTGCGGGTTGATGATGACGGTATCGCGCCGGACGCCGGAACCTCTTGCGCATGCGCTCAAGGCGCTCGCCGAGGCTGAACCGGCCGCCATGCTCTGGGACGGGACGGGCGAGAACCCCTATTTCGGGTTCCTCGGCGCCGCCGATGCGATCGTCGTCAGCTCGGATTCGGTGAATATGACCTCGGAGGCCTGCTCCTCCGGAAAGGGAGTCTATGTCGCCGATCTGCTCGTGCCCTCGGGGCGGATCGGAACCTTCCAGAAAACGCTGAGGGAGCGCGGCCTGACGCGGCACTTCGCCGGGCATGTCGAACCGTTCTTATACGAGCCGCTTCGCGACGCGGAAAAGGCCGCCGAAGCGCTGCGCGGGCTGATGGCCCGGCGGCAGAGTTAGGCCGGAAGCTCGAGGATCGCCTCGGTCTTGCCATTTCGGGACAATGCGGTGCGAAAACCCATGGCGCCGTAATAATTGAGCGCGTGCGTGTTGTCAGTGCGCATTACGGCGCGTATCCGGCGGTACCCGAGCTGCCGGGCGTCGTCCGCGGTCCGTTCGAACAGGGCGCGACCGATGCCCCTGCGGAAAGCATCAAGCGAGACGAATGTGCTGATATCGCATTGTTCTTTATCCTCCGGGGCGGGCAGGCAATCCTGCACCCCCAATATCCTCCCCGACCTGCCGTCCCGGGCTGCAAGGTAGATCGCCCGATCGGGCAACGTGGCGATGAATCGTCGCTGGTCCGCGACACTCATCGTCTCTGTCATGCTCGTATAGGTCCGGGCGTCGATAATCCGGTTCAATAGCAGCATGATCTCATGCGCATCGTCTTCGCCAACCGGGGCGAGATCGAGGTCCGGCCGCTGGTTGAGCATCAATCAGGGCCAAGTTGTTGCGGTACGGCGATTCCCAGAAGGGTATCAACGGACAAGCGGTCCTCGGCGAGCGGGAACAGGCCGCGCCAAAGGTCGACCTTCTCGATCCGCTCATGCGGCACGGCGGCGCTCCAGAATGTCGGTTCCGCCTCGGCAACCGTGATATCCATACTCCTGAGCATGAACGCTTGGTCATCGTTCGTGAAGATCTCGGACGCGAGTCTCCCTGTAGGATCCCGACCGACCAGGGAGACATTGCTGGTCCCCGCAAGCCTGTAGCGATAATCGAGCCGGCCGTCCGGTTCTCTGAGGACGTCAATGATGAACAGCCACGGAAGGACAGATCTCGGAATGTCGAGGGGCGTGAAGTCCGATCGTGCGGGGAGCGCCGGCGCCGCAACGAGCCCGCGCCAGAAGGCATGAGTGTGCCGGACAAGTGACTCGTCCGGCAGCTTTTCTATCGAAATGCGTTCGGCGTAGAGGAATGTGGACCGATTGAAGAGATGTGGCTCCAGACGGGCCATGAACGCCCTCCTGTTCACTTCAATAAATATTTTATACAAATATTAGTTGAATTGGTTCGCGAGTCGACTCTTTCGGGTGGATTTCGGGGCTCGTCGGATTTCAGACCGCGTCGAGGGCCTGGCCGAGATCCCCGATCAGGTTGGATGCACTCTCGATTCCGGCCGAGATCCGCACCAGGCCCTGGCCGATTCCGAGCGCGGCCCGATCCGCTTCTTCCATCGCCCGGTGGGTGGTGGTGTAGGGATGGGTGATCAGGCTCTTGGTGTCGCCGAGATTGTTCGAGATATCGACGATCTCGAGTCCGTTCAGGAGCTTGAACGCCGCCTCCTTGCCCCCCTTGACGTCGAACGAGACCAGAGTGCCGAAGCCGCTCATCTGCCTTGCCGCGAGCGCGTGCTGCGGGTGGGACGCGAGACCGGGATAGATCACCCGCCCGATCTTGTCGTGACTCTCGAGGAATTCGGCGATCCTCTGCGCGTTCTCGCACTGGCGCTGCACCCGGAGATCGAGGGTCTCGAGGCCCTTCAGCAGAACCCAGGCGTTGAACGGGCTGAGACAGCCGCCGGTATGGCGCATGAAGGGCTCGAGATGGTCCTTGCGGAAGGCGTTCGAGCAGAGCACCGCGCCGCCGAGGGTGCGGCCCTGTCCGTCTATATGCTTGGTGCCGGAATAGACCGAGATATCGGCGCCGAGGCGGATCGGCTGCTGCAGGATCGGGGTCGAAAAGACATTGTCGACCACGACCGTCGCCCCGGCCTTGTGGGCGATCTCGACCACGGCGGGAATGTCGATGATCTCCAGCGTCGGATTGGACGGGGTCTCGAAGAAAAAGACCTTGGTGTTCGGTCGCACCGCGCCGCGCCACTGGTTGATGTCGGTGCCGTCGATCAGCGTCGCCTCGATGCCGAATTTCGGGAAGATCTTGGTCAGGATGTGGTGGCAGGAGCCGAACAGGGCGCGCGCCGCGACCACGTGATCGCCGGTCTTCAGCTGAGAGATCAGCGCCGCCCACACCGCAGCCATGCCGCTCGCCGTGGCGAAACAGGTCTCCGCGTCTTCCAGCAACGCCATCCGGTCCTCGAACATCTGGACCGTCGGGTTGCCGTAACGGGAATACATGAAGCCGTCTTCTTCGCCGTTGAACCGGGCTTCGGCGGAATCAGCGCTCTCGTAGACATAGCCGGAGGTCAGGAAGAGGGCCTCGGCGGTCTCGCCGAACTCGGACCGGCGGGTGCCGCCGCGCACGAGGCGGGTCTCGAGATCCCAGTCGACGGCTTCGGTGAAGGCGGGGTTGGTCTTGTCGCTCATGGTCTTAACTCCCAGGTCTCCTGCGGGCCCACGGGAGCTTTCCCCGTGGCGCTTTAGCACTTGGTGACGCGGATGCAAGCTGCCCTCAAATCCCGCGGGTCCTGTGGGCCGGACCGGGCCGAAAACAAAAAAACCGTCGCGGCGGCGCCGGACGGATCGAAATCCCTCTTTAGCCGCATTTGTTAAGCGCCCGCAATCTGAGATCAAATCGGCGCTGGTCCCCAGACTTAAAGGCGGGCGGTCGTGTCTGTCAAGCCTTCCCGCCGCGTCGGCGCATCAGGTCCGGCCGGTGATCGGCCCGTGCCCGGCGAACGCCAGGAAGCGGCCGTGGCCGATCGAGCCTGATCTCTCGAATCCCGGACTGTCATTTTCGATTAACCGAACAGGGGAGACCTTTTGGTTGTAAAGCAATTCACCTATCCTCCCGGGAAAATAGCGCCATCACATATGCGTGCCGGTGAACGGGAGATGATCATGCATGTCAGCACTCGATTGAGGACAATTCTGGTGTCCGGTGCGCTGTTTCTGGGACTGGGCGCAGGTGCGGCGACCGCGACATGTATCGAAGCGCAGAACGTCGATGTGCTGCCGACGGATATTGCGCTCTGCAAGAAACTCGATCCGGTGGTGCGCGATCCGTCCGCGCTTCCGCTCCGTGAATACGAGCTGAAGCTGCAGGAGTATTTCACCAGTTTCTGCCACCGCGACAAGACCGCGGGCTGGGTGCGCGACAAGTATGTCCGCGATACCGGGCCGGAAACCGCGCGCCTCATCGGCGGCGAATGGAGGGGAACCTATCACGGGACCCATGCACCGGTGGTGATCTGGTATTCGCCCGACATGTTCGACTGGATCCGGGAGAACCGGACCCCTGCCGACGAGGGCCGCGCGACGGACAAGAGCCCGGTTCCCGACGGTGCGATCATCGTGAAGGAGATGTATTCCTCCCCGGCCTCGGTCTGCTCCGCGGTCGAACCGGAGAAGCTGATCCCGAAGATCCACGGTGCGGCGATCATGGTCAGGGATTCCAAGGCCAGCCACGACGGTTGGTTCTGGGGCTGGTTCGGCTGGACCGGCTGGGCGCCGGACTATCCGGCGAACCAGTCGAGCAATCTGATGGTGAATATGGGCTTCGCGCAGTACTGCATGAACTGCCACGCCTCGGCCCGGGACAACATGACCTTCTCGTCGCAGAAGAACATCGAGGGCGAGCCGGGGCATCCGCTGGTCTTCCTCAATCAGGACGAGGACCCGACGCCGGAAACCGCCTCGCAACATCCGGAAGTCACGCTGCCGACCGACGCGGTCCGGCGGCTCGGCCAGCCGCTCTTCTCTTACAATCCGGCATTCACCGAAGCCTTTCGGTGGAACGGGCCGGGGGCGGCGCCGGATTACGTGAGCGTTCCGAAGATGCCGTCGGAGACTTATGACGAGACCTATGTCCATGCCGGCGGTCCGACGATCCACGACGAGTACCTGACCTCGAGCCAGTGCCTCGGCTGTCACGATGCGGGCAGCACCGGGCTGCAGTTCGACATGACGGAGCCGGTCTCGCCGGACTATGGCGACGGTTCGGCCGCGGCGGCCGGAAAGATGTGGAACCACTCGCCCTACGGCTCCTGGCGGACTTCGCCGATGGGCCTGGCCGGGCGCGATCCGATCTTCTTCGCCCAGCTCGCCAGCGAGACGCAGAGTTTCCACAAGGCGGACGCGAAGCTGGTCGAGAACACCTGTCTTGGCTGTCACGGCATTCTCGGTCAGCGGCAGTACGGCATCGATGTCAGCTCGGGCGCGATCAAGCCGATCGCGACCATGCCGAAGGATCAGGACCCGGCGGGCTGCGGCGCCTTCACCCGGGAGGTCGTGGAGGTAACGCCGTGGCCGTCCGAGAAGGCGAGGAACGAACATATCGAATATGCCGACTACGGCGCGCTCGCCCGGGACGGCATTTCATGCACCTCCTGTCACCGCATGGTGCTGGGAGAGACGGTCTCCAACGAGGCCGCGAAGCGTCCGGAGAACAAGTGTGTTCTGGAGCGCCAGGCTTTCCTCAATCCGAAGGCGAAGGGCTTTGCCAAGACCTTCACCGGATCCTTCCTCGTCGGCGGCCCCGATACGATCTTCGGTCCTTTCGAGGATCCGAAGGTTGCGCCGATGGTCGACGCGCTCGCCAACAAGCCGGCACACAATACGACGCTGGCGATGTCGGAGACCTGCGGGACCTGCCACACGGTGCATCTGCCGGTGCTGCACGAGGGCAAGACGGTCGGGCACGTCTACGAGCAGCTGACCTATCCCGAATGGGCTTTCAGCGCCTACCGGACCGGAACTTCGCCCGACGGGCCGCTGCCGGAAGGTCCGGGCAGCATCGCGAAGAGCTGTCAGGACTGTCACATGCCGTCGTGGGACGCAGACGGCAAGCCGGTGAAGTCCCGGATCGCCAGCATTCAGGAATATTCGAACTTCCCGCAGGCGGAATTCAATCGTGGGCCGGACGAGATCGACCTGCCGGTGCGCGAGGGCTTCGCGCAGCACACGCTGGTCGGCCTCAACGTTTTCCTGACCAAGATGGCCCAGCAGTTCCCCGAGGTGCTCGGGATCCGCACCCAGGATTCGATGATGGGCAGTAAGGGCATGGACCCGCTGATCTATACCGAGCAGAAGATGCTGGATCAGGCGACGCTGGCGACGGCGGATCTCGCCGTCTCGAAACTGTCCGTCGATGCGGACAGGGGGGTGCTGGAGACGGAGGTTTCGATCACCAATCATGTCGGGCACAAGTTCCCGTCCGGCGTCGGCTTCCGGCGGGCCTTCGTCACCTTCGACGTGATGGACCGGCTCGGCAAGGTGATCTGGTCCTCCGGCGCGACGGATGGGGCGGGACGGATCGTGGGGCCATCGGGCGCACCGCTTCCGGGAGAGGTCTGGTGGGACGAGAAATGTACCGCCCGCATCGAGCCGGAGAAACGGCACCACCAGCCGCATTACCAGACCATCTCGCGGCAGGATCAGGTGCAGATCTATCAGGAACTGGTCAGCACGCCGAAGCCCGGATCGAAGGCGCCCCAATGTGGACATGACGCCACGCCGGAGGGACATCTCACGACCTCGTTCCTCTCGATCTGCGCCGAGGTGAAGGACAACCGGCTGCTGCCGGCCGGCTACCTGCCGCTGGAGGAGCGCAAGGCGATCGCGGCCGCGCTCGGCGCGGGAGCGGACATGGCCGAGGATGCGGGCGCGCTCGGTGTCGGGGACGATCCGGACTATCGCGAGGGGGGCGGCGACACGCTGACTTACGCAGTGCCGCTCGCCGATCTGCCGTCGGACCCGGTCTCCGTGCGCGCACGGCTCTCCTACCAGGCGACGCCGCCCTTCTATCTGCAGGACCGGTTCTGCACGGCGGAGGGAGCGGACCGCGACCGGCTCTATTTCCTCGCCGGCAACCTGAACCTTGCGGGCACCCGGGCGGAAGGCTGGAAATTCACCATCGGTGATACCGGGCCGCTTCAGATCGCGCCCGGCAACTGACTGCTGAAACGAGAGAGCCCGGGATCAACCCGGGCCCGATCGCGTCCGTCCGGCGGGGCCGGCCGCCTTGTCACATGATGGAGATGCTGAGGATCTCGTAGCTCTTCGAGCCGCGCGGCGTCGACACCTCGACGCTCTCGCCAACCTTCTTGCCGATCATCGCGCGGGCGATCGGCGAGGAGGTCGAGATGTAGCCCTTCGAGATGTCGGCCTCGTAGGGGCCGACGATGGTGAAGGTCTGTTCCTCGTCCGTATCCTCGTCCGCGACCTCGATCACGGTACCGAAGGTCACGGTATCACCCCCAAGCTTGGCGGTATTGATCACTTCGGCACGGCTGGTCACGTCTTCCAGCTCGAGGATGCGGCCTTCGATGAAGCTCTGGCGCTCGCGCGCGGAATGGTATTCGGCGTTCTCGGACAGATCGCCGTGTTCACGCGCTTCGGAGATGGCCTTGATGATCTCAGGCCGTTCCACCGTCTTGAGCTGTTTCAGCTCAGTCTGGAGCTTTTCCAGCCCCTGCGCGGTCATCGGAACTTTTTCCATTAAACCGACCTCGGTTATTCACTCAGTTCATTCAAAAAATGGCGACCCGTAGTCCTGAAAAAGAGTCACCGGTGGCGCCCGGTCCTACCGCCGGTCGTCAGAACGATCCGCTGAGATAGGATTGCAACGGTGCGACTTCAAGGCGACCGGTCCGCAGTGCTTTCATTGCTTGGACAGCGGCCCAGGCCCCTTCGACCGTCGTGTAATAGGGAATATTGTGGGTCAGCGCGGTCTGACGCAAGCTGAAACTGTCCGAAATCGCCTGCGCGCCGCCGGTCGTGTTGAACACCAGATCGACATGTCCGGAGAGCATGTTGTCGACGATGTGCGGCCGTCCTTCGAGCACCTTCTTGGTGCGGTCGACCCTGAGGCCCGCCGCCTTGAGTGCGTTCGCGGTGCCCTCGGTGGCGAGCAGCAGGTAGCCCATCCCGGCCAGTTCGGCCGCCAGTTTCACGATCTCTTCCTTATCCTCGTCGCGCACCGAGACGAAAACCGTGCCGGAGGTCGGCAGATGCGTGTTCGCCGCCATCTGGCTCTTGGCGAAGGCGCGGCCGAAATCGCTGTCGATGCCCATCACCTCGCCGGTCGACTTCATCTCCGGGCCGAGGATGATGTCGACGCCGGGGAAACGGTTGAACGGGAAGACGGCCTCCTTGACGGCGACATGTTTCGGCATTTCGGTCGGAAGCGTGAAGTCGGCCAGTTTTTCGCCGGCCATGAGGCGGCTGGCGATCTTGGCGATCGGCACGCCCGTCGCCTTGGCCACGAACGGCACTGTCCGGCTGGCGCGCGGGTTCACCTCGAGGATGAAAACGGCCCCATCCTTGACCGCGAACTGGGTGTTCATCAGTCCGACCACCTTCAGGCCTTCGGCAAGTAGGGTCGTCTGGCGGCGGATTTCCTGGATCACGGTCTCAGGCAGGTTCTGTGGAGGCAGGGAGCAGGCGCTGTCGCCGGAATGGATGCCGGCTTCCTCGATATGCTCCATGATGCCGGCGATATAGACCTGCTCGCCGTCCGCAAGGCAGTCCACATCGACCTCGACGGCGCTCCTGAGGAAACTGTCGATCAGCACCGGGTTCTTGCCCGATACTCTCACCGCCTGTTCCATGTAGCGTTTCAACTGTGCCGGTTCGTGCACGATTTCCATCGCGCGGCCGCCGAGCACGTAGGAGGGGCGGATCACGACCGGATAGCCGATCTCGTGCGCGACCTTTTCCGCTTCCTCGAAGGAGAAGGCGGTGCCGTTCCGCGGCTGCATGAGACCCAGATCGTTCAGCAGCTTCTGGAACCGCTTGCGGTCCTCGGCGAGGTCGATCGCGTCCGGCGAGGTGCCGAGGATCGGGATGCCCGCATTCTCAAGCGCCTGGGAGAGCTTCAGCGGGGTCTGCCCGCCGAGCTGAACGATGACGCCCTTCACCGTGCCGTTCGACTGCTCCTTGCGGACCAGCTCGATGACATCCTCCGCGGTCAGCGGTTCGAAATAGAGCCGGTCGGACGTGTCGTAGTCGGTCGAGACGGTTTCCGGGTTGCAGTTGACCATGATGGTCTCATAGCCGGCCTCGGAGAGCGCGTAGGCGGCATGGACGCAGCAATAGTCGAACTCGATGCCCTGGCCGATCCGGTTCGGCCCGCCGCCGAGGATCACCACCTTTTCGGCATCCGTCGGCTCGGACTCGCATTCCGGCGCGCCGTAGCCGTCGCTCTCGTAGCAGGAATACATGTAGGGCGTGGCCGAGGGGAATTCGGCGGCGCAGGTGTCGATCCGCTTGTAGACCGGTCGGATATCCAGCGCGTGGCGCGCCGCGGTGACCTCGCTTTCCTCCTGGCCGGTCAGCTCACCGAGACGGGCATCCGAGAAGCCCATCTTCTTCAGCCGTGCGAAATCCTTCGCCGCCGCCGGCAGGCCGCTTTTCCGGACCTCTTCTTCGACCGCGACGATTTCGCGGACATGGCGCAGGAACCAGGGGTCGAAATGGCTCGCATTGGCGATCTCCTCAAGAGAAAGGCCGACGCGGAAGGCCTGGGCGACGCGCAGCAGGCGGTCGGGCGTCTGTTCACTGAGCGCGGCGAGCACACGTTCGCGGCCGACGCCTTCGCTGTCCACGCCCGGCAGCTCGACTTCGTTGAGTCCGGTGAGCCCTGTCTCCATGGAGCGCAGCGCCTTCTGCAGGCTCTCGGGGAAGCTGCGGCCGATGGACATGGCCTCGCCGACCGACTTCATCGCCGTGCTGAGCAGCGGCGTTGTGTTCGGGAACTTCTCGAAGGTGAAGCGCGGAATCTTGGTGACGACGTAATCGATGGTCGGCTCGAAGCTCGCCGGCGTCAGACCGCCGGTGATGTCGTTCTTCAACTCGTCGAGCAGATAGCCGACGGCAAGTTTCGCCGCGATCTTGGCGATCGGAAAGCCGGTCGCCTTGGAAGCCAGCGCCGAGGAGCGCGAGACGCGCGGGTTCATCTCGATGACGATCAGGCGGCCGTTCTCCGGATTGACGGCGAACTGCACGTTCGAGCCGCCGGTCTCGACGCCGATCTCGCGGAGCACGGCGATCGAGGCGTCGCGCATCCGCTGGTATTCCTTGTCGGTCAGGGTCAGCGCCGGGGCGACGGTAATGCTGTCGCCGGTATGCACACCCATCGGATCGACATTCTCGATCGAGCAGATGATGATGCAGTTGTCCGCCTTGTCGCGGACGACCTCCATCTCGTATTCCTTCCAGCCGAGCACGCTTTCCTCGACCAGCACGGACTTGACCGGCGAAGCGCGCAGGCCGTTGCGGATGATCTGCTCGTATTCCTCGACATTGTAGGCGACGCCGCCGCCTTCGCCGCCGAGGGTGAAAGAGGGGCGCATGATCGCGGGCAGGCCGACATGATTCAACGCCTCCATCGCCTCCTCGACGGAATGGACGAGGCTTGAGCGCGGTGAATCGAGGCCGATCTTGTCCATCGCATCGCGGAAGAGCAGCCGATCCTCGGCCTTTTCGATCGCGTCCAGCTTGGCACCGATCAACTCGACACCGTGCTTCTCGAGCGTGCCGTCCTTGGCCAGCGAGATCGCCGTGTTGAGCGCGGTCTGGCCGCCCATGGTCGGGAGCAGCGCGTCCGGTTTTTCCTTTTCGATCACCCGTGCGACCATTTCCGGCGTAATCGGCTCGACATAGGTGGCGTCCGCGAGGCCCGGGTCGGTCATGATCGTTGCCGGGTTCGAGTTCACCAGGATAACCCGGTAGCCTTCTTCCTTCAGCGCCTTGCAGGCCTGGGCGCCGGAATAGTCGAACTCGCAGGCCTGGCCGATGACGATCGGACCGGCACCGATGATCATGATGGATTTGATATCTGTACGTTTGGGCATCGGGCCGCTCAGCTTTTCTGGTCGATGAAATCGACGAAACGTTGGAAGAGATAGTGGCTGTCCTTCGGCCCCGGCGAGGCCTCGGGATGGTATTGCACGGAGAAGACCGGACGGCCGGAGAGGCGGATGCCCTCGATCGAGCCGTCGAAGAGCGAGCGGTGTGTGATTTCGACGCCTTCGGGAAGGCTGCCCTCGCTGATCATGAAGCCGTGGTTCTGCGACGTGATCTCGACCTTGCCGGTGGTCAGGTCCTTCACCGGGTGGTTCGCGCCGCGGTGGCCCTGGTGCATCTTCTCGGTTGTCGCCCCGAGCGAGAGGGCCAGCATCTGGTGACCGAGACAGATGCCGAAGACCGGTTTGCCGCTCTCGACCAGCTTCCTGATCTCGGGCACCGCATAGGCGCCGGTCGCCGCCGGATCGCCCGGACCGTTGGCGAGGAAGATGCCGTCCGGCCGGTGCGCCAGCACATCCTCGGCCTTGGTATCTGCGGGAACCACCGTCACCTTGCAGCCGAGCGAGGAGAGGTTGCGCAGGATGTTCCGCTTGGCGCCGAAATCCATCGCTACGATATGGCGCCGGATCTCCGGCTCGACCTCGAAACCGTCCTCGCCGTCGATGCCGCCGCGGGCGAACTCCCAGGTACCTTCAAGCCAGTGATAGGTCTGCCTGCAGGAGACCTGAATCGCGAGATCCATGCCTTCGAGCCCCGGCCAGTCCTGTGTCTTCCGCCAGAGCGCGTCGAGATCGAACCTGCCGTCCGGCGCGTGGGCGAGGCAGCCGGTCGGCGCGCCGCCGTCGCGGATCCGGCGGGTCAGCCGCCGGGTGTCGACGCCGCTGATGCCCGGAAGGCCGAAGCTCTTCAGCCAATCGTCGAAATGCCTCTCGGAGCGGTAGTTCGACGGCTCCGTCATGTCCGCACGCAGCACCAGCCCGAGGGCCGCCGGCGTGGTCGTCTCGACATCCATTGAATTGGCGCCGACATTGCCGATATGGGGAAAGGTGAAGGTGATGATCTGACCGGCATAGGACGGGTCGGTCATGATCTCCTGATAGCCGGTGAGCGAGGTGTTGAAGCAGACCTCGCCGACGCGTTCGGTCGCAGCCCCCAGTCCTCGTCCCCAGAAAACGGTCCCGTCGGCCAGAACGAGGACGGCGGTCGCGCCCTCCGGCTGGGTCACTGAGGAGAAATCTGGTTTGGCTTGGTCGGCTTTCGAAGGCTGCGCCATCGCGGTCATCCCTGGCAAATCGCTGCGGTTCCGGCACACGAGAACCGCGGAGGATCGCATGGATATCCGCTTGGGAGACAGATTCTTTGTCTTCGGGTCGGGCCGGACGCTTCGAAGCCGACTTGATAAAGAATGCGGGTCGAGAGGTCAAGGCCGTTGTTTTTCATATAAATGAGCAAATTCAACGCGTTAATAAATGTGCCTTGCGTTTTGTGCCGCGATGGAGATGGTGTAGCCGAATTCGCGAGCCGGTCTGACGAGAAACCCGCCGCGAAATGGCTAGGGGTAATAATAAAATGATGCGCGCCGCATTCAGTGACGCCTTGAAAGAGGCTTTGAAGGAAAAGGATCAGTGTGCCGTCAGCACCATCAGATTGATTCTGGCGGCCCTGAAAGACCGTGACATTGCCGCGCGCGGCAATGGCAAGACGGACGGAATCAGCGAGGACGAGATCCTTTCCATGTTGCAGACCATGCTCAAGCAGCGGACCGAATCGATCCGGATGTACGAGCAGGGCGGTCGCCTGGAACTCGCCGAGCAGGAAAAGGCCGAGATGGAGGTCATCCGGCGGTTCATGCCGCAGCAGCTCGACGATGCCGAGATGAACGCCGCGGTGGAAACCGTGGTGAAGGAAATCGGCGCGAAGGAACTCAAGGACATGGGCCGCGCCATGGCCGCCTTGAAGGAACGCTATGCCGGCCGCATGGATTTCTCCAAGGCGAGCGGCATCGTCCGGCAAATGCTGGTCTGAGCGTTCGAAATCCGGGATTCCTTTGACCGCTTTGGCTGGCAAGTTCACACTCTTTGCCCCTTGGGCAAGGTTTGATTGTCGACCATCATGAGTTTCCCGCCGCAATTCCTCGACGAGTTGAGGACCCGGCTTCCGGTGTCGGAAGTGGTCGGACGTCGGGTCACGCTGCAGCGCCGCGGGCGCGAGTTTCTGGGGCTCTGCCCGTTCCACTCGGACAGCAAGCCGTCGATGAATGTCGTCGACGACAAGAATTTCTATCACTGCTTCGCCTGCGGGGCGCATGGCGACATCATCAAGTTCGTGATGGAGACAGAAGGCCTCGCCTTTCCGGAAGCGGTCGAGAAGCTGGCCGACATGGCCGGGCTCGAGGTGCCCAAGGAGACGCCGCAGGACCGCGAGCGCTCGAAGCGCCGCGAGACCCTGCACGACGTTCTGGAACATGCCTGCGTCTGGTTCGAGCAGAAACTCGCTGGGCCGGGCGGTGCCGAAGCGCTCGACTATCTGCGCGGGCGAGGTCTGACGAAGGACACCATCGCTCGCTTTCGCCTCGGATGGGCGCCGGACGGCCGCACCGCTCTTGCCCAGTCGATGAAGGCCGAAGGCGTGAAGGAGGCCCTGCTGCTGGAGGCGGGGCTGCTGCGCAAACCCGAGGATGGCGGCGCGGCCTATGACTATTTCCGCGGCCGCATCATCTTCCCGATCACCGACCGGCGCGGCCGGGTGATCGCTTTCGGCGGGCGCATTCTCGGCGACGGGCAGCCGAAATACCTGAATTCGCCGGACACGCCGGTCTTTCACAAGGGCCGCGTGCTCTACGGACTTGCCCAGGCCCGCGAGGCGGCGCGCAAGGCCGACGAGATCGTCGTCGCCGAAGGCTATATGGACGTGATCGCGCTGTCCCAGGGCGGTTTTCCGCAGGCCGTGGCGCCGCTCGGCACGGCGCTGACCGAGGACCAGATCGCCGAACTCTGGAAACTGGCCTCGGAGCCGGTCGTCTGCTTCGACGGGGACTCTGCGGGCATGCGGGCCGCCGGGCGCGCCGCCGACCGGGTGCTGCCGATGCTGAAGCCGGGTCATTCCCTGCGTTTCGTGACTTTGCCCCAGGGCGAGGATCCGGACGACGTGATCAAGCACCATGGCGCCAAGGCAATGCGCGAGCTGCTCGACGGGGCGATCCCGCTTTCCGAATTCATCTGGCGCCAGGAGTTGGCCGCCCAGCCCGTCACGACGCCGGAACGGATCGCGGATTTCCAGCGCCGGATGCGTGCGCGGGTGCGCGAGATCGCGGAGCGGACGGTACAGGAAAGCTACTCCGATCACGTCGAGAACCGGATCCGGGAAATGCGCCGGGCCGGTCGGGAGAATAGCGGTGGTCGCGGCGCGCGCCGCGGCGGATATGCGGAGGCCTATGCGGGTGCGCAGATTTCTCAGGGCCACCGCGCCAACGTTCCGTCGGTCATGGCGCGGCGCCAGCAGCAGATCGTGCTCGCGGCCCTGCTCAATCACCCGGCCCTCATAGACGAACTGGGCGAGGCGATCGGCGTGCTGGCCTTCGATGATCCCTTCCTTGACAAGCTCCGGCAGCAAATCATAGAGATTGCGCTCGCCGATCCAGGCCTTGACTCGGAGGGCTTAATCGCCCATTTGACGCGGTTGGGGTTATCGGATGCCTGCAATGGGCTTCTAAGTGGGGAAACATTGAGTCACGCCGCCTTTGCAAGGCGGGAAGCGCTGCTTTCGAAGGCGCGCGCGGGGCTGACGGAACTGCTGGCTCGCATCGGCAAGCCTCAGCTAGAGGCGCAACTGGCCGATGCCGAACGGGCGGTGGCGGAGGAATTTAGCGAAGCGAGTTGGAACCGGCTGGCGTCATTGCGATCGGCGCTGGCTTCGCTCAATTCCAGCGCCGCGCTTGAGGAAACCGACCTCGGTCGGAGTTAAGACAACGGCGGGTCGTCCCGGGGTGGGGGCGGCGCCGCATATGGAGAGGTCGACGAACGAATGGCGAAACAGTCGCTGGCGAACGAAGACGAGAACCGGGACCGCGAAGAGAATTCCGACGGTCCGCTGATCGACAATGTCAATCAGACCGTCAAGAATCTGATCAAGAAGGGCAAGGAGCGCGGCTACCTCACCTATGACGAGGTGAACGCGGCACTGCCTCAGGAGGAGATGTCCTCCGAGCAGATCGAAGACGTGATGTCCGCTCTGAGCGAGATGGGCGTCAACGTGGTCGAGAACGAGGAACAGGAAGAGAGCGGCAGCGACGCCAAGGCCGAGGACGAGAAGAGCGTCGCCGGCAATGTCGCCGACGACGATGTGGGCCGCACCGACGACCCGGTCCGCATGTATCTGCGCGAGATGGGGAGCGTCGAGCTCCTTTCCCGCGAGGGCGAAATCGCCATCGCCAAGCGGATCGAAGCCGGCCGCGAGATGATGATCGGCGGCATCTGCGAGAGTCCGCTGACCATCAAGGCCCTGATCCAGTGGCGTGACGCCCTGAAGGAAGAGAAGGTCCTGCTGCGCGACGTCATCGATCTCGACGCCACTTATGGCGGCGGACCGGATGCTGCGGGCGACGACGGCGAGGGCGAGAACGACAACGAGAAAGAGGACAAGGCCGAGTCCGAAACCACCGAGTCCGAAGCCGCCGATTCCGAAAGCGAGGAGGACGAGACCGAAGACGAGGCGAAGGGCGGCGGAGAGGAGAAATCCTCCGACGAATCTTCCGACGATGACGATGAAGACGACGACGGCGAAGACAACAACATGTCTCTGTCCGCCATGGAGGCCGCCCTCACGCCCCAGGTGCTTGAGACCTTCGACCAGATCGCCGAAACATACGGGAAGCTGAAGAAAGTCCAGGACAAGCGCCTGCAGCGCCTGCAGAAGGGCGAGGAGCTGACGGCCCAGAGCGAGCGCCGCTACGAGAAGCTCCGCGACGAGCTGGTCGACCTGATGGAGGGCGTGCGCCTCAATAACGGCCGCATCGAGGCCCTGGTCGAACAGCTCTACAACCTGAACCGGCACCTGACCGGCATGGACATGAGAATGCTCAAGATGGCGGAGAAGGCCGGCGTCGACCGGGCCGCCTTCCTGAAGGAGCATTTCGGCAACGAGCTGGATCCGAGCTGGACCGAACGGGTCGGCGGGCTTTCCGGCAAGGGCTGGAGCAAGTTCACCGAGAAGAATGCGGCCGAGATCGCAAAGCTGCGCGACGGCATGGCGGCGATTTCCGAGGATGCCGGCCTGCCGATCAGCGAATTCCGCCGCATCGTGCAGACCGTGCAGAAGGGCGAGCGCGAGGCGAGCCGGGCGAAGAAGGAGATGGTCGAGGCGAACCTTCGTCTCGTGATCTCCATCGCCAAGAAATACACCAACCGCGGTCTGCAGTTCCTGGACCTGATCCAGGAAGGCAATATCGGCCTGATGAAGGCGGTCGACAAGTTCGAGTACCGTCGCGGCTACAAGTTCTCGACCTATGCCACCTGGTGGATTCGCCAGGCGATCACCCGCTCGATCGCCGATCAGGCGCGGACCATCCGCATCCCCGTGCACATGATAGAGACCATCAACAAGCTGGTGCGCACCTCGCGCCAGATGTTGCACGAGATCGGCCGCGAGCCGACTCCGGAAGAGCTGGCCGAAAAGCTGGTCATGCCGCTGGAGAAGGTGCGCAAGGTGCTGAAGATCGCCAAGGAGCCGATCAGCCTCGAGACCCCGATCGGCGATGAGGAAGACAGCCATCTCGGCGACTTCATCGAGGACAAGAACGCGGTGCAGCCGCTTGACGCGGCGATCCAGGCCAATCTGCGCGAGACCACGACCCGCGTGCTCGCCAGCCTGACCCCGCGCGAAGAACGCGTGCTGCGCATGCGTTTCGGCATCGGCATGAACACCGACCACACGCTCGAAGAGGTCGGCCAGCAGTTCAGCGTCACCCGTGAGCGTATCCGCCAGATTGAGGCGAAGGCTCTCCGCAAGCTGAAGCATCCGAGCCGCTCGCGGAAACTCCGGAGCTTTCTCGACTACTGATCCGGCGGGCCACCGCCGGGAAACGAGCTTCAAGGGAAGGCGGCGCCGTTCGGCGGCCGCCTTCTTCAGTTTCCGGATATCTCCGGGACGACTTGCGGCGGCGCCGAGACCGATCGGGATACGGGGAAGACGATCGAAATCGTGGTGCCCTGACCGGGGGCGCTGGTGCAGTGCAGCTCCGCATCGTGCAGCTCGGCCAGCCGTTTTACGAGCGCGAGCCCGAGCCCGGCACCTTCGGCTTTTCTGATCAGGCTTGAATTCCCCTGCATGAAAGGCTCGAAGGCATGGGCTTTCGTGGTGCTGTCCATGCCGATACCGTCATCCGCCACCGAGAGAAGAACACGCCGGTCTTTCCCGACCGCGCCCGTCAGGACTACGTGACCGCCGGCGGGGGTGAATTTCACCGCATTCGTCAGCAAATTGATAAGGATCTGCCGGATCCTGCGCGCGTCAGCCTTGAGTGCGTGGCCGCGCATATCGATGTTCGAGCCGACCTCGACCCCGGCCTCGGCCGCCTGTTCACGGATCATCCGCAAGCAGCCCTCGCAGATCTCCTCGATGTCGAGGGCTTCTTCGCGCACGGTCTCCTTGCGCGACTCGATCACGGAAAGATCGAGCACGTCGCCGATCAGGCTGAGGAGGTGCGTGCCGCTCGACTGGATGTGCCCGGCATATTCGACGTAGTTTCTATTCTCGATCTTGCCGAGGACTTCGCCGGCGATCATTTCCGAGAAACCGATGATCGCGTTCAGCGGCGTGCGCAGTTCGTGACTCACACCCGCAAGGAAACTGGTCTTCGCCGAATTGGCAAATTCGGCTTCTTCCTTGGCCTGGCGGAGCGCGGTTTCCGTCCGCTTGCGATCGGTGATGTCGGCGAGGATCGTACAATGTGCATAAGTCTCGCCGGTTTCCTGCTTGAGCGGGAACATTGCCCCGAGATAGGCCCGCTCGCCCCCGCTGGTCGGAAACGTGAGCTCCCGCACGACCCCACCGGTCCGTTCGCTGGTGGATGTTTCGAATGCGTGGACTTCGCGCGCGAATTCCTCCGGAAGCAGGTCGGAATCCCTTGCGCCGATGACCCGGTCGCGCTCGAGTTCGAGTATCGAGAGGAACTGCGCATTGGCGATGATGTATCGTCCGGTCAGATCCTTTGCATAGATCGCGGCGGGTGCCCTGTCGATCACGGTTTGCGCCTGGTATTCGCTCGCCCTGAATGCCTCGAAGACCCGCTCGAGAGTCTCCCCCAGCTTGTTGAAATCCAGGATGACGCCCGGCTTGAATTGCGGGATGTCCTCTCGCCCGTAAATTCCTCCGGCAACGGCATCGGCATATTCGCTGAGCTTGGAGAGCGAGCTCTTGGTGAGCTGCCGGATGAACCAGCTCAGCAGGAGCGAAACCGCGAGCGTCAGACCGATGACGGCCGGGACGAGGCTGAAATAGGTCTCTCGCAATTCGGCGATCGGACTCGAGGCGCGGATCACCCTCACCATCGTCTCCGGTCCGATCTGGGGCACGGAAAACGGTATTGTGAGTTCGCGTCCCAGGCCCCGCTCAGCGATGGCAGGATCGCCGAATTTGAAATCGGGGATGTTCGATATCTCCGAGACCAGGTGACCGTCGATCTCGAGGGCGACTCCCACGATGTCAGTGTCTGCGAGGATTTCCCGCAACATCTGCAGGTTGTCGTTCAGGATCACGCCACCGAAAAGTCTCGCGACGACGGCGCCGGTTTCCGGATCGAGGACCTGAAGCCCGTTGATGAAAGCATATAGCGGCTCGCCGATATCCCTGGAGGAGGAAATCAGCCGCGCGATGCCGGGCAATGGCTCGGTCGAGATCGTATTGACGATCAGCGAGGTGTCGTAAGACGTGGAGCTCACGTCGATCAGTGCGCCCTTCTCCTGCTCGGCCAGGAAGAGAATGTCGAGCTGGCCGCTGTCGAGCTCGTAGAACGCGCGGGCAAGGGTACTCTCGATCGCGGATATGTCGGAGGCCTTCAGAGCGCTCAGAAGCGCGTTGTCGCGCGACTGGCTGCGCAGAAAGTTCTCGAGTTGCTTCAACTCGGCGCCGATATGGAGTTCGGTGATCCGGCGGAAATGCAGTTCCTGGCGTTTCAGCTCGGCATCCAGCGAACGCTGCGCATACCAGAACGCGAACCATACGATGACGGCCGAAATCGCGAGCAATGCACCGAAGGATGCAACGGCGACGATTGTGGAATATCTGAAGCGGAGGCGCGCCAAATGCTGACCTACCTCGAATACCGGAAGGCTCGATCGATCAGGCGCTCGAGCGTCGCATCCGGCGTTTGCTGGTCAATCAGGGCGAAGGCGCCGGAATAGACCCGGGGCACGCTTTCCGCTCGGCCTTCCATGGTCAACCGGATCGCCTCGGCCATTGCCACACCGTTATCGTCGTTCATACGCATTACCGTAAAATCAAGCTCTCCCTTGCGGATGGCGTCCAGTTCGCTGCCGCCTCCACCCCAGCCGTTGACCATCACCTTGCCGCGGAGGCCGTACTCTCCGATCGCGTCTGCAACGCCGTGCGCGATATCCGTCGAGGCGGCATAGATGAAGGAAATTCCCGGATCCCTCTTCAGCAGTTCACGTGCGGCCTCGCGGGCGCGCCCGCGATCGAAACCGACATAATACTCCCCCACCAGTTCGAATTCGGTGCGATCCTCGATGGCCTGGCGGAAGGTCACGCCGCGCATACGGCTTACATATCCCACCGTGCCATAAAAGATCGCGTACCGGGCGCCTTTCGGGCTGCGATGAATAAACTCGTCGGTGAGCATGCGGGTGCCGAATTCATGGTCGAAGCCGACATAGAGCAAGGGATCCGGGGGGCCGAGACCGGTCAGGGGGGTCGTGATGTTCTGCAGAATGACCTTTGTATGTCCGGATGCGAGGACACGCGAGACCATGCCCTTGTGACGAAGCGCATCGAGGGTGAATACGAGGAAATCCGGCTTCTCCCGCAGGACCCGGCCGATGGCGTTCATCTGCAGGCGGATGTCAAAGGCGCTCTTGGTGAAGAGCGAGGTGATTTCATGGGAGATGCCGATCTCGTCCATGCGGGCGCTGAAGGACTGAACGCTGCGGTGCCAATAGTCGGATACCTGCAGACCCGGATAAATCACATGAATCTGCAGTGGCTCATCGCGCTGGATGCCGAGAGGGACCGCCGGCGCCTGAACGAGCCGATCGAAGGCCTCGAACTTTGCGCGCTCCTCCGGCTGGCCTCTGAAAAAGGTCCCGAGCTCGATGAACCCGGGGTCACTTTCCGTTGCCGTCGCTTCGACGGTGCCGGTGAACAAGGCCAAAGCGAATGCTATCGTACGCGAGAGTTTCTTCACGCCAGTCTCCCGTCCAATTCACATTCAGCAGGAAGGGATATTTGCGATTAGTCTACATCAGGTGGACGGACGGCGCATCATCCGTCCAATCCTGCGCCAGCCCCGAAGATCTACCACCGGCTTTAGAGAGTAACTCAAGGTTTTGAATTTATTCCTCGAAGGAAAATGCTGACGCCTTTTTCATGTGCTGGTCGGCCCGGATCGTGCGGTTGAGCGGGGGGTGGGCCCGCTGGCTGCAGTCCAGCCTTTCGCACAGCCGGCAGGAAACGCCGACCGGCGTGGCGCTGCTCGCCTTCGGCAGGTCAAGCCCGTCCGCATAGACCAGGTGCCTTGCGTCCTTGATTTCGCAGCCGAGCCCGACGGCGAACTGCGGCTGCAACTGCTCGTGCCACCCGCCGGCGCTGTCCAGCGTGCGGGCAATGGTGAAGAAGGTGGTGTCGTCGGGCATGCGCGCGACCTGGGTGTGAACCTGACCCGGGGTGCGGAAGGCCTCGTGCACCACCCAGCGCGGGCAGGTGCCGCCATAGCGGGCGAACTGGAAGCCGCCGCCGTTCAGGCGCTTGGAAACGTTGCCGGCTGCATCGACGCGAATGAAGAAGAACGGGATGCCGCGGGCTCCGGGACGCTGCAGCGTGGTCAGCCGGTGCGTCACCTGCTCGAAGCTGGCGCCAAAGCGGCGGCGCAGTAGTTCCAGATCGTGCCGCAGCTCCTGGGCCGACGTCCGGAAGGCCTCGTAGGGCATCAATACCGCGCCCGCGAAATAGTTGCTGAGGGCGACGAAAAGCATGTTCCGGGTTTCCGTATCCGCCGGCTCCAGTCGGCCGATGACGGTCTCGATCAACTCTTGATGGACCAGCGCGGCGATCTGTGCCGCGACCTGGAAGCAGCGCCCTGAAGGCAACAGGGCTTCGGACAGCAGGATGCGGCGTCCGTGCGGATCGTAGCGCCGCAGCGTGTCGGTCATGACATGCACCGGCATCACCTTTACCGCGATGCCCTTTTCACGCTCGAGATAGGCGGTCAGGCCCCGGAACAGGTCGTTGCGATCAAGATTGGCCTTTCTCCAGAGAGCTTCGGCCGCCTCTTCCAGTTCGGGGAAGTGATTGGCCTCGCGCTGGTGCAGGTCACGCACAGCCTGGACCGGGGAAAGCGGTTGGTCAGGATCGGGAAGCGGATCGCGCCCGTCGCTTCCGGAGCCATGCCGCGCGTTCTCCCAGACCTGACGGTAGGCGTGATAGAGCCGCAGCATGGCCTGCGCCGCGTTCGGTGAGCGCACGGCGAATTCCTGCAGTTCGACTGGACGCACCGGCTGGTCGCGGAACAGCGGGTCGCTGAAGACTTCGGCAAGTTCGGCGACGATCTTGGCGTCGTCGTCCTCGGCGAACTGTTTCAGATCGAGTTCGAAGGCCTGGCCGAGCTTGAACAGCAGCGGCACCGTGACCGGTCGCTGGTTGTGTTCGATCAGATTGAGATAGCTCGGCGAGATGCCGATCTCGCCGGCCATTTCCGTCTGGCTCATGCCGAGGTCGGTCCTGAAACGGCGGATCTTCGGCCCCAGCATCGCTTTGCGGTCAAGCGCTTCCATCGCGTTGTCCTCCCCGCATCCGCAAAGGATGTCTTTTCAGCTTATGGCGCTTTCGCTGTTGCACAATCATTTTCACGATTTTCAATTTTGTGTCATTTAATTTTACAATTGTGACAGATTTACTTTTTTACTTTCAATGACTTATGGACGCGAGAGGTTTGCTCTTGCAGGCTGCTTTCAGTTTTGCGGTGCACACACCGAAAGACGGGTGCCGCAACTGACACCAACGCCACGCGACGGGATCGCGAAACAAGGAGAAAGACATGTCTGG
Source organism: Nisaea sp. (assembly GCF_965216895.1). Classification (GTDB taxonomy): domain Bacteria; phylum Pseudomonadota; class Alphaproteobacteria; order Thalassobaculales; family Thalassobaculaceae; genus Nisaea. The sequence continues at coordinate 3,725,322 of NZ_OZ244205.1, forward strand.
CGAGTTCGAGAAACTGGCGTCCACCGCCCCCGGACGTTTCGACAATGTGAAGCGCGACTACACAACGGCCGATGTCGAGCGGTTGCGCGGCACCGTCCGGATCGAGCACAGCCTCGCCCGCCGCGGCGCGGAGCGGCTCTGGAAGTCGATCCATGAGGAGGATTTCGTCCATTCCCTCGGCGCCGTCACCGGCGGCCAGGCGGTGCAGATGGCCAAGGCCGGGCTGCAGGCGGTCTATCTCTCCGGCTGGCAGGTTGCGGCGGATGCCAATCTCGCCGGCGCGATGTATCCGGACCAAAGCCTCTATCCGGCGAACAGCGGCCCCGAACTGGCGCGCAAGATCAACAATTCCCTGCTGCGCACCGACCAGATCCATCATCTGGAAGGCGATGACGCCACCGACTGGATGCTCCCCATCGTGGCCGATTGCGAGGCCGGCTTCGGCGGCGCGCTGAACGCCTACGAACTGACCCGGGCCTATATCGATGCCGGCGCCGCCGCGGTCCATTTCGAGGACCAGCTGGCCTCGGAGAAGAAGTGCGGCCATATGGGCGGCAAGGTGCTGGTGCCGACGCAGCAGCACATCAACACCCTGAATGCCGCGCGCCTCGCCGCCGATGTCGAGGGCGTGCCGACCCTGGTGATCTGCCGTACCGACGCCGAAAGCGCCAAGCTGGTCACCAGCGACGTCGACGAGCGCGACCGTCCGTTCCTGACCGGCGAGCGCACCGCCGAGGGCTTCTTCCGCCTGAAGGAGGGCACCAGCTTCGAGCGCTGCGTCGCCCGCTCGCTCGCCTATGCGCCCTATTCCGACCTGCTCTGGATGGAGACCTCGACGCCGGATCTCGAGCAGTGCAAGCGCTTCGCCGAGGCGGTCCGCAGGGAATTCCCGGACCAGATGCTGGCCTATAACTGCTCGCCCTCCTTCAACTGGACAGCGAATCTCGACAAGGACGACATCGCCCGCTTCCAGCGCGAGATCGGCGCCATGGGCTACAAGTACCAGTTCGTTACCCTGGCCGGGTTCCACTCGCTCAATTACGGCATGTTCGAGCTCGCCTCGGGCTACCGTGACCGCGGCATGGCGGCATATTCCGAACTGCAGGATGCCGAGTTCGCCGCCGAGAGCCGTGGTTACAGCGCGACCAAGCACCAGCGCGAAGTCGGCACCGGTTATTTCGACGCGGTCGCGACAGCAATCAAGGGCGATGCCTCTTCGACCACCGCTCTGACCGGCTCGACCGAGGAAGCCCAGTTCTACGAGAACGAGGAAGCGGCCCGCACGGCGGCTGAATAAACGGGGTTAAGGGAGGAAACGTGTCCGGGAGAGCGGCACCGGCGGGCGGCCACCACATCAATCACGCCCGCCGGCTCCCGGACTATCCACGAGGACAAGGAGACAGGACATGAGCAAGCGTTTTTGGGTCATCGGCGGGGAATATACAGACACCCGCTTCAGCCAGCTGATCGACGGAACCGAGCAGTTGTTCGGTCCGTTCGGCGACCAGAGCGAGGCGCGGAAGGTCTGGGACAAGATCGCCAGCGAGACGCGCAGCATCTGCACGGCCCGCTACACCATCGTGCAGGAGGGCGCCGCCGGCTGAACCCGGGGCACCTTCGCGGGGCTTGACTTCAATCCCTGGCGGTTCGGGCCGTCTCTTGATCTCCGGCCCGACATAAGCCTGACTCGCCCGGCCTTTCGGCCGGGCTCTTTTTTGTGCGAAGCGGGCCTGGAGACCGCAGCCCGGTTGACGGCACCGCCGCGGGTGCGCATAACAGCTTTCCCGCATTTCTCGCGGCGATAGGGCCTGTAGTTCAGCGGTTAGAACGCACCGCTCATAACGGTGTTGTCGGGGGTTCGAATCCCTCCGGGCCCACCACCTTTTCCCCAACCTATTGATTTGACGTAAGTGGCCGGTATCAATAGGTTTCCGGTTGTTCGTCTGGGGGAAAGGGTGGGGGAAAATTGGCCGGGAAATTCATCACTAAACGCGGATCTGTCTGGTACTACGAGCGTGGAATTCCCCGCGACCTGATGGAGATGATCGGGAAGCGCAGATGGCGAATTTCGTTGGAGACGACCAGCGAAAGGGAAGCCGAATGGAAAGCTCGCCCTCTCGCGCTCGAACATGATCGGCTGATTGACCGGCTTCGCGGCATCGACCAGCAAAAACTCTACGAAGCAAATGAGTTGCTTGAGCGCGCTGGGATAAGGTCGTTCAACCCGGCTGAACCCGCTGACGCCGACCGCGTATCGGAAGAGGTCGAGCGGTATCAGGCGGGGCAAGAGTGGTATCAGAAGCGAACCCTGAAATACCTGCTGAGTGCCGCTGACGAGCTTGGCCTTCCGCCCACCGGCGCTCTGGGGGAGATGGAGAGGCTTCAAGAAGCGCAACGAAAAGCCCGTGAGACTACCGCTCAGGAGCTTGGTGCAGCCGAAAAGGCCGCAAGAGCGTCAGTAGGTCAGTCGGGCGCCAATGGAGGCAGGACAATTGGCGGTATTTGGGATGCTTTTGATGAATGGAAACAGCTACGCGCGCCGGTAGGTGACACTGTCAGCGAAGCGGAGAGCGCGGTTAAGCGGTTCATTGAGGTCAACGGTGATTTGGCCCTCGCTGAACTTACTAAGCAGCATGTTCGCGACTATCGCGCTGCAATGATCTCATTTCCCAAGCATCTCCCGAAAGAGATGATCCGGAAGCGCGTACCGGAAATCCTTGAAGAGACAAAGGGGCAAGACTTGCCAACGATTTCGGCTACCTCTGTGCGCAAGCGATTGGGTTTGCTGCGCGCTATTGTCTCTATCGCGGAGGAGTCGGGCACGATTGACGTGAACCCATTCGACGGCGTTCGAGTCGCCGACAATGGAAGGCGTCGGCGCCTCCCCTATACCCCCGATGATCTGCGGAAGATCGTTAGCCATATTCCGGTAAATAAGGAGCTTTCAGACACTGAATGGCTCGTGCTGCTCCTGGCTCATACAGGAGCGCGGCTTGGTGAGATTGTTCAGCTTCGGAAAAGTGACCTCGCAGAGGAGTCGGGGTTTCACTACCTGTCGATCTTGGACGATCCTGAGGGAGAAGGAGGCAAGCGCCTGAAGACTGAGGAAAGCCGTAGAGCGGTTCCAATACATCAAAACCTAATACGGGTCGGATTTCTTGATTGGGCCAGTTCTAGGGCTTCTGAGAGGCTATTCGACATAGCGCCTGATGTCCGTGGACGTGTTTCAGGTCTGGCAACCAAGCGCGTCCAGAAATTCATTCGGGAACGAGTTGGTATCAAAGATCCGCGTAAAGCCCCGGCACATAGTTTCCGGCATTCTTTCCGGGATATCGCTCTTGAGAGTGGTTTGCTTGAAATCCAAGTCGATAGCTTGTTGGGGCACGCGCCTTCGTCAGAAGGGCGGAGGTATGGGCTTGGTTATGGGGTTGGGGAATTATCCAAAGCCGTGAGCCGGATTAAGTTTCCGTTCTCCGTTGAACGAATTGGTGCGCGTGTAAACTTGCGCAACGGGCATTGAAAAATAATACAATCAGTTTATCTAAGATTTTTTGATATAAAAAATTTTCTATCGAAAATATAGAAATTACAAATGTCCGTAACGTGGTTTTATTTTTATTTTGTTATTTTTTCTGTTCTTGTTGACTTGTTGAGTGTTATTATTATTTCTCTATCCATTGTTTTTACAATTGCGTCTCGGTCGCTTGATTTTTTATTTGATCTGGCAAATCGATTAATTGTGTTCGGTATTCTTTTGCTTTTTAGGAATCGCTCTGTTTGTTTTTCCAAGTGAAATCCTTGTTCGGTGAACCTATCGATTGAGAATGAATCGAGAAGAAGTGGGGCGCCTCCGGTTGTTCGTCTTCCAACAACGAGAACTACTTTGCCGCCTGGGGCAATGTTGGTGGCTATAGCTTTGCAGGCTGCTGCATAGTCTGACAGAAATTGAACGACCATTCGGCCTTCCCTGCTTTGTGCTTCACCATTCCAATATCGGCCAAGCGAAGAAATTCCCGTATCTGGAATTATTCTACCTCCAAGGCATTCGGCATCAATCGCCCCTCCAGTTTTTGCAAGCCTTTCTAGGCCGGCTATATGACTTACAATCGACAAGCAGAGCGATGAGGCGGCACCATACTGGACAGTTGTTCGTGAATCTCCATAAGGCGGAGAAGTCAGGGCGACATCGAACAAAGCTTGATTTTTTTTGTTGCGTTTGAGGTGCGAAAATCTCCTTATATCTTTGTTTTTAATAATTGTTTTTCCTGTGCGTTTTTCATCTTTTAGAAGTTGTTTATAACAGTATTGAAGTCGGTTTGTGAATTTTTCCCACGCGGAGACTTTGAGCTGTTCGCGTGACTCAGAATCTAATCTATGCAGCTTCCATCCAGATTTCCTCGCATATGATGAATCTCGTGTGGCTGCGCTTAGGGTCGCGGCAAATAAAAAAAGTTCCGGTTTATTTAAATTTAGGCTGTTTATCCAAGTTATAATTTGACCCAATTCGTCTATGGCTTCTTCCGAAAACCAATCAACTTTCCGTTCGAAAGTCTTAATTTTAGTTGAAGTGCAATTCTTGCGAGCATGATCGAGTTGTGAAAGGCCGTTCGCTATCACCTCGGGCCTTGCTTGGGATAGCTTTGCGTTAGCGACCAAGCACGCCAGTGGATTGACGTCTAGACCAACGCGCAGCGATGCTGATTTGCTCGCGGACAGGAACCGACCAGATCCACAAAATGGATCCAGCACTCTGGCGCCTGGATGTACGTATTCATCGGCAAGGCTGAGCGCTAACTCGTCAGCGACCATCGCTGGATAGGGATGCAACCGGCTTAGGAAGGTCGAGCCGCCTCCTCCCTGATTGCATTTACTAACCATGATACACACTCTTCTATTGAACGATCTGTCGTATCAAACCTTATATCCGCGTTTCCGGTGGTTCGATCTGAGAAAAGTTGCGATCTCAGCGCAAAATCTTCCTCATCGATATGGGTCAAGTCGTCGGCGGAAAAACTCGACCCGATACGAGACCTCCATCGTTGAATGCGGGTTTCTTTCGTTGCCACTAATTCTACCAAGAGAAGTGGTTGGTTAATGTCTCGCGCAAACGCGTCGAGAAATCGGCCCTCAACGATGCAATCCCCGTGTTCCGTCGCCCAGGTCAATGTCGCCCGGTCAATCAATCGGTGCTCGGACTGCGGCAAGGCAGCAATATCAATCTTCAGTTCCGCCGCTCGGTTTCGTACAATGTCGCCACACGCACGTATCGGTTGGCACAGAATTCGTGCAACCTCTTTTGAAATGCTTGTCTTCCCGACGCAAGAGGGGCCAAAAATAAAAGTTTTCATGGCTTCTGAAAAATAAATATGAACTCAAGAGAGTCGGTTGCGGATCTATCAGAAACTCGACGTCTGGAGGGGGTACGCGAGACAGGGCCCCATGCAATTGGCATTCTTTGCGTGAAAACATCAGAAAATTTCCCCACAACGGTTGGGAATTTCCTTGATGCTCCAATAACCATTGCGCAATATCCGCCAGGTTTCAGCACCCGAAACAACTCATCGCGAACAGGTATAATTTCGTCCAAATATTCTTGAACAGCGTTTTTGCGAGAGCGACGATATCTAGCGCCGATCTCGAAAGTTCTTTCCTTAAGAAATGGCCACCCCATCCATAAGTAAAGCATCCGGTGAGCGCCTGCGTAATCAATTACTCCTGCATAAGGCGGGGAAGTGACAATTAGATCAATTGAAGAGTCTCCGAGAGCGAGCATTTTGGCGTCCTGACGCAAGAGAAGTGTCGTGCAGGAAGTTTCCAGAGACTCCACGAGATCGAGACTGGCGAGACGATGAGCAAAAATCGAGATGGCGTTATGGTTTACTGGAATCCGGGGTTTTACGTTGTCAGCAACCCAACCCCAATGGTGCCTGCGGCGCTTTCCTGTTCTAGTTTGAGATCCGGCTGTCGAGGCACATTCGAACAACGTTTCAGAAAAAATTGCCAAAAGAACTTGTCGAACACCGTTCTCATTTTGATCGACAATCGACCAAAGGTACCTTAGCTGCGCTAATGTTTGCGGTGAATACCATTCAGAAAGCAGTGGATCACTTCCTTCACCGTGAGCGCCAATTTGATCAGTCTCGCACTCATGTTCAAAAGCTAATTGGGCGAGTAGATTGCGGCGATGTTGGCGTTCGAACAATCCATTTGCTAGAGCGATTTTGGCGCCTGCTATGACTAGGGCAGGAGACATAAGATCAGACGCAATAGCGTTCCGATTCAGTCGGAGTGCTTCTACTGCGGTAGTACCGCTACCTGAGAATGGATCGAAAACGACATCTCCCGGCTTAGATAGTACCTGAATCAGAGCCGAAGGTATTTGCGCAATGAAGTTTCCTGGAAACCAATGAACGCCGTGAACAGAATTAGGAGAATTTCCAACTCCTGGGAAGTTCCAGTCGACTTGATCTAAAAGTGTTAAGTCAATCAAAACAAGCTTGCCTGATCGTTTGTAGCTACTGTGTCCTCAGGGACAACGCAGGTTCCGAAGGTGGAACACGCTAATTCAAGCAATGTATTTGTTTCATTTTGGGTGAATGATCTTCGTGTCGGCGAGCCGATGCCTAGTAGCCACCGATCACTGGTGCAACCTAGTGTAACCTTGTTTCCATTATCAAATGTGATTGAGAGAGGGCGGTTCCGCTTGTCTTTAATGCCATATGCAAAGCACGGTCGGTTGATTGCATCACTGGCTAGCTCGGAAAAACTCAGCATATTCTTGTAGGCAGGGCGGATTCCTGACATCCAGTGAAGCGGAATAGAATCCCATAGTTCACCAACAATCCAGCGTTGAGATGCTTCGCGGACACTTTTGATATTTGATTTGGTCATTTTGTTAATAAAATCAAAATCAACAAGTTTCCAGTCATCTTCGCTTATTATTTCATTCTGATACGCTTCAATAGTTGCGTATAGAATCATCATCTTTCCGATGAAATCGTTTTCAGAAAGCATTAAATGGGTGTAAACGTCTTTCCGTGTGACCTGCCAATTCATCAGATCATCAAGTGCTTGTTCGAGAAATATTATCTCTCGGTTTTCATAGTCGACGGAAACCATTGATTTAGACAACCGTTCTGGTGCTTTTTTATCAATTTCTAGACCCATATGAAATGCCATTCGATATACATTATCGATATTATCAAGGTCTATGTCCCCCGCTATTGCGGGGCCGAATTTTCCTTTACCTCGAATATGGTTCGTGATTCCGCGCAACAATTCATTGCTGTCAGAGCCCACCGCTTTTTTGGCCCAATCACGAAGACCTGCTGAGCGCCCAAGCAAAATCTGTAGATCTACGCCAAGTAGCTCTTCTCGCCCTTCTCCGAATAAAATGTCGCTCAGCCGTTGTTCATGGTGGAACGTTGCGCCGACGTATTGGAGGGCTTCTTCGACTAGGTGGCCAAAGGAAGTGATTGCCCAGTCGTGAAGGAGAGCGGCTGCTTTTAGGGAGAGGTCTTCCAATCGAGTTAAGTTCGTCCGAAACCCTGCGGTTTCGGCGAGATGTGCAACACCAAGTACATGCTCAAAGCGAGAGAGGTTCGCAATAGACGGCATATCGATCGAATCGATATTCGATAGGCGTACATGCCGTAGCCGTTGCACGACCGGGGTTTGTACTAGAGCACGTATGTCTGACTCTAGCTCCACGAGCCCATACAATGGGTCTAGAAATCGTTCACCCGTCATTGTCACGCCCATCCACTCGGTAATACCAGCCTCTTACCGAAATTGGTTATTCGGAACTTGGTTCTAATCCGGTCAGGTCAACGCTCATACTGGCGTATGATTGAAGGAGTTTCCAATTCGCATCATCGCAAGGGCTCTCCAAAAAGACGGTGAACATTCCCCCCCACATTCGTTCAGACGGAATCACGTGGCGGACGAATATCCTATATTGTTCTGCTGATTCAAGGTCAGCTAGCGCTTGCGTGCCCTCGTATATGACCAGCGTTGGCGTTCGAGTGTCGGATTGGCTTTTCTTTTTGAGAGCATTAAATGCTTTTGAAGAAGCGCTATGCATTCCGGCGTAGGTCATGCTTGATTCTATGAGGGTTACACCTAGCTCTTCAATTGCCTGCGATTTTTTTTCATAAATAGAATCTGTAAAAGCGAAATGTGGAGAGTATGCATCGATAGCAACAATTCTATTTTGAAAATCAGTCCATTCAGATTCTCTATCTTTTACGGCATTTTCAAGTTTTCCAATAAATTCAATTGGGTGACGTGAAGCGGTTAAATATTGAACAAGATTATTAGATTTAAGAAAAATAAGAGAAAGGTCTATCAGTATATCGTCGGATTGATTTTTATTGTTCGTCTTTATTGAAAGAGAGTCGCAAAAATCCCTATCAAATACGCAAAAATTCGCGTTATCGCGTTTTTGGAAATAATCAATTATTGACGATTTTATAGATCCAGAAATAGATTTTGGATTGTGTTCGTACGTAGGTGCCCTATTTTTATTGTATTTATATCGTCTAGCAAATCTAAAAATTGGCAAGTGCTTTGGGTTTATTGTATCGACAAAATATTTAAATCTTATCGTGATTCGAAATACCGTAATTATTGACAAAATAAGGGCTATTAGTAAGACAATTGTCGAGCATTGGAGGATGTATTTTTGGTAAGGTTTATCAAAAAAAATAGATGCGATAGATAAAATAACAACAATTAGGCTAAAGATAAATATAGGGAATGCGCTGTTTATAACATATGGTGATTTCCTTTCTCTTCCGATCAGTGTATACAATCCGATATGAAACGCCACTAGTCCAGCCGTGGCGGTCATAATTGTCCAAGGTGTTAATATTATGGCGGTAGGATCTAATGAAGAGGTGATTTGTTCAATTGGCTCGTTCATTTTAAATTTCCAATAATATCCTTTTCAATTTCATAAATGGGAATTTGTTCTAACGACGTTAAAGATTTGTCTATGGCGGATTCCCAGAGCGCGACTTGTTGCTCTAAGCGGTCGGGGGATAAAGAGACATTGGTCACTTGTCGCGAGCATTTCTGCTCAAGTGCGTCTGTGCTGAGAGATAACTTCTCAAGCTCCTTCAAGGCTGCAGCTCTGGTGGCGATGTCGTATGTGGGCAGTTCGAGGTTGATTCCGTGCCTTGCTAGGACGTGCTTAAGTCGAGAGGTCGCGAGAGGAGTTTGTTCGGGCCAGTCTGATTGATATCCAGCATATCCAAATGCTAGACGCTTCGCTTTATACCATCTTGCTATGGCTGCAGAAACGACGACATATGCGTGGTGGCAGGGCAGGCATGTCTGTTCATAGAAGGAGACATCTGTCTTTAGATCGAGAGGCTGATGGACGTGGATCCATTCGGTCTCTGGATGAAGGTGTCTAGATAATTCTTTCAGACGTATGCGTACGTTTTCAATGCCAATAAGATGATTTGATGTCACGGTTATTAGTCGAATAGGCGAGTTTGCCTGGGCTAACCGGACCGCAGCCAGGGTAGAATCTCGCCCTCCAGAGAACATCAATAGGCACTGCTCGCGGTGGTCAGTCTCTTCTGAATCGAGATTCAGAGCGTCAATTTCGCTGGTCCTGGGAAGCATTTGCTCTCCGAAATTTTTTTATTCTCACAAGATACGCTGTCCCGCAGGGGCCAATTGATTTTGACGCCCAGAATCTGCCATTTGAACAATCTTTTGGCGAATATATTTGATAAACATAGGTGATGAAAATCGAAATCTGTCAGCGATAGCGATTTGCTGGCCCGCTGTTTGGATTTGGGGCTGCTTATCTCGTCGGTTGATTCAATTGCGTGTGGCATTGGGAGCTAACCGTTCAATAACGACCGTTTGCGGACAGGCCGCCAAGTATGTGGAATGAGGTGTCCAAAAAGTACGGTTGACTAATTACGGACAGGTCATATTTTGGACATGGTTTTTGGTCACTAATGGACAACCACCATGCAGACGTACGTATATGCCCGTGTAAGCACCGCAGGTCAGACCACCGAGAATCAGATCGTGGAGATCGAGCGGCAGGGCTATGAGCTAGATGCGGTCTACAAGGATACGATCAGCGGTTCCGTCCCCGCTATCGAACGTCCGGAGTTCGTGAAGCTGGTGGACGCGATTGAACGAACCAAGAAACCCAAGCGGCTCGTTGTTGCGAAGTTAGATCGGCTTGGGCGCGACGCAGCGGATATCCACAACACCGTTCGGCGCCTCAGCGATCTGGATTGCGCAGTGAAGGTACTTCAGCTTGGGGATGTCGATCTGACGAGCCCGGCGGGCAAGATCATCATGGGTACGCTTGCGGCGGTGGCCGAAGTTGAGCGGGATATCCTCGTCGAGCGGACGCAGGCGGGACTGCAGCGAGCGAAAGCAGAGGGTAAGAAACTTGGGCGCCCGAAGAAGCAAGCATGGGAGGAGGCGGACGGGATCAACCAATGCCTTCGTGAAGGCGTCTCTGTCTCCGAAACCGCGCGCCGGTTCAAAACGACACGGCAAACCGTACTCCGGATTAGGGACTCAAGATGACGGTTGAGCGGACCTGCGTCTGAACTGGCTGAGTTTTTCGTCGGTCTTCCCGTCGAGCGCTTCCAATTGGGTTTTGGCTCAGGAGCTAAGTTGCGGCCTCGTCTGCATCGTTATGTCCCGCGTTCCTGATCCGAAGTGAACGACAAAATCTTAGTTCGCCGTTTTCGCCCAAAAGCAGCCCCTTCGGATTGACCCGCTGTAGCGTTTGCGTCAGTCAATTCCCCGAATCCCCCAGAAAACTGCGAAATTAAAAAGCTCAACCCCTGATTTTCGTCTCTTATAAGATTCTATTAAGAGAGAAAACCGGGGGGTTGAGCTTTTTAATCATTTTGCAGTTACATGTTTTCGGCCCACTAATACTCGATGCGGGGCGAATGTTTTCCGCGTTTGTTCATGCGATCCGCATGCAGAAGCTCTTCAGAGGCATTTTAAGCCCTCCTGGGGGCGCCTTGGCTGGGTTTGGTTGGTCTGCCTGCGTAGATCTCTTAGCGGGCGTCCTTGGGGTGTCTTTCTGCGTCTCGCGCGATGTGCGCCTCGTCCGTGAGTCGCCGGGTGTATCGGACCGAGCCCATCAACCGCGAGCGCCGATCTTGACGTCATCAACTCGATGCTAGTTCCGCGCTTCCAGAATGGCTGAGGCTACCTGTGGAATCGGCTTTGCGGTCGAAGCCAGACTGATTGGGTGTTTTGTCTAAACAAGTTACCCAAATTGGGGGAAAGGTTGGGGGAAAGGTTGGGGGAAACCAAGCCGGGCGAATTCCTTTATTATATTGAAATATATTTATATTTCTGGGTGAGGGTTACCGTCCCTCCGGGCCCACCACCTTTCCCAAACAGTCGTCTCAGAGAGACAGCGCGCGCTGCAGGATTTCATCCTGTTCGCGCTCGTGCCGCACGATCGACCCGCCGGCCGCGACCGGCAGGGGCGGGCGGGCGACGATCGGCATTGTCCGCGAAAGCTCGATTCCGCCGGTCGCGAGGGCGTCGCGGACGAAAGGCCAGGCGCCCTGGTTTTCCGCTTCCTCCTGAAGCCAGACCAGCTCGGCCTTGTCGAAGGGAGCGAGGGCGCGCCGCAAAGCTTCGATGGGGAACGGGCAGATCTGCTCGATGCGGATCGGAAGAACGGTTTCCTCCAGCCCGGCCTCTCTCCGTCGCCGGTCGAAGTCGTAGAAGATCTTGCCGGAACAGAGCACGACGCGCCGGACGCGGTCCGGGCGGGCGCAGGGGAGGACGATGACCGGCTCGAAGCCGGTATTCTCGCCCATCCCGGCGAGCGTCGAGACGGCATCGCGGGAGCGCAGCAGCGATTTCGGGGCGATGAGGAACAGCGGCTTGCGCCAGGGCGCCTTGATCTGGCGTCGGAGCAGATGGAAGAGATTGGCCGGCGTGCTGGGGTTGGCCAGGATCAGGTTGCCGCCGGCATAGAGCTGGGCGATCCGTTCGATCTTGGCGGAGGAGTGGTCCGGTCCCTGGCCCTCGAGCCCGTGCGGCAGCAGGATGACCAGGCCCGACCGAAGTCGCCACTTCGCCTCGGCCGAGACGATGTACTGGTCGACCACGATCTGTGCGCCGTTCATGAAATCGCCGAACTGTGCTTCCCAGAGCGTGAGCTGTGCCGGGTCGAGGAGGCTGTGCCCGTATTCGAAGCCGAGCACGCCGTATTCCGTCAGGGGGCTGTTGATCAACTCCAGCATTCCCGGCTCTCCCGCCGCAGCGGCGAGGGGAATACAGGCCCTGTCGGCCAGGAGGTCATGCACCCTGAAATGGCGCTGGGTGAAGGTGCCGCGCACGGCGTCCTGGCCGGACAAACGCACCTTCGAGCCCTCGGCCAGCAGGCTGGCGAAGGCGAGGGCCTCGGCGGTGGCGAAATTGATGCCCGTGCCGGACTGAATGGTCTCCGCGCGCGCCTCGTAGAACCTCCGGACCTTGGGGTGGGCATCGATGCCGTCGGGGATCCGGCTCGCGGCGAGCGCAATCTCCCGAAGGCGGTCCACCGGAAATCCGGTGGTCACAGGCTGCAGCAGGGCCTCCTCGGTGGTCGCCGTCTGCGTCGCCCACGCGCCGTCCTGGATGCTTTCCTCGTTCGGCATCACATCCGCGGCGCGTTCGAACCCGTCCTGCAGGCGGACGCGATAGCGCTCGGCGGCGCTGTCGGCCGCGGCAAGCAAGTGCGGCGTCCGGTCCCGGAATTTCTGCGCCGCGACCTGCCTGAGGCTCGGAAGGTCGTCGATACGTTTCCACATCCGCGGCTGGGTGAAGCGCGGCTCGTCGAGCTCGTTGTGACCGTTGCGCCGGTAGCAGACGAGATCGATCACGATATCTTTCTCGAACTTTGCCCGCCAGGCCATCGCCAGTCCGGCGACCCGTGCAACCGCTTCCGGGTCGTCGCCATTGACGTGCAGCACCGGCACGCCGACGAGCTTTGCAACGTCGGTGCAGTAATGCGCGCTTCTTCCTTCCGACGGCATCGTGGTGAAGCCGATCTGGTTGTTGACGACCAGGTGGATCGAGCCGCCCGCGCTGTAGCCTTCGAGACCGCTGAGCTGAAGCAGTTCGGAGGTCAGGCCCTGTCCGGAAAATGCCGCGTCGGTATGGGCGAGGACAGGGAGAACCGCACCCGGATTTCCGGCATCCCGGCGCGTCTTGGCGCGGGCGAATCCCAATGCGACGGGGGCGACGACCATCAGGTGGGACGGGTGCGGAAGAATGGTCAGCGCCAGACTCTGTCCACCGATTTCCGTCTGGCCCGTATAGCCGAGGTGGTAGGGTACGTCGCCCGTGAAGGCGGCGCCGTCCGACAGATCGCGGCCCATCAGTTCCGCCGCCAGCGTGGCCGGATTCTTGCCGAAGCCGACGGCGAGAGTCGCCAGCCGCCCACGATGCATGCCCCCCATCACGACTTCGCGCACTGCGTGCTCCGGGGCGGTTCTCAACAGTTCCCGGAGCAGGACGATGGAGGACTCCGCGCCTTCGCTGCCGAAGCGCTTCTTGGCCGTGAACTTGCGGTGCATGAAGCCCTCGAACTCGTCGACGAGGGCGATGGACTCCAGGGTGGCCGCCAGCGCGGTTTCGGACAATGGCGTGGAGAAGACGGTTTCGAAAGCCTCGTACAGCCAGTCCCTTTCGGCCTCGTCATGCAGATGATCGGCTTCCAGCGCGCCGGTCCCGCTATAGACCGATCGCAGCAGGGCGTCCGTTTCCGCCAGGGGCAGGCGCCGCGTCCCGCCGGCGAAGTCGAGGCCGCCCGTCTCACCGCCCGACTGAGCGAGGCGGGCGCGCAGACGCGTGAGGGCGGGCGCGCGGTGGCCGTTCGCCGAGAGTGGGTCGAGCTGTGCTTCGAGATGACCGAAACGCCGATAGGCGTCCCGAAGCTCCCTCGCGAGTGCGGACGCATCGTTCGCTGCGCGATGTGTGCTTCCGTCGAGATCCTCGAAGTGGATGGCCCAGTCTGCGGGAACCGAACGAGGGTCCCGCCGGTAGCGGGCATAGAGTTCGAGAAAGTAGGCGTTATCTTCCCCAGAGAGGGTGCTCATGCGAAGCCCCATTTGTTGGCGTTACTCAATTGCGCGACGGTCCGGAGCGGACAATAGTCGGGAGGTCATCTGTCGGTTGGTGCGTGCGACTCTAGAAACTGAAGCAAGGACGGGCAATGCTCCAGCAGCGAAACCGGCGCTGCGACGCCTCGTCTCGATCGATGTCCGGCGATCGGGCACGGTGCGGCTGCAAGGATGCGGATACATGGCGCAACCGACGGAGTGACATCGCATGATCCTGACATTCTGCGGCGCGGCCGGGACCGTGACCGGATCCTGCTATTGGATCAGGACGGATAGATGCCAGTTCCTTGTCGATTGCGGCATGTTCCAGGGCTCCAAGACCCTGAAGGAGCTGAATTACGGCGCCTTTCCCTTCGACCCGAAGAAGATCTCCTTTGTCCTGCTGACCCATGCCCATATCGACCATTCCGGCCTGATTCCGAAACTGGTGAAGCAGGGCTTTTCGGGAGCGGTCTTCGCGACGAGGGGCAGCATGGATCTGCTGACCTACATGCTGGCGGACAGCGGGTCGATCCAGGAGGTGGAAGTGGAACGGCTGAACCGGCGGAACGCCCGGCGCGGCCGACCTGCGGTCACGCCGATCTATGGCAAGGACGACGCGCAGGCCGCAATGGAATGTTTTTCCCCGGTCGACTACGACAGCTGGCGCGAGGTCGGTGACGGCGTGCGCGCCCGGTTCTGGAATGCCGGGCACATTCTGGGATCTGCTTCGATCGAGGTCGAGGTTTCGACCGGGGAGCGGGGCGGCCGGATTTCCAGGCTCCTGTTCTCGGGCGATATCGGCCCGGACCGCAAGCTGCTCCATCCCGATCCCGAGGCACCCGAGAACTGGGACTGGATCTGCTGCGAGGCGACTTATGGCGGCCGGCAACGCGAAGACGCGGGGCCGGAACGCCGGCGGGCGGTGTTGGCCGAAGAGGTGAATGCGGCGCTCGCGCGAGGCGGGAACTTGCTGATCCCGGTCTTCGCCGTCGAGCGGACGCAGGAACTGCTGATCGATCTCGGCACTTTGTTCGACCGGGGAACAATCCCCGCGGCGCCCGTCTTCCTCGACTCGCCGCTGGCGATCCGGGCGACCGAGGTGTTCGAAAAGAACGCTGCGATACTGGAGGACATGCCGGCCGGCGGCGACGGTTTCCGGCGCCCGAATATCCGCTTCACCGAATCGGTCGACGACAGCAAGCGGATCGCCCGCATTCATGGCGGCGCGATCATTCTCGCCGGCAGCGGCATGTGCGAGGCGGGGCGCATCCGCCATCACCTGAAGCAGAATCTCTGGCGCTCTGACGCGACGGTTCTGCTGGTCGGCTACCAGGCGCCGGGGACGCTCGGGGCGATCCTCGCGGCCGGCGCCGAGGCGGTCACCATCTTCGGCGAGGAACTCCGCGTGAAGGCGGCGATCCGGCGGATCGACGTCTATTCGGGCCATGCGGACGGCGACGAACTGGTCGACTGGCTGACCGAGCGGCTGCCGGTCAAATCCGGTATCTTCCTGACACACGGCGAGGAAGAGGCGCTCGCAGCGATGCGCGATGCTTTGGTGGCGAAGGGGGTCGAGCCCGAGCGGATCGTGATTCCGAAACTGGACGATGTGGTGGATCTCTCCGGCGGCCGCGCGAAGATCCGGCAGAAGCAGGCGGTCCGGCGCCTCTCGCCTGAAGCGGTCCGCGGACCGGACTGGCACAACGAACTGGCGGAGTTTTCCCTGCGTCTCCGGGCCGAGCTGGAAGCCGCCGCGGACGAAAAGTCGCGCAGGAAAATCATGCGGCGGGTGATGCGTGCGCTGGAAGGCGTTGAGAGGTCCTGAGGTCGGCGTCGAATATTTGCAGCAATAGAGTCATCGGGTCTCGATGCCGGGTCGAGTCATGGATGAGCTTCCAGAGAACTTGTCGCTATATAGTATTTAATCGCGCATCTGGCGCGTTAATATTCTGAGATTATTCTCAGGTTGATATGTTGCCGAGTAATGCGCCGTTATCGGTCCCGGATCCATAGAATAACGACTGAATAACGTCCACCGGATACTCCGAATGGGTGACGAAGGCCTCTGTCGGTCGCGATCAGATTGAGCGTTATGGCGGGGGTCGACGAAATCTCATTTTCGGGAGGGTGACATGGCGACGCTTACAGGTGGTACGGGCGATGATTTCCTCGGCGGCACGGTCGACGGCGACCTGATCGAGGGATATGGCGGGAACGACCAGTTGCACGGCAACCAGGGTGGCGACACCGTTTTCGGCGGCGACGGCAACGACACTATCGTGGGAGATGAATATACCCCGTCCGGAACCGGGGACCCGAACGGCAACGACGTGCTCTACGGCGGCGATGGTTCCGATTTCTTCAATCCCGGATACGGCAACGACTATGTCGATGGCGGGGGCAACGACTCCGGTCAGCCGGACGCGGTCGCGTACGAGGAACGCGATGCAGGTGTATCGGTCGATTTCGGTACCGGACTTGTCGATGACGGGGGTGGCGGAACCGATACTCTTGTCGGCATCGAGGCGTTCCAGGGCTCGGCGGGCGACGATACGGTCGAGGCCGGGTCCGAGCTGCAATATGTGCTCGGCCGTGGCGGGAACGACTCCATCTCGGCGTCGTCCGGCTATATCGAGGGCGGATCCGGCAGCGATACCATCGTGGCCGGCAGCGATCAGGTCCAGGTTGGTTACCGGGATGATCCGTTCGACAGCAACGGCTCCACCGGGTCCGGGGTCACGGTGGATCTCGATGCGGGCACCGCGACGGACAATTGGGGCGACACTGACAGCCTGGTCGGCGTGCGCCGCGTCGTCGGGTCGGAATATGGCGACACGCTCAACGGTTCGTCGGCGGCGGAGACCCTGGAAGGGGGAGGTAGCGACGACCTGATTTCCGGCGGCGGGGGCAACGACTTCCTCGTCGGCGACGGAGACAATGCGCTCGGCAACGACACCATTCATGGCGGCGACGGCGATGACGTTCTGATCGGCGGTCTCGGCGCGGACGAACTGGCGGGAGGTGCCGGGAGCGACCAGTTCCAGGGCACGGCCGCAGAACTCAACGGCGACACTTTCA
The DNA here is from genome assembly GCF_965216895.1 of Nisaea sp. GTDB lineage: Bacteria > Pseudomonadota > Alphaproteobacteria > Thalassobaculales > Thalassobaculaceae > Nisaea. The sequence goes on from NZ_OZ244205.1 coordinate 3,742,505, forward strand.
CCGATGTCAATCTGGGGGGCACGACCGACTATTTCTATTATGACGGCGCGCTTCTCGATGCCGACGACTTCCAACTGAGCAATGACGGCGCGAACACCACCGTGGCCATCGACGAGGGCAACGACGGTTCCGTCGATGCGACCTTCACCGTCAACGGACTGGTGCAGTTGAACGGTATCTTCGACGGCAGTTTCGGTTCGACCACGCGGACAGGTTTCGACCTGTCTTCCCTCAGTTCGGCGACCGGCGGCGACGATTCCATCGTCGGCAGCGCGGGCGACGACCTGATCTCGGCGCTTGGCGGCAATGACACAATCAACCCGGCCGGCGGCAACGACACGGTCTATGGCGGTGACGGCGACGACCAGGTCTGGGGCAGCGACGGCGACGACCTGCTCTACGGCAACAATGGCGACGACGGGCTCGAAGGCGGCGCCGGCAACGACACGCTGATCGGCGGCGACCACAATTGGAACGACTCGGCCAATTATCTGAACGCTTCCTCCGGCGTGAATGTCAACCTGCAGAGCGGTGTCGCGAGCGACGGCGAGGGCGGAACCGATACCCTGATCGAGATCGAGGGGGTCTGGGGCTCGGCCCATGACGACACCATCGTCGGCGACGCCTTCACCAACCAGTTCCAGGGTAATGCGGGCAATGACCTGCTGACCGGCAACGGGAGCGACGGATACCTCAACCACTACAACGCCACCACCGCGGTGCATGTGGATTTCACCACCGGGATCGTGCAGGACGGCCAGGGCGGCACTGATACGGTCTCCGGTATCTTCAATGCCAATGGCGGGTCGCATGACGACACGCTCACCGGTGATGCCAACGCCAACCGGCTCTTCGGGGAGAACGGCAGCGACCAGATTGATGGCGGCGGCGGCGACGATTGGGTCGAAGGCGACCTCTATCACAGCAATTCTGGCGGCAACGATTATGTCGACGGCGGTGCCGGCAACGACACCGTGCTCGGCGGCACCGGATCGGACACGCTCGTGGGTGGGGCCGGCCGCGACGAGTTCCAGGGCCGTGCCGAGGATCTCGACGGCGATATCTTCACCGACGTGAATGTCGGCGGCGAGACCGATTACTTCCTGTATGACGGCGCCGTCCTGAACGCCGGGAACATCAGCGTCAGCAACGACGGCTCGGTGACCACGATCTCGGTCGACGAGAATCTGGACGGCACGGCCGAGGCGGCCTTTACCGCCAATGGCGTCCTGCAGCTCTCGAACATCTGGGATTCCAGTTTCGGCGGGGAGGCCCGCACGGGCTTCGAGCTCTCGGAAATCGGCTCGGCCACGCCGGGCGACGACTTCCTGCTCGGCAGCCCCGGCAGCGACACGATCGACGGGCTTGCGGGTAACGACACCGTCAGCGGCCTCGGCGGCGACGACAGCCTCGTCGGCGGCGCGGGCAACGACAACCTGTTCGGCGGTGACGGCAACGACCTGCTCGATCTCGGTGCCGGAAACGACGACTGGTTCCAGGCCGGAAACGGCAACGACACCATCATCATGGGCTCCGGCGACGACTGGGGCCAGGCCGGCGCCGGCGACGATTACATCTACATGGGCAATGACGGGATCTACGATCCGGTCACCGGCTTTGATGGTATCGCGACCAACCAGGGCAACGACACGATTGACCTGCAGAACGATGCCGGCTGGTTTATTCTCGATTACCGGAGCAGTGCCCAATCGATCAATGTCGACTATTCCGGCGGAACCATCTCCAAGGGGACCGACGGCACCGACACGCTGGTGAACCATCTGACCGGCAATGCCGCGGGCGGCGTCAATATCCGCGGAACTTCCGGCAATGACGTGATCGATACCGGGGGCACGGCGCCCGGCGCGATCGGTATCCTGGACGTACGGGCCGGGGCCGGCGACGACACCATCATCGGCAGCGGCGGCACCGGGTCCTTCACGCGGGCCGAATATCGCGACGCCTCCGGCGGCGTGACCGTCGATCTCGACGCCGGAACGGCGAGCGGGGCAGGCGTCGGGACCGACGTTCTGATCGATGTCGAGGGTGTCCGGGGCAGCAGCTTCAACGACTCGATCACCGGCGATGCCGGGGCCAACGTGATGCGCGGCAACAGCGGCGACGACACGATCGACGGCGGCGCGGGCGACGATTACATCAGAGGCGAGGCCGGCGCCGATCTGCTTGTTGGCGGCGCGGGGAACGACCTTTTCCGCGGCTCGGAATCCCAGCTGGCGGGCGACACGATCGCCGATTTCAGCCAGGGCGATGAGATTGACGTCACCGGCGCCGACCTCTCGAGCCTGAACAATACGGCTGCCGGCAATATCGCCCTCGGCGGCGGGACCCTGACCCTGACCGGCGTCTCCGGTGTCTTCTCGGCTTCGTTCGACGGCAGCAGCACCACCATTACGCTGGCCGCGTCCGAGCCGAGCCCGGGCGACGACACCCTGGTCGGCGGCAGCGATCCGGACTCGATCCGGGGCGGCCAGGGCAACGACGTCATTTCCGGCGGGGACGGCGCGGATACCCTGCGGGGGAATCTCGGCAACGACAGTCTCGACGGCGGGACCGGCGACGACAATCTGCATGGCGGGCAGGGTACCGACACGGTGCTTGGCGGCGCGGGCAACGACTCCGTCGTCGGCGGAGCCGATTCCGACACGCTGGAGGGTGGAGCCAGCAGCGACACCCTGCGCGGCAACCAGGGCGACGACGCGCTCGACGGCGGGACCGGCGACGACAACCTGCATGGCGGCCAGGGCAACGATACCGTGATCGGCGGCGACGGCAGTGATTCCATGCACGGCGGTCAGGGCTCCGATCTGCTCGACGGCGGCTTCGGAGACGACACGCTCCGTGCCGGGACCGGCAACGACACCCTGCTCGGCGGGGGCGGCAACGACGAACTCCGCGGCGGGTCTGACGCGGACGCGATCGAGGGCGGCGCCGACAACGACCTGGTCTTCGGCGGCGCGAGCAACGACTTGCTCTCCGGAGATGCCGGGGACGACACGCTCCGCGGCAATCTCGGCGACGACCTTCTCCTTGGTCAGAACGGCAATGACGACCTGCATGGCGGGCAGGGCAACGATACCGTCTTCGGCGGCATCGGCGATGACGAGGTTCGTGGCGGCAGCGGGGCTGACGAACTGCACGGCGAGACCGGCAATGACAGTCTCCTCGGAGGCGCGGGCGACGACCTGCTCCAGGGCGGCGTCGGGGCCGATACCCTCCGCGGCAATCTCGGAGAGGATCTGCTGCTCGGTGGCGACGGCAATGACGATCTGCATGGCGGCCAGGGCAGCGATACCGTCTTTGGCGGCATCGGCGACGATCAGGTCCGCGGCGGCAGCGGAGCGGACGAGCTGCACGGCGAGGCCGGCAATGACAGCCTCCGAGGCGGCGCGAACGCGGATCTGATCCAGGGCGGCGCCGGGGACGATACCCTGCTCGGCAATGCCGGGAACGACACGCTCGACGGCGGGTACGGGTCCGACAGCCTGCATGGCGGACAGGGCGATGACCTGTTCCTCTTCAGCTTCGGAGAGAACGAGGGCGTCATCAATTTCCTGAATGGCGGCCAGGGCCAAGACACCCTGGAGCTCGGTCTCACCCTGGAAGAACAGGGACGCGCCGAGGTCCAGGCCGATCTCGCCGGTCTGCAGGACTGGATCGACGGCGGCTCCAGGGGCGCTTTCGAGTTCGACTCGATCGACCTCACCCTGCGCAATGTCGAGAGCTACAGCGTGATCGACATCGTGCTCTGAGACTTCGCTCTCCCGACCCCTGATCCCGAGAGCGCACTTGGGGGCACCGCTGCAAGGCGGTGCCCTTTTTTCGATCCGGATCGACCCCCGGCCCGGCAGCTCAACAGCGTTCCAGCAGCAATTCCGCCGTGATCAGGACGGCGTTCCCGCCCCGCTTGAGCGCTCCGCTCCGGATATCGCCGCCCTCGACGCCGACGATGGCGATCTCGGGGCCGGGCCCGGTCCGGCCTTCCGCGCGCGCTTCCGCGTCGAGGATCAGGAACTCCGTCGGCAGGCTGTCAAGCGTGCCGCCATCCTCGAAGGCGGCGCCGATCAGGCTGCCGAGACCGTGCACCCGCGCGCTCTCCCAGCCGAGCCGGGCGCATGCGGTGTCGAGGGCGTCCGAGAAATCCTGGTTCGGCGCGAGCCGGACGAGGGCGTAGTCGGCAGTCTCCGCCTCGCGTTCCTTTCCGGAGGGCCGAAACAGCGTGAAGTTGGTTTCCTCGTCCGGGCGGCGCTCGAAGCGCGCGCCGGCGAGTCCGGTGCCGCGCGCGACGGCGGGCGCGGCGAGCATGGTTCGCGGCGCGAGGATGTGCCCCATGGCGATCTCTCCGCCTGCCGGCGCCCAGAGGCCGTGACCGTGCAGGAAGGAAGCACCGCCCTCGCGCCCGACCATCATGCCGAGCTTCTCGATCCGTCCGGGGCCGCCGAAGGAGCGGATATCGGAATACCAGGCGACATGGTCCTCGTCGGGCGAGAGCGCGGGGATCACGTAGTCGAGGGTGGAGACGATCGCCTCCTCGATCTCGAGCCAGGCGCCGTCGAGCCCCTCCGCCGCCATCGCTTCCGCGACCGCGTCCTCGAGCGGAAGGCCTGCTCCCAGCGTCAGCGCGACGGGGCGGCCTTCGGCGGGCAGGATCTCCTGCCGCTCCGCCGCGACCGGGCCCGGATGGGTGACGGCGCGCATCAGGCGGCGCTCTCGCCGGCGGCGAGCCTCTCTTCCAGCTCGGCGCGGATCACCCTTTTGGAGAGCTTGCCGTAACCGGTCTTCGGCAGGCTGTCCCAGAAGAAATACTGCCGCGGCAGCTTGTAGGAGGCGATGCGCTCGCGGAGATACGCATCCAGCGCGGCACCGTCGAGGCTCTCGCCCTCCTTCAGCACGCAGACGGCAATGCCGATCTCGCCCCATTTCGGGTCCGGCATGCCGAAGACCGCGGTCTCGGTCACCGCCGGATGCAGCAGGATCTTCTCCTCGATCTCGCGCGGATAGATGTTGGAGCCGCCGGAGATGTACATGTCCGACGCCCGGCCGGTGATGTAGACATAGCCTTCCGCGTCCATGTGCCCGATATCGCCGGTGCGGAACCAGCCGTCGCGGAAGCTCTTCGCGTTCGCCTCCGGGTTCCGCCAGTAGCCGGCGAAGACCGCGCCGCCGGTGACGCAGATCTCCCCGGTCTCGCCGGGGGCGAGCGCCGCGCCGTCATCGCCCTGGATCTCCACCTGCATGCCGGTGCGCGGAAAACCGCAGGTCCCGACCCGCATGTCGTCGCCCGCCGAATGGTCCCGCGGCGGCAGGTAGGTGATGGCGCCGGTCACCTCGCCGAGCCCGAAATACTGCACCAGCACCGGCCCCAGCACCTCGAGCGCCCTGACCTGGTCGGCGCGGTACATCGGCGCGCCCGCATAGATCACGTAGCGCAGGCTCGAATGGTCGGCTGTCATCGCTTCCGGCGCCTCGACCAGCATCTTCAGGATCGTCGGCACGGTGAACATGTTGCTGACCCGCCAGCGCGCGACGAGCGACCAGATCTCGGCCGTGTCGAAGCGCGGTGCGGCGGGCAGGATCGTCGGCGCCCCGCGCGCCGCCATCATGAGCTGGTGCATGCCCGCCCCGTGGGAGAGCGGTGCCACGACCAGGGAAGCGTCCTGTTCGGTCACGCCGGGGACGAGATCGCAAAGGTGGTTGTTGATGACGAATCCGAGCTGGCCGTGGGTCAGGACCGAGGCTTTCGGGCGCCCGGAGGTGCCGGAGGTGAAGAACAGCCAGGCCGGGTCGTCCCGGTCGACGGATGCTAGAGGAGGCACCGCGTCGGCGTGCTTCTCCATCAGGGTATCGATGTCCGGGCCGAACGCCGCCTCGCCGATGGCGAAGCGGGTTTCCAGCTCCGGCCCCTTGATCGCGGCATGCTCCGGGAAGGCGGCGTTGCAGATCATCGCCCTAGCGCCGGACAGTTCCGCCATCCAGGCGAGATCGTCCGGCATGCCGCGGAAATTCGCCGGCACCCAGACGGCGCCGAGCCGGAAACAGGCGAACAGGCTCTCGAACAGCTGGTTGCAGTTCTGCGACTGCACCAGCACCCGGTCCCCCTTGCCGACCCCGCCCTCGGTCGCCAGCACGGCGGCCATCGCCTTCACCCGCCGGTCGAAGGCGCGCCAGCTCCACACGGTCTCGCCCCAGACGAAGGCGGGTGCGTCGGGCAAGCGCCGCGCCTGCTGCTCGACCAGATGCGCGAGGTTCATGGTGCGTGTGCTGAAGGGGGTGACGGGTGTCCCGCTCATGGTTCGTTTCGCTCCTGATGCTGCTGTCCGTCTTCGTGCGGACATGCGCGCTATCTTGGACTGGTCAGAGTATTGGAATCTATACTTCTTTATCCGGACGACCGGAGCTGGGCCGCAATCATTCGGCTCGGGGTGCCGATTGGCGACTCACCACCGCCCCTCGAACGCCGCGTATCGCTTCTCCAGCTCGACCTGTGCCCGCGCCTTATCGCTCCGGGCAATGAACGCCTTGCAGTCCGCCGTCTCGAAGCCGTGCGCGCAGGGGCCGACCGGCTGGGAGACGCGGAAGTCGTACCAGAGCGAGGCGCCGGTGAGGAAGCTCTGCTCCAGGCTTTGCCGCGACAGCATCTTCAGCTCCGCATAGTTCAGCCCGTAGCGCTCGGAGGCCAGCTGGTACTGGCTCGAGAGGTCGATCCGCTCGACGCCCTCGTCGTCGGTGGAGAGCATCACCGGCACGCCGGCGCGGAGATAGGTCGGGAAGGGGTGGTCCCGGTCCTTCACGCCGAGGATTTGCTCGTTGCTGGAGAGATTGATCTCGACCGCGATGCCGTCCTTCGCCATGCGGGCGATCAGGTCCTCGCTGCCGTGCTCGAAGCCGATATCGACGCCGTGGCCGACGCGGTCGACGCCGGCGATTTCCACCGCCTCGCGGATATGGAAGGTCATGTCCTCGAGTTCGGTGACGCCGAGCCAGAGCTCGCCAGCATGGAGCGAGAGGCCGACGCGATCGTACTTGCGCTTGAAGTAGCCAAAGATCTTCATGTGCAGGGAATAGTCCCGGAGCGCGACATGATAGTCCTCCGGGGCGACGAAATTGACCCCGACGCTGAGCTTCTCCCGGTCGGCGATCATGTGATGCAGCATGATCTGCGCGAAGGTGTTCTCCGGCGGCTGGGTGCGGATGCTCTGGCCGAGCTGGCGCAGGGTGACCGTGCAGCCGGGCTCCGGCGCGGCGCCGTCGCAGCCCATCTCGGCGCGGGCGCCCTGCATGGCGGCGTTCAGGATCCCGGCGCCCTGGTCCACGAGTTTTTCGAAGCCGTGATCGAGCAGGGCCTGTTCGAAGGCGGCGAGTTCGGCATCGCTGCCGCCCTTCAGCTTCTGCGTGACCCCGAGATCCGCCGGATTGACCCAGCCGAGGGTCATCATCGGCTCGACATAGACCACGTTCTGCAGGGCCGCGTTGCGGGCCAGCCAGGCGAGGCTCTGGGCCTTGTGCTGGCCGGAGACCGCGCCGAAGCGGGCGAAGGTGGCGAAGAACTGGTCGTGGCCGGAGCGTTCGCCCGAGAGCGGGTTCGGGCGAAAGTTGCGCATCGAGAGATTGTCGGTGATCGCGGCCCTGCAGGCGTCGCTCGTGGCCGCGTCGCTCATCCGCACCTGGGTCGCCTCCCTGCAATCCGGTTTCGCGACAGGCGGGACATGCGCGGCGCAGTCCAGGATGGAACGCACGCCCGGATCCCAGCAGAGCCCGAGATCCGGGTCGGCGGCCCAGTCGATATAGGCCTCGGCATAGACCGCGCCGGAGAGGTGGGTGTGCAGGTCAGCACCCTTCGGCATCGCCTGCAGGAAGGCGCGGGAAAGGGTGCGATCGTGCCGGATGGTTTCGAAACGGGCGGCGGTGCGGGACTCGGGGCTGCCGTCGGGCAGGCCGGCGCAGGCGCCGAGTGTGAGGGCAAGCAGCAGCGTGATAGATGTGGTGCGCATTTCCGGCTCCCGGGCTCTCCCCATGCGTGCTGCCAGCATAGATTGTTACGCCCGCCTCCGCACCTCCCGGTTTGGCATGCCGGCGGACCTCAGAGCGTCGTCGCCAGCATCCGGGCCGATGTCGCGAGCAGGAACAGGGCGAAGCAGACCTTCAGCACGCGGGGGCTGAGGCGGTGGGCGAGGGCGGCGCCGAGCGGCGCGAAGATCGCCGAGACCGGCATCAGGATGGCCGCGCCGAGCACGTTGACGAAGCCGAAACTCAGTTGCGGCAGGGCCTCGAGCTGCCAGCCGGCCGCGACATAGCCGATGAAGCCGGGCGTCGAGACGATCACGCCGAGCGCCGCGGAGGTGCCGACAGCCCGGTGCACCCGGGTGCCGAGCGCGGTGAAGAGGGGGACGAAGAAGGTGCCGCCGCCGATCCCCATGAGCGCCGAAACCGTGCCGATCAGTCCGGCGAGGCCGCCCGCGCCGAGGCGGCCCGGCATGCGGTCCTTTTCCGTCGGCCGTGCGCCGGAGAAGAACATGTAGGCCGAGACGGCGAGTGCGCCGGCGACGAAGACATAGATCAGGATCTCGCTCTTCGAGCGTCCGGCGATGACCACGCCGAGGACGCAGCCGAGAAAGGCCCACGGCGCCCAGGCCTTCAGGATGGCGAAATCGACCGCTCCCTTGCGAAAATGCCCGAGCGAGGAGAACAGCGAGGTCGGGATCATCGCCGCGAAGGAGGTGCCGACCGTGAGGTGCATGATGATCTCTGGCGAGACGTCGAGATAGGTGAAGACCGAGAACAGCACCGGGACGACGACGATGCCGCCGCCGACCCCGAGCAGGCCGGACAGCAGCCCGCCGCCGGCGCCGGCCAGCACCATGCCGGCGAGAAGCGGCCAGTTCGCGAGCAGCAGGTCAACGTTCATCGGGCAGGTCCAGTCCGTTTGCGGGTGCGGGAAGAAGGGCGGTCATGGAAAGTTCGCCGCGGGTCGCATCCCTGTTTCCGGAACCTTCTTCGCCGGCCGTTCGCAACGGCACCATGTCATGTCCTTTCGGTCCTGTCAGGAGAGACAGCATTGCGCCGGGCTCAGCTTCAAATCAGTTCCGGCACTGGATAAGCTCGGCCCGATATCTCCCATCCTGACCGTTCAAGGCAACCCATGACCAACGATACCGGCGTCATCCGCGCCCATTCCCGCTTCGAGAAGGCCGCCGAGGCGCTGCGCGCCGGCCATGACCGATTCGTCGAGGAACTGATCACCCTGACCGAGATCCCCTCTCCGCCCTTCAAGGAGGAGAAGCGGGCCGCGGCCTACGAGGAGATGTTCCGCGCCCTCGGCCTGGAGGAGGTGCAGCGCGACGGCATCGGCAATGTCACCGGGCTCCGGCGCGGCCGCGGCAACGGACCGATCGTGGTCGCCGCCTCGCATCTCGACACGGTCTTTCCGGAGGGCACCGACGTGACGGTGCGGCGCGAGGACACCAAGCTCTTCGCCCCCGGCGTCGGCGACGACACCAAGGGGCTCGCCACCCTGCTCGCCTTCATCCGCGCGCTCGATGCGGCCGGGATCGAGACCGAGCAGGACATCCTGTTCGTCGGCGACGTGGGCGAGGAGGGCAAGGGCGACCTCCGCGGCATCCGCTACCTCTTCACCGAGAATCCCTACCGCGAGCGCATCGCCTCCTTCTTCACCTTCGACGGCATCGACACGCAGGATCTGGTGACCGCCGGGGTCGGCTCCTACCGCTACCGGGTCGCCTTCAGGGGGCCGGGCGGGCACAGCCTCGGCGCCTTCGGCACGGTCAACCCGGCCTACGCCCTCGGCCAGTTTCTCGTCGGCATGTCGAGGATCGAGGTGCCGGGCGATCCGCGCAGCTCCTACTGCGCCAGCACCTTCCAGGGCGGCACCTCCGTCAACGCCATTCCGGAGGAGGTCTGGACCGAGATCGACCTGCGCTCGGAATCCGCCGAGGTGCTGGACCGGGTCGACGGCGAGGTCAAGGCGCTGATCGAGGCGGCGGTGAAGGCCGAGAACGCGCGCGGCGACACGTCGAACGGCGAGATCACGGTCGAACTGACCCGGATCGGCAACCGGCCGGCCGGCACCACGCCGCACAACTCCACCATCGTCGAGGCCAGCGTCGCCGCGATCAGGGCCTACGGCTTCGAGCCCGAGTTCTCCGCCTCCTCGACAGACGCCAACATTCCGATGTCGCTCGGCGTGCCCGCGGTCAAGTTCGGCCATGGCGGTGCCGGCGGCCGGGCGCATTCGCTGGAGGAATGGGTCGATGTGGAGCCGGAACTGAGCCTTCGCGGCCAGTGCGCCGGCCTGCTTGCGCTGGTCGCGACGGCGGGGTTTGTGGAGAAATGACCCTTCAGCCGCGCGATCCGGAGTAACGGTTGATCGGTTCGCCGTCCTGTTTCATCGTGGAGCCATGGTAAACCCCGGCGCGCTTCTCGCGTACGAACGACCGCGCCGCTGTGACAGTTGATGGTGTTTCCGCCCGGTGCCGCGTACAACGACGCGGCCGGGACGGTCTGGCGGTCTTGTCCGGAAAGGCGAACGGTTCCGACAGCATATGAGCCGGCACGAGAGAAAAACCAGGCCGGTCATCGGCTGGCGCGAATGGATATGCCTCGGCGAGTTCGGCATCGACCGGATCAAGACCAAGATCGATACCGGCGCGCGGACCTCGGCGCTGCATGCCTTCGATATCCGTCCGTTTTCCGATCACGGAACGCCGCATGTCGCGTTCGTGGTGCATCCGCGTCAGCGTCACCGTCTGCCGGCGGTCGACTGCATCGCTGAAGTCTGTGACCAGCGCGAGGTGACCAGTTCCAACGGTCACCGGGAGATGCGCTTCATCATCCGGACGGATGCGACGCTGGGCGGGTTCACCTGGCCGATCGAAATCAGTCTTGCGGACCGCGACCCGCTCGGCTTCCGGATGCTGCTCGGCCGGCACGCCGTCCGCGAGCATTTCTTCATCGACCCGGGCAGTTCGTTTGTGGCCGGGCGGCGGCAGGCAACCGTTTCAACCAGGGTCAGGAAAGAAAGGGCGATCAAATGAAAATTGGCCTCCTTTGCAGAAACCCGGACCTCTATTCGCACAGGCGTATCGTGGAGGCTGCGGAGGCGCGGGGCCACGAGATCGACATCATCGATCATCTGCGCTGTTATATCGATATCGCGGCGAACGATCCCGAAGTGCATTACAGGGGCGAGTCCCTGACGGGCTACGACGCGATCATCCCGCGTATCGGTGCGTCGGTGACGTTCTTCGGCACGGCCGTGCTCAGGCAGTTCGAGATGATGGACGTCTATCCGCTGAACGAGTCTGTCGCGATCTCGCGCTCCCGGGACAAGCTGCGCAGCATGCAGTTGCTGTCGCGCGAAGGCGTCGGGCTGCCGGTCACCGTGTTCGCGCACCGCACCTCGCATGCCGATGAAGTGATCCGGCTTGCCGGCGGAACGCCTGTCATCATCAAGCTTCTGGAAGGCACGCAGGGCATCGGTGTGGTGCTGGCCGAAACGGACAAGTCGGCGGAAAGCATCATCCAGGCATTCGGCGGCGTGAAGACGGATGTTCTGGTTCAGCAATTCGTCGAGGAAGCCAAGGGCGAGGATATCCGCTGCCTGGTTGTCGGAGAAAAGGTCGTCGCCTCGATGATCCGCCGCGGCAAGGAGGGCGACTTCCGCTCGAACCTGCATCGTGGCGGCTCCGCCGAGGCGGTCAGGATCAGTCGGGAGGAACGGGCGACTGCGCTCAAGGCCGCCAATGCCATGGGGCTCAATGTCTGCGGCGTCGACATGCTGCGCTCGGATAACGGGCCGGTGGTCATGGAGGTCAACTCCTCGCCGGGCCTCGAGGGGGTGGAGAAGGCGACCAATGTCGATGTCGCCGGCAAGATCATCGAATTCATCGAGAAGAACGCCCGAGTGGGCCGGACGCAGACAAAGGGCGGCAAGAGCCGCAGAAGGGCCAGAAGACGTGCGTAAATCTTTTGCGATCGGCGGGGACAAGGTTCCTCCCGGAACCCGCCGCATCGTCGAAATCCCGATCAGCCTGCTCAGCAACCACACTCCGATCAGTTTGCCCGTGCAGGTCATCCACGGCCGCCGGGACGGGCCCAAGGTGTTCGTCAGTGCCGCCGTGCACGGGGACGAGATCATCGGTGTCGAGATCATCCGGCGGCTCTCGCGCAGCGCGGCATTGAGGGGGCTTTCGGGGACCCTGGTGCTGATCCCGATCGTCAACGCGTTCGGCTTCATCAGCCACAGCCGCTACCTTCCGGACCGCCGCGATCTCAACCGCAGCTTTCCGGGAAGCCAGACCGGTTCCCTGGCGAGCCAGCTCGCCTACCGGTTCCTCAACGACGTGGTGTCGCTCTGCGATTTCGGGATCGACCTGCACTCCGCCGCGGCTCACAGGGTGAACCTGCCGCAGATCCGCATCAGTGCGGATGATACGACGGCGCTTGAACTTGCCCGCGCCTTCGAACCGCCGGTGATCGTGCAGGCCGAACTGCGCGACGGCTCGCTGCGGGCCGCCGCCGCGGAGAGCGGTGTGCCGCTCCTGCTCTACGAGGCCGGAGAGGCGCTCCGGCTGGACGAGTTCTCGGCCAGGGTCGGCGTGAAGGGCATCCTCAAGGTCCTGAAACATCTCGGCATGATCCGGCACCGCAGTCTCAGGCTGGGAAACGTCGAGCCTCCGCTGGTGCGGAAGATGGCCTGGGTGCGGGCGCCCGAGGGCGGGATCTTCCGCACCCTGCGTGTCGCCGGGGACATTGTCCGCAAGGGAGAGTCCCTCGGCTATATCTCGGACCCTTTCGGCGAGAAGGAACTGGATCTGAAAAGCCCCTATTCCGGGCTTGTCGTGGGCCGCAGCAACCTGCCGGCGGTCAATCAGGGCGATGCGCTCTACAACATCGCCCAGATGCCCCGCAAATCCTCCATCGAGGGCGCGATGGAAGCGATCGAGGAAGAGTTCGAAAACGATCCTTTGCTCGACGAGGACGAGATTCTCTGAGCGGAGGAGCTTATCCGGCCCGCGGCCCCAGCTTCCCCTCCAGCATCAGTTTCACGTCCGGCCATTCCTTGTCGAGGATGGAGAAGTAGACCGAGTCCCGGAGGGTCCCGTCGGTGTGGATCATGTGCTGGCGGAGCGTGCCCTCGTAGATCGCGCCGATGCGCTTCAGGGCGTTCTGGGACTGCTCGTTCTTGTGATGCGTCTTGAACTCGACGCGGATGCAGCCGAGCGTCTCGAAGGCGTGTTTCAGCATCAGGTACTTGGCCTCGGTATTGAGCGGCGTGCGCTGGAAGCGCGGGTTGAGCCAGGTGCTGCCGATCTCGACCCGCTTGTTCTTCAGGTCGATGGTCATGTAGCGGGTCGAGCCGGCGACCTCGCCGCTCGCGACATCCACCGTTGCGAAGGGACAGTCCACGCCCTTTTCCTGGTTCTCCAGCGCGAGCCGGACATAGGCGGCGACTGCCTCCGGGTCGGTGCCCGGCCAGGTCCATTTCCAGATCGCCGGGTCCTCGGCGGCCTTCTGCAGGGCGGGGATATGGGTCTCGCTCAGGGGCTCGAGGCGGACATGGGTGCCGGAGAGGGTGACGGGTTCGACCTTCATTCTCGTGGGTTCCTTGGTATGCGGTTCGCGACGCGCGGGTTGTAACTCAGACGATCGAGGCGGCCTGCTGCGGCGCGCCGGCGAGGGTGTCGGCGACGAGCGTCAGGCCGTGACGGACCGTCTTCAGGTCCTTCGGGTTGCCGAGCGAGAGCCTGAGCCGGTTGCGGCCCGCGCCGGGGGCGGTGGCGAAGACCTGGCCGGAGGAGACGGCAACGCCCTGTTCTCCGAGCACCGCGACCGCGTCCCGGTCGGTCCAGGGGGCGGGGACCGTGAGCCAGAGATGCATGCTGGTCGTGTGCTGGGCAAACTCGAGGCCGTGCAGGATCTCGGCGGCCGCCTGCTGGCGCCGGCGCATCTCCTCGGCCTTCTCCCGGGCGAGCCGCTGCGCGACGCCGCGATCGACCCAGAGAGCGAAGATTTCAGCCATCGCCGGCGCGGCCATCCAGGTCGAGGCGCGCATCGCGCGCTCGAGGCGCGGTACCATGGCGCGGGGCGCGCTGACGCCGCCGATGCGCAGGCCCGGCGCGAGTTGCTTCGCCGCCGAGGTGATGAAGATCGACTGGTCCGGCAGCAGGTTGGAGAGCGGCTCCGGCGCGTCCTCGACTAGGAAGCGGTAGATGTCGTCCTCGACCAGGATCAGGTTGTAGCGCGCGGCGATCTCCGCGACCTGCTCGCGGCGCCGGCCGCTCATCACCGTGTTGGTCGGGTTCTGCAGCGTCGGCATGAAATAGAGCGCGCGGGGCGCGAAGCTGCGGCAGGCCTCTTCCAGCGAGTCCGGGATCAGGCCTTCGGCGTCGAGCTCGACCGGCTGCACCTTGAGGCCGAGCATTTCGGCGAGGGGAACGATGCCGGGATAGGTCAGCTTCTCGACGAGGATTGTATCGCCGGCCTGCACCAGCGCGGAGAAGGCGGCGAGCATGCCGTTCTGCCCACCGGTGGTGACAATCGCCCGGTCGGCGTCGGTCTCCACCCCGAGGCTCACCATCCAGTCCGCCGCTGCCTGCCGGTGCCGCGGGGCGCCGCCATGGGGCGCGTAGGCGAGCAGGTTCATCAGGTCGCGGCCGTCGGCGATCTCGTGCAGCGCCGCGGAGAAGGCCGCGCGCTCGGAGGTGCCGAGCGGCGGATAGTTCAGACCGAAATCGATCCCGCCGCGGTTCGCCCCGACCGGGATCTCGCCCATGTCGCGGCCGATCCGGCGACGCACGAAGGTGCCGCGCCCGACCTCGCCGTCGATCAGGCCGCGTCGCGTGGCCTCGGCATAGGCGCGCGAGACGGTGCCGACGGTGACACCGAGTTGGTAGGCGAGCTCGCGGTGGGTCGGCAGCTGCGTGCCCGGTGCCAGCCGGCCGGTCGCGATGTCCTCCGCCATGGCGCGGGCGATGGCGAGATATTTGGGTCCGGGGATCCCCGACAGGTTGGGGAGCCATTCGAGCGCGGGGCGGTGCATCTTTGTCTCTGTGACAATGTTCCGATTGAATATCGATTGATTCGATATTACTCGGTTAATGGAAGGGTTCAATTGCAAGATTGTATCGATTTTGTGCCCTTCGAATGATGACAATGTGGTCGTGTCATGGATGGATCGCGACCGATGGCTTTGCCATGATGCGGTGGCTCAGACCGTGACATCGAAAGGATAGACCCGTGGCAATCTCCTTTACCCGCCAGCAGCTCGAAGACGCGGCGGACCTCGTTCATGGCGTTGTCCCGCCGACGCCGCAACATCACTGGCCGCTGCTCTCCGCCCGTGCCGGGGCCGAGATCCGGGTCAAGCACGAGAACCACACCCCGCTCGGCGCCTTCAAGGTGCGCGGCGGGCTGGTCTATATGGACAATCTGAAGCGCCGGCTGCCGGACTGTCCGGGAGTGATCACCGCGACCCGCGGCAATCACGGCCAGAGCGTCGCCTTCGCGGCCTCGCGCGCGGGACTGCGGCCCGTCGTCGTGGTGCCGAAGGGCAATTCCGTGGAAAAGAATGCGGCGATGCGCGCCCTCGGTGCCGAGTTGATCGAGCATGGCGAGGATTTCCAGGACGCGTTCGAACACGCGGTCGCGCTCAGCGAGACGGAAGGGCTGCACCTGCTGCCGAGCTATCACGAGGATCTGATCCGCGGCGTTGCGAGCTACGGGCTCGAGTTGCTGACCGAGTGCCCTGACCTGGACCGGATCTATGTCCCGATCGGACTCGGCTCCGGCATATCCGGCGTGATCTCGGCACGCGACGCGCTGGGGCTGAAGACCGAGGTGATCGGCGTCGTGTCGGAGAACGCGCCCGCCTATGCGCTCTCCTTCGCACAGAAGACGCCGGTCTCGACCAACAGCGCGGACACTTTCGCCGACGGCGTCGCCTGCCGGGTGCCGGTCCCGGCGGCGGTCGAGCTGATCTGCAAGGGTGCGGAGCGCATCGTTACGGTCTCCGAGGCGGAGATCCGTGCGGCCATGCGGCACTATTACACCGACACCCACAATATCGCCGAGGGTGCCGGTGCGGTGCCGCTCGCGGGCTGCCTGAAGGAGGCGGCCGCGAACAGGGGGAAAAAGATCGGTGTCATCTTGAGTGGTGGCAATGTCGACCGGGCGGTCTATCAAGAGGTCCTGATGGAAGCAGACAAGCTCAAGGAGGCCGCACAGTGACCGAAGAACTCTTCCGCGAAGACGCCTATCTCAAATCCTGCACCGCAAAGGTGCTGGCCGCCGGTCCCGAGGGCGTGGTGCTCGACCGCACCGTCTTCTACCCGACCGGCGGCGGCCAGCCGGGCGATGCCGGCATCATGAAGACCGCTGCGGGCGAAGCTGTCATCGCCGACACGGTGAAGGGCGAGGGCGGCATCCTGCACGTTCTGGAAGACAGCGCGGCATTGCCGGGCGTCGGAGACGAGGTCGAGGTCAGCCTGGACTGGGACCGTCGCTACAGGCACATGCGCACCCATACCGCACTGCATATCCTCTGCGCCGTCGTCGATGGCGGTGTCACCGGCGGGCAGATCGGCGCGCTCAAGGGCCGGCTCGATTTCAACATTCCGGGCGAGCGGCCCGAGAAGGACGCCCTGACCGCGCAGCTGAACGAAGTGATAGCGGGCGACCATCCTGTCTCGATTTCCTGGATCACCGACGACGAGCTTCAGGCCAATCCCGATCTCGTCCGTACCATGTCGGTGAAGCCGCCGATGGGCAGCGGCAAGGTGCGCATGATCCGCATCGGCGAGGATGTCGATTTCCAGCCCTGCGGCGGGACGCATGTGCGCTCCACGGCTGAAATCGGGACCGTCCGGGTCGGCAAGATCGAGAACAAGGGCAAGCAGAACCGGCGGATCAACATCACGCTGGTTGAGTAACAATCGTCACCAAGAGGAAGAAGGACATGCGGGTTCCGATTTATCAGATCGACGCCTTTACGGACAAAGTCTTCGCCGGCAATCCGGCGGCGATCTGTCCGCTCTATTCGTGGCTGAGCGACCTCACCATGCAGTCGATCGCAGCCGAGAACAACCTGGCGGAAACCGCGTTCTTCGTTCCGGACGAGAGCGGCGAGGCGGATTTCCATCTGCGCTGGTTCACACCAGCGGTGGAGGTCGATCTCTGCGGCCACGCGACCCTGGCCAGTGCTGCGCTGATCTTCGACGACCTGATGCCGGACCGGGCGGAAATCAGTTTCCGGACCCGGAGCGGCGTCCTGAAGGTACGGCGCGATGGCGACCACTACGTCATGAATTTTCCGAGCTACCCGCCGGCCCCGCGGGAGGTGCCGGAAGGACTCGTTGAGGCGCTTGGGGCAAAGCCTGCCGCGCTGTTCGACGCGCCGCAGGAGCCGGAGCGTGACCGGCTGATGGCAGTCTACGAGAACGAGGACCAGGTGCGCGCGCTCAGCCCTGATTTCGGGGCTCTGAAGAAGCTGCCGACGGTCTCCGTCATGGCGACGGCGCCGGGCCGGCAGGTCGATTTCGTCAGCCGCTATTTCGCGCCGAATCACGGCATCGACGAGGATCCGGTGACCGGCTCGAACCACTGCCTGCTGATCCCCTACTGGGCGGAAAGGCTCGGCAAGACGGAGCTGCTCGGGCGGCAGGTCTCGGCCCGCGGCGGCGATCTGAAATGCAGCCTCAAGGGCGACCGCGTCGAGATGGCGGGCAAGGCCGCGCGCTATCTCTCGGGGCATATCGAGATCTAGTTTACGTCGTCATCCCGGCTCTCCGGCGGAATTAGGTATCAAATGCACCTAGACGATTACTCCGTTATCACGGCCAGTCCGCTATCCTCTCGGCATGGACCGCACCGTATCTGGCCTCATACGTAAACGCGCTGAGCTATCAGGCGAACGTGAGACCGCTAAAGAACGTATTTCCGTACTCGACCAGCAGATCCAGGCGCTGGACGTCGTTCTCACCATGCTCGGTTACGATCACGGGAAGCACCCCATCCGACCGATCTACAAACGCCAGCGCGGCTACTTCAAAGCCAACGAACTCAACCGGCTCATCCTACAAGCCCTCAGATCAGGACCGCTGGACGTAACCGGCGTTGTCTCCTTCATCCTCGATAAGAAGGCGATCTCCGAAGAGAACTCGTTCGTCAAAGAGGATATCCGTAAGCGGGTGAAGAGAGCGCTTAAGCGGATGGAAATGGCTGAAAGAGTCTGCGAATCCAATGGCGTGTGGCGAGCATAGGCCCACCAGATGTTGTGGCCATCACTGGCCTCGCCCCAAATGGTTGCGTTTTACGCAATTTTCTTAGAAAATGTTCGGTGGTCACGAAAAAGCCGGAGGGTGGTGCCTCCGGCTTAATCTTGATGATGGCAAGCGAGGATGCGCCGCCATCTGGATCGTTCACACCGCCCATTATACATGGGTCGGGATTCACCGCAAAGCGCATCCTCTTTCATCGCGGAGCAGACTCCGCAGAATGAGGACTACGACCATGACTGACTTCCTTGTTAGCTACGATCTCCGGAACGAGTCCGGATCTCAGGACTACAAGCCGCTTTGGGATGAACTGAAACGGCTAAATGCTCATCGAGTGCAAGAATCCGTTTGGCTGGTGAATCTCAACAACACAGCCAAAGAGGTTACCGAGCATTTCAAGGCATACATGGATGGTGATGACCGCATCTTGGTTTGCGAGTTCACCCGAAAACACTACTTCTTCAACGCGATGAGCGGGACGAATAACTGGCTGACAGCTAATCAGCCTGCTTAGTTTCCCCGCGCAACAAAGAGGGACGGGCTCCGTGGGGGAGCCCGTCCACCTTAAACTGAATGCCGAGCAACCGCGCGGCCTGCGATAGTATCCAAATACGCATCGTCTATCCTCCTCAGTTCGCAGCACTCCGCTGCCAATACCCCTTCCACTGCCGCGACACCGGATGCGCCATCGCAGCGGCGACCATCGCCGTGAACAGAGTGCCGTTCGGCTGGCGGCGGTTGTCTTCGCGCCATGCCATCTCACCGGCATACTGATGCAGGTACTTCCCGCTGATCCGGTGATGCTGGCCTAGCTCGGCACGGCGCAGGCGGGAGAAGTAGCTTTCCGCCTGATTGGTGCAGGCGCCGTCATCCAGAAACGCTACCGAGTGGTTTACCCGGCGCGCGTCGTAGTAACCGTGCAGCGCATCCCAAGACGACGCCTCGTCGGCGTGGATCACAGAACCCGGCTCGACGCGCTCGCGAATGGTGTTCAGTGAAGCGGCCTCGGTCGGGAACACGAACGGCAGGGTGCGTCCGCCACGCTCACGCATGACAACCACGACCTTGCGCTTGCCGGACTGGTTCACCTTGAAGCGGCGATCCTTGCGATCCTCTTTCCGGTTCTCCGGGCGGACGTGACCGCCGAAATAGGCGCCGTCCACTTCAACAGTCCCTTTCAGCGTGGCGTCTGCCTGTTCCGCTGCCAGAGCCTCACGGATCTTGTGAGCCAGCACGTAAGCCGTCTTGTACTGCACGTCCAAGTCACGACCGAGCTGCAGCGCAGACATGCCCTTGGCAGCGTTCGCAAAGAGCGCCATCGCCAGCAGGATATCGCGCACCGGCAGTTTCCGAGACGCGAAGATCGTTCCCGACGTGATGCTGAACTGATGCGAGCAACCCTGGCACTTGAAGATCTTGCGCGCCTTGTACTCGTACACCGCGTAGCAGCCGCAGCGGGGGCAGACCGGATCACCGTCCGTATCGGCCCAACGGATGGCACGGAACAAATCCCGCGCCTCGTCTTCCGTCATCCGCGCGACTTGAACCACGGACAATGTCCGGGCTTTCGCGGAAAGAAGGAAGTGTTGGGCCATAACGTACTATCTCCGATGCCTATGCATCGTATATGGTACGTTGATGTATCCCTTACAAGGGCATATATACTACTTTCGATACATTTTTTATCG